>JAFQOR010000007.1 GCA_017403125.1 Alistipes sp. | reverse complement strand
GGGGCTCGTCCGCTCGCTTCGCGCAGTTTTCATATTCACACCCCCAACCCCTGAAAGGGGCGTTCGAGGGTCGCGGTTGAGCCGCGTTATTAGCTCCTTTGGAGCGGCAGACGGGGCTCGAACCCGCGACCCTCGGCTTGGGAAGCCGATGCTCTACCGACTGAGCTACTGCCGCAAACGATGGAGAACTAATCCATCTTTAATACCGCCAAGAATGCCGATTGCGGAACTTGCACCGAGCCAATCTGACGCATACGCTTCTTACCCGCCTTCTGCTTCTCCAAAAGCTTGCGCTTACGCGAAATATCACCACCATAACACTTCGCCGTAACATCCTTACGCACAGCCTTAACGGTCTCGCGAGCGATAATCTTGGCACCGATAGCAGCCTGAATAGCTATATCGAACTGCTGTCGAGGAATAAGCTCTTTAAGTTTCTCGCACATCTTACGTCCGAAGTCGTAGGCGTGATCGGCATAGATAAGCGACGAGAGTGCATCGACAGCCTCGCCATTGAGCAAAATATCGAGCTTGGCAAGCTTGCTCGGCTGATAACCCGTACGATGGTAATCGAATGAAGCATAACCCTTTGATATACTCTTCAACTTATCGTAGAAGTCGAAGACAATTTCCGACAGAGGCATCTCGAAATTAACCTCTACGCGGTCCTGCGTAATGAAGGTCTGATTCTTCATAATACCACGCTTATCAATACAGAGTTTCAGGACGTTACCCAAGAAGTCGGCCTTGGTAATGATTTGTGCGAGGATATAGGGCTCCTCGATCTTTGCCACCTTCGTTATTTCGGGCAGACCCGAGGGGTTATGCACCTCCAACTCCTCGCCCGTGGTCGTAGTAATATGGTACGACACGTTAGGCACAGTGGTGATAACATCCATATCGAACTCGCGGTAAAGACGCTCCTGAATAATCTCCATATGCAACAGACCAAGGAAGCCGCAACGGAAGCCGAAGCCGAGAGCCAACGAACTTTCGGGCTCGAACGTGAGCGACGCATCGTTGAGTTTAAGTTTCTCCAACGAGGCACGCAAATCCTCATATTGGTCAGCCTCAACAGGATATACACCGGCAAAGACCATAGGCTTAACATCCTCGAACCCGGCGATAGCCTCCGTCGAGGGGTTGGCAACCGATGTGATGGTATCGCCCACCTTGACATCCGTTGAGTTCTTGATACCCGAACAGATATAACCTACGTCACCCGCCTTAATCTCGTTGCGCTCGACCATCTTCAGCTTCAAGACGCCAATCTCGTCGGCATCGTAGTCGCTACCCGCATTGAAAAACTTAACATGTTCACCCTTGCGAATAGTGCCGTTGAAGACACGGAAGTAGGCAATAACGCCACGGAAAGGGTTGAAAACAGAGTCGAAGATAAGGGCTTGCAGTGGAGCATTCTCATCGCCCTTGGGTGCGGGAATACGCTCTACAATAGCCTCCAACACATCCTCGACACCCTGACCCGTCTTACCCGAAGCAAGCAAAATGTCATCCTCGCCGCAACCAATAAGGTCGATAATCTGGTCCTTGACCTCGTCAATCATCGCCGACTCGCAATCTATCTTGTTGAGCACGGGGATAATCTCCAAATCCTGCCCCAAAGCCAAATAGAGGTTAGATATGGTCTGCGCCTGAATACCTTGCGTAGCATCCACAACGAGCAGTGCTCCCTCACACGAAGCAATGGCTCGCGACACCTCATACGAGAAATCGACGTGTCCCGGAGTATCGATAAGGTTTAGCGTAAAGTTCTCGCCATTACGCGCCTTATACTCCATCTGAATTGCGTGGCTCTTGATGGTAATACCCTTCTCGCGCTCCAAGTCCATGTCATCGAGCACCTGTGCCTGCATCTCTCGTTGGTTCAGCGTGTTGGTCTTCTCCAACAGACGGTCGGCAAGGGTACTCTTACCGTGGTCGATATGTGCTATAATACAAAAGTTACGTATATTCTTCATCTCACACTTTTTTATCCTCTCCTAATTATGAATAAGGGCGCACAAAGATAGAAAAAATATTTGTATTATAACGAATCATCTGCCACATTTATCAAACAAAGAGCCTTTTTGTGCCAAACCATAACACGCAACGCCATGTGTTTACATCGGCTGCTCCACCACAAAAGATGATTGGAAAGAGACTTTGTTATTATCGGTTTTTTCGCTATCTTTGTCGCTCGTAACAACTCTAAAAGTTCGACGCGCCATGGCAACAATAAAAGATTATTTGCGACTTGTAAAGTTCTCGCACACCATATTTGCAATGCCCTTTGCGCTGCTTTCGTTCACCTACGCATGGAACAGCGCTCCTCACGATAATGAGCTATGGCTCTTGCTGTTGCAAGTCATATTTTGCATGGTCTTTGCGCGCAACGTAGCCATGGGCTTCAACCGATGGGCAGACCGTCGCTTCGACGCCGAGAACCCACGCACTGCAATGCGCGAGATACCCGCCGGCAAGATTTCGGCAAGGGGAGCACTATGTTTTGTGGTCATCAACGCCCTGCTCTTCGTGGCCGTGGCTGCAACCATAAATCCTCTGTGCGGATGGCTCTCGCCCGTAGCCCTCTTCATCGTGATGTTTTATAGCTACTGCAAGCGATTTACCGCACTTGCACATATCGTGCTCGGCATAGCACTCGGCATAGCTCCCGTGGGTGCATACATGGCAGTTACGGGGACTTCGTCCAAAGAGTGTTGGCTACTGGCGGCCGTGGTTACGACGTGGTGCGCAGGCTTCGACATCATCTACGCACTGCAAGATGCCGACTTCGACCGCAAGCGCGGATTGCACTCTATCCCATCGAAATTTTCGGCACGCACATCGCTGATAATAAGCGCATTGCTGCATGTAATCAGTTTCGGCACACTTATCGTTTTTTCGCTATCGCAGCCCAACACATGGCTACTGAATGTGGGTGTCAATATGTTTGGACTAATACTGCTTCTCGAGCACGTGTTGGTGACGCCTACACACCAGCGCAACATAGGCATTGCCTTTGGCAATCTGAACGCCATGGCGAGCGTATCGTTGGCCGTATGTCTTATCGCAAACATACTTATTTACGGCTAATTGACAACCGCACATCTCATTTTAGCCTTTTGGAACGCAAAGTTTAGACTTTTTTTAGTATCTTTGCGCGATTATACCATTTTGGTATAAGGTAGATGACAAATAATTAAACAATATCATACTATGAATATCTCATACAAATGGCTTAAACGCTACATCGACACAGAGCTTCCGGCAGAACGCATTGCCGAGATTCTGACCGAGCTCGGCTTGGAGGTCGAAGAGGAGGCAAAGATAGAGACCATCAAGGGTGGTTTGCAGGGTGTTGTTGTGGGCGAGGTGCTCACATGCGAGGATCATCCCGACTCGGACCACCTACACATCACAACCGTAGATGTGGGTACAGAGGCTCCGTTGCAGATTGTGTGTGGTGCTGCCAATTGCCGCAAGGGATTGAAGGTAATGTGTGCCACGGTAGGCTCGGTGCTCTACCCCATCGACTCGGACGAGGAGTTCAAAATCAAGCGCAGTAAGATACGTGGCGTCGAGTCATTGGGTATGCTCTGTGCCGAGGATGAGTTGGGCATTGGTCGCAACCACGAGGGCATCATGGAGCTACCGGCAGATGCCGTTGTGGGCACACCCGCAAAGGAGTATCTCCACATTGCCGACGACTACCTCATCGGCATAGGTCTTACCCCCAACCGTGTGGATGCAGCGTCACACATAGGTGTTGCACGCGACTTGGTGGCATACTTGAAGAGCCGTGGCGAAAGTGTCGAGTTACGCTTGCCCTCGGTAGAGGATTTCAAGGTGGACGACACATCACGCACCATAGAGGTTGAGGTTGTAAATAGCGAGGCTGCACCTCGATATGCAGGTATCACCGTCAGCGACTGCAAGATAGCACCGTCGCCCGAGTGGATGCAGAACGAGTTGCGTGCCGCAGGCATCAACCCCAAGAACAACCTTGTGGATATCACCAACTACGTACTCTTCGAGTTGGGACAGCCCCTACATGCCTTCGATGCCGACAAGATTGAGGGAGGCAAGGTGGTAGTTCGCTCGGCAGAGGAGGGCGAGAAGTTCGTAACGCTGGATGGTGTGGAGCGCAAGCTTGCAGCAACCGACCTTATGATTTGCTCGGCAGAGCGTCCTATGTGTATTGCCGGCGTATATGGCGGTCAGGATTCGGGTATCAGCGACAGCACGGTAAACGTGTTCATCGAGAGCGCCTACTTCCATCCCGTATGGGTGCGTAAGACGGCAAAGCGTCATGGTCTGAATACCGACGCCTCGTTCCGCTTCGAGCGTGGCATCGACCCCAACATTCAGGTATATGCCCTAAAACGCGCGGCAATGCTTATGAAGGAGCTCGCCGGGGGACGCATCACATCCGAGATTATCGACATCAACCCCGTGCCCGCAAAGCACTTCGAGTTTGACTTCTCGTTGGATCGTGCACGCCGTCTTATAGGCAAGAATATCGACGATAAGATGTTCCTCACAATCCTCGAAGCTCTGGATGTTGAGGTACGCGGCAGAGAGGGCGACGTGTTGCACGTGGCAGTACCACCCTACCGTGTTGATGTTCAGCGCGAGGCCGACCTTGTGGAGGATGTATTGCGCGTATATGGCTATAACAATATCGAGGTTTCGGACCACGTAAATTCAACGTTGTCATACGCTCCGAAGCCCGACAAGAGCCGTCTGCAAAATGTGGCATCGGACTTTTTGAGCGCCAATGGCTACACCGAGATTATGTCGAACTCGTTGAGCAAGGCGTCGTACTACGAGGGCTCGGAGAGCTATCCCGTAGAGCGCTGCGTAAGGATACTCAACCCGCTGTCACAGGATTTGAACGTTATGCGTCAAACACTGCTCTTCAACGCTTTGGAGGCTGTTGAGCTGAACGTAAATCGTCGTAACGCAAACTTGCGCATGTATGAGGTGGGCAACTGCTACGCCTATGCTGCGGATAAAGCGAGTGACGAAAACGCCTTGGCAAAGTACGAAGAGAGCTACCGCATAGGTATCACCATCACGGGTCTCGACAGCCAACTTTCGTGGAACAGCAAGGCAGAGACATCGTCGTTCTTCACGTTGCGTGCCATGGTCGAGCGCCTTCTGAATCGCTTTGGCATCGACATCTACGCCTTGCAGATGGAGCCTCTGACATCGGATCTCTATGCCGATGCCATAGCTCTGCATCAGGGAAATAAGGAGGTGCTGCGTATGGGCGTTGTAGCTCCTGCCGTACGCAAGAAGTTCGACATTAAACAGGATGTATATTTTGCCGAAATCGACTTTGACCAGCTTATTAAGATGACCAAGAAGTCGAAGATTCAGTTCAAGGAGCTCTCGAAGTTCCCCGAGGTAAAGCGCGATTTGGCACTTCTCGTAGATAAGGGGGTATCGTTTGCACAGCTACGCTCGGTAGCTTTCGCCACGGAGAAGAAGCTCCTGAAATCGGTATCGCTGTTCGATGTTTATGAGGGCGACAAGCTCCCAGCAGGCAAGAAATCGTATGCATTGAGTTTCATATTAGAGGATAAGAACCAAACACTCACCGACAAGCAGATTGAGCGAACGATGAGCAACATCGAGACGCAATTGAAGCAGCGCTGTGGTGCCGAGGTACGCAAATAGACAGCGACCAAGCATCATAAATTTCATAGGCAGAGGCATCAAGACCATCGGAGTTAAGATGCCTCTGCTTTTTCTTTCAATTCCATATCCCCAAATATAGGGAGATGGAGAGCATAAATTTCCCAACTTCGTGCGATTGTGAAGGTTAGCTTTATGCTATACCTTTGCACCGTAAACGATAACGAAATTTATGAACAGAACTACGCTACTATCAGACCTACGACTTCGACTCTTTATCGCCCTACTTTTTGTCGTAGTTTCGACCACTGCGACGTGGGGTTACGACACTGCAAACCCTCCGCGCGCCAACGCTGCGGTCATGGGTCGCATAGTCGATGGCAATGGCGAGGCAGTAGCCTTTGCATCTATATATATAAAAGGTACAGCTCGTGGAGCAACAGCCGATGCAGATGGCAACTACTATTTGAAGGTCGTTGCAGGCAACATGACGCTTTGTGCATCGATGCTCGGCTACGAAGAGCAGGCTCTTGTCATAAGCGTTGAGGAGGGTGAAGAGAAGAGGATAGACATAACGCTTGAAGCGAGCAGCACCGATATCGACGAGGTTGTGGTTACGGCTTCGGGCGTAGGTCGCGTAAAGCGTTCGGCATTCAACGCCGTAGCTCTCGATACACACGAGCTTCGCAACTCAACCAAGAGCATCAGCGACGCACTGTCGAAGGCTCCGGGCTTGAAGCTACGCGAATCGGGAGGCGTAGGCTCGGACCTTGCACTTACGGTCGATGGCTTCTCGGGCAAACACGTCAAGGTCTTCATCGATGGCGTACCACAGGAGGGTGTCGGCAGTTCATTCTCACTGAACAACATTCCCGCAGGCTTTGCCGAGCGCATAGAGGTATATCGTGGTGTGGTCCCCGTAGGCTTTGGCTCGGATGCCATAGGCGGCGTGGTGAACATTGTCACGAACAAGAGTCGCCGTCGCTGGTTTGCCGATGCATCGTACTCGTTCGGCTCGTTCAACACACATCGCTCGACACTCAACGCCGGACAGACACTCGAAAACGGCTTCATGTGGGAGATAAACGCCTTCCAAAACTACTCCGACAACAACTACACGGTGGATGCTCCGGTCGAGGACTTCGAGACGGGTCGTATAGATAAGCTCAAAAAGGAGCGCGTAGAGCGCTTTCACGACACCTACCACAACGAGGCTGTGGTGGCAAAGGTTGGAATAACCGAGAAACGTTGGGCAGACAGACTTGTCTTTGGCTTTACCTACTCACAGATGTACAAGGAGATACAGACCGGCGTACGCCAGGAGATTGTCTATGGCGAGAAGCTTCGTCGTTCGCACTCGCTCATGCCCTCGATAGAGTATCAGAAGCGCAACCTCTTTGTCGATGGTCTGGACCTAACAATCACCGCCAACTACAACCGCAACATAACCTACAACATCGACACCGCGCAATATAAGTACAATTGGCATGGCGAGCAGAAGCGTCTAAACTCACCCGGCGAGCAGTCATACCAGCATACACGCTCGACAAACGATAATTGGAACGCCACAGCAACGCTAAACTATCGTCTTGGACGTGCCCACACCTTCACTCTGAATCATGTTTTCAACACCTTCAAGCGCTCGAACACCTCACTCTTGGCAAAGGAGGAACAGGACGACGCCATAGACAAGCAGACGATGAAGAATATCACGGGATTGCAGTATCGACTAATGCCCTCGAAGCGATGGAACCTATCGCTCTTTGGCAAGTACTACAACATCGACGTTGCAGGTCCCGTAGCAACCAACGATAAGATGACCGAATTTGTGCGCACCACGCGCAAGGATGATGCCTTGGGCTATGGCATTGCCGGCACCTACTTCATCCTGCCATCGTTGCAGGCAAAGCTCTCATACGAGAAGGCATACCGTCTGCCCACAATCGAGGAGATGTTTGGCGACGAGGACCTCGAAATGGGAGATGTAGGCATACGTCCCGAGAATAGCGATAATCTGAACTTTAACATCAGCTATAACGCACTATTTGGTCAGAGCAAGGAGCATGGAATATACATCGAGGCGGGTCTTATATTCCGAAATACGGACGACTACATACAGCGCAACATTGTGGATATGAGTGGCGGTAAGTCGGCAGCAAGCTACATTAACTATGGACGTGTGAAGACATGGGGCGGAAACCTGTCGTTGCGCTACACCTTTGCAAAGTGGCTCTCGGTGGGCGGCAACCTAACCTACATGGACGTACGCGACAACATGCCCATAGCTCTGGGCACCACATCGATGCCCAACCTCGGATACAAGGACCGCATGCCCAACATACCCTACCTCTTTGCCGATGCCGACATAACCTTCACATGGCATGACTGCATATGGAAGGAGGATACGCTGTCACTCACCTACGACAACAACTACCTCAACAAGTTCTACTACTACTCGTCACGCATTGGCACCAACAAGGATGAGTTCATGGTACCCACACAGTTCTCTCACAATCTGACGTTGAGCTACTCGATAAAGGGCGGACGCTACAACTTCGCCATCGAGTGTCGCAACCTAACGAACGAGAAGCTATACGACAATTTCAGCCTGCAAAAGGCGGGACGCGCCTTCTATGGCAAGATACGCATAGCCTTCGGCGGGCGATAGAATAGCACAGAAAATCAAAGATATATAACATTAAAAAACATAAGCATTATGAAACTTAAATTTTCAACTCTCGCACTACTCTTCGCGACACTCATCGCGGGTAGCGCATGCGAAAACGACGACAACAACAGCAACCCCGCACCTGCGCCTACGCCCGGAGCAGAGACTCCCTATGTGATAGCAGCGCAGGGTCAGTTCTCATCGACCACAACAAATGCGTTGGTCACTGCCGCCTCGCTCGACGAGGGCGCGGTGGGCATGGAGAATGGCTTGGTTAATGACGGTGCAACCTATTGGGTGTTCCACAGCAACCACTACCTCTATGGTTTGACCTACAATCAGGGTAATGCCGGCACCACACGCTCCTATGTTATGAACAACGACTATACACTCTCGGCACGTCCTGCCGAGTATGCCGTACGCCGCTTTACGACCTATGGCATCTACGATAACTATATCATGACAACATCGACGGGCGACGGTCCGGCAGAGTGGGCGGATGCCAATGGCTACATTCCCAAGTCGTTCCTCATTTCGTATCTCGATGTCGAGGCCGAAACCTACACCACAAACGACACTACGAACGAGGCATATCTCTCGGAGAACTTCCTTGGCAATGGCGAGTTTGTAACTTTGGCAGGTATCGAGCAGCGTGGCGACAAGCTCTTTGCAGCAGCCGTACCCATGGGTTTGAGCCAATATGGCGCGAAGGTCGATGGTGGCAAGTGGATTAAGGCGGGCAACGAGGATTTGGTGAAGACCGAGTCGGGTGGTTCGGGCAGCGGCGCCTACAAGGAGGGTGAGTTGCAATGGACACAGTATCCCGACGTGTGTTGGGTTGCAATCTTCGACGACGAGACTCTTACCCAGAAGCGCCTTATCAAGACCGATAAGATTAGCTACGCCTGCGGACGCCACAAGTCGCAATACTATCAGATGACATGGCTCACCGAGAGCGGCGACATCTACGTATTCTCGCCTTCGTATGCCAAGGCAATGGCCGATGCACGCCAGCAAACGACGCTTCCTGCGGGTGTAGTGCGCATCAATGCCGGTAGCGAGGAGTTCGACCCCGACTACTATGTTAATATCGAGGCCCTGACGGATGGTCGCTCGTTCCTTCGCACATGGTACATTGGCGGCTCGAAGTTCCTGATGCTCATGTACAACGCACCCATCACCCCCGAAAAGAATATGACTGCCAATCAGCTCGCTATATTCGATGTCGAGAGCGCAACACTCACCGAGGTTTCGGGTCTGCCGTCAGAGGATGTTATTTCGGGCTTTGGCAACACTCCCTATTTCGAGGATGGCAAGGCGTATATCGCCGTTACAACAACCGACAGCTATCCGGCCATCTACGCTATCGACACCACATCGGGCGTTGCATCGAAGGGTCTTACGGTGGAGGCTACACAGATTAGCGGCATAGGACGTCTTGCACCGCTATACTAAAAAATAGATTAACAAAAGATGTGACACGGCAAGGTATTTTTCGTACCTTTGCCGTGTCGGCATAGATTGAAATTATGAGAAATATATTCAAACAACTACACATCTGGCTCTCGATACCCTTGGGCTTGGTAATAAGCATAACATGCTTCTCGGGCGCTGCACTCATCTTCGAGAAGGAGATAACCGAGTCGGTGCAGAGCCGCTACTACTACGTCGATAACGTTAAAGAGAGGACTCTACCCATCGATGAAATCATCAGTCGCGTGGAGCCTACTATCGACGAGGGTGTGAAGATTACGGGCATAACCATACCCAATGACCCGTCAAAGAGCTATAAGGTCAATCTATCGAAGCCGAAGCATGCTGCTGTATATGTCGATCAATATACGGGCGAGGTTAAGGGTAGGCCCGAGCGTCTGGGTTTCTTCCGCACGATGTTCAGCCTCCACCGCTGGCTCATGGACAGCAAGCCCGCCGACGGAGGCATATTCTGGGGTAAGCTCATAGTAGGCATCAGCACACTAATGATGGTAATCATCATACTTACGGGCGTAGTCATCTGGTGGCCCAAGAATCGCCATGCGCTGAAACACCGCGTAAGCATCAAGCTACGCAAGGGCTGGCACCGCTTCTGGTACGACCTGCATGTCGCCGGTGGCATCTACGCCACGCTCCTCGTACTCATCATGGCACTTACGGGTCTTACATGGTCCTTTGAGTGGTATCGCAATGGCGTATATGGGCTCTTTGGCATCGAGACAAAGAAGGAGAGTAATAGCTCGGATAAGGGTGACAAGGGTAACAGAGATGGCAAGCGGAATCGTGGTGAGGTAGCCGAGGACGAAGCAGCCACATCGCCATACATCATGTGGCAGGATGTATATGAGGAGGTCTTGGCAGCCAATCCCGACACGCCGGAAATAACGCTCTCGGAGGGCTCGGCAACGGTAAAACTCGGTGGCGTGGGCAACCAGCGTGCCTCGGATAAGTATAAGTTCGACAACGCTACGGGCGAGATAACATCTGTCGAACGATATGCCGATGCCGATTCGTCGGGCAAGATGCGCGGCTGGCTCTACTCGTTGCACGTAGGTAACTGGGGAGGCATCGTAACACGCATATTGTGGCTGCTCGCAGCACTCATCGGTGCTACACTGCCACTTACAGGCTACTACCTATGGATACGTCGCATGCTTCGCAAACGTAAGGAGCGAAAGAGCATCGAAAAGGGAAAAAGCTGCGATACCAAAGGCGAGCAGACCCCACCGAAAGAGTAACAATCAGCCTTAACAGACAAATATCACGGGAGCTTGTCACCATCGAAGCAAGATTCCGTGATTTTTTTTAGGAGGCAACGATTGCGAATAACAGCGCGTGGTGCAATTGTTGTAGTTTAGGGTCGATATATTATCTATAAACAAAAATTAGTATATGACCATGACAACCATTGCAACAGCACTATTGAGCATCGTTGAGCTGCCGTATGCCTACGACGCATTGGAGCCCTATATCTCCGCCGAAACGCTCCACTTTCACCACGACCTACACTACGCCGGATACGTAGCAAAACTCGAAGAGCTCACGCAGGGAACACACTACGCCACGATGTCGTTGGAGGAGGTTGTGCGCAACAGCGATGGCGCAATATTCAACAATGCTGCACAGGCTTGGAACCACGTATTCTACTTCGAACAGTTGGCGCCACACGCAAAACATACGCCCGAAGGCAAACTACGTCACGCCATCGACGAGAACTTCGGCTCGATTGAGGAGCTTAAACGCCGCATGACAACTGCATCGCTATCGCTGTTTGGCTCGGGCTGGGTGTGGCTTGCATCGGATGCCGATGGCAAACTCTACATAGTATCGAAACCCAATGCCGGCACGCCTCTTACCGATGGACTGACACCCCTACTCTGTATCGACGTATGGGAACATGCCTACTACATAGACTATCGTAATCAACGTAAAACAGCTGTCGAAGAGTTTTGGAAGGTGCTCGATTGGGGCAAGGTAGAGAGGCGATACGAGGCACTCTTTATGTAGATAACGCGAGGCATGAAATCATCAGATAACTGACTTGCAACACGACACATCTCAATCACACAGCTAAAAAAATAGGGGGCGCTTCCGTTGTGTGAAGCGCCCCACATTTTAGGCATCTACGCCGCTTACTCGATAACGATAAGTGGCTGGTCAGCTTGAACCGTAGCGCCCTCTTCAACCAAAAGACCAAGTACCTTGCCTGCATAATCCGACGAGATAGAGTTCTCCATCTTCATAGCCTCCAAAATCATAATCTCCTGACCTATGGCAACGGTGTCACCAGCCTTAACCTTTATCTCGATAACGCGACCCGGAAGCGGAGCATTAACGGTCTTGCCATCGGCAGCCGTAACCTTATGCTCTGCCTTTGCCTCGCCCTCTGTAGCATCCAACGAGTCGGCAATCTCGATAAGGATTGCGTCGGCCTGAACGGTATCGCCCTCCTCAACCAAAATCTGCTTGACGAAGCCGGCGTGGTCGGTAGTGATAGAGTTCTCCATCTTCATAGCCTCCAATACCATAACCTCCTGGCCCGCAGCAACCTTATCACCGACCTTCACTTTCAGTTCAATTACTCGTCCGGGCAGCGGAGCTGTCACGGCATTACCCGTTACGGGCATGCGCTTACCGGCAGCAGCACCGACCTTTGCGCTCTCAATCTCGATGATAATACCCTCTGCCTGAACGGTATCACCCTCCTTAACCAAAATCTGCTTAACCTTGCCGGCATAGTCGGATGTGATTGAGTTCTCCATCTTCATAGCATCCAAGATTGCAACCTCCTGACCTACGGCGATGCTATCACCCACCTTCACTTTGAGTTCGATAACACGTCCGGGGAGCGGAGCAAGAATTGTATCTCCCGTAATAGGCTGAATCTCGACTTTCTCCTCCTTCTTCAACTCGGGATTAGCAGCAACCTTCTCGGCATAAGCCGCCTTCTTGACACCCGTAAGGTAAGCCTTGGCAACCATCGGGAAGAGTTCGAGCAATAGCTCCTCCTTCTCGTTCTCGGCGAGCTTCACGCCACCTGCCTCCTCCAACGTAGGATTGGGCTGCTTCTGGTACTTCGATGTATCGTAGGGACGCTCCTCGCGGAAACCGCAAATCTTCTCGCGGAAATCCTCCGAAATCTTAACGGGCGTGCGACCATAGTCACCCTTAACCAAGCCTACGAACTGTGCACTCTTATTTGTGTACATAGCACGTCCTGCCTTCTCGTCCATAGCGCAGTTTACGGCCTGTGCGCCCACAATCTGCGAAGTAGGAGTTACGAGGGGCGGCAGACCGGCAGCCAAACGTACGGGGGGAATAAGCTCCATCGCGCGAGGCAAAATATCCTCGGCACCAAGTTGTTTGAGCTGTGCCACCATGTTCGAGTACATACCACCGGGAATCTCGGCATCCTGAACAAGTTTGTTGGGAGCGGGGAATCCGAACCAAGCCTCGATAGCCTGAGAAGCCTCGAGCAACTCGTCCCAATTCTCCTCCTGGGCAGCCTTCACGCAGCGGTCGAGAAGAGCATCCACCTCGGCAGGAACCTCGTCGGTGAGGGGGTTGAAGGGCTTGGGAAGAGGCTTCTCGGCACCGAATACCGACAACTCCAACTCCTTGCGAATATCCTTCAACTGCTCGTTAATCTTGGCAACAGCCTCCATATTTGCGCCAAGCTCTATGCCCAACTTCTTACAGAACAGATACACAAGCTCAACGGCAGGAGCACCGGTACCCCCACCAAACCACCAGCAGTTGGTATCGACAATATCAACACCGGCAACGATAGCTGCATATACCGAACCCAAGCCATAGCCAGGAGTACAGTGTGTATGGAAATCGACCGTCACACCCAACTCCTTCTTCAAAAGCTTGATAAGACCTGCCACACGTGCGGGAGGGATAAGACCCGACATATCCTTAATGGTAATCATGTCGGCACCAAGCTCTGCCATCTGACGAGCCTTGTCGAGGAAATACTCATCAGTAAATACCTTCTCGTGCTCCTCGCCATCGGCATACTTCGGATCAACCGTGTAACATACGGCGCAGTCGGCAATACCGCCATACTGCTTGATATACTTGATTGTAGATTTTACATTATCTACGTCGTTCAAAGCGTCGAAGATACGCATAATGCCCAAGCCACTCTCGATTGCATTGCGCGAGAAACCGTCGATAATTTCGTCGGTATAGGGAGCATAACCAAAGAGGTTACGACCACGCGAAAGAGCCGTGAGCTTCGATACATCACCAACAGCCTTCTTAATTGTTTCGAGGCGAGTCCAAGGGTTCTCGTTAAGGTAGCGCATCACCGAATCGGGCACGGCACCGCCCCATACCTCCATAGCATAGAAGCCTGCATCCTTGTAGAAAGGTAGGCAGCGATCAACCTGCTGCTGTGTCATACGCGTTGCAAACGACGATTGCTGTCCGTCACGCAACGTCAAGTCGCGAATTTTTAAGGTCTTTGTCATAGTATTACAAAGTTTATACTGTTAGTTTTTGGTTGTTTACTTATCTTATACAGCACCCCATGCGCTGTTATCCGAATAACAAATATAGACAATATTTTCTAAAAATCCAAATATTTCGCTAAAAAAGCACGTGCGACACAAATTTTCTTCGATATACACAATACAAAAGCAGTAGAGAGGCGTAGGCATAGTCGCCCGTAGCACCTCTCTACTGCCTCTCATATAGGTTGCACAAGGCAATAGCTGCACCCCTCGTTACTCCTCACTTTGCACAGTCTGGTGGAGAATAACTCGTTCGATAGCACGTTCGCATACGGGACAGAAGCGCGAAGCTACATTATCGCGCATGCGGCACACCACAGCGGGACGATAGATACCCTTGGTGCGATAACCACCACCCTCATACACGCCTACGGTATAGTTCGCCTTGCGCTCATCGGTAGGCTCGCTCGGTATCTCGATGCCCTCTTCGACCATATCTGCCCACTTCGTATCGAAATCGACAAGCGTAGTGATGTTTGGCTCCCAAGGCTCGTGACTCAACGAGTGCATCTCGTCATTCTGATCGCCAGCCTCGTAGAAATACTCGTCGCCAAGACCTCCGAACGAATGCCCAAACTCATGCACCACAACAGGGCGGAAGGATGGGTGATGCGCCGTAGTCAGCGTATAGGAGTTGTAGATGCCACCACCACCATAGTTTGCTGTATTGGCAAGGATAATAAGGTGCTCGGTGGGAATGTTCGTAGCCAAATCATACATCTCATAGACCGCACCCGATGTGAGATAGCGATCCATGTAGAAGGTCATAAAGTTTGACTTTATAGCCGTCTCGCGCCATGCATTATCCTGCGGCACACTAACGTTGCTCTCCTCCGAAGGTGAGGCGATGGCTATGAAGTTGAACTTGTCACGATGGCTATTGAATGGCTCGTAGGAGAGTATCTCACCGGTAGCTATCAAAGCATCCTCGAAGAAGGTATCCATATCCTGAACAGTATAGCCCTCGGCAAGAATCACAACGTCGATACACTCCTTCGAGTCGCCACCCCTATGCAGGTAGCGATGAGGCAGTGCACGCTGTGCGCTACGGTCGCGTATAAGTGCATCATCGGGATTGATAGTATGGCACAGACGGCTCTCCTTGCCTGTGTTATCACGCAAAACAATCTCGGCACGTACACTCCGATTAGGCATAGGCACAAGCAACGTAAACTCGAAACTGCGTACCGCATCCTTCGCCTCGGGCGTCGTTATCCACTCCTGAAACAGCGACGAGAACGAAGTCTTGTATATCAGCGCGTTAGTAGCGATGTCATATAGCGCAAGGTCGCCATTGCCTTTGAGGGGTACATCCGTAAGGTTTACGCGGCGACCCCACCAACTATCGGTGCGGGCAAGCTCTTTGAGCGCGATAAGTTGCTCGTCACTATTACCAGCAAAGGTGTAGTCGATGCGCAACGTAGCGTCGTCGAAGTGTACATCGAACTCCTCTTGTGCCATAATTGCCGATGACGATAGCGCCATGGCAAATATAAGTAGTAGCTTTCTCATGGTATTAAATTTCGTTAGTTTGTTTTCATTGCAAAGATAGTAAAAAAAGTAAAATTCCGTAATTTTTACCTATCTTTGTCGCACCATGATTCGACGATTAGCATACGTAGCACTCTTTATACTACTCTCACTCCCCGCCATGGCGCAGAGCACACTTCCGAAGGAGGTGCGCACGAAGATTGCGGCAACGCTCACCAACTGCGCGATGGAGGATGTCGTAGGTTGTTATGTCAAGCTCGACGACCTCCGAATCAGAGAGAGCAAAGGTCGCACGTCGGTCGAGGTATATGCCTCGGTAGAACTTGCCTACGTGCCTATGCGTCACGAGAAGGTCGATTCGATATATGCTGCCGTGAGGGCAGCTCTTCCGGCACAATATAACACTGCCGACCTCTATATTTACGCCGACGGAGAGCTTATCGATAGGCTTATACCCCAATACTTCGATACGCAGAACAATAATCAGCGCTTCGTATATGATAGTTGCGCTCCGTTACTGCGCCCGATAAGCAATCTATCGCAGCCCTCGGCAGGCTTAAAAAATAGACACATAGCCCTATGGCAAAGCCACGGGCGCTACTTCAACAACCGCACCGAAAAGTGGAGTTGGCAGAGGTCGTGTCTCTGGGAGACGGTCGAAGACCTATATACGCAGAGCTATGTGATACCCTATCTTGTGCCGATGTTGGAGCGCGCCGGAGCTGTGGTACTCCTCCCACGCGAACGTAGCATGCGCCGCGAGGAGATAATCCTCGATAATGACAAGGCAACGACCTATTTAGAACAGTCACGTCGCCATGAATGGAGTGATGCCGGATATGGATTTACCCACAACTACGATAGCTACTCCCTGGGGCACAACCCCTTCATGGATGGCACTTCGCGCAAGGTGGAGACCGTAACAGACGGAAAGCGAACAAGCACAGCTGTATGGAGTGGCAACATTCCAGAGCGAGGTATCTACACAATCTACGTTGCATACACATCGCTTCCCACATCGGTTAGCGATGCCCACTACATCGTACACAGCCTTGGTGGCAACCGAGAGTTTCGTATAAATCAACGCATGGGAGGCGGCATGTGGGTTGCCCTCGGCGAGTTTGAGTTCGAGGCGGGAGAGAATCAGCCCTTGGTAAGCATCGTAAACGACTCCATGGAGGAGGGCGTTATCACTGCCGACGCCATAAAGATTGGTGGCGGCATGGGAAATATGAGTCGTGGCACAGGCGACAAAGCCTCGACAAGTGGCTACCCACGCTTCACCGAAGGGGCGAGATATTGGTTGCAGTGGTCGGGATTTGCGGAGGATGTATATGCTCCGAAACAGGGCACCGACGACTACAAGGAGGACTACATGTCGCGAGCACATTGGGTCGAGGAGCTCATGGGCGGCTCGGAGCATCTATACTCAAAGACGGGCAAGCGCATACCCATAGACCTCGCCTTTGCCTTCCACTCGGATGCCGGAGTACGTCTCACCGACGAGGTGATAGGCACGCTTGGCATCTACTCAACAGCCGAAAGCGGCGGGAGCTTCGAAGATAGCACATCGCGTATGCGCTCACGCGACCTTACCGACCTTATAATGACGCAAATCGTAAACGACATTCGCACAAAGTTTGAACCCGAATGGCGACGTCGCGGCATGTGGGACAGACGATACTACGAGGCACGCATGACACCCTGCCCGACAATGCTCTTGGAGTTGTTGTCGCACCAGAACTTTGCAGATATGCGCTATGGTCTCGACCCCACGTTTCGCTTCACTGTCAGCCGCGCCATATATAAGGGTATGCTACGCTACCTATCGAGCCAATACGAATATGACTATGTGGTGCAGCCCCTGCCCGTAAATTCGTTTTGCTGCGAACTTCGCGACGATGAGGCATACCTTACATGGGAGCCGACAACCGACGACATGGAGCCTACGGCGCAACCCGACTACTATATATTATACACGCGCGCGGGCGATGGAGGCTTCGACACAGGGCGCAGAGTAGATAGCACCTCAATAAGCATCCCCCTCGACGAGGGTGTGCTGTATAGCTTCCGCCTCACGGCTGTGAATCGTGGTGGCGAGAGTTTTGATTCAGAGATACTTGCCGTAGGCAGAGCACGTCGCAGTCGCGCTACGGTGCTCGTTGTGAATGGTTTTACACGCCTCTCGGCACCCGCAAGCGAAGCCTCGGATAGTGTTGCGGGATTCTACAACGACAGGGATAGTGGCGTACCATACATCTACGACGCCTCGTTCATAGGCAAGCAACACATCTTCGACAGAGGCGAAGCACGAAACGAAAACGACAGCAAGGCTCTTGGTGCCTCGGAGCGCAACTTCGAGGGGAGTGTCATTGCAGGCAACACCTTCGACTACGTAGCACTCCATGGTCGCTCAATAATGGCTGCCGGCTACTCCTTTGCCTCATCATCACGCATGGCTGTGGAGAGTGGCGCAGTGAAGCTAAACAACTACGATGCTGTGGACCTTATATTGGGCAAACAGCTAACATCGACCGTAGCACGCGGAGTCATGGGGTATGGATACGAGTGTTTTGGCGATATGATGCAGCAGCGCTTGGAGGAGTATGCAGAGCAGGGAGGCAACATCCTCATTTCGGGGTGCTATGCACTACATGATCTATGGCACTCACCCATTGCCAACGACGACGACAGGGCGTGGGCTCGCAGAGTTTTGCGCGCAGAGTATGGCGGAAGTGAGCCAATATCTTCGGGTGCCCTTATGGGTGTGGCAAAACAGCTGTCGAAACAGCCCGAGAGAGTCACGTTTGACTACGAATTATCCCCAAAACACTACTCCATAGAACGGCGCGACATAGTCCTCCCCGCAACCGGGGATGCCTCAACGGCACTACACTACGACGATGCTCTCTCGGCAGCAGTCGTATGCCGCAAGCAGGGCTACCGCAGCGTAGTTTTAGGTTTTCCGCTTGAACTCATAAGCGATGACGCTGAACGCAACACCCTGATGTCTAATATATTAAAATATATGCTACGTCGTCGCTAACAGAACGTTAATACCGATATGGGACTCTCGAAACAGAATATCAAGACCCTCGCTATGCCCCTTGCCATGGTTGTTGGAGCGCTCCTGTGCCGCCCATTGTCCACGGTCGAAGAGGCGAGTCAAGGCATGCTCACGCCACTGCTCATTGCAGCCATGCTCTTCATAACCTTCTGCCGTATCGACATACGCACCATGCGCCTTCGATGGATACACCTCTATATGCTCCTATTTCAGTTTGTGGGAGCCATAGCTACCTACTATATTGTCACACCACTCATGGGTGAGATTGTAGGTCAGGGTGCGATGATATGCGTCATGGCGCCCATCGCCATGGCTGCGGTGGTCATTGGCGGAATGTTGGGTGCAAACGTAGCTACAATGGTAACATATAGCCTCGTATGCAACATCGTAACGGCACTCATAGCCCCGACCATGCTCCACGCCTTTGGTAACGGCACTTGCACCTTCGCCGAGATTATCATGCGCGTGGCGCCCACGCTCATTGCACCTTTCGTGGTAGCACAACTATGCAGAGCGTTGTGGCGTCGCGGTGCAGAGTGGTTCTCGGCACACTCGTCACTATCGTTCTACCTATGGCTCATATCGTTAGTATTAGTCATGGGACGCACCACATGCTTCATACTCGACACCGAAGCCGATGCCTTTGTCGAGGTGGAGTTAGCACTCATTTCGCTCGTTCTGTGCCTCACACAGTTTAGCGTGGGAAGAGCCATGGGACGCCTCGATGGCGATGTTGTGGCGTGTGGACAATCCGTAGGGCAGAAGAATACGATACTTGCCGTGTGGATGTCGCTCAACTTTTTGAATCCCCTTGCCTCGATAGCACCAACGGCATATATCGTTTGGCAAAACCTCCTGAATAGCTGGCAGATATATCGCTACAACAAAAGAAAATAGTGCGAGCAACCAGCTTGGTCACCCGCACTATTCATCATCGTGATATGGCACACCCCGACTCAACATTGAGCCGGGCATGCCTAACCACTATTTAGAGAAGTCCCAACTCCTTTGAGATATCCTCCAACTTCTTGTCGAGAGCAGCCTGCACCTCGTCGAACTTATCAACCGACGGCAACTGCGCCTTAACACCATAGTAGAACTTAATCTTGGGCTCGGTACCCGAGGGACGCACCGACACGCGAGTACCATCCTCGGTAAGCCACTGCAAAACATTGCTCTTTTCATCAATCTCCTCGATTGCCGTACGAGCACCGGTAGCCACGTCAATCTGCTCCAAGGTCTTGTAGTCGAGAATCTTAACCACCGGCGAGCCGAGGATGCTCTTCGGAGGATTCTGGCGATAATCAACCATCATCTGCTGAATCTCGGCAGCACCATCCTTACCCTTACGAACAACGTTTACCAAGCCCTCGCGGTAGAAACCATACTTAACATAGAGCTGCTGCAACCACTCGTAAAGCGTAATACCCATGGTCTCCTTAACCCATGCCGCAGCTTCGGCCACGAGTGTAATGGCAGCTACACCATCCTTATCGCGTACAAAGTCACCGGGCAGATAGCCAAACGACTCCTCACCACCACCGATATACTTTGTCTTACCCTCCTGCTCGCGGATAATCTTGGCGATATACTTGAAGCCCGTGAGGCAGTTGTAGCACTTAACACCGAAGTGCTCGGCAACAGCATCTGGCATCATCGAGGTTACGATGGTCTTGACAACAAACTCCTTACCCGTAATCTTGCCAAGCTCGGCCCAACGTGTAAGCTGATAGCTCATAAGAAGCACCAGAGTCTGGTTGCCATTCAGAAGAACATACTCGCCCTTGGCATTGCGAAGAGCCACGCCCAGACGGTCGGCATCGGGGTCGGTAGCCATAGCAAAGTCGGCACCCTCCTTCTGGGCAAGTTCAATAGCCATGGCCATAGTCTTACGCTCCTCGGGATTGGGCGATGCCACCGTGGGGAAATTACCGTCGAGCACCGTCTGCTCCGGAACCGAAATAACATTCGTAAAGCCATAGTTTGCCAACGACGCCGGAACAAGCTTCACGCCAGCGCCATGCAACGGAGTATATACAATCTTCATATCGTTGTGCTTGGCAACAGCCTCGGGCGAGAGCGAGAGCTCCTTGATTGCCGCAAGATACTTACGGTCGAACTCTTCGCCAAGGATGTGGATATTCTCCGGATTTTTGCCTGTGAGCACCTGCGAGATTTCGGTTACCTTCTGTACCTCGGCAATGATATTTACGTCGTGGGGCGATGTAACCTGCGAGCCATCGTTCCAATAGGCCTTATATCCATTATACTCCTTGGGATTGTGCGATGCTGTGACCATAACACCCGATTGACAACCCAACTCACGAATGGCAAAACTCAACTCGGGAGTGGGGCGCAAAGCATCGAACAAAAAGACCACAAAACCATTCGACGCAAAAATATCGGCAACGCGCTCGGCAAACATGCGCGAGTTGTTGCGGCTGTCGTGAGATATAGCGACCTTAATCTGCTCGCCCTCGAAGTTCTTCTTCAAGTAGTTTGCCAAGCCCTGTGTAGCAGCACCTACCGTATATATATTCATACGATTGCTACCCACGCCCATAATGCCACGAAGACCGCCTGTACCAAATTCCAAGTCCTTATAGAAGCTCTCAACAAGCTCATTCTTATCACTTTCCATCAATCTGCGAACCTCCTGCTTTGTAGCCTCGTCATAGTCGCCATCAAGCCATGCCTGTGCCTTCGACATAACCTGCATCTCCAAATCGTTTGCCATAGTATTATTAGATATTTTTATAGTTAATTACTCCCAATTTCGAAATTTCCAATACGCAAATATACAAAAAAATATTCATATATTACTGAATCAGCGCATTAAAATATACGACAAAAATCCAGCCGGTTTATCCATATTAAAAAAATCGAATTTTGCAACTAAAATTTGATATTATTTTAATAAAAATATCCACATCTTTGCAGTGTCGAAACGGGTCAATTGCCTCGCGCAAATCACGACCGGTTTAAGCAAAAAAATAGGTGAGATTTATAACTCGTTGAAACAGAACACTGATGCCTGTTTCGGGGGAGTTATCGCCTCTAACGCAACGACACTTTTTAATATTTTTTAGCAACGCATGACGCAAAACCAGACATACCACGAAATATGGCAAGACTGCCTCGACAGACTTCGCACCTCGATAACCGAGGAGGAGTTTGTAAAGTGGTTTAAGCCCATCTCGCCCATAAGCTACGATGGTGCACACCTGCGTCTGCGCGTGCCGAACGAGAGCTTCGTATCGAACATCGAGAAGCAGTATCTCTGCTACTTAAAGCCCATCATCATGGAGCTCTATGGCGAAGATACACAGCTCCTCTATGCCGTACCTCGCGTCACCCAAAAGCCGGCAACAACCGATAGCGCAGCAGTACCACAGTACTCGCAGCCTACCGACGCTGCAAATATAAAAAATCCTTTTGTAATTCCGGGACTCCGACGCATAATGTTCGACCCACAGCTGAACTCGAACTACACCTTCGAGAACCACATCGAAGGCGAGTGCAACCGCCTGGCGCGCTCTGCCGGCATGGCGATAGCCGTATCTCCCGGAAACAACGCCTTCAACCCGCTATATATCTATGGCGACTCGGGACTCGGCAAGACACACATCGTGCAGGCAATAGGCCACGAGGTGCGTCAGCGACACCCCGAATTGCAGGTGCTCTACGTCTCGATGAACAAGTTTCAGGCGCAGTTCCAAACGGCATACAAGAATGGCGAAATTACCGACTTCATACACTTCTACCAGATGGTCGATGTGCTTATCATCGACGACATTCAGGAGCTGACAGGCAAAATCGGTACACAGAACGCCTTCTTCAACATCTTCAACCACCTGCAACTTGCCGGCAAGCAGCTCATACTTACGTCCGACAAGCCTCCCGTGGAGCTTAAAGATATCGAGCAGCGTCTGCTGACTCGCTTCAAGTGGGGTCTATCGGCATATTTGAGCATACCCGACTACGAAACAAAAGTAAAGATCATACGCTCAAAGGCTAAACGCCTCGGCGCAAACATCCCCGAAGATGTCGTTGCATACCTCGCAGAGAACATCTCGGCAAACATCCGCGAAATAGAGGGCGCACTATCGTCACTCATAGCCAACGCCTCATTCCTCGGACGAAAGATAACCATATCGCTGGCAAAAGACATACTCAAAGTATATGTCAAGCTGACTCAGCGCGAGATAACAATAGACCACATAGTAAAGGTCGTGTGCGACTACTACAACATCGAACTTGACACCTTCAACTCGGCAAAGCGAACTCGCGACGTGGCACAAGCACGACAAGTGGCAATGTACCTATCGAAGCAGCATACCAAAGCTCCGCT
Organism: Alistipes sp.; assembly: GCA_017403125.1. Lineage (GTDB taxonomy): Bacteria > Bacteroidota > Bacteroidia > Bacteroidales > Rikenellaceae > Alistipes. The sequence continues at coordinate 527 of JAFQOR010000007.1, read as the reverse complement.
GACCGTAATAGGCTCATCCATAGGAGGACGAAACCACGCGACAGTGCTTCACAGCTGCAAGGCCGTTGCCGACATGATCGACACCGACAAGCAGTTCAAACACCAAATTGACGAAATAGAACGCATCGTCCTCGGCAAAAACTAAGCGCCAACAAAGAGGGGCAACAAAGAGGGGCAACAAGGAAGAGGAGGAGAAGAGAGAGAGAGAAAGGTAGCAGGAAAGAGGCAGGAGAGAGAGGGAGCAGCAGGAAAGAGGCAGGAGAGAGAGGGAGCAGCAGGAAAGAGGCAGAGAGAGGTCAGAAGAGATGCAAGAGTGAGGCAAGGTAAGCGCAAGGCAAGCGCGAGGTAAAAGCATAAATAGTCGAAAGGTTAAGGATAAAATAGTAGGTGGATGCCCCGAATAAATGGAGCATCCACCTCTCTTTTTATACATACACCCATTATTCGCTCTACTCATCATCCTCGACGGGGTTGAGAGCTTGCTGGTGTATATAAGCACCTATCAAACCCTTTGATTTGCATAGATC
>JAFQOR010000031.1 GCA_017403125.1 Alistipes sp. | reverse complement strand
TGCCGTTAAGTTCAACAGCACACAGGCTATCAACATCGAGCTCAAGCGTCCCTTCGCGAAGTTGCGCGTTGTTACCACCGACATGGACGACCTCTACAATGTTGTTCCCGAGGATGTTAAGGTAACCTACAACACCAACAAGCTCTACACCACATTCAACGCCTACGAATCGAAGGCTGTTGCTGATAACGCAGTAGCAAACCTCGCTCACGAGTTCGAGTTGAGCGCTTCGGAGTATAGCAACGATGCAGAGGGCACAAAGACTCTCTTTGCCGACTATATGTTTGGTGCAGAGAATGGTACCGTGAAGTTCACCATGGATGTTAAAGATACTAACAGTGGCGTTATTCCCACTATCGTATTCAACACCGACATCCCCGTTGAGCGTAACTACTTGACCACTATCATCGGTCCCGTTCTTACCGATTTCAGCAACATCAAGGTTACTATCGACGATGCATTCGAGAATGGCACAAATTGGAATCCTGAGGATGACAAGTATGATGTTGAGATTTGGGATGGTGAGACTGTAACTGAGCCTTCATATGACAGTACTACCAAAACCTACACCGTGAAGAGTGGTGCAGAGCTTGCTTGGGTTGCAGATCAGGTAAATGGCGTTACTCGTGCAGCAGCAAACGACTTCTCTGGTAAGACTATCGTACTTGCAAAGAATATCGACCTTGGCGGTCACGAGTGGACACCTATTGGTTGTTCTGGCAAATACTTCGCAGGCACATTTGATGGTTGTAACCACATTGTAGGTAACTTCCATGTTACAACCCAGGAGGGTTACGCTGCTCTCTTCGGTAATGCACGCGCAACTATCAAGAACCTTACTGTTATTGATGCAAAGATTGTATCACACCACTATGCTGGCGGTATCGTTGGTCAGGGCTATGCAAAGATTAACAACTGCCACGTCGACAATATTGATATTACCCTTACAACGAAGAATGGTGACTGGGGCGATAAGGCTGGTGGTATCATCGGTCAGAACTGCGAGGGTGGCTTGTATGTAACGAACTCTTCTGCTAAGAATGTGAAGATTCAGGGTTACCGCGATTTGGGTGGTATCGCTGGTATGGCACACAACAACAATACCGTTAGCGGCTGTTCTGTTGAGAATATCACAATTCTTCAGGATATCTCTGTAGACTATGAGAATGAGACTCCAACTACTTTGGGCGCTGTTATCGGTCGTAAGGGCTCTAACGTAACTGATACTGACAACACTATTGGTGAGGAAATTAACATCTCGATTATCATTGCTGAGGGTCTTACACAGGATACAGAAACTGACATCTACACAGTATCTTCAGCTGAGGGTCTGCAGAGCATCGTTGAGATTGTTGAGGAGGATGGTGATGTAAACATCGTTTTGAACGGCGATATCGACCTCTCACAGCTTGTTATTACTCGTGCTGGTGTTGCAAACAACTGGACACCTATCGGTACTGAGGAGAATCCTTTCACTGGTACTTTCGACGGTAATGGTAATACTATCAAGAACCTTGCACTCGTTGAGAGTGAGGCTAAGGAGGGTAAGGCATTTGTCGGCTTCTTTGGCTATGCTAAGAATGCAACCATCAAGAATGTAACCTTCGAGAATGTATATATCAATATTCCTTGCTTGGATATCGACCACAGCCAGGGCCATATCGGTGCTGTTGCTGGTTCGTTGGAGGGCACATCAACTATCGAGGATGTAACCGTTAAGGGCGACATTCAGGTTTACGCTACTCAGGATGCTAATGGCGCAAGCCGTGTAGCAGTTGTAGCTGGTGGTAACTCTTATGGTAATGTAACAATGAAGAATGTTCACGTTATCGCTAACGAGGGTAGCTACCTTATTGCAAACAACAACACTGGTGCTTTGGCTGGTCAGCTTCAGGGTAAGTCTGTATTCGAGGACTGCTCTTCAAATATCAATGTAACTGTTAATAAGTTCTTCGCTGGTGGTATCATCGGCCTTGCAGCAGGTGACCAGACATTCAACAACTGCCATACAACAGGTAATATTGCTGTTGTTGCAGGCCGCGAGGGTCGCAATCACGACCAATACCGTGTAGGTGGTATCGCAGGTGGTTGGAGTGATGGCGCTAAGAATGTATGTACTCTTACAAACTGCTCATACACTGGTAATGTATCAGGTATGAACTCAGACGGCTCAGTAGCTAACCCACTCGACTATATGGGCTACGTAGGTCGTGGTTACACCTTGAATGGTTGTAAGGGTAGCAAGGTAGTCATCGACGGTATGGAGTTCGTACAGAAGTACGACACCGCTACTGAGGCTGGCATCTACGATATTAGCAACCTTGAGATTTCTGACAAGGCTGATATGTTCTGGTTTGCTCAGATGGTGAATAGCAACAAGTGTACTTTCGCTGGTCAGACCGTGAAGCTCGCTGCTGACATCAACCTCAACAACGAGGAGTGGACTCCTATTGGTTCGGCATACAAGGATCACGGCTTTATGGGCAATTTCGATGGTAATGGTAAGACTATCAAGAACTTGAAGATTAGCGCTCTTACTCCTGACTCTGACGGCTTTGTTTATGCAGGTTTGTTCGGTGTAACAGAGGGTGTTGATGCAAATAACGAGAACTACATCAAGGACCTCACTATTGAGAATGTAAATATCTCAACCGAGGGTGACATTGTAGCTGCTGCTATCGCATACCCATACTATACAGAAGTTGATAATGTTACTGTTAAGGGTAATGTAAATATCAAGGGTGGCAACTACACAGCAGGTGTTTTGGCTTACACTCGTCGTTGCGTTAACGCTAAGGATATCGCTATCAACGCTAATCAGGGCTCTGTAATCGAGGGTAATTCTACAGTTGGTGGTGTTATCTCTGATATTCAGACGAATGGTGGTTTGACAGCTAACTACTCTAACTTCGAGGCTACCGGCTTGACTATTAAGGCTTCTAAGTGCGTAGGTGGTATCTCTGGTATTATCACACTACAGACTCTTAATGGCGCAACTGTAGAGAATGTTACTATCGTATCGGACGACGCACGTAAGGGTATTATTTCTGGCGCACTTGGCGGCAAGTCTACTATCACTAATATCTCGTACGAGAATGTTACAGGTACAGAGAATATTGTTGGTGCTCCATATGAGGGCACACAGGCTCAGGGCTCAATGACCGTTGAGGGTGTTGAATATACATATAACAACGGCTGGTTTGTAGATGGTTACCAAATTATCGCCAACGGTTTGTTGAAGAAGGATAATGAGTACAAGGTGATTAACGCTAACGGTTTGGTTGCTCTATCTGGTATAACCATCAAGGGTGGCGAGGTTGTAACTCTTGGCGCAGATATCGACCTTAATGGCGTTGTGTTTAACGGCTTGAATGCATTCAACCCAGGGAACAACAACACATTCGATGGCAAGGGCTTTACTGTATCTAACTGGACAAACAATTCGGGAGCTTCTGATATGGGCTTTATTAAGAATTGGGTAGGTCCTATCAAGAATGTTAAGTTTGACAACTGCCACCTTAAGACTGCTGGTCGTTCAGCAATCGTTGCTGCAAAAGTTTATGGTAACATTGAGAAGATAGAGGTTAAGAACAGCTCTATCGAGGATTCATACTGGGCGTGCGGTATTATCGCAGGTCTCTACAACAGCGGTAGCATCTCAGACTGCTCTGTAACCGATTCATCAGTAAAGTCTAACGGTGGTACAGCAGGTATTGTTGGTGTTATCAATGAGACCGCTGGTGAGCGCAACCTCACAAATTGCTCTGTAACTAACACTACCATCAACAATACAGGTGCTTATGGTGCTGTGTACTCTGGTGGTGGTTTGGTAGGTATGTTCAACACTGATAACTCAACATACAAGTTTACTAACTGTACTGTATCAAATAACACTCTCTTGGGTCAGCACATATTTGAGAAGTACCCTGCAAATGACTCTATTGTTGAGTAGTCTGAATCACTAAACAAGAAGAGGCTGACTAAAAAGTCTGTAAGGCTTTTGGTCAGCCTCTTTTTTTATTGGAGACGGCGCGCGTGGCGCTTGATACTAACCGCAGCCTCACCACCTAAACACTCGCATCCTTTTGCGTGTGCGGGTACTATTTTTAATACCCGCGCACAAGAGAGAGCAAAGAGTAGCGAAAGGGCAGCGAAAGAGTAGAGAAGGGGAGAAAAACAACCCAAAACAGAGCGCCACCAAGCGCAGCGCAGCCAAGCAAAGCACCACCAAGCAGAACGCCGCCAAGCGGAGCGCAGCACCACCATGCAGAGCGCCACCAAAGCGCAGCGCAGCCAAGCGGAACGCCACCAAGCAGGGCGCCATCTATGCCCAATTTTGCCGTTTCTTAAAATTTTTTAGTAAATCGCGGTTGATTTATCCGTTTTCTTTTTGTACCTTTGTCACGATTTGTGCATTCACAAAAGAGTATTAGCTTATATACAATAAATTAAAACGATTGGAACTATGATTTACTCACACGAAGTGCAGCAGATGTGCTGCGTGAAGAAGGGTGCCAACCACGAGTCGGCTCCTATCCCCGAGGAGGGAAAATGGGTACGCGCCAAGGAGATTAAGGATATCTCTGGTCTTACACACGGTATTGGCTGGTGCGCTCCACAGCAAGGTGCATGCAAGCTCACACTAAACGTTAAGGAGGGTATCATCGAGGAGGCATTGGTTGAGACCATTGGTTGCTCGGGTATGACTCACTCGGCAGCTATGGCGTCGGAGATTCTTCCCGGTAAGACAATCCTCGAAGCGCTGAACACAGACCTCGTTTGCGACGCTATAAATACTGCTATGCGCGAGTTGTTCAAGCAGATAGTATATGGCCGTACACAGTCGGCATTCTCGGAGGGTGGCTTGGTTGTAGGTGCCTCGTTGGAGGACCTCGGCAAGGGCCTTCGTTCGCAGGTAGGTACAATGTTCGGTACCAATGCCAAGGGTCCCCGCTACCTCGAAATGGCAGAGGGCTACTGCACACGCATGGCTCTCGATGCCGACAACCAGGTAATCGGCTATGAGTTCGTACACATGGGCAAGATGATGGACTTCATAAAGAAGGGTATCGAGCCCGCAGAGGCATTGGAGAAGGCAAAGGGCTCGTATGGCCGCTTCAAGGATGCAGTTAAGTATATCGATCCTCGTCACGAGTAATACGAGGCGTTCGAGAGTTATTAACCATTAAATTTCAGGAAAATTATGGCATTATTTGAGAGCTTCGAGCGCAGAATCGATAAGATCAACGCTGTGCTTGCACAATATGGTATAAAGTCGATAGAGGAGGCAAAGGCTATCTGCGACGAGAAGGGCATCGACCCCTACAAGATGTGTGAGGAGACACAGCCCATTTGCTTCGAGAACGCAAAGTGGGCCTATGTCGTAGGTGCTGCAATCGCTATTAAGAAGGGCTGCAAGAGTGCTGCCGACGCTGCCGAGGCTATCGGTGAGGGCTTGCAGGCATTCTGCATCAACGGCTCGGTAGCCGAGGACCGCAAGGTAGGTATCGGTCACGGTAACCTCGCAGCACGTCTGTTGCGCGAGGAGACACAGTGCTTCGCCTTCCTCGCAGGTCACGAGTCGTTCGCAGCTGCCGAGGGCGCGATAAAGATTGCAGAGATGGCAAACCGCGTACGCAAGAACCCCTTGCGCGTGATTCTCAATGGCTTGGGCAAGGATGCTGCACAGATTATCTCACGTATCAACGGCTTTACGTATGTACGTACCGAGTTCGACTACTACACCGGCGAGGTTAAGGAGGTTGAGGCTATACCCTACTCTGACGGCTTGCGCTCGAAGGTACGTTGCTATGGCGTGGATGATGTTCGCGAGGGCGTAGCAGTGATGTGGAAGGAGGATGTTGATGTATCTATCACCGGCAACTCTACAAACCCCACACGCTTCCAGCACCCCGTAGCAGGTACTTACAAGAAGGAGCGTACGTTGGCTGGCAAGAAGTACTTCTCGGTAGCATCGGGTGGTGGTACCGGTCGTACGTTGCACCCCGACAACATGGGCGCAGGTCCCGCATCATACGGCATGACCGACACCATGGGTCGTATGCACTCTGACGCACAGTTTGCAGGTTCATCGTCGGTTCCCGCACACGTGGAGATGATGGGCTTCCTCGGTATGGGTAACAACCCCATGGTTGGTGCTACCGTAGCTGTGGCTGTTGCCATTCAGCAGGCAATGAACTAATCTCATAGGGCAATAAGGCAGAGGTTATACTCTACCTTTCAAACGAAGAGAGTCAGGATGGAATCTCCAATCCTGACTCTCATCTTATTAACACCCGACATACCGCACGCAATTGGCAAAGCGGAGATTATCGAGGGTGTTATGCCCAATGGCTCTTTGCTGCCCTAAAAAGCTGCTATAAGTTCATCGTTGGTCAATGCGTCGGCACCATAGCATGTCTTCAAGTAGGCGAGGCCATTCAGGTAGTCCTCCTCGGTGAACGAGTCGGTAGCCTCCTTTGCGACAACAACATCGTAGCCAAGGCAGAAGGCATCGGCAGAGGTATGACGCACACACATATGAGCATGCAGACCCGTCATGACAACCGTGCGCACACCAAGCTCACGAAGCAAGATATCCAAATCGGTCTGGAAGAAGCCGCTATAACGACGCTTCGGCACAACATAATCCTTCGACGAGAGGTTGAGCTCGGGGATAACCTCGGCACCGGGAGTACCGGCAATAGCATGGTCACCCCAGATAGTTAGCTCGCGGTCGATGCCAGCCACGTGGGCATCGTTGCAGAAGATTACGGGCACGCCGGCAGCACGCGCCGCATCTAACAGACGCGCTGTGGCAGGAACAATCGCCTTGGCACGATCACATGTCAGGGCACCTGTGACAAAGTCGTTGAGCATATCAACAACCAAAATAGCTGGACGATTTAACTTTTCCATAGTCAATAATACTTATTATTGGTAAAACGCAATATCGAAATAGTAGGTAAAAACTAATTCAAAGTTATCAACTAAAATATAATTTAACAATAGTAATACTCCATTTAAGCCACTTTTTACGACATATTGGATAGTTTGGATGGGGCGGAAAGCGTAGCTTTGGGGGGGGCGCTGCGTGGGGCATGGGAGCGGGATAAGAGCGGGCATGGGAACGGATTTGGGAGCGGGTATGGAGCGAGCTCGGAGCAGGCTCACAATGCCACATGCAACGTACACATGCCGATGAAATCGGCTCACCACACACAACCCAACACGACCGACAACATAGCACAAACAAAAAAAGCTATCCTCAATCAAGGATAGCTCTGTGCCCAGGATAGGACTTGAACTGCGAAGCAGTAGCGCGGATACATTATGGCGCAAACCCGCAGGGGCGAGCAATAGACCTTATATATATCCGCGCAACCTACACCCCGCGAGAAGGGCTATCCTACAAAAACGATGGGTGGGGCGGAAAGCGCAGCTTTGGGGGCGTTGCGTGGGGCATGGGAGCAGGCTCACAATGCCACATGCAACGTACACATGCCGATGAAATCGGCTCGCCACACACATACCAACACGACCAACAACATAGCACAAACAAAAAAAGCTATCCTCAATCAAGGATAGCTCTGTGCCCAGGATAGGACTCGAACCTACATGCCGTTAAGCACTCGCACCTGAAACGAGCGCGTCTACCATTTCGCCACCTGGGCATCGTTTCGAGTGACAAAAGTAGTATTTTTTTTTTAATTTTCGTATATTTGCAGAGAATTTATTTTTGTTTGTGGCGGCGATGCGTCATAAACCTAACCTCAAAGCTAATATAACACTGACAGTTATGACATTAAATAGGTTAAGCACGGGACAGAAGATAGCCCTTTGGACCATAGCACTCGTAATCATCGACCAGGTGGTCAAGCTCATGATAAATGCCTACATGGTACCCGGCGACAGAATAAGTGTCTTCCCTTGGTTTGAGCTATGTTATGTGGAGAATCCGGGCTTCGCCTTTGGCATGGAGATTAGCGACAGCAGTGGAGGTGCCGACTGGGGCAAGATTGTATTGAGCCTCTTCCGCATGGTGATGATAGGTGCCATAATTTACGGCATCCGCTACCTCTTGAAGAGGCGTCCCGACACCCCGGAAGGGGTGCTCGTAGGTGCCGTGCTAATACTTGCCGGAGCCATAGGTAACATGGTCGATAGCATGTTCTACGGCATGTTTATAGATTATCAGGATGGAGGATTTCTCACAGGCAAGGTCATAGACATGATACACCTACCGCTGTTCAGGTGGGATAATCCCCCCGCCTTCTTGGACTTCCTCGTAGGCTCCGACGGCTACTTCTTTGGCGCGGTGTTCAACATTGCCGATGCCTACATATCGGTAGCGGTGGTATATCTCCTCATATTCCAATATAAGTTCTTCAAGTAGCGTGCCTCGTATCGTTGATGACTTCCTACGCCATATCGAGGCGGAGAGGCGCCTATCGCCTTTGACGGTACGCAACTATCGTCGCGACATTGACGACCTGTTGGAACACCTCGGCTGCACACGCGAGGAGTTCACGCCAACATCGGTAACGCGCCAAGACTTGGAGGAATGGATAGAGCATCTATACGACAAACGTAGGCTCAAAGCTTCGTCCGTAAATCGCTGCATAGCGTCGATACGTTCGCTATGGCGCTGGATGATGTCACGCAACATCGCAAGCAAGGACATAGTAAGCACCATACATCGCGGAAAGACGCCGCGACGTCTGCCCACGTTCGTGCCCGAGAGCCGCATGACAGAGGTTATAGACGACATGCGCGAGAAGCTTCAACACCACGACATAGAACATCTGCGCGACGTGGTGATAGTATTACTTCTATACACCGCAGGACTACGCCTTGCGGAGCTCACAGCACTAAATCGTAGCGACGTAGCCGACGACTTCTCGTCGATACGCGTAACGGGCAAAGGTCGCAAGCAACGTATAGCACCTCTGCCCCATGTGACGCAGAAAATAGTAAAAAAGTATTTTCTTCAAATTTCCTCGCAAAATATTTGCATAAGTCAGAAAAAAGCACTAATTTTATCCAACAAAGGAGAGCGTTTGAGTCATCGCACGGTGCAGCGCATAGTAGAAAGGATGCTCAAAGGTGCAGGCGTAGAAGGCAAGAGATCGCCCCACGTGTTGCGACACACCTTTGCGACACACCTCCTAAACGAGGGTGCCGACATGCGCGAGATACAAGAGCTTCTGGGACATAGCTCGCTGCGGGCGACACAGATATACACCCACAACGACATCGAGAAGCTACGCCTGACATACCTCAACGCCCACCCCCGCGAACAAGGGGCGCAACCCAAGGAGACAAAAGTGGAGCAAATAGCAACACAGGGGGCAAAAGTGGCGCAGATAGCAACACAGGGGGCAAAAGTGGAGCAGACAGCAACACAGGGGGCAAAAGTGGAGCAGACAGCACCACAAGAGGTAGAGAGTGAGAGTGAGAGCAAATGAGAGCGAGAGGGGGCAAGGAGCAAGTGAAGAGAGTGGAGAGAGAAGCGTGAGGAGAGAGGAGAGAGTGGGGCAAGGAGCAAGTGAAGAGGGAGAGAGAGAAGTAAAGGGTAAGGATTGTAAGAGGTGATAGGGACGGACAGCGGAGCAACACACGTTGCTCGGCACTATATATAAACTTAATACTTTTTGACCTATGAACGTACAGATTCAGTCAGTAAGATTCGATGCAGGGCAGACTCTGCTTGATTTCATTCAGAAGAAAATGGATAGATTGGATCGCTTTGTTGATGAGAGAGCGAGCGGTGCCGAGGTCGTGCTTCGATTGGATGCAGACTCGGAAAAGGGTAACAAAGTAGTAGTGATTTCGCTCCGAGTACCCGGCGGCGACATCCGCGTCGAGGAGCGTGCATTCACATTCGAAGAGGCAATAGACAACTCGATGGATGTCATCAAGCGTCAGCTTGAAAAAGCAAAAGCAAAGTTCGAGAAGTAATAGACGAGCTACATACCATAACCAAACAACAAAGGGCTGAACACAATGTTCAGCCCTTCTTGCACTATGTCCGGAGTGGGAAGTGCTTGGGGAGCGGTTAGGGAGGTTAGGAAAGATAGAGCGTTTGGAATGTAATCATATCCTTAAACTCCTTAAACTCACTATTCTATAAAGCAAGCGTAACGCAGCAATTCACCTTTATAATCACTTGCAATAGAAGGCGTAAACGCTAACAACATAATTAGCCACACCCTCAGCGTTCGGCACATCGAAACTCGATATGAACTGCTCCAAGTCGATATCGAACGAGAGCTCTGCGTCACTCGTTGCAACGTAGGGCATGGTCCAATATTGAATATTAGCGGGGTTGCCGGGAGCCCAATTTGCGCGGTCGTAGTTGTAGGTGCCCTGCTGCAAATAGTTATCTGCATTGGAGTAGAAGATGTGCCCTACGGACTGCTGACGCTTACCTTCGAGGGTGAAGTAGTAGTAGTTGTCGTCGAACTCGGCAGCATTGAGAACATCATAACCCTCGCGGTTGGGGAACACCCCCTTGTCGTGACCATGACCCGTAATCGCCACGCGCAACAACACTTCACGCGTGCCGGCAGGAATATGCATAGTGCGCTCACCAAGACGTTCACTCGCCTCGATATCGTGTCCCTCGACACCATACGCCCAACTACGATACCCGGTGTTTGGATTCAAGGATGAGTCGTAGAGCGACTCAACAGCCATCACGTTATCCTCACCCTCGTAGCCCAAGAAAGAGAGACGGAAAGCGTGTGCACGCTCCTCCGTAGCATCGAAGCCCCCGTAGTAGTAGCGAAACTCGGTAGCGCCGTCGAACATCGAGGCATACTCGCTGACATCGAGATGGTAGGTGCGCTCCCATGTGCTGTCGAACATGCCTCCAAAGGGCGTGAAAAGACGTGCACACTCGTACCACTCGCCACTCTCTTTATTACGCACATAGAGCAATACTAAATTATCGTAGTCGGCAGGACCTTTGTCCTCGCTGCACATCGTATAACGCATTATAACACGACGATACTCCTTGTCTTCGGGAAAATTGATAGTAAAGGAGTTATCCTCGACGCCCCACCCTGCGAACTCCAAACGGCATGCAACCTCATCTGTGACAAGGCTCGGCGCCGAGGTCTCAGGGTTGAAACTGCCATAGAACGGCACACGAGAAGATTCCACGATGTGGACGTCCCCGACAGGAGTATTGCCCGGTGTGGGGTCGTCGTTACCACAAGCAACGACGACGACCACAGCGGCAAGTGTAGCTATTATGTTACGCAGCACCATCCTACAAGTCGTTGTTAAGCTGCGGAATATCGGTGGTACGCTGACGCTCACCAAGCAAGTGCTCGGCAAAGTAATCTGCCATACGCCAGAAGAAGTACTCGTTCATATCGCCAAAGCCATGACGCTGGCCAGGGAGGATAAGCATGTCGAAACGCTTATTCGAGCGAATAAGGGCATCTACGACACGCAGTGTATTGCCCGGGTGCACATTTTCATCGATATCGCCATGCACCAAAAGGAGGTTGCCTTTGAGGCGCGATGCTATCTCGTTGTTGCTCGAAATGTGGTAGTCAAAGATTATCTCACCATTCTCGTCCGACCTCTCGCGAATACCATGGTGCTTCTCGCTCCACCAGCGATTGTAGATGTTGTTGTCATGGTTGCCGGCACACGATACCGCAACATCGAAGAAATCGGGATACATGAGTATCGCCGCAGTGGACATAAAGCCACCGCCAGAGTGACCATGGATACCAACACGCTCGATGTCGATGTAGCTGTGGCGTGCTGCGAGCTGCTGCGCTGCAACGACCTTGTCGGCAAGACCATAGTCACGCAGGTTGCCATAGCCATAGTTGTGATACCACTTCGAGCGATCGGGGTGACCACCGCGGTTACCAACGGTGATAACTACGAAGCCGAGCTGTGCCAGACGGTCGGTACGCACCAAGGGCTGATACCATGTCTGCTCGACAGCCTCGGTCTGTGGACCAGGATATACGTACTCGATGATAGGATACTTCTTCGAAGGATCGAAGTCATAGGGCTTGTACATCACGCCGTGCAAATCGGTGACGCCATCTGCCGCCTTAACAACAAAGGGCTCGGGATACTGGTAGCCAATAGCAAACAGAGGCTCCAAATCTACGCTTTCCAACTCCATAATCTTGCGACCCTCGGTGGTATAGAGCTCCGATACCGGGGCAGCATTGACACGCGAATAGGTTGTAGTGAAGTAACGACGGTCGTCCGAGAGCGAAAATTCTCCATGGAAGCCCTTGGGGTCGAGCTGCTTCAAGCCCGTGCCATCGTAGTTCACGCGGAAGAGGTGGAGATAGTAGGGGTTTTCCTCCTTGTTATAGCCCGTAGCCGTGAAATATATTACGCGCTTGGCATCATCGACGCCAAGGATATTTGAGACGTGCCAATCGCCCTTGGTAATGGGGTTAAGCAGCTCGCCATCTGCCGAATAACGGTAGATATGCGCCCAGCCCGTACGCTCCGACCACTGAATAAGCTCCTTGCCGCCATTGATAAGCGTGGGGAACTGCCACTCGATAGAGGTATTCATCTTCTCCGATACCACATCTTTTGCCGTAGCCGTAGCAACATCTACAACACAGAGGTCGGCACGCTTGATATCACGGCTCTGGCGAATAACATAGAACTTCGTGTTGTCGCCAAGCCATACCATACGCATAGGACGCTCATACATCTCGGCATGCGAAATGGGGTCGTTGCAGATGAAGAGCATCTGCTCCTTGAACTTGGCCATATCAACCTCGCGGCGCTCAAAACTCTCGGTGTCGAAGAGTTCGAGTGTGAAGTCAGGGCTCTGCTCGCCGGGCATCTGATACTTGTAGCTAAAAAGCTCGGGGCGCTCTTTGAGGATGTTTATAACCCAGAAATCTTTGAGCATCTCGGTGTTACTGCGCACCGTGGCAAAGTGCTTCGAGTCGGGTGACCACTGCAAGAATACGCGATAACGCTCATCGGGCTTAATCTGCTCGATGCAATCCTCGAACCAATGGTAAGCGGTGCTCTCCACAGCATCGGTCGTAATGGCATGCTCGACGATTGTTGTATCCTTCGGGTCCTTTGCCAACTTCTCGACATCCTCGACGCTCATGTAGTAGAGGTTGTAGTTCTTCTCATAAACGGCGATACGGCCATCGGGCGACACATTAGCCCACTCCGGGAACTTTGCCTCACGCTCATCGATAGTGGTGAGTTCACGCGACACAATATCCCACTTGAAGTGGAACACAAGGGGTTTATCATCCTCACCCTTTGGCGCATAGTCGTTGTTTGGCACCATTACATCCGCAGGATTGATGTCGAAGAGGATGTATCTATCATCTTCGAGCTTCATGTTCGCAATGGGGAGGTGCTGGGCATCGAACGGATACTCCGTAGCGAGCGTAACCTTCTCGGCGAGCTCTGCCATAGACCACAACTCGCTCTTCTTGCCCGATGCAGGATCTACCATGTAGTAGGTCGTACCATCGATATTTTTCCAGCTATACCAGAACTTGTTGCTCGACTCGAACCAATTGGGACGCACCATAGTCTGCGGCACAAGGCGACGCATACGTGCAGGCGAAAACTGCTCGGCGAGGTTGTAGTTCGGCGTAACGCACTCTGGCTCTGCACCACGCACGCCATCACTCGTTGCAAACATGGCAGCTGCAACGAAAAGTAGAGTAAGTTTCTTAATCATATCTGTTTTAAGTTTTAGTTTCTAACCTCGCAAATATAGCAAAAAAAATTATAACGTCCAACACCGAGGTGCTTGGCAGTTGGTTGCAGGGGGTGGGCATCCAAGACACATATCGCTATCTTATGGGCAAAGTGTTGCATACTTATAGTTTTTTTTATATCTTTGCATAAATGTACGCTAACTCAATTGCATAATACGATGTCGCATAGCAATATCATAGAGATACGAAATATCACCAAGTCGTTTCCCGACAAGGTGGTTTTGGATAATGTGAGCCTCAATGTCAAGCCCGGAGAGTTTCTTACGATTCTCGGCCCTTCGGGTTGTGGTAAGACTACCCTACTGCGTCTGCTTGCCGGCTTCAACAACGCCACCTCCGGCACGATAAGCATCGACGGTAAGGATATGACCGACATACCACCCCACAAGCGACCCGTGAATACGGTATTTCAGCGCTATGCACTATTCCCTAACTACAACGTCTATGACAACATCGCCTTCGGGCTGAAACTCCAAAAGGTTGATAAGCGCGACATCGAGCAACGCGTGAAACGAGCTTTGAAGATGGTGGGCATGACCGACTATGAGCATCGCGACGTGGAGTCGTTGTCGGGAGGTCAGCAACAGCGTGTAGCCATAGCACGCGCTATTGTCAATCGTCCCAAGGTGCTGCTTCTCGACGAGCCACTCGCAGCACTCGACCTGAAAATGCGCAAGGATATGCAGATGGAGCTCAAAGAGATGCACCGCTCATTAGGCATCACCTTCATCTATGTCACCCACGATCAGGAGGAGGCACTTACGCTGTCGGATAAGATAGTTGTGATGAATGAGGGCCGTATTCAGCAGATTGGCACGCCTACCGACATATATAACGAGCCCTGCAATAGTTTCGTTGCAGACTTCATAGGCGAGAGCAACATCCTAAATGCCACTATGATACACGACCGTCTGGTACGTTTCATGGGTATTGACTTCGAGTGCATTGATGAAGGTTTTGGAGAGAACCGCGAGGTGGATGTCGTAATCCGCCCTGAGGACATCTACATCATACGCAATGCCGAGGCTGCAATGTTCCGTGGCGAGGTGCGTTCGTGCATCTTCAAGGGTGTACACTACGATATGATTGTTGCCACGCCCGACGGCTATGAGTTGGAGATTCAGGACTACAACGCCTTTGAGGTGGGCACCGAGGTAGGCATGCTTATAAAGCCCGCCGACATCCACGTGATGTACAAGGAGCGTACCGAGAATCATGTGCGTGGTGTGATGACAGATGCTACGCACGTAACCCTGCTTGGCGAGAGCTTCGAATGTGAAGCACAGGAGGGCATCGTAGCGGGTATGGAGGTAGATGTAGCATTTGCCTTCGACGCCGTAGAACTCACCGACGACTCGGACGACGGCACCTCGTGGGGCATCATACGCTTCATACTTTACAAGGGTGACCACTACCACCTCACGGTGCGTACGGACGACGGTGAAAACATCTATGTCGATACCCACGACGTGTGGGAGGATTTAGATGAAGTGGGCATAAAAATTTCCCCGAAATCATTAAGAATCAAAGCCTTGTAGCAGCATACGCACCAAAGAAAAGATGAGCAGACTGAAACACATATTTTCACGCCGACGCAGTTTGAGTATCCCCTATGCTCTGTTCCTCGCGCTCTTCGTGGTAATGCCGCTGGTGCTTATCATGATTTACGCCTTTCAGGGCGAGGACGGAAGTTTTAGTTTGAGTAACTTCGAACGCTTCATTGAGCAACGCGAGGCGGCAAACACCTTTATCTACTCGATAGGCATCGCCCTCATCACAACGCTCCTATGCATCGCCATAGGCTATCCCGCCGCCTATATTCTCGCACGCAAGACCACATCTACGGCACGCGTCGTGGTTATGCTCTTCATACTTCCGATGTGGATAAACGTATTGGTACGCACACTTGCCACTGTCGCTCTATTCGACTTTTTGCGTTTGCCATTGGGCGAGGGGGCGCTGATTTTCGGCATGGTATATAACTTCCTGCCGTTTATGATATACCCCATCTACAACGTATTGCAGAAGATGGACCACTCGTTAATCGAGGCTGCCGAGGATTTGGGAGCCACACCGCGCCAAGTATTTACCAAGGTAGTATTTCCGCTCTCGATGCCGGGTGTCGTAAGCGGTGTTATGATGGTCTTCATGCCCACGATATCGACTTTTGCCATCGCCGAGCTGCTCACGATGAACAATATCAAACTTTTTGGTACAACCATACAGGAGAACATTAACAACGGCATGTGGCACTATGGTGCAGCCCTATCGTTCATCATGCTCCTAATCATTGGTATAACACAGCTACTCTCCGATTCGAAGGGGAGCAGCACAAATGATGGAGGGGTATTGTAGCCATGAAACGAATCTTTACAAACGGATACCTATTGCTGCTGCTGATAATGCTCTACGCGCCCATTATCATCATCGCCATATTCTCGTTCACCGAGTCGCCGGTGTTGGGCAACTGGACGGGGTTCTCGACAGACCTCTATGCCAATCTCTTTTCGGGCGGCGTAAACAACTCTCTCATAGATGCCATCAAAAACACATTTATCATAGCCCTCACCGCCGCCACGGCATCTACGCTGCTTGGCACCATAGCTGCCATAGGCATCAATGACCTGCGCTATGGCAAGCGCCGTGTGATGAACTTCGTGAACAATATTCCGATACTCAACCCCGACATTATCACCGGTATCTCACTCTTCCTGCTCTTCGTATCGTTGGGCATAAGTCAGGGTTATACCACGGTCATATTGGCACACATAGCCTTCTGTACGCCCTACGTCGTGTTGAGCGTCATGCCGCGCCTCATGCAGATGAATCCCAACATCTACGAAGCCGCTCTCGACCTTGGGGCTACGCCCTATCAGGCGATACGTCGCGTCATACTTCCGGAGATACGTCCCGGCATGATTTCGGGCTTTATACTCGCCTTCACGCTCTCGATTGACGACTTTGCCGTGACGATATTTACCAACGGCACCGATGGTTTACAAACCCTCTCGACATACATCTATGCCGATGCTCGCAAGGGAGGTCTTACGCCCGAGCTTCGCGCACTATCGACAATCATCCTTGTAGTGGTACTGCTGCTGCTACTCATTGTAAATATCCGCAGTCGCCGCCAGGCACGCCGTGCCGAGGCTCTGTCGCAGAGTAATAACCCACGACGCCGATGATACGAACAAGCATACATAGAGTATTGGGCATAGCCATCTCTGCCATGCTTCTGATCGTTGCAGGTTGCTCTACAACCCCACGCGAAAACACGCTAAAAGTGTATAACTGGGGAGACTATATCGACGAGGAGCTTCTCGACGAGTTCGAGACATGGTACAAGGAGCAGACGGGCGAGAGTGTCGAGGTTATATACCAGACATTCGACATCAACGAGGTAATGCTTGCCAAGATTGACAAGGGCAAGGCCGACTTCGATGTGGTATGCCCCTCGGAGTATATCATTGAGCGCATGTTGCGCAACGATATGCTTATCCCCATAATCGACACACTCTTCGAACAAGAGCTCGATGCAAAGGGCATCAACTATCTGAACTGCATATCACCCTACATCAAGCAGCAGTTCTCGCTGCTCGAAGCCCCCGAAGGTATCGACCCCAACAAATATGCCGTAGGCTATATGTGGGGTACTACGGGCATACTCTACAACACGAAGTATGTCAGCGAAGAGGAGGCTTTGTCGTGGGAGTTGATGTTCGATGAGCGTCTGCGCAACAAGATATTCATCAAGGATGCCTTCCGCGACGTCTATTCACCTATGCTTATCTATGCCAAGACTCTCGAAGCTCGCAAGAGGGGAGATATAGGGCCCAACGATCGGCTCTCAATCGAGGAGATACACGAGCTTATGTTCGACTCGTCGGACGAGGCGATAGCCATCGTCGAGAGCAACCTGAAACGCATGAAGGAGCTTGTTGCGGGCTGGGAGGCCGACTTCGGCAAGGAGATGATGACGCAGGAGAAGGCGTGGATAAACCTCATGTGGAGCGGTGACGCAGTGTGGGCAATCGAGGAGGCTGCAAAGGTCGATGTCGAACTCGACTACGTAGTGCCAGAGGAGGGAAGTATCGTATGGTTCGACGGCTGGGTTATACCCAAGTATGCCAAGAACGTGCGCGCCGCACGCTACTTCATCGACTTTATGTGCATGCCCGAGAATGCAATACGCAACATGGAGACTACGGGATACGTAAGCGTCATTGCCACCAAAGAGGTTATGGAGGAGATGAGCGACGAGGAGTGCGAGGAGTGCGACATCGGATACTTCTTCTGCGACAGCGATGGCAACGCCATCGAGGGCTCGGAGAGACTCCCCATCGACGATGTTATGTATCCGGACCGCGAGATTATCGAGCGCTGTGGCGTAATGCACGACAGTGGTGACCGCACGGAGAAGATGCTCGAGATGTGGTCGAGAGTCAAGGGCGACAATCTAACGCCTGGCATGGTAATATTCATCACACTCTTCTTTACCACATTCATCGCCATAGCCATCATCCGTAAGGTTACGCGCATGCGACGCAACAGACGCATGATGAAGCGTCGCCACAAACAGTGTGAACAACAGCAGAAATAGTAAGACGAGCGTATGAAGCTAAAACTTATCATCACAACTATCATTATTGCCTTCACGACAACAGCCGTAAAGTGCCCCGCCACCGAGGGCTGCACCCTCACAACCTCCCCTTCGGACACAGAGACCACGACTATCGCCGATGTCGAGGATGATGGCTGTGAGTGGGATTTTTGGTGGAGCGCAGGTGCCAACATCACCTCTAACTACATGTGGCGTGGCTACGACCAGTCGTACTACGGCAATATGTTTGACCCTGCAATCCAACCCAGCGTCACGCTTGGCTTTGGCGCATTCTACGTGGACCTGTGGTATAACTACTCAACGGCGAGCACCTACCAAGAGTTTGATATGACCCTTGGTTTCGACTATAAGAACCTATCTATTACGCTCTATGACGTGTGGTGCGACTATGGCAAGGCATTCTGGCAGAACGACTTCCTCGACGACAAAAACCATAGCCTTACGGCGACCATCGAGTACACCCTCTTCGACCGTCTGCGCCTGCATTGGGGAACGACGTTCCTTCATGCAAGTGATTGGCTCTACAACGAGGACGGCAGCAAGAGGCGTCGTGCCTTCTCCTCATACTTCGAGGTGGAATATACTCAACCTGTTAAGGGGTTGTTCGACATCTCTGTCGCGGCAGGTGCATCGCCATGGACAGGTCCCTTCTGGACCGCAGGGCCACAAATCCTCGAAGATGGCGAGTACTTGCTGGAATACGACGCAAAGAATCCACCCGTTAAGGGCTTCAATGTCACCAATTTAAGTCTTATGCTCACCAAGGAGTTCGAGGTTGGCGCAGCTTCGATACCCCTCAACGTGGGATATATCTACAACCCGACATCCAAGCGCCACTACGCACTCATCAAGACGGGCATAAGCTTCTAATCGTAGCACTCCACCACTGCCGTAGGTGCTTCGTTGGGCATAGCACGGCAAGCGTGAGTAAGGCTTTATTTGCGACTACGGCAGGTAGTAATTTAACAATAGGCAGCTACGTGTACCTATGGGTATGCGTAGCTGCCTTTGTTAGGTGTTCACGAGCATTGGCTTGCCAAGACTATGCTCCACAATAGCTTTTCTATATAAAGTGCCAACGCGCCGACACAGTCGTTGGTGCCTCGCGCTCTACGATTCCGGTTATGGCATCGGCAGCGTCGTCGTGACTATTAGCCCTTATGCGACGACGGAATGTGGTTAGGTGTGCATATAGTTCGGGCCAGCGACGATGCCAATCGCGCGGCATACGTATGGTATGCAGCACCGTGGCGGAGTTCGATAGTATGCGCGCCTCCTTATTTGCCGACTGATGAAACCACTCGACGCGCACCCTCGGCACACTGCGTTGAAGGGCGCGTGCAAAGCCCCTTCCGCCGTTGTTACTCTCGATGTAGGCACGTCGCGTATCGTTGCGCAACAGCATCTCCGCCACCATATGCTCGGTAAGCTCCATAGGCTCGCGCGAATAGACCACATCGGTGAGGTATATAACGCCATCGGCATCGACAGCATAACATAGCGAACATAGGTAGTCCTCGCCCGTGTCGGCAGTATCGGTATAGTTCGCTCGGGCTACAATGTCGCGCGGCAGGGAGTCATACTCCTGAAAGTTGTCGCCATAGAGCAACCCCTCGCGCGCCGTTGGATGCCCCTGATACATAGCTTCGAAACGCACGGGGTCGAGACGCTGCTTGGTTTTAAGTAGCTCAACACTCTGCTGCTCGGGCCATAGTGCCTCTCCCTCCGTACGCTTATCGAGCTCCGTTGGGTTGCCACACTTCAACGCCTCGAAGTTCAGATAGAGCCACTCGTCCTTGCCCAGATGGTCAATGTCGTCCCAACTGCGAAGCATGCGACATGGCTCGCTTCGTGTTACCATGCCTATAAGGTCCTGCTCGTGCCAGCGCGTAAAGACTATGAGTTCGCGCGAGTTGTTGTGCATGCGCGTACGTACCACCGAGGTGTACCAATCCCAACAATTTTCGCGTACCACGGGCGACTGCGCCTCCATGGCATCTTTGTAGAGGTCGTCGAGGATGAAGCAATCTACACGGTTGCCGGTCAATGAGCCCTCGCGCCCCACCGATATAAGCTCTCCACGCCGTCCTACAATCTCCACCTCGTCGGATGTTCGAATGTAGCCCGCAGGCTTCGTGCCCTGTTTTATGGTTGTCTCGGGGAATATCTCGGCATACTCTCGCGAATCAATGATGCGCTGCACACGACGGTTGAACTTCGAAGCCAACGTGCCCGAATATGACGCTATTGCAATCCTCATATCGGGGTCGAGACCGAGCATATAGGCGGGCAGTAGCGTTGTAGCCCCTATGCTCTTGCCATGCTGCGGCGGCACAGACACTATGAGCTTGGGGATGCGCCCCGCAGCAAAGGCCTCCAATACGGTGTAGTAGGTTGTGTGAAACGGTGTAAACTCCAAGAATGGATATACCGACCGTGCAAAGTCGATAAATGTGCAGGGCATGTTGTGCCCCTCATGCTGATTCTGTTGCATTGCAAAGTACGATTATTAAAAATTAGAGGGTATTCTATCACGATGCTGATGGAGTGAATACCCGGCAGAGAGGAAGGCATCGCTTCGAGGTGGGAAAGGGTCTCTCTGCATCCCGACCTAAAAGACCTCTGCCACGAGGTCGCGGAACGAGAAGTCGTTGAGCACTTCGACGCCATCGATGGTAGTGTGAAACTCCCACCAAATGGGCACAAGATTTGTGATGCGAGGGAAAGAGAACTCCACGTCGGGGCGCATCTGACGCTCAACAATGAGCGTTGCTACCAAGCGACACTCCACTGCGCCAAAGTCGAGAGATATGGCGCCGGAGAAGAACTCTTTTGATGCAATCTGCTCAAACAACTTATCGGCAAGGTCAAGGTAAAGTTGCGTAGATACATTGTACATAGTTACTTAACCGATAAATTATCATCCAAAATTTGCATTACATAAATAAAATTCTTAACTTTGTGGTACAAATATACGTTCAATAATTTAATTTGTCAATAGTTTTGTATAATTTTTTAACATCATATTTTCTTATATGGAAACAATAAACGCACGTTTAAGGCTTATACGCAAGCAACTTGGCATGACGCAAGAGCAGTTGGCTCAACGACTTGGCATAGGCAAGGCAGCGCTTTCGATGATAGAGACGGGCAAGGCGAGCCTCTCGACGCGCAACAAAAACATATTAGTTCAAGATTTTAATATCAATATCGAGTGGCTCGACACGGGCAAAGGGCGCATGTTTCTTGCCGAGCCCGATTTGACTGCATATACCCATCGCACCGACAACACTGTGCCTTTGCAGAGCGTTCCGCTCTACTCGATGGAGGGCACTGCGGGTCTTGCGCCTATATTTTCATCGTCGGACGAGGTGAAGCCCATAAACTTTATCCACATTCCCAACCTCCCGAAGTGCGACGGTGCGATATATATCGTAGGCGACTCGATGTATCCGTTGCTTAAAAGTGGTGACATCGTGCTTTACAAGCAGATAAACGACATACGCGACATCTTCTGGGGCGACATGTATCTTCTGTCGCTGGACCTCGATGGCGAGGAGTACATCACCGTAAAGTATGTCCAAAAGTCGGAGCACGAGGGCTACGTAAAGCTCGTAAGCCAGAATCAGCACCACGCCGACAAGGAGGTAAGCATTGAGCGCATACGCGCCATAGCGCTTATCAAGGCATCTATCCGCATGCACACCATCGGATAGCATCGCAGAGCGCCATAGAAGACAAAAACATAGGTCTGCATAGTCTATGATGACTACGCAGACCTATGTTTATATATCGCGCGCGAAGCTATTGCTAAACGACAGATAACGCCGCTGCTTGCAAGTATGAGTAACGCAGCTGCCTACAAATTAGTGTAACGCCACTGCCTACAAATGGAGAGTAACGCCGCAGTTCGCGCTCGTTAGAACGACTAACGAACGACAAAGAGCGATGAAATGCAAGGCTTTCGAAGTTTGGGAAAGCGCAGCATACCTGATGTATGTGAGCATTTTCCAAATGAGAGTAACGCCGCAGTTCGCGCTCTTTGTCGTTCGGCACACTATAATGTTGATTTCGACTCTGCTTTAACCTCACGACTCACCTTCGATACCAAGCCCTGCAAGACTGTGCCGGGACCTACCTCGGTGAACTCTGTTACGCCGTCAGCAATCATCTTCTCCACAATCTGTGTCCAACGTACGGGCGCTGTGAGTTGCGCTATAAGGTTGCGCTTTATTGCCTCGGCGTCGGTATAGGGCAGAGCATCAACATTCTGATATACGGGACACGTAGGCGTCATAAACTGTGCCTCTGCAATAGCTGCCTCCAACTCCTGACGTGCAGGCTCCATAAGGGGCGAGTGGAACGCACCACCCACAGGCAGGCGAAGTGCTCGACGTGCACCGGCAGCCTTCAACTTCTCGCATGCCTCATCCACAGCAGCATCGGCACCCGATATAACGAGCTGACCGGGGCAGTTGTAGTTTGCACCAACCACAACACCATCTACCGATGCGCACACCTCCTCAACCGTTTTATCGTCGAGGCCGAGTACCGCTGCCATACCTCCGGGCTGCTGCTCGCAGCAACGCTGCATAGCCATAGCGCGCTTCGATACGAGCTTCAAACCATCCTCAAACGAGAGTGCACCTGCCACAACGAGTGCCGAGAACTCTCCCAACGAGTGTCCGGCTACGGCATCGGGCTTTACGCCAAGCGCCTTTGCCAAGATTACAGAGTGCAGGAACACAGCGGGCTGCGTGACCTTCGTCTGCTTCAACTCCTCGGGTGTACCCTCGAACATTATGTCGGTAATGCGAAAGCCGAGAATCTCGTTTGCCTGCTCAAAGAGAGCCTTTGCCTCGGGGACGTTGTCATAGATATCCTTACCCATGCCTACCGCCTGCGAGCCCTGACCGGGGAAAACATATGCGTGTTTCATATTATAAAGTATTAAAATCTAAACTCTTCTATTTCGGGCACAAATATACAAAACTATTCACAAACTACAATATCATACCCGATTAAAGTGGCTCTGCGCGGGTCGGCACTGCGCACCATAGGCACTTTGATGGCGTTCTACTTGATGCTGCTTGGCTTATAGGCGCATTGCCTGGATGTATTTTCCCTTTTGCTACTCTTTGCTCTCTCTCATGTGCGCGGGTATTAAAAATAATACCCGCACACATAAAGGGGTGCGCAAGTGTTTAGGAGGTGAGGCTGCGGTTAATATCAAGCGGCTTTGCCCGCCCTCTTAAGAAGCTATGCTCCGCCCTACTTAGTAGGCTCTGCCTGCGCCCTCTATGCGTAGCGCCCCCACAAGCGAAGCACCCTCGAAGCAAAGCGCCCTCTAAGCGTAGCGCCCCCACAAATATCGCGGGTATATAAAAGTATACCCGCAAGGGGGACGGATAGTTTAAGGGATTTAAGGAGTTGTCCTACCGTACTTCAATGTTCTCTTTAACCTCCCTAATTTCATTAAATTCCCTATTACTCGCAGCCATCTTAACCTTTTATAAACAAATAGCGCCCGACCGTGAGGTCGAGCGCTAAATAACACTCTAACGAGTTGTATTTAATACTGTGCCCCTCCCTTTCGAGAAGGGCGTAGTATTTAGTAATTAATTGAAGCAGTAAATGTCGTTTTCGAATGTGTAGTTAACATCATCTGCAATAGTAACAACAGCACCTGGTGAACTCTGCTTCCAAATACCATAGTTATTCCTAGAGCTTGTGATCTTAGAACCGCTATTTACGTAAACAACAGAATTACCGAAGAAGCAACGAACGGCAATGTAGTTGCTGTGAAGTGATGCGCCATTAATGTTCAATGTACCTGTTGTGTAGATATCAACAGCATAGCTCATACCATAACTACCATCCTTTGAAGCCTCACAAATAACACTTACACCATTGCCAAGAGTTACAACACCTTTCTCACGGATATTGATTGCAGTATATCTATAAGATGTGTTCCACTCGAAATCCTCGCTTGTCAAAGATATAGTACCATTTCCCTTTATCTCAAGATTACCGTTTACGCTGAACAATGCGAAACTTTCTGATGGCTTACCTGCTATATTGCTTGTGATATTGTGGCCGTTAAGGTCGAGAACTATCTCCTTACTCTCGGGGATTACAATGGTCTCCGCCACTTCAAGATTTCGAAGCAAAGTGATAGTATCACCATTCTCAGCAGCCTCAGCAGCAGCCTCAAGTGTCTCATACGCCATCTCGCCAATCTTTGCTTCTGAAACAACACGAACAGTCCAAATACCGTTCTCCTCTACAACCTTGTAACCAGCTGCAACCTTAATAAGACCATCCCAAGTTAGTGGGTCTGCAGAGAAATTACCACCAGAGATTGTAGCAGATGGATTCCTTGATGCATCACCCAAGTTGTTCTGGATATCAACAATTGCCTTTACTGCGTTGAAAGTACCGCCTTCAATCTGAATGTTAGCACCTGTATCTGCCAAAAGCAAACCTCGGGCATAAGTAGCAAGAGTATTCTCACCGAAGTTGTCATTTGAGAATGTACCTCCCTTAATGATAAGTGTACCACCAGAGTTTAGAACACCGGCACACCAAGGGCCGTGTGATGTACCCTGATTGTTAGCCTCCTCTGCTGTAATGCACTCAGTTGAGTAAGTGCCGCTATTAACAGTCACTGTACCGCCACCATTTACAGAGATAGCCATAGAGTTATAAGGAGCAGTGTACATACCCTTCTGCTCAACCTTAACATTGTTCAATTCAACTGTACCACCAGCAGACTCAATACCACCACCATACTGTGAGTAAATCTCAGTATCATTAATAGTAACAGTAGTACCAGACAAAGCCTTTACATTTAGGCCATTACCACGATAGTTATATAGTTTTACACCCTCCAAAGTTACATTTGCAGTACCCTCTGTACGAAGTGTACCATAAGCACCAGAAGAGTAGTCGCCCTCTGCTACCATATTACCATTCTTGATGGTTACTACAGATGAGCCGTTAACCTTGAAGTTACGATTATTGGTACTTGCACCATTAGATACAGTGAATGTCTTGTTGTTCAAGTCAATAGTGACATTCTTATCTGTAATAATAACACCATCCTCCTGCTCAACATCTGCAACGAAAGTGATAATATCACCATTTTGAGCTGCGGCAACAGCCTTAGCCAAAGATGTATAACCTACCTCGCCAATCTTAGCAACATCTAGCTTGCGCTCAACAGTCCAAAGACCATTCTCAGTCTCAACCCAAGCGTAGTCATCGTTAACAAGGGCAATATTAGTACCCTCCTTAGCCTCAGTAGTGAATGTACCAGCTGTGATACAACCAAATGGCTTAGATGCGCCAATCTTAGTCGTGAAATGACCACCTGTAACGGCAAATTTTACATCGTATTGGCTATTAGTTACGAATACTGATGAGCCATCCTTGCCACGTGGAGCGAAAGTACCACCGTTGATAGTCAAGTTAGAGGTGTTATCTACAGCCTGTACCCATAACTGACCCTCAAAGTTACCACCATTTATGGTCATATCACCATGCCACAAACGAACTGAGCGATATGTAGGAGTAGAAATAGTACCACCATTGATAGTTGTAGAACCACTGTATTGGAAGATAGCACAAATCATGTGCTTTACCTCTGTTGCAGTATTCTGCTCACCAAGGTGCTCGATAGTACCATTCTCAACAACAAGAGTACCACCATAGTTAGAGATAGTGTATGAACCCCAACCGAACGATGGATCACCAGCGCTTGTATCCTTGAATGAAATCTTACCACTCTTTGCCTCAGAGCTATCGATGATAGTTAGGTTACCATTGTTATGGATCATTGAGTATGAAGCCTTACACTCCTTAGACTGGCTGATAGTAAAGCCCTTAAGGTCAAGAACTACGCTCTTACCTGCTGGGATAATTAGACCGTAAGTAGGCTCAGCAGCGCGTGTTGAAAGAATACCAGCACCAAGAAGGTCATTAAGGTCGATATCGCCACCAAGCTCGATGATCGTCTCCTCGCCATCGGGAGCATTGTTGATAGCATCCTGCAACGACTGCGCGTTATCAACGACAGTAATAGTCTCCTTCTCGCCAAGTTCGCCATCGATAGTAACCTTAACGTTACCGCCCGTGGTAAGAACGTCACCTACGATAGAGGTTACCTTATTCTTCTCAACAAAGATATCGGTATTGAAGGTGTTCTGCTTGATAGAACGAGGCTCGGCCTCGCCATCCCACACCTCCAAGGTGAACTTTGCTACGCCCTCGGCGGGAACAAAGATGTAGTCCGAGAAGATTGTGAGCTTGCTGTCGGTAATTTCCTCGTAGCTATCTACATTGGCATAAGCAAAGGTGTGAGTCTTGGTCGCAGCATCGCTTGCAACACCTGTTGCGGCATTGAACGTACGATACATATTCTGCGAATAGGTAGCCTGCGCCGTGGTAGGCACGATGCCAACGCCACGCAACTGCTCGATGTCGGTAGATACCACGCGCACCTTGGCAAATGGACGAGTAAGCGTCATTTCGAGGTTCGAGCTTGTCTGGAAGTCGGCAATAGTCTTACTACCAACATAAGCATCACGAGCCTCAACCATAGGAGCCCACTTGTCCTCGACAATCTGAATTGCCTTCAAACCATTAGAGGTCTTGTAGAAGAGGTCGATGTCTTGCTCGGCATCTGCGCCCTTCGTAACAAAATCGGCCCACACAACAAAGGTGTAGGTACGTCCCGGTGCAAGGCGCACGGGGAATACGGCACTTGTCGAGGTTGAAGTCTGCACGAAACGGTTACACTTTTCGCCATAATAGACTTCGAGGATGTAACGCAAATCGTAGTCCTCGAGCACGTTGTTATCCAATGCGCCATCGGCACTATCGGCACGTGTTGCCTCGGGCAGTGACACCGTAAGCATCACCTCCTGCTCGCCACCCAATGAGACATTCATCTCGTCGGGCTCATTCTGGCACGATACCAATCCAAGTACCAATGCCATAAACATAAATAATCTTGCTTTCATTTTCGTTTAATATTTGTTTATCAACGTTGTTTTCATCACACTACACTGCGCCACCGCCACCTCGCCAATCTCCACATTTGCCTACCTCATCACACTCTCCTCACTCAACACCCACCTACACGACGCAACCACAAAAACTCACACAACCACACAAACTCCTAATAAACAGGTGTTTGGTGGGCAATTTTATAACAAAAAGTATGCCAACAGCTCGTGTTGCGATACCGCGAGCTTGCTGGGCGCTGGGGCCAATCCCCTAAATATCAATGCAAATATAGCGAAAATCAACGAATCTGCAAATTTTTATAATATTTTTTTTCGACCCTATCTGCGTTTGTGCGTTCACGTCGTTGCGCTGCTTGCCCAAGGCGCAGTAATCTTTGCCCCTTGGAGAGGGATGCTCATGGCAACCTCCTCGGAATGAGATTGAAGATTCCGACAGTCGCACACTCCTTTGCGATGACTTTGCAAGCAGAGCGTGAGTTAAAACCAAAGGGGTTATTTGACTATTTATTAAAAAAGTTGAAAAATTAAGTGTTAAAATTTTCACAGAACAAAAATTTATCTTAAATTTGCACCGATTTTGTTCTATTGAATATGGGTCAGCCGGGCAACACAATAATAGGCAAGGCGACAACGTTGCAATGAGAGCATGAGCAAGCAATAAGTTAAGAGAAGATTTTAGAAACATATAAACTTTTATTTCAAGTTATGGCAAAGATTGATTTATCAAAGTACGGTATTACCGACGTTCAGGAGGTTGTTTACAACCCTTCGTATGAGACTTTGTTTGAGGAGGAGACCAAGGCCGGACTTACAGGCTTTGACAAGGGTGTTGTAACCGAAATGGGTGCAGTAAACGTGATGACCGGTGTTTATACAGGCCGTTCACCCAAGGATAAGTTCTTCGTAATGGACGAGACCACAAAGGATACCATTTGGTGGACTTCGGAGGAGTACAAGAATGACAACAAGCCCGTAACGAAGGAGACATGGGCAGAGCTCAAAAAGCTCGCTGCGAAGGAGCTCTCAAACAAGAAGCTCTACGTCATGGATACCTTCTGCGGTGCTAACGAGAATACACGCCTCAAAATCCGCTTCATCATGGAGGTGGCATGGCAGGCTCACTTCGTAAAGAACATGTTCATCCGCCCCACAGAGGAGGAGTTGGCAAACTATGGCGAGCCCGACTTCGTGGTACTCAACGCCTCAAAGGCAAAGGTGGAGAACTACAAGGAGCTCGGTCTTAACTCGGAGACTGCCGTAGTATTCAACCTCACAGAGAAGATGCAGGTTATCATCAACACATGGTATGGTGGTGAGATGAAGAAGGGTATGTTCTCTTACATGAACTACCTCCTCCCCTTGAAGGGTATCGCTTCGATGCACTGCTCGGCAAACACCAACAAGGAGGGCGAGACAGCTATCTTCTTTGGCCTCTCGGGCACAGGTAAGACTACCCTCTCGACAGATCCCAAGCGTGAGCTTATCGGTGACGACGAGCACGGCTGGGACGACGACGGCATCTTCAACTTCGAGGGTGGCTGCTATGCAAAGGTTATCAACCTCTCGAAGGAGAACGAGCCCGACATCTGGAACGCCATACGTCGCGACGCTCTGTTGGAGAACGTAACAGTAGATGAGAACGGCAAGATCGACTTCACCGACAAGTCGGTTACCGAGAATACACGTGTATCGTACCCCATCTACCACATCAACAACATCGTGAAGCCCATCTCGAAGGCTCCCGCAGCAAAGAAGGTTATCTTCCTCTCGGCTGACGCATTCGGTGTGTTGCCTCCCGTATCTATCCTTACTCCCGAGCAGACGAAGTACTACTTCCTTTCGGGCTTTACCGCAAAGTTGGCAGGTACCGAGCGTGGTATCACCGAGCCTACACCCACATTCTCGGCATGCTTCGGCGCAGCGTTCCTTTCGTTGCACCCCACAAAGTATGGCGAGGAGTTGGTAAAGCGCATGCAGGCTTCGGGTGCTACGGCTTACCTCGTAAATACCGGCTGGAACGGCACGGGCAAGCGTATCTCAATTAAGGATACTCGTGGCATCATCGACGCTATCCTCGATGGCTCGATCGACAAGGCGGAGACAAAGCAGATTCCTATCTTCGACTTCAAGGTGCCCACAGCTCTTCCCGGCGTAGATCCCGCAATTCTCGACCCCCGCGATACATACGCTAACGTTGAGGATTGGAACACAAAGGCAGAGGACCTCGCAGGTCGTTTCGTGAAGAACTTCACAAAGTTCACCACAAACGAGGAGGGTAAGGCTCTGGTAGCTGCCGGTCCCCAGTTGAAGTAAAATGTGCGGTAGCCGAGGCTACCTACAACCCCAGATAGTTCGGGGTGCTTGACAAGAGAGTCAGGCACCCCGAATTGTTTTTTGGGTATTGAAGCAAAAAAGAGAGAGCGAGAAGAATAATCTTCTCGCCCAATCTTAGCGCCGAAAAGCGCCACTTTTTGCATCATTACCAAAAAAAGTGGGAGGCGCCCAATAAAGCACCTCCCAGAGTTTTTCTAACCGGTACGACGGATTAGAAGTTGTATGTGCAAGTGATACCGACGTTAGCGAAACCGCGACCACGGAAACTTGTATGGGTATATCTCTTGCTATTATTGCTTGCGCGAGTGTAGCCCCACACATCGCTATAATCAGGCACAGCAGGATACTTGCCATATGCAAACTGCGGGCCGATAACAGGAGTATAGTCAATAGAGAGGCTGATAGGCACCTTATGGAACGTGATACCCAAACGAGCCATACCTGCAACGCCCACATAAGCAAAGTGACCCTTACCACCGACATTAACACCGCAACCTGCGTCGAAGAACCACATACCAGCCGTCGGAGTCCAATTCATGTCGAGGATATGCCAGTTGTAGAGTGCTGTGAAATCGGCAGTAACACCGCCATCAACCCACGATGCACCAAAGCGTGCCTCAACATAGTTCTTGCTATTAAGGTTATACTGACCCACAGCCTGGAAACCAGAACCTACGCGAGCACCAACCGACCAATCCTGTGCAAATGCACCGGTCGAAAATAGAACGGCAACAGCCATCAAAAGAATCTTTTTCATAACTAATGATTTTATAGGTTTGAATTTTCGTTTACGAAGACAAATATAATATATTTTTTCTAAAAAATCAAATAATGAGCCGAGCAATATTATTCAAAAAGGGACAACACGCCCCAGAGCCTACTACAAGGCACATCAGACAACAAAGCATATGCCAAAAAAATTGCTGTTTTTTTTGAGAGGTTGAGTTATAGGCATAAATAAAACGCGGTGCATAACGACATACGCATCCGCGCCCCCCAAACGCTTTACATAAATACAACATGGAGCAAAACGAGGGCGACAAAGAGGAGTAACTCCACCCGCCCGCAAGCCCGAAGGCCGCACGACGAAGCTTCTCCCCTTTGTCGCCCTTAACGCCCTATCCGGCGCCTACTGCACGTGTGCGTCGTAGATAGCCTTATAGGTGTTGTACTTATCCATCATACCATCCATGTCACGAAGACGGAAGGTGATAATCTTCAAGTACTCGATAGCGCCCATATCCTCGGGATTGATGGCATAGGCCTTCTCCAACCAAGGAAGTGACTCGGCATAAACAAGGTTTATCTCCTGATTGCGAGCATCATACTCCTCGTAACCCATGTTTGCAGAGTTAGCGTTGAGCTCGTCAATAGCAGCATTTGCCTTCTCGATGATGAAGTATGCTACGTAGTAGTTAGCATCGAACTCCTCGGGGCGCAACTCGGCGCACTTCTTAAACGAGTTAATACACTCATCATACTGCTTCAAGGCGTTGAATACACGACCACGGCCAAACCACAAGTCGTAGTTCGAGGGATCCTCTGCCAACGATGCCTCAATCATATCGATAAGCTCGGCAGGGTCACCTACACCCTCCTCGGCAGTGTAGAACTGCATCAAACCATCGAGTATCGTAACGTTCTTGGGGAAGAGCTGAATACCGGTCAAGAGAGCCTCCTTACCCTTGGCAAGAGCACGCTCCTTGTCGATACACTTCTGACCATAGTAGCAGTGGAAGAGGTAGTAGTAGATGGTTCCATCTGTATCGGCATAGCCAGTAGCGATAGCCTTCGAGAGAATCTCCTCGCCCTTGGCAAAGTACTTTGCAGCCTCCGCCGGGTCGCTAACCGTAGATGCGAAGATTGTATATTGGATACCTGCATTGTAGAGGTAGTCGCCATTAGCCTGCTGCATGGGGACAACACTCATAGCCTCGTATGCGAGCTCGAAAGCCGCAGCAGAGTCCAAGACACGCTCGATAGCATTCAGAGCGTCGCCCTGCTCTACAAGCTTGTTAGCCAAGACACTCAAACCTTCTGCCACCTTTGCCTCCTGCTTGGGGTCAAGCTCATAGGCCTTGCGATATGAGTCGATTGCGGTCTGTGCCAAATCCTCCTTGATGCTCTTCTTCTGATTCCAGCCCTCGATAAGACCGTTTACAACATAAACATCAACATACTCAAACTCATAAACGATAGCGGGATAACCCATGAAAGCACCCTCGTATGCTGCATCGGGACGCAAGCCGGCAAGCACGAGTTGCTGCTCGGGAACACCGCGACCAAGCTCCTTGGTAGGTGCGATGAAAGCATCGGTATATGCCTTACCGCGAGCAATCCATGTAGATGCCTTGCTACCCTTCTTTGCATCAGCGCATGCTGCATCAACCTTACTCAACTTTGCGAGCTCCGATTCGGTATTTACCTTCTGGGCATTCGCTGCGGGCAGAGCAACAAACATCATTGCTACTGCCATCAATATTAACTTCTTCATAATGTTAAATATTTGTAATTATTCGTTTACACTCTCAACTACTGCTTCGACAGGCGCTGCGCCGTCGGCTACCACGTCGGCAATCTCCTCGTCCTCGGTCTTGGGAACTGCCGTAACCGAAGCTATGGCATCACCCTCGCGAAGATTGATAACACGTACACCCTGCGTAGCACGACCGGCAACACGTATCTGGTCTGCCGAGGTACGTATCGTAAGTCCCGAACGGTTGATAATCATCAAGTCATTATCGTCGGTTACCGCCTGAATCGAGATAAGCTTACCCGTCTTCTCGGTAACATTGATAGTCTTGACACCCTTACCGCCACGATTCGTGATGCGATATTCATCCAAGTCGGTACGCTTACCGTAGCCATTCTCGCTCAACACCAGCACATCCTGCTTCGAGTCGGGCTCGATAGCTATCATGCCCACAACCTCGTCGCTGTCGCCAATAGAGATAGCTCTAACACCCGAACTTACACGACCCATAGGACGCACCGTACTCTCGTTGAAACGGATAGCACGACCATCACGCACCGCAATCATAACCTCTGCTCTACCGCTCGTGAGCTTAACCTCCAACAGTTGATCCTCCTCTCTAATAACGATTGCATTGACGCCATTAGTACGCGGACGTGAATAGGCTTCGAGCTGTGTCTTCTTGATAATACCGCGCTTGGTACACATCACAAGATAGTTATTCTCGACGAACTCCCTATCATTCAGATTCTTAACATTGATATATGCTCGCACCTTGTCACCGGGCTCAATCTGAATAACATTCTGTATTGCGCGGCCCTTCGACGAACGTGTGCCCTCGGGAATCTGATAAACTTTGAGCCAATAGCAGCGACCCTTCTCCGTAAAGAACATCATGGTGTTGTGCATCGACGCCACATAGATGTGCTCGATGAAATCCTCATCGCGCGTAGCGCTACCCTTGGCACCTACGCCACCACGATTCTGGGTACGATACTCCGCAAGAGGCGTACGCTTGATGTAGCCCATGTGCGAAATGGTGATAACCATATCGTCATCGGCATAGAAGTCCT
This sequence comes from Alistipes sp., assembly GCA_017403125.1. Lineage (GTDB taxonomy): Bacteria > Bacteroidota > Bacteroidia > Bacteroidales > Rikenellaceae > Alistipes. Next base: position 31,752 of record JAFQOR010000031.1, on the reverse strand, counting down.
CGGGGTTGAACTCCTCCGAAGCATAAACAATCTCCGAACGACGCTCATCGCCATACTTCTCCTTCATCTCCTGCAACTCATCCTTTATGATTTGCATCTGCATATCTACGCTCTGCAACACCGCCGTAAGGTAGTCGATGGTCTTTACCAACTCGTCGTGCTCTGCCAAAAGTTGCTCACGCTGCAAGCCCGTAAGCTGGCGCAGACGCATCTCCAAGATAGCAGATGTCTGCAACTCCGAGAGGCCGAAACGCTCCTGCAAGCGAGCCTTTGCCTCGTCGCCCGTCTTTGACGAACGTATGATGTGTACCACCTCGTCGATGTTGTCCTGCGCTATGAGCAAGCCATTTACGATATGCAGACGCTCCTCGGCCTTCTGCAAGTCGTAGCGCGAACGACGTATGATAACATCGTGACGATGCTCTACGAAGTGGTGGATAAGCTCTTTGAGGTTGAGCAACTGCGGACGACCATTTACCAACGCGATGTTGTTCACGGCAAACGACGACTGCAACGGCGTATTCTTGTAGAGAGTATTGAGCACAACACTCGCCACAGCATCCTGTTTCAGGATGATGACGATACGCATACCCTGACGATCCGACTCGTCGTTGATGTAGGATATGCCCTCTATCTTCTTCTCGTTGATAAGGTCGGCAATCTTCTTAATCATCTCCGCCTTATTAACCATGTAGGGAATCTCGGTGATTACGATACACTCCCTGCCCGATGCCGTATGCTCAATCTCGGTCTTGGCACGCATAACCACACGACCACGACCCGTGAGCAGAGCCTCCTTAACACCCTCGTAGCCATAGATAATGGCACCTGTGGGGAAGTCGGGACCCTTAACATAGTCCAACAGCTCCTCGCACGCGCACTCCGGGTTGTCGATATAGGCACAGCAGGCATCTACAACCTCACCAAGGTTGTGGGGCGCCATGTTCGTTGCCATACCTACGGCAATACCGCTCGCACCATTTACCAGCAACAACGGAATCTTCGTGGGCAATACCGTGGGCTCCTTGATGGTGTCGTCGAAGTTAAGCGTCCAGTCGATAGTCTCCTTGTCGATATCTGCCATAACCTCGTCGGTAATCTTCTGCATGCGTGCTTCGGTGTAACGCATCGCCGCAGGCGAGTCGCCATCCATCGAGCCAAAGTTACCCTGACCCTCGACCAACGGATAGCGCATAGACCAATCCTGTGCCATACGCACCATGGCCTCATAAACCGAGCTATCGCCGTGGGGGTGGAACTTACCAAGCACATCACCGACAATACGCGCACTCTTACGCGTGGGCTTATCCGAATAGAGATTCAGCTCGGCTGACATATCATACAATATACGACGGTGCACAGGCTTCAAGCCATCGCGCACATCGGGCAGAGCTCGCGACACGATAACCGACATCGAGTAGTCGATATATGCCGACTTCATTTGCTCTTCAAGATTGACCTGCACTATACGACCGGTCAAACCGGTGTTGTTCTGCTCTTCTGTCATTTTATTGTTTGGTTAAAAAAACTTCTAAACCCGAGAGTCGCCCCCAAAAAACAAAAAAACGGCGCAACTCACACTACCTACATATAAATATATAGACGCGCAAATTTACGCCTTATTTTCGATTTTAACAACTTTTTCACTCCAAAAGTTGCTCCACGGCGATGTGTTTATTGCAAAATATCGCCACAATGCCCCTTTTTAGCCCATTTGGGCGCATCAAAATCCGAGCACGACCATGTGACGAGGATTTGCAAAAGAGAGTGCCACCCCGAAAGGATGGCACTCCATAAAAAAACAAGATCCGCTACTCGAACAAAAGTTGATATTCGTGCTCGTCGATATAGCCATCTACAGTTCGTAGCCACGCCCTGCGCGTGCCGCACCTCGTGAAGCCACACTCCTCGAAGAGACGTATGCTCGCCTCGTTGTCGGCAGCGACCGACGCCCATATCTGCTTCAAGCCGAGCCTTGCGCGCGCATACTCCGCAACAGCCCCGATAGCGGCGCGGGCATAACCCTTGCGCCGATGCTCGGCGGCATAGATGAGAATGCCTATACCAAAACGCAGATGCCTCGGATCGAAGTCGAAGATGTCGAGCGTACCAACCGCAACACCCTCTGCCTCGATCATAAGACGCAGTTGGCGCGTAGCATATATATCGTAGCTCTGCTCCTCGATAAAACGCGCTATACGCTCGCGCGACAACGGCTCGGTGGTGCCGCTAACGCGCCACACACGCTCATCGTTCTCCCACGCATAGACAAGCTCTACGTCATGCGGCTCGATAGCACGCAGATAGCAATTTTCCCCATCAATCATCGCCTACAAACCAATAATCTTATTGCGTATAAGCATCGCTACACCCCACGCATTAGCGCTATCGGTCATCTTCGACACGCGGAACTTTGTATCCTTATATACCAGATTGAGCGAATACTTGTTTGTCGAGGACTTCAAAGGCAACATAAGATATTCGCCCGCCTGTGCAAGGTTACCACCCACGATAACGGTCTCGGGGTTGAAGGTATTGATAAGAAAGGCGACAGCCTTGCCCACCTTCTCTCCCGCCTCCTCGATAAGCTCTATGGCGAGGTTGTCGTCGTTGTGCGCCGCAGCAATGATGTCGTTGATATGTATGCTCTCACCACGGTCGTACATCTCGCGCAGGCGTGTATTGACGCCATTCTCGATGAGCGTCACAATCTTATTCTCGATGGCAATACCCGATACCTCGGTCTCCAAACAGCCCTTCTTACCGCATGCACATATTATCTCGTTGTCGAAGAAGGGGATGTGCCCGAACTCTCCCGCAAAGCCATTCTTGCCATAGTAGAGCTTGCCATCGATAACAATACCAATGGCGACGCCACGACCCATATGCAGGTAGATAATGTTGCTCTCGTCCTTCGACTTGCCGGTGGTGTACTCGGCATAACAGCGTGCACGTGTATCGTTTTCGAGCATCACGCGGATGCCGATGCGCGACGATATAATATCGCGTAACGACTCCTCGCTCGACGTAAAATACTTATACGAACGCCCCGTCTCGGGATTCACACGCCCCACCATCGACACGCCCACACCCAGCACCTTCTCTCTATCCACGCCACAATTAGCCACGAAATTTTCGATATTCTGACATATATGCTCCAAGCATTGTGGCCTATCAACGAGTTGGAAATCGTTATCCGTATGTACGCTTATAATGTTGTTTTGCAAGTCGGTCACAGCATATGTCATATGGTCGCGACCAACATTTATACCTATAAAATATATCGCCGTATTAGCCAAACCAAAGACATTTGGGCGACGACCTCCGGGGGTCTCGACCTTGCCTAAATCTATCACAATGCTATCATCGACAAGCTCCTGCACAAGCTTGGTGATGGTGGGCACGCTGATATGCAACTCACGAGTTAGCTCCGAGAGAGCACACTCGCCATTAAGGGCCATGTAGGCGATGATGTTTCGCTTTATAATGTTGTTTTTGTGGGTGATACCTTTGAGCTTTTCATCGGCATCAATATTAAAAAACTTTGCCAAAGAGGTCATTGCAATCTATTTTATTTAAGTTACTACACAAAGATAATAAAATATTTTGAAAACGCAATGTCTTTTTAAGATTTTTTAGTAAATAAACCTACTCGCGCGCGACGATAACAAAGACAAGAGGAGAGCAACAAAAACGAGTGGCAAAGGTGGGCGCAAGAGTGGCGGATAACATAACTTTGCGCCGCCTTCTCCCGACTCGCTACCCTCTCGCCGCCCCTTTGCACCCTTTGCACCCTTTCTCCACCCTTTCGCCACCCTTTCTCCACCCTTTCTCCACCCTTTCTCTACCCTTTCTCTACCCTTTCTCTGTCCTTTCTCTACCCTCTCCCAGCGCACAAGAAAGTTAGGGAGATTAGGGATGAAATTTGAGGCGACCCCAAAAGTTCTTTGTCCAAACTTTTGGGGTCGCCTCACTTACAAAAAGAAGAGAGCGCATAGCAAGAGGTTTTAGGCACAAGAGTCTCCCAATCCAACGCATACTTCGACGTACGTTAGGATGTCGAAAACTATTGTAACGCCCAAAGCGCCTTGCTATGCGCGCCCTTTACGCTTTTTAGTGGCGCGACATATACTGCTTTATGATACCACGCTTCGTGCCACGGATGAACTCGATTAGCTTATTGCGCTCGGGGCTCTCGGGCACATCAGCCTCCGCCTTATCACAGCCTGCCTGATAATTCAACTCGCTCTGGAAGAGGATGCGGCAGGTTTTGTGAATAGACTCAATCTGCTCGGTACTGAAACCGCGACGCGAAAGACCCACCTTGTTGATACCGGCATAGTGTGTCTCGCCATTTGTTGCAATAATATAGGGAGGTATATCCTGCGTTACGAGAGCACCACCCTGAACCATGGCATGGTCGCCAATATGCACCCACTGATGCACTGCGGTGTGGCCACCAATGACAACCCAGTCACCAACCTCAACTTCGCCTGCGAGAGACAAACGGTTGGCAAATACACAGTGGCTACCCACAACATCGTCGTGCGCAACATGAACATAGGCCATAAGAAGGTTGTGGTCACCAATGATGGTTGTACCACGCGAGGCTGTTCCGCGTGCGATAGTGACACACTCGCGAATATCGTTGTAGTCACCAATAACTGCCGTAGTCTGCTCACCGGCAAACTTCAAGTCCTGGGGCAGACATGCGATACATGCTCCGGGATGAACCTTGTTGCCCTTACCCAAGCGAGCACCATTGTATATGATGGCGTGAGGACCAATCCAACAATCGTCGCCGATGACTACATCTCCCTCGATATAGGCAAAGGGTTCGATAGTTACGTTCTTACCAATCTTTGCATCGGGATGAACGTATGCCAAATTACTTATCATAGTTATGAGTTTGAGTTAATTACTATTAACGGTTCTTTACTATCTGTGCAGTGAGTACAGCCTCACACACCAGTTGTCCGGCAACGAATGCCTTACACTCGGCAGTGCAGATACCACGACGAAGATCTGCTATATGGCACTCCAACTGCAACGTATCGCCGGGCACAACCTTACGCTTCCAACGCACGTTATCGGCTTTGAGGAAGTAGGTCGAGTAGTTCTCGGGGTCCTCGACCTTGCTCAACACCAAGATGCCGCAACACTGCGCCAACGCCTCGATAATGAGCACACCGGGCATTACGGGCTCCTCGGGGAAGTGACCCACAAAGAAGGGCTCGTTCATGGTTACGTTCTTGATGCCGCCGATAGCATTCTCCTCGATGTGGAACACTCTATCGACCAACAAGAAGGGAGGACGGTGCGGCAGGCGCGCCTTGATAGCATTTATATCAAATACCGGCTCAACCTTCGAACTATACTTGAACGAAGGACGGTCGCCACCACGACGAATGGTGCGCGAAAGCTCCTTCATAAACTCCGTATTGGCAAAGTGTCCGGGACGTGTAGCCCAAACACGGCCCTTGATACGCATACCAAGTAGCGCAAAGTCGCCAAGGATGTCGAGGAGCTTGTGACGTGCAAGCTCGTTGTTGGCACGCAACTGCTGGTTGTTGAGATAACCACCCGTGATGCGGATATCGTCCTTGCCAAATATCTTCTTCAAGTTATCCAACTGCTCATCCGACACAGCATTCTCAACAACAACGATAGCGTTATCCAAATCGCCACCCTTGATAAGGTTCATCTTGAAGAGGGGCTCCAACTCGTGCAGGAAGACAAACGTACGACATGGGGCAATCTTCTCGGCATAATCATCGGCCTGACTATATACGGCGTATTGGTTGCCTACGACCTTCGAGTTGTAATCTACGTGCACCGACACCGAGAACTCGTCGTCGGGGTAGAGCACAATGGCAACACCCTTCTCGGGAAGTGTATATACCTGCTTCTCGGTTACCTCGTAGTACTTACGCTCGGCACTCTGCTCAACGCTGCCAACCTTTGCTATGCTCTCGGCATACTCCTTTGCCGAGCCATCCATGATGGGGGTCTCGGGGGCGTTAATATCAATGATAGCGTTGTCGATACCAAGAGTCCACAACGCCGACATTATATGTTCGATGGTGCTGACCTTCGCCTCGCCACTCTCGATAGTAGTACCACGTGATGTATCAGTCACATACTCACACAAGGCGGGAACCTCGGGACAACCCTCTAAATCCACACGACGGAAAGTTATTCCATGATTCTCCCCGGCGGGGTTTACCGTCATTCTAACATTTAATCCTGTATGCAAACCCTTACCCTCGAAAGAGATAGGTGCATTAAGAGTTCTCTGTTTTGTAGCCATGTCCAATTTGTTTTTCGGGTTACAACTTGGAAATATTCCATAATAATCGTGACAAAGGTATGAAAAATATTAAAAATTTACTACTTTTGCTCGGAATATTTGAGTACGAGATGAGTAAAGAGCCGAGAAATAACCGACCAAGAGGCGTAGAACAGAGGGCGGGCATGGGTCAGCGTCGCTCCACATCCTACATCGAGCAGAGTCGCTCGAAGGATTTGGGAGAGTGGCTCTATGACCATTTGGTAGGCATCTGTGCTGTCGTAGCCGTATTTGTGGTGTCGGCAGGAGCACTCGCCATATCGCGCTATCATGTCAAGATAGTTCCCATGGAGTACCAGATAGAGATTGTCCCGGAGCAGGCGTCTAACCAGAGTGAGCAACCTCAACCACAGCCCGACCGCATGCAGGAGTTAGAGGAGCGCATGGAGCAGGTAAAGGTGCAGAATCTAATCTCGAACGACGCCTCCGACAGCGAGGGCAGCAACGAGGGTCTATCGTCGCTCGACGCCGAGACACAGGCGCTTATGGGGAAGATTGCCTCGGACAAAGCGACGAATTACAACGAGTACCAGAGCGGTTTCCGTACCGAGAATGGCGATGGTTCCGGTGCCGAAGGTAGTGGAGGTGGCAGCAAGGGTAAGGAGCATGGCAAATTCTCGGGCAGGGTGACCATAGCCTACGAATTTAGGAGCCCTATACGCCATCATCGCAACCTCTACGAGCCGGCATATCGCGCCGAGGGCGCGGGAGAGGTTGTCGTGGAGGTCATTATAAACCGCAATGGCGATATTCTCTCGGCACGCGTCATAAGCTCGACAAACTCGAAGCTCGACGCCATAGCACTTGCCGCAGCTCGCGACCGCAAGACACACTTCAACATCGATAGCACAGCGCCCGAGCAGCAGCGCGGCACAATAACTTACACCTTTATAGCACAGTGATTAAGGCTCGCAACATATCGCGCATGATAGTCCTCTTGGTAGTGATGCTTTTTGCCACCACCGATAGGCTCTATGCTCTCGACACTCACATCAACCAGTCTCGTTCGATATGCGATGCCAACAACCACGACACGAAGCAGAGCGACGCGACAATCGACAACCTAAGCTCGATAAGCTCGGTTGCCACGCAGTGCTCGTCACAGAGCGGAAGCGTAACCCCCATAATGCGCACCTCGACATGGCATCTACGCTCGACATCGCGACACGAGATTGTGCTTGCCGCAATACGCTCGATAGACTCTGCTGTGGCCTCATCACGACACGGATTGTATAACCATAAAATATTGTTCCGCACTCACCCGCGATTACTCTACCTGAATCGCGAGTCGAGACTTCGTATTTAGCTGTTAGATATGATTTTAGCACGGAGGCATCACGCCTCTAAACACTTTATTTTCTAACACTAAATTTTATACTTTATTTTATGAAACACAATCTTTGCAGGGCACTTTGTGCCTTGCCCGGTGATGCTTTTGTAGAGCGTCGCCGCCCCATAATCAAGCCCGTCATGACGACCATTCTGGGCATCGTTCTTTGCACTCTTCCCCATGTTGCAGATATGGATCTTGGCGGCAGCATTGCCATGTCGCTCATGGTTGCAGGTATTAGTGGAACACTCGTTGGAGCTATTATGCTCGCAATACGCATCTTCGGATCTGCAACAGCGCCCTATGATGTTAAGGCAGGTCGCTATATGAGCTATCGCGAACGCTACTACGACCGCGTACTGCTTTCGTCGCTGATGAAGGCCATTGAGCGTGGCGACACCGAGGCCATAGATCAACTGCCTACGACCAATATCGCAGCCATAACTCTGGCGGAGTATCGCACGCCGGGAGGCAAGACAACGATGTATGCGGTGTATGAGTATGCCGAGGATGGCAACCGAGAGCTACTTGCCCCGCGAATCATAGAGCGCAAGTAGTCCCAAGCAGGCAGGAGGAGAGAGGGATATTAAGGTTAGACCGACGAGATGGATTGAGGAGATGTGGGGAGATGACAATTTGAATAAAATATTAAAAACTGTTGATAGATGCTAAACGAAAACTTTTTGCTTGTAGGAGCCCTTTTGCTCTTTACGGCAGTTCTTGCCGGTAAGGCAGCATATCGCTTTGGTGCCCCCACCCTGCTTCTGTTCTTGGGCGTGGGTATGCTCTTTGGTTACAACGACTTCGTATCGTTCGAATCATACGATTTTGCTCAATTTATCGGTATGGTTGCCATGTGTATCATCCTCTTCTCGGGAGGTATGGACACCAAGTTTTCCGAAATACGTCCGGTGCTCGGTCCGGGAATCGTCATGGCGACATTCGGCGTAATACTCACCGCACTGATTGTAGCATCGTTCATCTACCTCATATCTCCTTACGTGGGTGTGGTGATATCATTCCCCATGGCACTACTTTTGGCAGCCACCATGTCATCAACCGACTCGGCATCCGTATTCTCGATTCTTCGAAGCAAGAAGCAGGGATTGCGACAAAACCTTCGTCCGCTGTTGGAGTTGGAGAGTGGTAGTAACGACCCTATGGCATACATCCTTACGGCGATGCTCGTGAGCATAATCTCCGAAGGAGGCAACATAGATTGGTGGCCATCGATACGCATGTTCGTCATTCAGATGGTCATTGGCGTAACGCTTGGCTACGGCTTTGGTCGAGCTACGGTGTGGGTGCTCAACCACATAAATATCCGTAGCAACCCCTCGCTCTACTCGGTATTGCTGTTGGCTTGTGCCTTCTTCACCTACTCGTTCACAACACTTGCCTACGGCAACGGCTATCTCGCCGTCTATATCGCAGGTTTGGTTGTGGGCAACTTCCGCATCGTCTATCGCAACATGCTTACCACGTTCTTCGACAGTTTCACGTGGCTGTTGCAGATAATCCTCTTCCTCGCCCTCGGTCTGTTGGTCGATATCGACGAGCTACTTAACCCCGACGTACTGTTCATGGGTTGTGCCGTAGGTATCTTCATGATATTTATCGCTCGCCCCATATCGACCATCGCATGTATGGCCCCCTTCCGCACCTTTTCGACCAAGGCTCGCCTCTACGTATCGTGGGTGGGTCTGCGTGGTGCTGTGCCCATCATCTTCGCACTATACCCCATATCGCACGATGTGGCTAATGCCGACTATATCTTCAACGTCGTGTTCCTCGTAACCATCATCTCGCTCTTGATTCAGGGTACCACCGTGAGCGCCATGGCAAACTGGCTCGGCTTGGCATATGAAGAGCCGGAGCAGACCTTCAAGCTCACCGTACCCGACCATATACGTAGCGAGTTCTCCGAAATTGAGGTAAATAAGGAGATGTTAAAGGGTGGCGACACGCTCAAAGATATACATCTTCCGGGCAACACGTTGGTTGTGATGGTATGTCGCGACACCAACTACTTCGTGCCAAAGGGTTATACACAGCTGCTTACGGGCGATAAGCTGTTGGTCGTATCGGACAACAACGAGGAACTTTTGGAGAAGGTTCGGGATCTCGGCATCCAGAACATCCATAAAATGTAGTCGAGGCACATAAACAACGAAAACAATGGCGACGCTCCGAATGTTGGGGCGTCGCCATCGTTTTCGAACAAGCACCTACTTCACAAATTCGCGGCGATAGTCACGCAGTCTATCACACGAACTCAATACAATCTGTCCATATCGGGTGTGGCGATACGATGTTGCCACCGTCTTGAAGTTCGACAACTCATACTGCACACATGCCGCCATCTCGTCGTCGGTGAAGGTCGCTATTGCCTCGGCTATAAGGTTGTTGGCATGCTTAATAGACTCCTTCGCCTCCTTGCTGTACCACCATCCGCTACATCGTCGATGACCGACATAGCCATAGCTATATTGTGTCAGCGGCCAACACTCCATAAACGAGTTACGCATGCCGATAGCATAGCGCAACATCATCCAAGCCTTGCGGTTGCTATCCTCCATCGTGGCAATATAGCGCTCCATGAATGCCATCTCGCGAGCGAAGTGATAGCGGAAATCGGCGCCATAGGCATAGTATGGAGTAGGCTCAATCTCGAATGGGTTGTTATAGAGTCTTACGTTTAGGCGGTAGCCATAGCCCGAGTTCATGCACTGAAAATACTCCTCGGCCTTGGCGTACTGCATAGTGCGCAGATAGCGCGTACCGATGATATCGTAGATGTAGTCCATGTCGGTATAACCACGCGCGTTCAGGAACTCGTCGAACTTGCCCTTCGGATGCTCCAACACATCGGCATACTTCACCAGCTCCTCGATGTCGATGACATCAGCCATGTCAAAGAAGTCGTTCGAGAAGTCGATGTAGTTATGCAATTCGGAGCTATGACGATACTCCTCCAAAGTCATGGTCTCGTAGTCTTCGCAGTAGTTCGTGCCCTTTGAACACACATACTCACTGATATAGCCCACCAGCGAGCGCAGATAGTTATCTGCCATATTTGCAAGCTGCAAAGCTCGTGCGCCCCGACCTCTATCAATCATACGCGGGCACACCTCTGCCAACAGGATGCGACGCATCATATCGTTCCAATAGTAGTAGCTCACGCAACGGTCCAAATTTCCGTCAGAAGCCGTAGTCTCGATCACATCCTCGTCGATATTTTCGCGAATCTTCGCATCCAACCATTGTAGCTGCTCGAACAGGAGCTTATCGTAGGCGCGATCATAGGGTTTTAGGCGGGCATCGACATTTATGCGCAGCACCTTTATCGACTCGTGTATAAAGTCGCTACCCTCGCTCTGCTCTGCCAACGCAAGCATCTTATCCGCCTCCTCGGGCTCGTTATCCATATCATAGAGCATGGCTGCCGTATAGTACCACATCGCCGGATGCTGGGCATCCTCGGCCGAGGCAAACTCTATGGCGTAGTTGCGCATACGTCGGCGCTCGGGGTCGAGGCGTCGCGGCTCTTCTTCCAAACCATACCCACGATAGGTGTTCTCACCATCACGCACATAGCGTTGCAACTTCTCGATAATGCGTGGATTATCGGGGCAGTTGCGATATGCGATAGCTATGGCATCAGCCATGCTCAACACATAACCACCCATGCGAGCGCACATGAACATAGAGTCGATGTCGCCTATCTTCGCATAGAACTCCATGGCAGACTCATAGTTACCCAAGCGACACTCGACACCCGCTATGTAGGGCAGTATTAGCTTGCGCATGACATTATCCTTTGGCAGCTTCTCTGCCTCCTCCGTCCATAGTTTCATGCACTCGTCGTAGCGTCCGAGCGTAAAGAGCGCACGTATGGCTTGCAGCAGATAGCGGTCGCGCATACGTGGGGCATCGGACTCCACGGCTATCTCGGCAATAAGCTCCAACGTATATCCATACTTCTCGACGCGCATCGAGGGGTAGTACCACGGCGAAGAGTGTGCGGCACGCAGCTCCTCGTTGAGCTTTGCCAACAACAAAAAGTCCATAACCTCACGGTCGTGATACTTAATATACTGCTCAAAGTGGTTGTCGGTCCAAAAGTAGCCAGCTGAATCATCGTACAGCATCATAAACTGCCACAACGGCATGTCATATACCACTTGATGGATATGATCCAGAGGAATCTCCTCGGAGGTGAGTTGCTGCCATTGCAGGCAGTTCTCCTCGGCGAAGGAGATATCATGCGCGGGCAGAGTGTCATCCACCACACGATACATGTAGTAGCCAGCGGGCAGATATGTCGTATAGCCGCATGCCTCGGCCTCGTGGACAAAAGCGCCAAGAGCCATGCTAATCGCGAGAGAGTATTTCAGTGATTTCATCGTTAGAGTAGTATTTAAGTTGTGATTCATCGAGATGATATAGTATATTGCTTTGATATGGTTTGCCCAGAGCCTCCTCTGTCATACGCTTAACTTCGAGGATTGTAGCCACCGAAGGACGCTCATGGCGTACATGCTCCAAAGAGAATTGCGGCTCATACTCCGTACCGGCTACAAGGCTATCAAACTCGCCGTCATAGAACGATACGCTCCACCCATAGGTCGGATAGGCATAGTCGAGCGGCAGAGGGTAGCCCTTGACACGTAGGTAGGGCTTAACGTCGCTTACGTCGAGAATCGAGTTCTCGGTCTCGATGTCGCGGAAGTTACCCGTATTGTAGAGCATAAGCACACCTCGTTCGACAGGAGGCGCCTCCTCGTCGAGTTGATGCAGACGGATGGTTGCCGAGAGCGTTATGCCATACTCTTGAAGTAGTCCTCTTGCATGCTCCAAGAGTTTGAAATAGGTCTTTCGGGTGTTTTCGGTCCAATCGCAATCGAACTGCACCTCACCTATCTCGCCACAGTTGTTGTAGTTTGCCATGGCAAGGATGCGCTCGACAATCAACTCGGCATACTCCTCCTCGTGATAGCGAAGACTTGTAAGAGCCTCGTAGGTGATGTAGGTCGTGGGCACTATCTCCACGCCCGAAGGCACCTCGCCCTTGAACATGATTGTAGCAACAGGCTCGATATTGCTCTCGCCGGTGTTTTCGTTGTAGATTAGATCCACATCGAACATCCTCATGTAGATGCGCTCGATGTTGTGCTCCGCAACGAAGTCCAGCACCTGCTGCGTAGGCGAGAACGTCGTCATCCAATGATAGATAGAGTTCTTGGGCTCGTCATGCGCTTCGTGGCGCACAACAACCTGCTCCGGAGGCAGGTTCAGGTGGGCAGCACAGCACAGCAGCGTAGCAAAGAGCCCACCGATAAGGGTTGTTGTTTTCAGCATACTATTTATTGGTTTTGGTTTCTTATATAGATGATTCTACGGATACAAATATATCATCGGGCATAAAAAAAGCCAAGCATTTTCTGCTTGGCTGTATGAAGTGTTATGTGTGTTGTACGAAACTATCCGTATTAAGCAATTTCAACCAAAGAGCTATCGGCGGCGCCATACAATATAGTTCGTATTTTTAGGCATTTTGCCACGCCCTGTATAGAAGTTTGGTGTACCGAACTCGTGCACCTCGTCGTCGCCATCGACAGCCCAACCATAGGCCTCGCTACCCGGCAGATTTACTGCATTATCTATATCCAAATCCACCAACGCCTGCGCAAAGTCGTGGAAAGACTCCTTGTTGAGGCTCTCGACCATGAATATCTCACCTCGGCGCTCACATATAGCACGTCTTATGGACTTATTCTTCGGCTCATTCTCGACCAACACCCCCTCGTCCACGAGTCCATACTGTCGGAAGAAGTATCCACCCCTCTCTATCGCCTCCTCAAATAGGGGAGAGTTATCGGCAACACCCACCTTAACCTCTCCTCCAATCGACGAACAGTAGCCACGCACCGAGAGTCCCCATGCCAAAGGCTCGCCCGCGAGCACAAAGGCTCCGAGAATATCGAGGTTATCGGCACGTATGAACGACGCCTCGGCAGCATAGATAATCGCGCTATCCTCCCTATCGAGCTTACCCACATGCAACGTCATATCGGCATTGTGTGGAATATAGATGCGCAACGGCACATCGTTCATGCTCATGTCGCGTATCTCGCAGAAACCACGAACGAGACTATCTACCGCACTACCAAAGCGCCCTGTCTCGGGCTGAATCACAATATCTTCGCTATCGCCACTATCATAAGGGTCGAAGATTTCGGGTATCACAACCTCCTCTACACCCTGCTCCTCTGCGCTCAAAAGTGGCTCGTTGCTTGCACCTCTACCACCCCAAACAAAGATTGCAACAACCGCAATAACGACCACGACAATGACCCCTGCAATAACTCTTCGCAACCGGCTTACTGGGGGTTGCGGGTCGGAGGGGAGGTTACTACCGATGATGCGAATCTCGTCGTCACGAATATCTCCTTGCTCGTTCATAACTATTTAACTTCACTATCTAATAGCTCCTTCAACTGCTTCAACGCCTCTTTCGACGCAGCAACCGTATAACTGAAAGTCTCCACGTTGGAGAGCATGAGCTGCTGTCGTGAGATGTTGATATAGTAGATATAGGAGCGGTTAATAATTAGGCTCTTGCCAATACGGATAAAGATGTTGCCCTCGGCACCGAGTTGCGCGGCTATCATCTTCTCAATCTGTCCGAGCTGGACGGTAACTATACGCGCGTTGCCATCGCGCAACATGAGCGTGGAGTAGTTCCCCTCCGACGAGATGTAGATCACACTATCGGGGGTAATACGTACCAAATCGTTCATGGTAGATATGACAAGATGACGTGTCATGGCTATGTTTCTACGATACAAATGTACGAATCTTTTTGCTACATACAAAAATCCCAGCACCCCATTGTACGAAATAGGTGAATTGGTGTACAAAACCTATATATAGCTGTATAAAATAGCATTTGGGGCGATTTCGACATCACGCGAGTTTTAGGCTTAATGCACCCACACGCGCTCCACCACCCCACTACTCGATTGCTGCACCCTCCTGAGAGAACTCTATGAGGATGTATTGCAAAAAGTCGTCGCGCACCTCGCGTGTGTAGTAGGCATCGTTCTCCGCATCGCGCTTAAAGATATTGCCGATGAAGTCGGCGCGTACCTTATTATATACACCTCTGGGCAGTGCCATAACCATACCCTCGCGCGCCTCCTGTGCAGCATCTACGCTGAGCGTCATACGCTGCTTGTCGAAGTGTATCCACGAAGCACCATCTTCGTAGTAGGCGTTGTCGTTGCCCGACGGATGCTCATACATAACAATCTCGTAGTCGTCTTCGCGCGCTGTGACCATATAACTCATCTCCTCCTCGAAACGCTGTTGCGTACCATCGCCATTGTCATAAACGAAACTCCTGCCATCTGCGGCAACACTCCACCCATAGTAGTTCTTCGCAGGGCGCTGAACAGCGATTTCATCCTTATTCATGCCATCAAAGATTATGGGGAACGAGAATACATGGTTGCCCGAGGCGTCGGCAAAGGTCACCACATAGCCATCCTCCTTTGTTATAGGATAACGCTCTCTCACTCCATCTGTTACGATGCGTGCCATCGACTCGGTCTGCTCGCCCGGCACTCCCGACAGTTCGCCACCATAGAACTCAACCCATTCGGGGTACTCAACAGCACTGAAACGAAAGTTTGCCTCGACAAGAAAGGGGACGTAGTCGATATACCCTATCTTAATGGCGTAAATCGGCGTATCGGTAATATCGTAAAGACGCATGTAGAGCTGGTCGGCACCACGCACCACCTTCACGATTATAGCCTCACGACTACCCATACGTATAGATATATGTGCCTCGGTGGGTTCGTTACGAATCTCCTCATCGGTAATACGCAACGTTATGGTGTGCGTACCCGCTATACCTGCCATGTTCTGCATCTCGCCCGACGATGTTATCAGCCTACACCACACTGCATCCGAGAAGAGCTGCCAATCGTCACCCGCAGTGAAGGTAAACGAAGGTCTATCGCCTGCATTACACTCAATAGTCTTCATATCGGGTACCGGGCCCGTATATTCCTTATCGTTGCTACACGATACTACAACCACACAGGCAACAATAGCCAATATGCTACGAATAAATGTATTACGAAAATTCTCCATTTCAACAATTCGCTTCAAACTATCAATCGACACCCATCCTCACAACTACCCACAACACCTATCTCAAGACTCGACAGCGCATCGATAAGGGCAAAGATAACGATTTTTGTTGTTATAGACAAATTTTATATTCACATATTCGCGTATTCTTATCTAATTGACTCTTTCTGTCGTGCGCCTCCGCCGATTTAAGTATTTATACTACCCTTCGTACAACTCTAAATCCGTACCTTTGCAATGTTCAAATAACACTTTTTTTTCGACAGACATCATGGGTAAATACTACGATATGTTGATGGAGGATGTACGCTTCGAAGAGGGTTTGAAGTCGTGCATGAATTGTGGTGTATGCACCGCAGTGTGCCCCGCAGCCGAATTCTATAACTACGACCCTCGCCAGATTGTCACCATAGTGCAGACGCGCGACGAGGCAGAAATCGAGCGCCTACTGCGTAGCGACACCATCTGGTATTGCGGCGAGTGCATGTCGTGCCGCCCGCGCTGTCCCCGAGGCAACACTCCGGCATATGTCATTCAAGCACTGCGCACCCTATCACAACGTACCGGTCTATTTGTCGAAAGCGAGAAGGGACGTCAGCAGCTTGCTCTGAAACGCACCATAGGCGACAACATCCTCCGAACGGGCTACTGCATCGTGCCACGCTCCGTACGCCCCGACCTACACCCCGAGCAGGGTCCGATATGGCAGTGGATTGTGGACAACGACACCGAACTCTATGCCCGCTTCTCGGATGTCTATGGCAAGGAGGGGGCGGGAGCCTTGCGACGTGTCGATGACAAAACCATGGATGAGATACACCGCATATTCGAGGTGTCGGGGGGCAAAGCCTTCTACGACAACATCGAGAAGCACTCCGAGCGTAAGGCCCGCGAGATGGGTTACGATGGCGCCGACGAGGAGTATATGATGGCGACATACACTACAAATTCCGATAATCACTACGAGATATAGACGATGAGAAGAACATCATGGCAGGAGTATCAGAAGGATATTGCCGACGACAAATACTACTATGCACGCAGCTGCATACGCCAGAACTTTTTCCCGGGTAGCGAGAAGGCTTTTCTGGATATAATGCACAACGATTTGGGCATCGACATCTTCGACGACCCATTGCACACCTCGTGCACAGGCATAGGCTACCACTCCGACATAGTGCCGTTGGAGACGATTATGACCGTTGTGGCACGTCAGTTCTCGCTGATGGCAGATGCCGGATACGAGCACTTCATCTCGTCGTGCATAACCTCGTTTGGCATCTACAACGAGATACTATCGACGTGGGAGGAGTTCCCCGAAACCGAAGAGCGCACACGACGCTACTTGAAGGAGGCTACGGGGCGCGAGCTTGTCAAGCCGCGTTCGATAGCCCACACGTCCGACATCATGTTCCACCACCGACATGCCATTGCCCGCAAGGCCAAACGCCAACTACGCAACGCCTTCACGGGAGAGCCACTGCGTGTTGTCGAGCATATAGGCTGTCACTATGCCAAGATATTCCCTAAATCGGGTATCGGTGGTTCGGAGTTCCCGTATGTTCTTGCCGGCATGATTGAGGCGTGGGGAGGCGAGGTTGTGGACTACCCCGAGCGTCGTCACTGCTGCGGTTTCGGCTTCCGCAACTACTTGGTGCAGGCCAATCGCGGCTACTCCATTGCCAATTCGCACAAGAAACTCGAAAGCATGGCTCCATATCGCCCCGACTTCATTGTCGCCAACTGCCCCGGCTGTGCCATGTTCCTTGACAAGTGGCAGTATGCCATTGCCGAGATGGAGGGCACGGTATATGGCGCCGATGGCCACGGCATACCGGTACTAACCTACGAGGAGATGGCAGGCTTGGTTCTCGGCTACGACCCGTGGGAGTTGGGCATGCAGATGCATCAGGTCGATGTAGAGCCCCTGCTCGACAAGATGGGCATCGAGTACGACCGCGAGGCGAAGTATCTGGGCAAGAATGGCAAATACATCGGCAAGCCCGATATTGCAGCCGTAAACTGCGAGGAGGCACGCAGCATATACGAAATCAAGAGGTAGCATAACGTAGATAGAATCATAACTTATGGCAAAACGAGTTGTTATCGTGGGTGGAGGAGCTGCCGGCATGCAGACGGCACTCGAATTGAAGAGTCGCGGCATCGAGCCCATCATCATCGAACGCGACATGGACCTCGGAGGCAAGGTGCGCGACTGGCACAAGCTCTTTCCGTCGTTCACACCCGCATCGGATGTCCTGCAACCCATTATCGACAAGGTACGCTCATCGCGCATACGCTGTCTTCTTGGTCAGGAGGTAAAGACCTTCGCCGAAGATGGCGTGATACTACGCTCCGAGGAGCATGTGCCGGCTGATGCTGTGGTCATAGCCACAGGCTTCTCGCTCTTCGATGCTCACCGCAAACAGGAGTATGGCTACGGTCTCTACCACAACGTCATCACATCGGTGGACTTGGAGCGCATGATGAACAACGGGCGTGTTATGCTTGCCGACGGCACAGAGCCACGACGCATAGCTATTCTTCACTGCGTAGGCTCACGCGACGAGAAGGTGTGCCAGAAGCACTGCTCGAAGGTGTGTTGCATAACGGGTGTTAAACAGGCTATCGAGCTCAAACAGATGTTCCCCACGGCAGACGTCTTCAACTTCTATATGGATATCCGCATGTTCGGGCCGGGTTACGAGGAGCTCTACCGTGAGGCGCAGCAGCGCTACAACATACACTTCGTCAGAGGTCGCATCTCGGAGGCAGCACAGACCATCAACGACCGCATACAGATTAAGGCGGAGGACACGCTCACAGGGCGTCCACTGCGCATGTCCGTGGATATGCTCGTACTACTCGTGGGCATGAGCGCCAACCGCGACAACGAGGCTCTTGCTGCCGCAAGCAACCTATCGCTCGCCCCCAACGGCTACTTCCAGACCAAGGACTCGTTTCTTGGTGCGGTACAGAGCGAACGCCCCGGCATCTTCTATGCCGGTGCAGCTACCGCGC
Source organism: Alistipes sp. (assembly GCA_017403125.1). Classification (GTDB taxonomy): domain Bacteria; phylum Bacteroidota; class Bacteroidia; order Bacteroidales; family Rikenellaceae; genus Alistipes. The sequence continues at coordinate 12,889 of JAFQOR010000031.1, read as the reverse complement.
CCAAGAGTCTTGCCGACACGTTGGCAGAGGCATCGATGACAGCATCAGCCGTAGAGCGCTACTTGCGCGACAAGTACAATAACCGATAAAGAATATCTCCCATGCGTAATCTCAATTTTGGCTACGGCATAAGTCGTCCGCGAGTTATAAACCTCGACAATAACGACCTGCGCAAGAGCAACGCCATAATCGCGGAGATGCCGGAGTTGCAGGCGTGCATAGGCTGTGGCTCATGTACAGCATCGTGCACCGCGGGCAACCTTACGGACTTCAACTTCCGACGTCTGCACACCGCAGTACGTCGTGGCGAGTATCAGGGTGCCTACGAGGAGATAAACAAGTGTATGCTCTGTGGCAAGTGCCGCTTGGTATGTCCGCGCGGCATCAACACCCGCGAGCTGATAATGCTCATCAAACGCAAGTTAGGCGACTTCTAACACTCAACCACACATCGTAAAAAAAGTATCGACAGATGACATTCTTTGCGCCCTTTACCATACCATTCATCATCGGCTCACTCGTAATGTTTAGCGTGTTGCTGGTGAAATATATATTGTGGATAGTACGCCTACCGCGCATCGACAAACGTCTTATACTACATAACATCTTCACCACCAAGAGTCTTATGGCGGTGTGGGAGATTATCCGCGAGTCACTGCTCCACGTCCGCATCTTCCGCATAAACCCGGTCTTGGGCTTTATGCACGCCTCTCTGGCATTCGGATGGTTTCTGCTTATCGTCGTAGGATGGATAGAGACCATAGCCTACATTGGCGGCGAGTGGGTGCCGCTACATGGTCACGTCTTCTTCAAGTACTTCATGCCCATAAATGGCATCACCGAACATATATGGTTCTTCGAGCAACTTATGGATGCACTGCTTCTAATAGTCCTCATGGGCGTAGGTTTGGCATGGAGCAAGCGCCTGCGTTCGCGCCTTATGGGCATGCGACGCACCACAAAACATATCCTCTTCGACCGCATAGCACTCACCTCGCTCTGGTTTATCTTTCCCGCACGCCTCATCGCCGAGAGCCTTACAGCCGCGATATATGGCGGCGACGGCTTCCTCACGGGAAGCATTGGCACATGGTTGAGCGAAACGCTGCCAAGCAACATCCTGCTCAACCTCTACGAGCCTTCGTGGTGGATATACTCATCGCTGCTCGGCATCTTCTTCATAACCCTACCCTTCTCGCGCTACATGCACATCATCACCGAGATACCGCTCATCTTCCTGCGTCGTTGGAAGCTTAAACCTACCACCGAGCGCAAATCCTACGACCGCTTCGAGGTCGAGGCGTGCTCGCGTTGCGGTATATGCATCGACCCATGTCAGTTACAGAGCGACCTTGGTATAAACGATGTACAGTCGGTGTACTTCCTCCGCGACCGTCGCTACAACATGCTTACGCTAAAGGTTGCGAACAATTGCCTTATGTGCGGGCGCTGCGAGTCGAAGTGTCCCGTAGGCATCAATCTCAACACCCTGCGTCTGAACTCTCGTGCCAAGCGACGCAACATCCCCTATGAGGGGCGCTATCGCTATCTGCGTGGCATGGACCGCTCGTCGGGCGAGGGTCGCATAGGCTACTTTGCCGGATGTATGACATCGCTCACACCAGGCGTACAGCGCTCCATGGAGAGTATCTTCCGCGCTGCGGGCGAGGAGGTGTGGTATGCCGATAAGGAGGGTGGCGTATGCTGCGGACGCCCACTGATGCTTACGGGAGAGACAGATGCAGCACGCAAGATGGTGGCGTACAACACCGACCTCTTCCGTCGCCATAACATCACTACACTCGTAACATCGTGCCCCATATGCTTGCGCGTATTCCGCGAGAGCTACCACCTCGACGGCATCGAGATACTGCACCACACCGAGTATATATATCGCCTCATAGCCGAACATCGCATCGACCTGCGCGACGACGGGCGCACCTTCGCCTACCACGACCCCTGCGAACTTGGTCGCGGATGTGGCATCTATGAGGAGCCACGCAAGATATTGAACCATGTGGGACACCTCGCCGAGGCGAAGCACAACCGCCGCGACGCCATGTGCTGTGGCTCATCGCTGGCAAATAGCGTTATCAACGACGCTCAACAACTGCGCATAGCACAACGCATGACCGAGGAGTTGGAGGCCACGGGCTGCGACACAATAGTCACCGCCTGCCCGCTATGCAACAAGGCTATAAGCCGAGTATCGACACACGTGCCACAAGATGTTGCAGAGGTGGTAGCAAAAAATATTCTCAACTAATAGCACCTTGATTATCAGCAGTTTTAATTGACCATATCGTAACATCTTGCGCCACACACACAAAATTTATTTGCTCATATAGAATATTTGTATTATATTTGCACCTGCAAACGCGATAATTCGCCACAAGGCAATTGACGATACATCGCGGGGTAGAGCAGTTGGCAGCTCGTCGGGCTCATAACCCGGAGGTCGGAGGTTCGAGTCCTCCCCCCGCTACCATAGAGGAAATCCAAATCGGATTTCCTCTTTTTTTATGGTAGCGGGGGGAGGACTGATGTCCTCAACTATATATACAATCCACCCAAACCCTCCTTTGATAAGGAGGGCTTGTGGCAAGGTAGCGCCTTGCATTGCTGCGCAATTGTTCCATCCTGAAACGACATTCCACAAAAAAGGACTGACCTTGGTCTATCGCAAGGTCAGTCCTTCTATTATGGGGGAGAGGGCTAAAAGCCGCTATCTTCACGACTCGCTACGTTTAGCTGTTGCGCTATCGCGCACCACTCCACATCTACAATCCTACTCTACGGGAGTGAGCGACGGGGTCTTCTTTACGGGGGTCAATTCAGGAACAGGGATGGTACGAATCTGCGAATTACCGGGCATGGGGACCATCTTCTGGGGCTTGACATCGTACAACTTAATACGCATCAAGACCGCCTCACCGGGAGCTACCACATGACGGCCACGCGAGCCATAAGCCAATGCCGCGGGCATATATACCGTAATCTCTCCATCAACACCAATCTTCTTCACAGCCTCCACGGCGCCCTTCATCGCAAAGTTGCCAACAAGAATAGAGGGTGCTGCGGCATTCTCGGCATCGACCAATGCTTGTTCGATACGTACGTTGCGCACCGAATCGCTCAAAATAGTATCCTGACGAAGTTTATCAACAGCATCACGATAACGCGAAGCACGCTCCTCGGTAGATTCTATGGGGAAGCCACGGAAGGTATATACGTCGTAGCTAATAGTCACGCTATCTCTATCGAACTTGGGCATAAGCTCCTCATTACCGGGAACCTCGATACGATAGTACATGGTATCCTCACCACACACTGCCAACTCAACGCCCTCACGCTGGGCAATATCGGCAAGCCACTCACGCGACAACTCCTCGTTCCTCGCTATAAAGTCGTGCATCATATACTTTTGCATCGCCTCCTGCATCTGCTCCATTGTGATACGCATAACACAATCTACACTCTGCATATCGGTAAGTTGCTTGCTATCTTCAAGAGCCTCGAAGAACCAATAGGTATTCATCGGCGCCATAGAGCGGTGCAAGTAGCTAACCACGTCGTAGCCATACCATCTTGACACATTTTCAACATTAAACTCGCCACCATAAATCGAGGGCAACACGCTATCGTCGGCATTGGCGCCGGCAAACATGCGAGCCATCTGGTAGGGCTGTATGCGCTGCATGACGAAGTACTCCATGTTTTTCTGGTTCTCGCGCAACGACTCCACATCAAACTCCGTCTGCTCAATACGCTCCTTGACAACTTCAAGAGCCTTATCCATATCGAGGTTCAGATATGATTGGCGCACATAGGCATCCATGCCAATTTGCATACCCATAGCATACGACAGCGTATCAAACTCGCCATTAGCATCATAATACATCTGATTATTGATGCCGTAGAACTCGTTCTCTGCGGTCTTCTTGTCGCCGCCACAACCAACAACTACAGCTGCCACAGCACAAAGCATAATAATTCTCTTCATTCCTAATATTTTTTTTTAAGTTTCTCTCTCAATATATCGCGTATCAGCAGCACGCATCGCAGGTGCTACTTTGTCTTCTCTACCTCAACAATCGTCATCTCGTAGTAGAGCATGGTGTTAGGCGCAATATTCAGCGAGTCGCAGCCCTCCGAGCCATATGCCAACGACGAGGGCAACCACGCCTCGATGCGTCCACCTTGACCTACAAGTTTCGACGCCTCCTGCAAGCCACGCGGCATGCTACCCAAGCCTATGCGCAACGTATCGTTGCGATAGTAGGTCGTATCGATGATGTCGCCCGCAGAGTTAAGCACGCGGAAACACACCTTGACCGTATCTCTATTGTTTTTGACCCTACGCTTGTTATCGCCATCGCTCTGAATCTTATAGGTAAGACCCGAAGTTGTAGCATAGAACTTACGATCCTGATTGCGCAAATCTGCAAGGAACCGCTCCTCAAAGTGTTTTATGCGTTCATATTCATCATAGTTCATATACTTCAAGAAGGCTGTGCGCGCCTGTTCGTCGTTAAGTTTCGGCTCGCCGGCAAAGACATCACTAATACCCATACACACCATATCGGCATTTATGGTCGAATCCACCTCGATGATGTTTAGCGCGATGTTCATGCCCATAACGTACGACATTGAGTCGAGGCTGCTACGCATCTCCGGCTCCTCCGAGGCGGCTCCGCCACCACCGCTACACGACACAAGCACAAAGCATATCGTGGCAACAGAAAAGAGTCTGAACATAGATATTATCCTTTATTTTTTTAACCTTTTTTCGATTTTTGCCTCATGAACAATAAGACATGCGCCGAGTACAGCAGCAAGAGCTGATGACATAAGGATAGCAATCTTACCCATGTTGATAAACTCCTCGTGCGTTGCCTTATCAAAAGCGAGGTTGTCCACAAATATCGACATCGTAAAGCCAATACCTCCCAAGCATGCTACGGCCAAGAACATCTTCCACGTTGCACCTGTCGGACGCTCGGCGATGCCAAATTTTATAGCCAAGTAGCTCAACAGCGTGATGCCAAGAGGCTTGCCTACCACCAAGCCAAAGAAGATGCCCATGCCGATAGAGCCTGCCACGGCATCGTACTCGAAGATATTGAAGTACTCTGCCGAGGGGATATGCACTCCCGCATTAGCAAGTGCAAAGATAGGCATGATAATAAAGTTCACGTAGGGCATAAGCAGATGCTCCATACGGTGGCTCATGCTCTCCGCGCCATTCGAAATCTGCTTCATGCGGCGCAGATGATACAGACGCATCTCCTCCGCCTCGTGCTTGTCTTCAATCTTATCGGCATCGACAATACCCTTCTCGATGATATCTGCTTTATGCAGGTAGTACGAGCGGCTGTAACGCGGTTTCGTGGGAATAAGCATAGCCATGATGACACCCGACAGCGTAGCGTGAACACCCGAGTAGTAGAATAGAATCCACACCGCAACAGCCGGAATCAGATATGCCATCATTCGGAACTCACCCATACGACGCATAATGTAGATACCTATCATGATAAGCACCGCGATGCTTATAAGCATCAGGTTTGGTGTTTCGCCATAGAACAACGCAATTACCAATATCGCTCCGAGGTCATCTGCCACAGCCAACGCTGTAAGGAACACCTTCAACGATATAGGGACTCTGTTGCCCAATAGCGACATGATACCTATGGCAAAGGCTATATCTGTTGCTGTGGGGATACCCCAGCCATTCGACACCTCTGTACCTCCGTTGAAACAGATGTAGATAAGCGCCGGGAAGAGCATACCTCCGATAGCGCCAATTATGGGTAACACAGCCTTCTTCGGCGTCGAGAGCTGACCGTCGGTTATCTCTCGGCGTATCTCCAAGCCCACGGTAAAGAAGAAGACCACCATCAAACCGTCGTTTATAAACTTTTCGAGTGTCATACCCTCCGGGAAGAGGTTGCCATCGATAGCAAGGCCAAACTCCATGTGTAACAGACGATGATACATATCGGTGGTTGCCGGCAAGTTCGCTAACAACATAGCAACTATTACACACACAACAAGCACAATACCTCCTGCCCATGGCGCTTGCAGGAAATTCCGTCCGCGCTGCGACAGAATGTGGTTGCGCTTCACCATACCAAATTTCGAAAACATTGACATCTTTCTATCTGTTTTAATAAAAAAGTTTCTTCCCCAACACTCCCCCACATCGCATCACGAGGGGAATTGCGCACCTATGCGACAAATTTAGATTATCTCTACGGCGTGGTGGTGTTTGAGAGCCACGTTACACATCTTGAATAGCAGACGCGCAGCAATGGCTGCATCACTCTTATCGTTTAGGTCGGGAACAACCTCCGTGAGGTCGAAACCCACAATGCGACGACCCGACTCCACCAAGCGCTCTAACAGATATACCACCCTCTGGAACGGCAAACCGCCCGGCACACGCACTCCCGTGTGGGGCGAACACTCCAACGTCAGGGCGTCGATGTCGAGCGACACATATACGTTGTCGGGCAACTTCGCTACAATCTCGTCACATACGCTACGCCATGTTGCACCCTCGAACTCGCGACGCGACACATCCTCGGCCGTGCATACATTCATTCGCGGATCCTCCTGCACCTTACGCCACACTGCGGGCGTGAAGTCGCGCATGCCGACACCCATATAGCACTCTATCTGCGCCACATCCTGCATCAGGTTACGCATCACCGACGAGTTCGAGTAATCGAAACCGCGACTCTCCTCGTCCATATCGCACTGCGAGTCGATATGCAGCACACCTATGCGACCATACTTCTCGCCAACAGCCTTTACCGCTCCATATATCGTCGATTGGTCACCACCAACCAAACCCACAATCTTACCCTTGGCAAGCCACTGCTTGGTTTGGTTATAAATATTCTCGTTTATCTGCGCCGACATCTCATTGATGCGCTTCAACCTACGGTCCGAGATAATATTCTCGATGAACGACAACCCCATCTCGTCCAGGAGTTTTATTATGCGCAACGCATCCGAGCGCAACCTGTGTGAGGCATCCTGAATAGTATAGTCGATGGGGGCTGTTGCTATACCCTTACGCCAACTATCACCATTCGCGGGGTCCGATAGACCTATGAAGCGCGATGCCTCGATAATCGCATCGGGGGCATAGGAGCTACCCTCGCGCGTAGCCACCGTAACATCCCACGGTGCCGACACCAAAACGAGTGCCGCCTCGTCGGGAGAGAGAGGCATGCCGAAATAGTTGCCGTTGTCGGGCATGATGCCATCGAAATCAAACTGCTTGGTCTGCATAGCGTTCTGTTTAATGGGTGCTGTTCACACCGGTCATTCATATAAAAATAACGTGCAAATATAGCACTTTTTTTGAATAAATGTCCTACCTTTGTAAAAAAATTAGAGAGTTACTCTCTCGTAGCACAACCATAGAGATGAGAGTTATAATCGACAAAGCCATACCCTACATCAAGGGCATCCTTGAACCCTATGCCGAGGTCGCCTACTGCGACGGTCGCGAAATTGACGCCGAGCGCATAAAGCTCTGTGACGCAATGATAATACGCACCCGCACCCACTGCAACCGCGAGCTATTGGTGGGCTCGAACATAAGATTCATCGCCACGGCCACCATCGGCACCGATCATATCGACGAGGAGTACTGCCACAAAGCGGGCATCACCGTAGCCCGCGCCGCGGGATGCAACGCCCGCGGAGTGTTGCAGTGGGTAGCCGCCGCCCTGCGCCACATCTCGCTCATGGATAACAAACAGCCATCGGACTATACGCTGGGTGTTGTGGGCGTAGGTAATGTTGGCAGGAACGTGGCCCATTACGCACGACATTGGGGTTTCCGCGTTATGGAGTGCGACCCTCCACGCCAGATGCGCGAAGGCGGAGAGTTCTACTCGATTGCCGAGATTGCCGAGCAGTGCGACATAATCACGTTACACACCCCACTAAACAGCGACACTCGCCACATGGTCAATAGCGAACTCATTGGTCGCATGCGCCCTAACGCCACAATCATCAACGCCTCGCGTGGCGCCGTAGCCGACAACCGCGCCGTAAAGGAGAGTGGTCATCGCTACATTTTCGACGTATGGGAAGGTGAGCCTTCGTTGGATGCAGACATACTGCAATCTGCCGAGCTTGCAACGCCCCATATTGCAGGCTACTCGAAACAGGGTAAGGCGAATGCTACTGCAATGGTTATAAGCCAATTTGCCGACTTCTTCGAGCTCCCCATCAAGGGTTGGTATCCGCCGGAGGTAACACCCGTCGTACCTCGCGATATCGAGTGGCAGGAGATGGTCGATAGCATAGAGCAATACTGTCCAATAATAGCTCAAACAGAGCATCTCAAATCCAACCCCACAACCTTCGAGTCACAACGCAACAACTACGACTACCGCGAGGAGTATTTTTAGTCTGCCACCAAAGGTACGCCATATTGCGCATTAGGCATTTAGCGCCGGAGCCCGAGTCATCTCACGTATTGCCCGGGGCTCCGCTTTCGTGGGACCATGTACGCACTCAAACACGCTGTCACACCCACAACCCTTGCACAACTCGCAGCAAAACTTGCCCATACCGCCGCCCAAATGGTTAATTCCTAAAAATATTTCTACATTTTCTTTCGATAACAGCCAAATGTTTGTATATTTGTAGTATGTTTTCGATTAAAAGCATCGAAAAACATTTAGGATGAAACGATCAATCTTTCAAAATATACTTTGGGCTCTGCCCGCCGAGACGGCACACAAGCTTCGCATGTCGGGGCTTCGTTTCGTGGGGAGACTCCCTTTGGGCAAGTGGTGGATAAGGGTGTGTCATGCGCCACGCAGTAAACACAAGTTCGACTGCGAGGTCTTTGGCATACGTTTTCGCAACCCCATAGGCATAGGCGCAGGATTCGACCCCGACGGCGACACCATTGATGAACTTGCGGCCGCAGGCTTTGGCTTCGTCGAGATAGGCTCGGTGCTACCCCGTGCGCAGTTTGGCACACCGCGTCCGAGGATTGAGCGTCTGCGCTCGGCAGAATCCATCATCGACAACTCCGGATATCCGAGCAAGGGCATGGAGTATGTGCTCTCAAACGTTCGCAAGCGCTCGAAACATACCCGTAACTTGGTCATAGGCTGCAACATCGGCAAGCTGACGACAACACAGCGCAGTGATGCTGCCAAGGAGTACTTGCGAGTCTTCCGCAACATGTATCAGTATGTCGATTACTTCACCATAAATATCGCATGCAACACCGCCGCGAAGAGTTTTGTGCTTTCTGACCGCGACTCCATAACGCATCTTATCGAACCACTCTTCGAGTTTAGACGTGGTCAGGCAGACTACCGCCCTATACTTTTGAAGATATCGCCCGATTTGAGTCAGAGTCAGATAGACGAGATTATCGACGTGCTTATAACCACGCCCCTTGATGGGCTGGTTGCCGTTGCCGGCTCGTCGGACATGACCCCCGATGCTTCGGGTGCAATATCGGGCGCTCTGCTTACGGACAGAGCGATAGAGGTTGTGCGCTACATTCACCAAAAGACCGAGGGCAACTACCCCATCATAGGCTCGGGTGGCATGATGAATCCAAGTGACATAATGCGAATGTTGGATGCCGGAGCCTCGCTTGTTGCACTCAACATGGGCATACGCGAGAATGGTCTGCGACTGTTGCGCAAAACAACCAAAGCCATGTACCTCGCCTCGCAACAAGCATTAGCCGCCGAAGCACAGCATACGACCACGGCGGGCGACGCGCCAACAGCCGAGATACCACAAGATGCGACAAACAATAGTTAAAGGGGCATGAAAGCTACAATCATAACCATCGGCGATGAGATTCTCATCGGGCAGATTGTCGATACCAACAGCGTGTCGATTGCGCGCCACCTGAATGGTGCCGGCATAACCGTCGAGAGCAAGCTCTCGATAGGCGACAGCGACCATCAAATCGAGAGTAGCATACGCACAGCGCTACTCACATCACAGGTTGTAGTCATCACGGGAGGCTTGGGCCCTACCAAAGACGACATCACGAAACACACCCTTGCCCGCATATTCAACTCCGAACTACGCTACAACGATACCGAGGGGCAACATATCGAGAGCCTGTTGGCTCGTCGCGGCATAGCCTTCACCGAGCTCAACCGCTCACAGGCGATGCTTCCGGCGTGCTGCACGCCACTACACAACGCCCACGGCACAGCCCCGGGCATGTGGTTCGAGTGCGAAGGCGACGCTGTGGTAGTATCGCTACCCGGCGTACCCTTCGAGATGGAGCATCTGATGCAGGACGAGGTGATACCGCGCCTCAAAAAGCGCTTCATGCTAAAATCTATCGTCCACCTCACGCTCATAACCCACGGCATAGCCGAGTCGCTACTCGCCGAGCGTATAGCTGCGTGGGAGGATGCCCTACCCGACTACATGCACCTTGCCTACCTTCCCGCACCCAACATCGTGCGTCTGCGTCTCTCGGCATACGATGTCGAGCGCAGCGAGGCGGAGGTCGCCATGCGCCAAGAGTTCGGCAAGTTGGAGCAACTCATCGGCGACCACATCGTAGGCGAAGAGGGGGCGTCTGTCGAGAGTAACGTACACCGCATACTCTCGGAGCGAGGTCTTACGCTTGCCACGGCAGAGAGCTGCACGGGAGGCAACATCGCAGCAAGTTTCACCTCAATGGCAGGTGCCTCGGCATACTTTCTAACGGGCATCGTAGCCTACTCCAACGCTGCAAAGTCCAACATTCTGGGCGTAGATAGCGCCACCATCGAACGCCATGGTGCCGTAAGCCGCGAGGTTGTCGAGCAGATGGCAGAGGGCGCACGCCGAATTTCGGGTGCCGACTACGCCATAGCCACCAGCGGCATTGCAGGGCCCTCCGGGGGCTCTGTCGAGAAGCCCGTAGGCACGGTATGGATGGCTGTTGCAACACCTACTCGAACCATATCTATGATGCGCAACTCGGGCACCGACCGCCAGCAAATCATAAAGCGCGCCTCGGCATACGTTGTCGAGATGCTATACAACGAACTACGCAAACTCTAAAAACTACATAGCCATGATACGTTCAATATTGGATACGGATCTCTACAAGTTCACAACATCCTACGCCTACTTCAAACTCTACCCGCAGGCAATAGGCACCTTCACATTTAACGACCGCGCCAAGACACGCTACGACGAGGATTTCTTGGAGGATTTAAGGGCTGAGTTTAAGGCTTTGGAGCGCATATCGCTCTCCGACGACGAGTTCCGTTACATGAACGAGAACTGCAAATACATTCCACAGAACTACTTCGAGTGGCTCACAGGCTTCCGCTTCGACGCCTCGAAGATTAACGTATGGTTGGACGAGGAGCAGCATCTGCAAATCAACGTCACGGACTACATGTACAAGGTTACGCTCTACGAGATACCTATCCTTGCCACCGTTTCGGAGCTCTTCCACCTACGCAACAGCTACGACGCCGAGGCTATGATTGAACGCTTGGAGAAGAAGGAGCAGATTGCGCGCGACAACAACCTCATCTTTTCGGACTTCGGCACACGTCGCCGCTTCTCATACGACGTGCAACGCATGGTCGTTAAACACCTCAAAAACAACCCCTGCGGCTGCACGGGCACATCGAACTGCCACTTGGCAATGGAGCTTGACATGAAGATGATAGGCACCTATCCGCACGAACTTCCGATGTTCATCGCAGCCGTAAACGGTGGTCCGCGTAATGCCAACTACCTCACAATGGAGGATTGGGTAAAGGTCTATGATGGCTACCTCGGCACAGCCCTTACAGATAGCTTCGGCTCGGAGGTTTTCTTCAACAACTTCTCCAAGAAGCACGCCTGTCTCTTCGATGGCGTACGCCAAGACTCGGGCGACCCGATAGCCTTTATCGACATGGCTATCAACCGCTACAAGGAGCTCGGCATCGACCCCATGACCAAGTCAATCGTATTCAGCGACTCGCTGAACTTCGAGAAGTGCGTCGAGATTAAAAAGGCGTGCGAGGGACGCATTAAGTGCATGTTCGGCATCGGCACCAACCTCACATGCGACACGGGACACGCCTCGTGCAACATCGTCATGAAACTCTCGTCATGCCAGATTAACTCGCGCAAACCCAGGGAGTTGTGCGTAAAACTTTCGGACGTCGAAGGCAAGGAGATGGGCGACGCAGAGGAGGTTAAGGTATATCGCTACCTGCTGCGTAACCAGGGCAAGAACTAACGCCGAACTCAGGTAGGCACATACGATGTTTAACAAAAGTTGCGGTTTTAGGCTCCGTGACAAAACATTTATTTTTAGTTAAAGTTTGCAAATTGACAAATAATAGCTATCTTTGTGCGCTTTTGTGCCACGGTGGCACGAGAGGTTAAAATAAAGTACAATGAAAGTTTGTGAAATCACTGGCAAGGTAGCGATGGTGGGTAACAATGTTTCTCACTCGCACATCCGTACCAAGCGTAAGTTCTCGCCCAATTTGCGTACGAAGCGTTTCTGGTCGGAGGAGGAGGGTCGCTGGATCACATTGAAGGTTTCAGCAGCCGGCATCAAAACAATTAACAAGAAGGGTCTTGCAGCAGCACTTCGCGAGGCAAAGGCACCCAAGAAGCTTTACTAAAAACAGGTAACAGAAAATGGCAAAGAAAGGTAACAGAGTGCAGGTAATCTTGGAGTGCACCGAGCAGAAGGAGAGCGGCGTTGCAGGTATGTCACGTTACGTCACCACCAAGAACAAGAAGAATACTCCCGACCGTTTGGAGCGTAAGAAGTACAATCCTTACTTGAAGCGAGTAACTTTACACCGTGAGATTAAGTAATTTTAACAAGAAGGTAAAGTATGGCAAAGAAAGTAGTTGCAAC
>JAFQOR010000030.1 GCA_017403125.1 Alistipes sp. | reverse complement strand
GATTCATCACCACAACCGTTACAATGCCTTCTGCCTGGCTGACGACATTATGGAGCCTTATCGCCCCTATGTGGACAAATTGGTAGCCGAAATCGTGGATAGTGGTGCCGATATATCCCACTTGACGACCGAATTGAAGGGAAAATTACTCGCAATTCCCGTCCTCGATGTAGTCATCAATGGCCGCCGCAGTCCATTGATGGTCGGTGTGGGTATGACCACCGCCTCCTTGTATAAATGTTATAGTGGAGAGATTCGCAAAATAGCCTATCCGATGATGGAATGATAGAACGATTTAGTGAATACCAAATCATGTGGATTTTTGTCTTTTTTGATTTGCCGACCGAGACAAAAAGCGAGCGCAAAAAGTACGCGGAATTTCGCAAGCAACTCATGCGCGACGGATTCACTATGTTTCAATTTTCGATTTATCTGCGCCACTGCCCGAGCCGCGAAAATGCCGAAGTGCATATCAAACGCGTGAAGCAAATGCTACCCAAAGAGGGTTATGTCGGAATTTTGACCATTACCGATAAGCAGTTTGGTCAAATGGAATTGTTCCGTGGCTGCCAACGGATTAAGCAGGACCAACCCGTGCAACAATTGGAGATGTTCTAAAACAGAAAAAGGATTTGCGCCGCTTGGGCGCAAATCCTTTTATCAAACACCGTGATTTTTAATTTCTAAAAATCTCATCAAACAACTGATACACACTCTTTTACAAAGATTGTGGTGTGTTTGATATGTCAAAGATACAAATTTAAAAGCAAATCACAACTTTGAGAGGTAAGCGGTGAAATAGTCGCCAGGTGTGTTTGATATGTCAAAGATACAAATTTAAAAGCAAATCACAAAGAACATAAATTTGATATTTCTTCATGCAACGTTTTGTGTGTCGTGAATTTATTGTACCTTTGTGGCAACGAAACTTAAAAAATCCCTAAATATGAACGCTATTGTTAAGAACAACTTCGAGTTTGAAGGTCAGAAAGGACACTACGTAGGCAAGGTGAGAGATGTATATAACATCAATGATGACTATCTTGTAATGGTTGTGTCGGACCGTATATCGGCTTTCGATGTCGTATTGCCCAAGGGTATCCCCTTCAAGGGGCAGGTGTTGAACCAGATTGCCGCAAAGTTCCTTGATGCTACGGCGGATATTCTCCCTAACTGGAAGATTGCTGTGCCGGATCCAATGGTTACCGTAGGTCACCGTTGTGAGCCCTACAAGGTTGAGATGGTTATACGCGGTTATCTATCGGGTCACGCATGGCGTGAGTACAAGGCTGGTAAGCGTACGATTTGTGGTATCCCTATGCCCGATGGCATGGTTGAGAACCAGAAGTTCCCCGAGCCTATCATCACCCCCACGACAAAGGCAGACGAGGGTCACGATGAGGATATTTCGAAGGAGGAGATTATTGCCCAGGGTCTTGTATCGCGCGAGGAGTACGAGAAGTTGGAGGCATATACACGAGCTATCTTCCAGCGTGGTACCGAGATTGCCGATAAGATGGGTTTGATTCTTGTCGATACGAAGTATGAGTTTGGTAAGAAGGATGGCGTTATATACCTCATGGACGAGATTCATACCCCCGATTCATCGCGTTATTTCTATAAGGAGGGTTATGCCGAGCGTCTTGCTGCGGGCGAGAAGCAGAAACAGCTCTCGAAGGAGTTTGTGCGCGAGTGGCTTATGGATAATGGCTTCCAGGGCCAGGAGGGACAGCAGATTCCGGAGATGACCGAGGAGGTAGTTGCCGGCATCACGGCTCGCTATATCGAGCTTTACGAGCAGATTACCGGAGAGAAGTTTGTGCGTGCCGAGGCCGACGATGTCGAGGCTCGTATCGAGAAGAGTGTTGCCGACTTCTTGAAGACGTTGTAGTTCGTAGCCGCGCAACACGTCCATAGGGCGATAAAATTTACCTCCGATCCACCTTGTTCAAAGGTAGGTCGGGGGATTTGTTTTAGACCCGTAAGCAATAGTAAGCCGGCTTTGCAGCAGGAACGAAAAATATCGGAGGCCGATGAACAACCTCCGACTAAACCGTCTTTACGATAACTATCTTTCGATTAGCTCGGATCTGACGGACCCTCATTAACCACGTATCTTGTGAAAACCCTAACACTCTCTGTCGTCATAGGCGAGGAGTATCTCTCTTTTCTCTGCTACAAAATTAGCCATGAAGACATAAAACTACAAATTTTATCGCTGAAAATATTCTCCCACGTCAATTTTTAACACTCTGGTTATCAGGGTGTTAAGCACGAAGATTTCTGCAAAAATCTCTCCTTGCTGATTATCAGCAAGTTACAAGCGCATGGGTGGATGTGAGTGAAGTGCCGCTAATCTATTGAATATCAGCGGTTAGTGTTTTAGTAGGCTTGCGACGATGGTTGCGGCCTCGGCATGGTTGCACTCCGTGAGTTTTGACTTGATTTTATATTTCAGACGCGAAAGAGCTGCCAAATCGCAATCGAGGAAGATGCTTATTGAACGTGTTGAGAAGCCTGCATAGCTATAAATTACAACTTTAAGTTCTCGGTCATTGAGTTTCGGACACTCCTGGCGTAGGCGACGAACGATGTTATTGTGTTGTATATTTACCAACATCTCCAACCTCGCAATTGCCTCAGCCGATTTCATGCCATTGATAGAGTTTTTAACTCCATCGAAGATTTTAGCTGCCTCACGAGGAGTATTACCATGCTCGTAGTACGTCTCGCACATATGATTTATGTCGCTGAATATGTCGTTAAAGAGCTTATGTACGTCGCTCATGGTATGTGTTGCCGTGCTGTTCAGCTCCTTGATAGCCTCCATGTAGTTGGCGATGATGCGTTGGCGGCGCCTCGAACGATGGAGAACAAATATCAAGAGGGGGATGATAGTTGCAGCGATTAGTATATATATGATAATGTTGCGCTGACGAATGACTCTATTGTGTCTCTCCACCACATCGTTGCGCTGCGCTATAAGCTCTGCCTCGCGCTTTTCGCGCTTTAAGTTCTGCTCCAAAAGGTCAATCTCGTAGTTCAATATAGGCTCGTTCAGCGCGTTGCGCATCGCTATGCGGTGTTGCTCGTTAGATGCCATCAGTCGTTGCAGTGCAGCCTCGTAGTTGCCACAGCGTTTGAGTATGTGGTATTTAGCGCGATTTATAATGATGATGTCTTGTGGTGAGTATTGCTCGGCCAGTTCGAGGTACTCTATCGCCTTTGCTTGGTCGCCTATCTCCGCCTCGACAATGGCGTGCAGAGCATAGTATCGCGACATAAACCAAATGGCGCAGTCATACTTGTCAAATAACTCTATAACCTCGCTACACCTTGTGAAGTTGTTTTGTTGCAGATATATCTCGCAGAGTTCATGTAGTATGGCGCATAAAAAATTTTTGTCGTTAGCGCTTATTGCATACTCCAAAGCCTCGTAGCATAGTGGCTCGGCAATGTCGAAGTTGTCCATGCTAATTGCTGCCTGTGCCATGTTGTACGATGCGTAGTGCGTGTGGTAGGGCAGTCCGGCACGCTCGAAACACTCTTTGGCAGCTTCGAAGGCGTCGAGGCTGTTGTGGTGCAGGTAGCCCGAACGGTAGATATCGCCCTTCGTGCGGTGTACGAGACCTTCGAGATGTGGATTGTCGATGTTTTCGAGCGAGTTTGACGCCTCGTTAAGGGCAATAACCGCTTCGGGCATTCTATCTGCCATCTGCATCACTAACCCGTGATGGTAGAAGGCTCTGGCTCGCATGTCGTGCTCTTCCGACGTGGCATAATAGGATGTGGCAATGCGTGTTAGAGAGTCGCTATCGACAAGCATGCGGTTGTAGTAGCATACTTCGCTATAAACCAGTGCATAGTGTGCGCGCGTCGCCTCGCTCACAATATTTCGGGTATCAACCCTGCGTATTAGGTCGAGTGCTTCGGTAGGTCTTTCTGCCGCTATGTTCTCTGCATCGTTGATAAGTTGCCTACATTGTGCCTCGATGTTGCTAACCATGTCAGTGTTATCCACCTTCGAGCATCCCACAGCTATGCCGAGGCTTATCGACATAGCGATGATTATCGCAATGCGATATCTGCCAATCACTCTGTCTATGCTCTCTGTAAGGTGAATCATGCCTATTGGTTTTATGCGTCAGCGACTTGCAAAGATAGTAAAAATAGAGCATATTTGGGGCTAAATAAAAAATTTTCACTACCTTTGGTACATCGAAACCAAATATAGATAACTGTATGAGACGATTTATACTATGCTTAATTGCCATGATGATAATGGCGCCGAGTGCGATGCTAATGGCACAGGAGAGTGGGAATGTTGCGCAGCAATCTCGAGAGAACTACTTTGGTGAGGAGCTGGCTGGTAGAAACAAGGCACAATCGAAGATAAAGCCCCATTTCGAGATTAACGCCGGTTTTATTACGGGAGGTAAGTTGCGTGTGCGTAACGAGGGACAGAAGTTCAAGACAAACTTCTCGCGACCCTATGTCGAGGTTGTCTATGGTGCGCGTCTGAACGACTACCTTTTCGTGGGTGTCGGTACCGGTGTTCAGTATGCCTATGGCGATTGTAAGCTTATGAATAAGTTGGAGCTTAATGCCCCCGAGTCGTGGGGCTTGGTGGCTATGCCGATATACGGTAACGTAAAGGCGTGCTATCCTGTGTCGCGCATGGTGACGCCCTATATCTCGGTAGGTGTCGGTGGCAACGTCGTTCTTACGTCGAATTTCAGCGACGGAGATTATGGCAAGATTCGAGGAGGATTGTTCTGTAAGTTTGGTGCCGGTCTTACCATAGGTAAGTTCAACTTTGGTCTTGGTATGACCTCGCAAAATATGAAGTGGTTGAATGAGGCAGGAGCAACCAACTTTAAGGTTGGCGTAAACTCATTCTACGTAGAGGCGGGTGTGAAGTTCTAACAGCTTCTTGCTCGAAGAGTTTTGCATGCACTCATCAGTCGCGCGCTATTTCGCGGCGATTGATGAGTGCATGTGTTATTGTAAGTTCATCGACATATTCCAACTCGTCACCAAAGCCAATGCCGCGGGCAATGGTCGATACCTTGACATCGGGGAATGCTTTCAGGCGGTTAAGGAGGTAGAATAGCGTTGTCTCACCCTCGACAGAGGTCGATATGGCAATGATAACTTCTCGAATTTCGCCCGTGAGGAGCTTATCGCACAGAAGGTCTATCTTCAAGTCCGATGGGCCTATGCCCTGCATAGGTGATATGACGCCTCCAAGTACGTGGTATGTGCCTCGATATTGCCCTGTATTCTCGATTGAGAGTAGGTCGCCGACCTGCTCTACGACACATACGACACTGCGGTCGCGTTTAGGATCGCTACATATGGGGCATAGTTCACTATCCGACAGGTTATTGCAGCTACGACAATAGCGTATATCGTGACGCAAACGTTGTAGGCTTGTGCTGAGTGAGTCCACCGTGTCGGGTTCCATTTTCAGGATGTGCATGGCGAGACGTAGTGCCGTACGACGACCAATGCCAGGTAGGCGTTGAAGCTCGTTTGTTGCGTTCTCCAAGAGTTTGGACATGGCCTATTGCTATTATATGCGTTCGATATAGCTGCTTGGAATCCACCCCTTCTCGCCATCGGCAAACATCACTTCATACCACTCGCCAAGTGCACGTGTAATGGTTAGCGTTACACCCTGCGAGGGTTCGCGTATGATTTTTGACGAACTATCGGGCGAGGCGTGCACTGCTGTGGTGCTGTTGCAGATGACTACTGCGCGGTCGTGGCTCTCTTGCGATGAGCGTTGCGATATGGCAAGCCATGTTGTGAGCACGAACGCTATGAAGAGGAGTATCGCTGCGAAGAAAGCTACCTTGCGCAGTGTTACGCGGTGTGAAAGCAGATAGATGAGCACATGGGCGAGTGTAAGTGTCAATGCAATGAGCGACACAATGGTCCATGTGTTCGATGTGAAGCTGTCGCGTACCGATGTCCATACGCCACTTATCACCCCTTCCGGAACGCTCTCGGTGTCGTTGGTATAGTCCACCGCAAGATCTAAATTGTATGCGGCATCCTCCATCGATGGGTCCATCTTCAATGCTCTCTGGTAGTTGAGTATTGCGCGACCGAGCTCACCGTTCGCAAATCCTGTCCCCGATGCAGACGATTGTGTCTGACCGAGTTTGAAGTAAGCGTTTGCAAGGTTGTAGTAGGTGTCTGCCGTGGCAAAGCCTCGCTCTACAACTGCCTCGAACTCCTCCACCGCTTGGTCGTACTCCCTATCTGCATAGGCCTTGATACCCTTCTCCCAACTGCTATCCGCTTCGGTGCGATTATCCGCCGCTGTGGCAATGGGCGCTGACATTAGTAGTAGTGCAACTGCTGTAAGCTTTCTTATAATACTGATTCTCATACTCTGAACTCACTATTTAGCTGCGGATTCTATCCTCGAAATAATATCTATTGCGTCGGTGTAAATCTCATTCATATCGCCATCCGAGGATGGGGTATATTGTGCCTCGTCGGCGCGCGAGATAACCTCACAGAACTCCTCGGCATCCGTAGCCGATATATTGCGGCGATAGAACTCTTCGCGTATGGTCTCCTTCGTAAGGTTAGATACGGGGATGTTGAACTTATCGCTTATGTAGCCCCATACGGCACGCAGCAGCTCTTCGTAGAAGGCGTGGCGGTTGTTCTGTTGCATGTAGCTTTGTGCTATGCGCAAGCGCTGTACGGCAATCTTATCGGCGCGTTTCATGCGGCGTGCTACGATATTGCGATTTTGGCGAATGCGACGGCGCATTATAACGTATATAACTATAAATAGTGCGATAAGCACAACTATCGTAAGCCAATAGCCGGGAGATAGTACAAGTGTCATGGGGGCAGCTTCTGCAAGCTTGTCTGTATGGATGTATCGGATGTCGCGATTGAGCTGCTTCATGCGACCATAGCCATCAACATCTGCCTTCTGGGTGTGTGTGCTACCGCTGCCATCATCAACCACACTTATGTTCATGGGGTCGGTTGCCAGCGTCTTGTAGCTGTTGCTCTCGGTGTCGAAGTACGTAAATTCGATAGGCTCTATTGTAAACTCACCTGCTGCACGAGGCACGAAGGGGTAGGTAAAAACGATATTGCCAGAAGTGCCGTTAATCGACGTTTTGACGTTGTCGGTGACCTTCTTCTCATACAACTCGAACGATTCGGGAAGGCGAAGCTCGGGTGCGGTGATAAATTTGAGGTTGCCGTTGCCGGCTATCGTGAGTTCAATGGCTTGTGAGGTGTGTATAGCAAAGCTCTGCTCGGGCATCGAACACTGCATGCTAAACTCTCCCACGGCACCGGCAAATGACTTGGGCGCCCCTGCCGGGAACTCCTTGACGTTTACTGTTTGTGCGGGTGTTGCTATCTCGCGTGTAACGTAATAGACTTCACGACCTCCCATAAATGGGTCTATGTATCTGCTGTTCTGTATGACCACAGGTACAACAATACTGAGCCTTACGGGGTCGATTTGCAACTTGCCGCTCTGTTGTGGAGATATGATGTACTCTTTGAGTTCGTGTGTGTCGTAAACAAGACCGTTATATAGTTCGCGCGAGGGGTAGCTATTTGTGGTTAGCTCCTGCGACCAGAATCCCTCGAACGATGGCATCTCCCAATTCGAGACATCCTGTATCTCGGTGCGAGTGTATAGCACCAACGAAGCGTGTATAGGCTCTCCCTTATATACCTCGGTATCTGATAGTTTGAGTAGGAGAAGCACATCCTCCTCCTTCACGCTGTTTTCTGGGTCGTTAGTGTTGCTGTTGCCAGCCGACGATTGTCCCGACGACTGATTTTGCTCCTTGACCACCTCCATAAGTAGTGGCTGTGTCGAATACACCTTACCATCGACCGCTACTGATGCTGGAGCAATGGTATGTGTGCCGGTACTATTGGGTTTAAGCAGGTATGTATAGGTGCACGAGAAACTCGACGATTGGCGTCCGTTGATATACTGTATGGAGTGACCTGTCGAGGTGCTGGGACCCGCTACGATGTCGAAACCCTCGAACGACGGGGCTCGGAATGAGCCATTATCGGGTTGTGCATCAACCGTAAACTCTATACGGAAGTAGTCATCCAAGGTTACGATTGTGGGTGCCTCTGCCGTAAATGATACTTGTGCGTTGGCTGTCGCGATGCAGAACATCGCCGCAAACGTAAGGTACAACCTTTTAAGGAAAGCTTGTTTCATTCAACCTAAATAATTGTTACGTAAGTTTAGAACGTTACGCCACATGGATTTAGTATATGTTCAAGAAGTTTTCTCCATCTTCTTGCATATCCATCTCGGGGTGAGTGAATAAAAAGGTGTTTATCGTTGAGCCGGCCTTCGAATATCTCTGTCAGCAATCTCCGCTGCGCCTTTCGGGGCCTTCATCTCCCATAAATAACGTACCTCTTTATTCGCTCACCCGTAGGGATGGAATAGAGTTAGATATTAGTGTGCAAAGTCTGCAAAGAAGTCGTTGCCCTTGTCATCAACGATGATGAACGCAGGGAAGTTCTCGACGTAGATCTTACGTACCGCCTCCATGCCGAGCTCCTCGAAATCGACAACCTCGACGCTCTTTATCGAGTTCTTTGCCAAGATAGCTGCGGGGCCACCAATCGAACCGAGGTAGAAGCCTCCGTTTGCCTTGCAAGCGTCGGTTACCTGCTGTGAGCGGTTACCCTTTGCCACCATCACCAACGAGCCTCCCGCCTTCTGGAACAGATCAACGTATGAGTCCATACGACCTGCTGTTGTAGGACCGAACGATCCCGAAGCCATGCCTGCGGGAGTCTTTGCCGGACCTGCATAATATACGGGGTGCTTTTTGAAATAGTCGGGCATAGGCTTACCCTCGTCGAGCATCTGCTTGATGCGGGCGTGGGCTATGTCGCGCGCCACAACGAGCGTACCTTTGAGGTTTAGACGAGTCTTAATGGGGTACTTCGACAAAATCTCGCGTACCTTATCCATACCCTCGTCAAGGTCGATATCTACTGCGGGTGACATTGCGGGAGCCTGTGCCGGGAGGAAGCGTGCGGGATTCTTCTCCAACTTCTCGATGAAGATACCCTCGGGTGTAATCTTCGCCTTGATGTTGCGGTCTGCCGAGCAGCTTACACCGATAGCGACGGGGCATGATGCTGCGTGGCGAGGTGCACGAATTACGCGCACGTCGTGCACGTAGTACTTGCCGCCAAACTGTGCGCCAAGACCTATCTCCTGACAAATCTTCTCTACGCGAGCCTCCCACTCCAAATCGCGGAAGCAACGACCACCCTCATTACCCGATGTGGGGAGCTCGTCGAGGTATCCTGCCGAAGCCTTCTTTACGGTCGATAGACACATCTCTGCCGATGTGCCACCGATGCATATTGCAAGGTGGTATGGGGGACATGCCGATGTGCCGAGATCGAGGATGTGCTCCTTGATGAACTTCGTCAGCGACTCCTCGTTGAGCAACGCCTTGGTCTGCTGATAGAGGAAGGTCTTGTTTGCCGAGCCACCACCCTTGGTGATGAACAAGAAGTCGTACTCCATACCGGGGTGACCAGCATAGATGTCAATCTGTGCGGGGAGGTTTGTAGCCGAGTTCTTCTCGTCGGTCATCGTGAAGGGTACAACCTGAGAGTAGCGCAAGTTGCGCTCTTTGTAGGTCTCATATACACCGCGCGAGATGCACTCCGCATCGTTTGCTCCGGTATATACATCCTCGCCCTTATGTCCGATACAGATAGCTGTACCGGTATCCTGGCACGTGGGAAGTTCACCCTCGGCGGCTACACACTGGTTCATAAGCATGGTGTAGGCAACAAACTTGTCGTTGTCGGTAGCCTCCTTATCTTCGAGGATGTTGGCCAACTTTTGGAGGTGCGAAGCGCGCAAATAGAATGATACGTCGCTGTATGCCTCCTTGGCAAGAAGTTCAAGACCCTTGGGATCGACCTTCAAAATCTTACGTCCGTCGCACTCGACAACCTTTACATAGTCCTTCGTGAGAAGGCGGTACTCCGTCTTATCCTGCTGGATAGGAAACGGCTCCTGATAGATGAAATCTGCCATAGTTCTCTTTTATCTTGTATAGTTTCTATTTAGTTGCGTGATGTTTATAGCTTATCGATAAAGTCGATAACGCCAAATACAAATACTATTGATACCAATACGGGACATACCCATTTAAGCAAGAAACGCACAAACGGATAGGTTGCCTTGTCGATGCCGCCCTCGGCCGTAAGCTCCGCCTTCATATCCTCCTTCTTCCAAATCCATCCTACGAAGATTGCTGTCATGATGCCGAGGATCGGGAGCATAAACTTGCCGGTGAAGGTGTCGAGCGTATCGAAGATATTCATGCCAAGTATCGTAACGTCGCTCCACATGCCCAACGAGAGTGATGCTGTCGTAGCGAGTGCCATTGCACCGAATGTCACTAACCATGCTGCCTTCTTGCGCGACATGTTGCGCTTCTCGACAAAGTACGATGTTACTGCCTCGTGCATCGATATTGTTGATGATAGCGCTGCCAAGCCCAAGAGTAGGAAGAATAGCGTAGCCCACACCTCGCCTGCCGGCATTGTAGAGAATACTTTGGGCATGGCAACAAACGCCAACTCCGAGCCCTGAACATCCTCCACGCCTGCCGAGAAGATGATTATTGCGGCTGTTATAGCAACAAGCGTGTCGAGTGCCACAACGCTTATGGCGGTGCCGGCAATCTTGGTTCCCTTCTTAAAGTAAGAGCCGTAGATGAGCATCGCACCCATGCCGATAGAGAGCGTAAAGAACGCCTGACCTATGGCATCAAGGAATGTCTGACCCGAGACTTTCGAGAAGTCGGGGGTGAAGACGCCGCTTGCCGCAGCGCGACCCTCGGGCTGCCATAATGAGTACACTGCCAATGCAATGATTATGGCAAAGAGCAGAGGCATCATAAGTTTCGATGCCTTCTCGATGCCGCCCTGCACTCCACCAATGATGATAAAGTGGGTGAGTAGTACGAAGATATAGGTGTAGATGAGTGGCGACCATGTCGATGTAGTGAACTCTTGGAAGTAGCCGTCGCTAATGGCGTTTGTTGCCGACGATATGGCGTAATCCAGAGTCCATCCCGATATGACAAAGTAGTAGCCCATGATTAGAAATACCGAGACAAGGCCCATCGCTCCGAGCCATCCCCAGCCTTTGCGAATCTTCGAGTAGGCATCCACGGGGTTGCATTTCGAGTTGTGACCCACCGAGAACTCGGCAATGAGCAACGGCAGACCAAGCAGAATAATGCACGCCAAGTATATGAGGATGAAGGCTCCGCCACCATTCTCGTTGGTGATGTAGGGAAAGCGCCAGATGTTGCCCAGACCTATTGCCGATCCGGCAGCTGCGAGGATTGCTGCAATCTTACCGCCAAAGCCTCCGCGATTATCAACTGATGCCATAACTTGTATGTTTTGGTTACTAAAACAGTTATTGTTAAACGTTGTGTTACCCGATGAGCGTGACACTCACCTTGTCGATTTTGCCACCAAGCGGGGGCGCAATCTTTGCTACTGTGCACTCCACCTCGACAATTTCGGGAAATCTCTCCTTAATTGCCTCGATGATATTTGCCGCTGCCGCCTCTATCGTGCGCTGTGTGCGCTTCATCGTCTGCTCCACAATCTCGAATACGGTGAGGTAGTTTACTGCATCACGCACATCGTCCGACGATGGGAGGTCGCCCAATGGAGTGCGGATTGCCAAATCGACGCGAAAGCGGTTGCCAACCTGCTGTTCGAGGTCGTAGCAGCCGTGATAGGCACGTAGATAGATGCCGTCTAAACGTATGGTATATAGCGTTTTCACCTTATTCCACAACAATTAGATAGTAGTTCTTCTTGCCGCGCTGTGCCAGCAGATACTTGTTGGCAATAAGGTCGTCGGCTGTAACCATTCGCATAGCATCCGTAATCTTCTCCTTGTTGAGCTGCACGCCTCCACCCTGCACCATCTTGCGGCACTCGCCCTTTGAGGGGAATACCTTGCAAATGTCGGCAACAATGTCGATGAATGGCTTGTCGAGGCTGCTACGCGAGATATTGAACTGTGGTACACCCTCGAATACCTGCAACAACGTAGCCTCATCCAACGAGCGCAGAGCCTCCGACGTAGCGTTGCCAAAGAGGATGTTTGTTGCAGCCTGTGCCTTTTCGAGCTCCTCCTTCGAGTGTATCATTGTCGTAAGCTCCTCGGCAAGGCGCTTCTGCAAGATGCGAAGGTGTGGCGCCTCATCATGCTCCTTGATGAGTGTCTCGATAGTCTCGCGGTTGAGCAGCGTAAATATCTTTATGTAGCGCTTGGCATCGTCGTCGCTCACGTTCAACCAGAATTGGTAGAACTTGTAGGGCGAGGTATAGCGTGCATCGAGCCATACGTTTCCGGACTCTGTCTTGCCAAACTTTGTGCCATCTGCCTTTGTGATAAGCGGACAAGTTATTGCAAAGGCCTCTGCCTCGCTACCAAGTTTGCGGCGTATAAGCTCCGTACCGGTTGTGATGTTGCCCCACTGGTCGGCACCTCCGAGCTGTACCTTGCAGCCATACTTCTCGTAGAGATAGAGAAAGTCGTAGCCCTGCAACAGCTGGTATGTAAACTCCGTGAATGACATGCCGTCGCCCTCGCCGTTAAAGCGCTTCTTCACCGAGTCCTTCGCCATCATGTAGTTTACGGTTATGCACTTGCCGATGTCGCGCGCGAAGTCCAAGAACGAGAACTCCTTCATCCAGTCGTAGTTGTTTACCAACAAGGCGTGGTTCTGTGCCGTAGAGTCAAAGTCGATGAGCTTTGCCAACTGACGACCAATAGCCTCCTGGTTGTGGCGCAACGTAGCCTCGTCGAGGAGATTGCGCTCCTGCGACTTCCCCGACGGGTCGCCAATCATGCCCGTAGCTCCTCCGATAAGGGCTATGGGGCGGTGTCCGCACATCTGGAAGTGCTTCAAAATCATGACACCCACGAGGTGCCCGATATGTAGTGAGTCGGCTGTGGGGTCTATGCCCAAGTATGCAGTTGTCATCTCCTTCTGTAACTGCTCTTTGGCTCCGGGCATGATGGTGTGAATCATACCGCGCCATTCGAGTTCTTCAACAAAATCCTTAATCATATCTCTAATGTTCAAAATTTATAACTTACAAATCCTATATTCTTAATTCCGTAACACCTTCACGCTACTCTGCGTCGAGTCCGAGTTTATCTATCATCTCCGCGAGACGTTGGTTTTTGCCTGCGAGGTGTCGAAGTCTATCCTCAATGGTTATGGGGCGTGCAGCCTTTATCTTCTCGTTCACGGCAACTTCGAGTTCGATGTAGCCCTCTATTCCGGCCTCTTTGATTATGCTCATCAGCAACTCGCTCTTCGAACGCATTATATCTTCGTACAGCTCCTGCGAGGGGACCTCTATACTGATTACGTTCTTTGTCACGCGCATCTCCCCAAATGCTCCGGCAAAGCGTGGGCGGTTGCGTTCCAAATCAGCTATTATGCGCTCCTTGGCGTCGAGAATCTTAGCCTCGCTACGGCTATCCACCACAACTGTCTGTCCTTCGGGGCTCTCCGTCGGGTTCTCGTTCTCTGTCTCTACCCTTTGCTGCTGTGCTCCCGCGGTATTTATGATGGAATTTATCGAGACACCTCTCTTTGTGCGCGTCGTCGTTGTCTTTGGTGTCTGCTCCCGATGTTGTGGCACTGCCGTTGCCGGTTGTTCGGGGCGAGGCGCCGTCTGTGCTGTTGTCTGGCGAGGTGCTGCTACCGGCTGCTCTATTCGCGGTGCTGTTGCTGCACTTCGTTGGGGCGTGGACTGTACGCTATTGCTTGGTGTCGCTGTTGCCGTAGTTTGTGGCATTGCTGCCGCTTGTTGTTGGGCAACTACCTGCTGTGTTTGTCTGCCTACCGGAGGTAGCGGGATGTCGGTTGCAAAACTTAACGTCCCGGTATCCTCATTTTTTTTTTGACCGAGACCCGCTATTTTCATAAGCCCCAGCTCTACGAGTAGTCGTTGGTTCGACGATTGTCGTATTTTACCATCAGCCTCGCTCAACAGCGAAATAGCGTCGAACAAGAAGTCCTCGCTACATTTGGTAGCCTGCTGCTTATATCTCTCGACCAGCGTTCCCGTGAACTCTATGAGCGATGCGGCCGGGCCCTTTGCCATAAGCAGGTCGCGCATGTGAGCGTTAAGACCTGCAATGAATATTTGTGGCGAGAAGCCCTTGGCAAGGACCTCGTCGAAGGCTATCAAAGCATCGGTATATCTGCCTGCAAGCAGCATCTCGGTAATCGAGAAGTAGGTGTCGTAGTCGAGCACGTTCAGTGTCGTTGCAACATCCTTGTAGTTGAGTGTCGTTCCGCAGAACGATACAGCCTTGTCGAACATCGACAGCGCGTCGCGCATGCCGCCATCTGCCTTGTGTGATATAAGGTTAAGTGCTTCATCATCCGCCGTGATGCCCTCCTTCTGGGCAATATATCGCAGATACTCCACACCATCTTCGACCTTTATGCGGTTGAAGTCATATATTTGGCATCGTGATAGGATGGTAGGTATAATCTTATGTTTTTCGGTTGTGGCAAGGATGAATACGGCGTGCTGTGGGGGCTCCTCCAATGTTTTCAGAAAGGCGTTGAACGCTGCCGACGAGAGCATGTGTACCTCATCGATAACAAATACGGAATAGCGCCCCTGCTGCGGTATGATGCGCACCTGTTCAATTAGGTTGCGAATGTCGTCCACCGAGTTGTTGGATGCTGCGTCAAGCTCGTGCACATTCAGCGAGCGGTTTTCGTTGAACGAGCGACATGACTCACACTCGTTGCACGCCTCTCCATGCTGTGGATTAAGGCAGTTGATTGCCTTGGCAAAGATGCGGGCACATGTGGTTTTGCCCACACCGCGGGGCCCACAGAAGAGATAGGCATGGGCAAGCTGCCCGCGCTCTATGGCGTTCTTCAATGTCGAGGTGATGTGGCGCTGACCTACGACCGAGGCGAAGGTCGCAGGACGATATTTGCGTGCTGATACTACAAAGTTCTCCATAACTCGACAAAGATAGTAAAATTTTTGCTCTCTCGTACGTGCGTGCGCAACATTTTGTTGTGCTGTGTATTGTTTGTGACGCGAAAATAGTATCTTTGTCGGGCAGAAACAGATGTTTTAGTGATGAGAATGAGAATGAAAATCGCAATTTTCGCGACGATACTAATGTTGGGATTTGCGGGTAAAGGCGTGGCGCAAGAGCGCGGTTTTAATCTTATTGTAGTTGGTGATACACAGCCCCAGACCGAGGAGCAGATAGAGCGTCTTGAACATGATATTGTGCCTCTTATAGGCGCAGTGGTTGAGGAGTATAGGAGCGAGAGCAATCTCCCCATAGCTATCCTGCTTACCGGAGATGTTGTGTGGGATACGATGGAATTCCTGCCACGTGTGAAGAGTATGTTCGAGGCGTTGGGTGTGCCCGTATATGCCGTTATCGGTAACCACGACCATAATCGTGCTGTCGAGGGTGATGAGCCTCTTGCGCAAGCTCCCTATGAGGCAACATTTGGCGAGAGATACTATATGTTTGATTTGGGGGATACGCGCTTTTTTGCCCTCGACAATATAGTCTATAATAGCTACGATGATTATAGGATAGCTATTGACCGTAAGCAGTTTAAGTGGATGCGCCGCTTGGTGCATAAGACTCCGTTTACCAAGCGTATAGCTGTTGCCATGCATGCGCCGTTGGTCGATTTTCGTTCGGGCGAACCATTGCCCTATGCAAAGAGGATAATGCGCCTATTCCGCAACCGCACTGTACACTTTATTACGGGGCATCGCCACCGACACGCTACGGCTGACATCACTCCCAAGGCTATTGAGCATAGTGTAGCGCAGGTAAATGGCAATCTATGGTTTGCGCCTCTCTGTGCCGATGGCATGCCGCAGGGGGTATTCTGCATCGAGGAGCGCGACTGGGAGTGGAAATGGCACCATCGCATCTTGGGCGAGGATGCTCGTCATCGATTTGTCGTGTGGCAAGAGGGTTGGGTCGAGAACAACGAGGAGTATATCGTTGTAAAGGTGCTTGGTTGGGATGAACAGTGGATTGTGGAGTGGGTGGAAAATGGCGAAAACAGAGGAGCTATGGAACAGGTCGAAATGGTTGATCCCGATTACCTTTATTACGTGAATAATATTGCTGATTACGACGATGTTATAATGGACCGTCTGCGCCGTTCGGGGCTCCCTGCAAAGCACTATTTTCGCTGTCGTCGTACCGAGCAAAATAGCGATATTACAATAGTTGCGACCGACCGTTTTGGCAGAACGTTCAGCATAGATGTGGAGTAGTCTGCACCACCAAATTTAAGGTCGTATAAGGAATCTGCTAATTTAATCTCGCTCGATACTTCGAGTTACGGCAAGTGTTGCCACCGATACGCGACAATCGGGCGCTACACGAAGTATCGCCTCGACACAAGAGCATATCGTGGCACCTGTTGTAAGTACATCATCCACAATAAGTATATGTTTGCCTTGCAATCTCTTGGCATTGCGCACAGCAAATAGCTCTTCGACATTTTGCCAGCGCTGTGATGCCTTGTTTCGAGCTTGAGGCGGATTGTTGCGCCTGCGATATAGCAGGTGTGAGTTGTAGTCGATGCCAAGCTCGCGAGCTATGCCCTCGGCGATGTATGTCGATTGGTTGTAGCTGCGTTTTAGTAGCTTTTTGTAGTGTAACGGGATGGGAACAACGATGTCCACATCGTCGTAGAGCCCCGAACTCTTCAACTCTCTGCCATACCATCGCGCCATGTTGTAGGCTATGCGCCATGCGTTGTGATACTTGAAGTTGTGTATGGCGTTGCGCCAAGGGCTGTGTGTCGAGTAGAAGATGAAGGAGGATGCGCGGTATATGGGAACTAACCCATCGAAGTGTTCGGTTACGGGATTCTCCTCGTAGAGCCAATACTGTGTGGTTGGAATCTGATAGCGGCACTTGGTGCATACGCCGTGCAACGACGATGCAATAGGCTCATGACAGATGATACACTCCTCGGCAAATATCAGCGAGCCGATGCCGTTGAGTATGTTAGAGAGCATCGACATCAACCTCTATCTTTATGTTGCGGTGTTCGGCGTTTGTCGCCAGAATCTTCATAGCCTCACGAATCGAGCTACGTGCAGATGTCATCGAGAGGCTGCTCTCAATCTTAAGCGTTATCTCCACACGATGCTCGCCTCGCAGCATCTCGATAGCTGCCGCCACGGGACCCATGACGCGATGCTGAAATCTGTGGCGTAGAAGTGACGCAAAGTGGTTTGCAGTGTTGTTGAGTAGCGTGGGATTGGCATGGTGTAGCATGAACCGTATAAGTCGTGCGTATGGCGGATAGCCAAATGCTTCGCGTTCACGTAGTTCGGTGTTTGCCATAGTGTGGTAGTCACCCGTGGCAACATAGCAAATAACAGGGTGTTTGGGCTGTGATGTCTGTATCACTACACGCCCATGGTTGTTATGACGTCCGGCGCGCCCTGCAACCTGTGTTATAAGCTGAAATGCGCGCTCTGAGGCTCGAAAGTCGGGCAACGTAAATAGGTTGTCGGCATTGAGTATGCCTACTGTTGTAACGCCCTTAAAGTCGAATCCTTTGGTTACGATTTGTGTGCCGACCAATATGTCGGTTTCGCCCTGTTCTACGCCGTGTACGATGCGTCGAAATGCGCTTTCGGATGTCGATGTATCACCATCGAGGCGTGCTACGCGTGCCTCTGGGAAGAGTCGCGATATCTCCTCCTCGACCTTCTCGGTGCCAAAGCCCATCGACCTAATATCCTGTGTGTTACATGCCGGACATACGGTGGGGCGTGGCATGGTGAACCCACAATAGTGGCACTCCATCAGGTTCGACTGTTTGTGCTGTGTGAGTGTTACGTTGCAGTGGGGACAGCGAGGTGAGTAGCCGCACGTGCTGCACTGTACATATGGGGCATAGCCTCTGCGATTCTGAAAGAGTATTACCTGCTCCTTGTTCTCCAACGACTCCTCAATGTTATTTAACAAGTCCAAGTTGAAGTGTATCTTGCGTTCGCCTCGTTTTGCGGCGCGTAGTGTGTCTGAAATGATGACCTTGGGCAATGTGGCGTTACCCCAGCGCTCATTAAGTTCGACATAGGCATACTTGCCCGTGAGAGCGTTCATGTAGCTCTCCAACGAAGGTGTGGCACTTCCGAGCACTACCTGGGCGCCGTAGATGCGTCCTATCATCGTGGCGCAGTCGCGGGCGTTGTATCGTGGTTGGCTGTCGCTATTCTTGTAGCTTGCATCGTGCTCCTCGTCCACTATGATGAGTCCGAGGTGGCGCAGGGGCAGAAATATCGACGAGCGTACGCCCACTACCAACTCCCCACCCGTAGATGTCGCCAACCGAAGGTAGTTCTTGCCACGGCGCATTGGCGTAAGTTGTGAGTGGTAGGTTGTGATGCGTCCCTCGAATATGCGCTCCAAGCGTTCGATGAGTTGCGAGGTGATGACAATCTCGGGTACCAACATCAGCACGTCACGCCCTGCGGCGAGCTGTTCGGCTATGAGGTGTATGTATATCTCGGTCTTGCCCGACCCTGTAACGCCATGTAGCAATGTCGTGAGCGAATTGGCATGTGCTGCGCGTATCTGGTCAAGCGCTATGCTTTGTGCTTTGGAGAGAGTTGGCAGCAGAAACTCGTTGTGAGCGTCGGATGATGGTAGTGCTATGGGGCGCTGCTCTTCGACTATAAGTCCCAATTTGCGGAGTGCGGCGAGGTGTGTAATATCGGTATCGATGAGGCGCCGTGCTACAAAGCCATCCTTCGTGCCGCGCTCAATTGCCATGTTGGCTATAAGATCCATTGTTGCGGTGCGTCGTGGCGCGCGTCGCTCGTGGCGTGCTACGTACTCCGCGAGAGCCTCCTCCGTGCGAAGGTGGGGATGCAGGGCTATGAATGTTTCGGTAGGGGGAGTTATGCTACGCTCGTCCATGTCGTCGAGCGTTAGTGCAGAGGGCTTTGTAAACGACGGCAGGGCGAGGCGCATAACCTCACCCGGCGTGCAGAGGTAGTACTCTGCAATCCACTCCCACAGCCTCTGCTCCTTTTCGCAGAGCAGAGGTGTAGAGTATAGTCGTTTGATAATTGGTTTAAGACGTGGATATGCGGGCTTGGTGTTGCTTATACGCCACACAATACCCGTATAGTAGCGCTTGGCTCCGAATTGCACTACTACGGCATCGCCAACACCTACATCGAGCCTCTCGTCGAGCGAGAAGGTGTAGAGTGGCTGTGCCAATGGCAGTACGACCTCGGCATAGAGCATGCTTGTGCGCTATTGCGGTCTATCAGACCTTGTTAAGAGCATCGAAGCCCTGGCCGTAAACACCCATTACCGAGCCTACGGTAAGGAAGGCCTTGGGGTCCTCCTCCTTGATAAGCTTCAAGAGGTGCGAGGTGTCGCGCTTGCGGCATACGACCATTACAATCTTCGACTCATTCTTCGAGTACCAGCCCTGTGCGTCGATGATTGTAGCACCACGGTGAGCCTTCGTAAGAATCATATCCGCCATCTTCTGATAATCCTTGCAGACAATCATAATCTGGTTCGACTGCTGATTTCCCGACTGTACCAAATCCACGGTGTAGCCAATTACGGCAATCATAATGAAACCATATACAATCTTTGCAAAGGCAAATGGTGATAGTGGCTCTACGGCAATCTCCCGCAATCCGTTTACGACATCGTATTCGTAGGTCGTGCTCGAAATGAAGAGCGAAGCGATAAGGATGCCGCAGTCGGTCATGAAGAGTACACGTCCGTAGCTTACACGGCGGAACTTATTGATAATCATTGCCACAATGTCGGTACCTCCGGTCGAGCCTCCCTGCATGAAGGCTACGGCAATACCCAGACCACACGACGCAGCACCCATAACAACAAGGAGCAGATTGCCGGCATCGACCTCTGCCATGATATTGGGCATGGTATCGCGCGGGATGTACATCTCGACGATGTTCATCATAAGCGACATGACAACGATGCAGAAGATGGTCTTGATGCCAAACTTCCAACCAACGATAAATCCGCCCAAGAGCAGAAGAATAACGTTGATAATAAATGCGTAGGTACCAATGGTAACACCGGGAATAACGGCGTTGATGATGGTTGCTAAACCTGCGGCACCACCACCCATACCGCCTGCTGGCAGTACACATGCCAACCATCCAAAGGCATAGCAGAACATGCCGACGGTCATCAGACCATACTCCTTGAATCCTACAAGAATCGAACGAGATGAAAGAGTCAAACCCATAACAATTCAAAAAATCAAGTTAGAAAAAAACACCTAAATTTGTACTATTTCAAAAAATTTCGCGGCAAAAATACAAACTTTCTCCCGATTTGTACAAAATTTTCGATTTATTTTATGTTCGACTATAAAGTTGCTTAATAATCAATGGGTTAATACCATAGTGTCTTCTCCTCGCCCATTGTGAATTTCAGCGTGCCGCCCGCAATAATCTCCTCGTGGGTGATGTAGTTGCGGTTGAGCGGTTTGCCATTTAGCTCTACTTGCTGGATGTAGCGAGCTTCGTTGCTATAACCCTCACGCTCGATACGGAAGATTCCTCCCTTGACATCTATCTCGGCACTATCGACCATCGGAACACCTATCACATAGCGTCCTGCTGCCGGCTCGACGGGGTAGAAGCCGAGTGTCGTCATAACATACCATGCCGACATCTGACCCACATCCTCGTTGCCCGACAGACCATCGGGTGCCGTAGAGTACATCGTGTCGCATACCTTGTAAAGCATGTCAGCGGCCTTCCAAGGCTCTTGGAGCATGGTGTAGAAGTAGATGATGTGGTGGCTTGGCTCGTTACCGTGAACATACTGACCGATAAGACCCGAGATGTCGGGTGTAACATCCTCGCCCTCCATCTTGCTATCTGCTGCGAACAACATGTCGAGATGCTCGATTGTTGCCTCGCGACCGCCGAAGCACTCAACCAAGAGGTCGAGGTCCTGTGGTACAAGCCATGTATATTGCCAAGCGTTGCCCTCGCAATACTCGTTAGCAATGCGCGAAGCGTTGAAGGGGTTGAAATCCTCGCGCCACTCGCCCGTCGAGGATTTGCCGCGTACGAAGCCTGTCGAGTGGTCAAAATAGTTGAGCCATGAGTGGCTACGCTCTTCGAGGTAGGCGCCCTCCTCATCCTTGCCAAGCATCTTTGCTACCTCTACCGCTGCAGCATCGGCAATGGCAAACTCCATGTCGTGGGCGATAGATTCGGCTTGCAGATCACGGGGCATATAACCATACTGCTTGCGGTACTTACCGCCACGGATGTCGTGCATGCATGAGTTGTAGATTGCCTCCCACGCCTCCTCGGCGTCGATGCCCTCGATGCGCTTGGCGACTGCATCAGCCACGACAATGATGCCGGGAGAGCCTACCATACAGCCCGTCTCGCAACCCCAAAGGTGCCAGATGGGGAGGAAGCTCTGTTTTTTGTAGATGTCAATCATCGTGTTCACGATGTCGTCCATCATCTCGGGGTGGGTAATCGTCATCAGCGGTAGTTTGGTACGATATGTATCCCATAACGAGAATGTGGTGTAGCTATCGAAGCCGGGATTCTCGTAAACCTCGTTGTCGGCACCACGATAGCCTCCATCGACATCCGAGAAGAGTGACGGAGCAACGTACATATGGTACATAGCCGTATAGAATATCTCATTCTGTTTGTCGCTACCGCCATTGATACGTATCTTGCCAATCTCCCTATTCCATTTGTTGTATGCCTCTTGGCGTGCTGTGTCGAAGTCGATGTCGGCAAGCTCCTTGTCGAAGTTGAGTTGTGCACCTTCGACACTAACCGACGATAGCGCGACCTTTACACCTATCTGCTCGTCGGCCTCGGTCTTAAAGTTTATGCGATAGTAGTAGTTGTTCTCGTCGATAGGCTCGAAGCTGTCGAAGGGTTTCGAGAACTCGATGACGAAGAAAACCTTCTGCGCGTCTGCCCAGCCATAAGAGTGGCGACGACCTACGATACGGCGGTCGCCGTCAGCCTCGGCATATAGGTCCTCGGGGCGATCCCAGCAGCCTCCGTGAACGAGGTCAAGGATGATAGCAGCCTCGTCACTTGCAGGGAAGGTGTAGCGATGCAGACCACCGCGCTCGGTTGCTGTGAGCTCGGCAGTGATGTCGTAGCGTGTCAAAGGCACAGAGTAGTATCCCGGCTCAACGACCTCTTGTGTGCGGTCAGCATCAGACCAGAAGCCCGTAGAGTAGTCGCCAAGTTTGCCGCGACCATAGGTCACCTCGCCTATGACGGGCATAAGCGTGATGTCGAAGAGGTCGCCACATCCCGTACCCGAGAGGTGGGTGTGCGAGAAGCCGATAACGCTGCTCTCCGATTCGTGATAGCCCGAACACCAATCCCAATCCTGTGTGATGCTCGTGGGGCCTACTTGTGTCATGCCAAAGGGGACGTTTGCGCCTACAAAGACGTGTCCATGACCTCCGGAACCGATACGGGGATTTACCATCGCTGCATAGTCGGCAGGGTTTGTTCCCTCGTTGGTTGAGGTTGTTGCCTTCGCCTCTTTGTCATTGCCGCAGCCCGCAGTAAATAGTGCAATGGCTGCACAGAGTGCAAGTGTGTAAATTCTCATGTGGTTAGTGTTTTAGTTTTATTGTTAAATTCTTATTCTCCATCAACTCGTCGTGTGTGATACGATACCTGTTTATAGCTTTGTTGCCAAGCATTATGGTGTCTATGAACATATCTTCGTCCGACTCCTTCTCTACATCTATCGAGATAGTGCCGTGCGCCGTGTCAATCTCGACGCTGTCAAAGCGGGGTGTGGTAATCGTGTAGTAGGGCTCACCCGGGCAGTCGGGGTAGATGCCTATCATCGAGAATACAGCCCACGCCGACATCGTTCCTGTGTCGTCGTTCCCGGGGATGCCTGCTATGGTGTTTGTGTAGTGCTTGTCGAGAAGCTCCGTAACGAGTTGTTGCGTGCGCCACTCTTCGCCCTCAATACGGCTGAATAGGTAGGGGAAGGCGATGTCGGGCTCGTTTGTAGGGTCGTAGTGTCCGTTGTTGAATACGCCCAACAGGCTATCGACGAAGCGTTTCTTGCCACCCATAACCTTTATAAGACCTTCGACATTGTGGGGAACAAAAAAGGTGTAGTTCCAGGCGCTACCCTCGTGGAATCCGACCGTGTTCGAGAAGTGTGAGCCATCTTCCGGATTGAAGGGGGTGAGCCATGAGCCATCATCGAGGCGGGGGCGCATCGTGCCACTCTCCTCCGAAAAGTAGTTGCGCCAGCCCTCGGCTCGTTTTGCAAAGAGCTTGGCACTCTCCTTATCACCCATCTCGCGAGCAAAGAGCGATAGAGCGTGGTCGGCGACGTAGTATTCCAAAGCGTGTGATACAGAGTTGTCGCCCGACATGTCGGCAGCAAAGATTCCCACCGGAATGTAGCCACGCTCGATATATGGGTCGATGTCGGGGCGTATGGGGTTGTCACAACCACGTGTCGTGGCAGAGCGTAGCATTGCTCTGTATGCCGCCTCGACGTCGAAATCGCGCAAACCCTTCAAATAGCTGTCGGTGATGACGGCTATTGCCGGGTCACCCTCCATGGTAAAGGTCTCACGACCGTATAACTCCCAACGAGGTAGCCATCCCCACTCCTCTGCCATGGCAACCATCGAGCGGAGCATGTCGCTCTGTTTCTCGGGATATGCAAGCGTAAGTAGTTGGTGCAGATTGCGATATGTGTCCCATAGCGAAAATACCGTATAGCGGTCGCCATCTTGCGAGAGCATGGTTTTGCCACTCTCCATGGCGGGGTATTCTCCATTCACGTCGCTTAATAGGTTGGGGTGGAGAAGAGCATGGTATAGTGCCGTATAGAATATGGTGTGGTCGTTGTCGTTACCTCCCTTAACACGTATGCGTCCAAGGCTCTCGTTCCAACTATTGCGCGCTGCGGCATGCACCTCGTCAAACGAGGTATTGCCAATCTCGGCTTCGAGATTTTTGCGTGCATTCTCAATTGATACGTACGATATGCCAACCTTGACCTCGATTTGGGTTCCGGGAGCAACTTCGCCCATCGAGAAGTAGGCGCCGATATCGTCACCCATAATTTCGCGGCTGTAACGTGTATATAGTTTATACTCGCCGCTATCGCCCGACCACTGTGCTTCGATGCCCGTCATCTCGGGTTGCAGCTTCCAATAGCCACTCTGCCTTGCAGGCATCGATACGCGCACTACAAAGTAGATGGGAAATACGGCTTGTGAGTTGTAACAGAAGGTGCCCAAGAGGCGCATACCTTCAATCTCGGTATCGCTGACGCGACGCACCATGGCTCCCGACTCGTTCGAAAGGGCGGTTCCGAGATCAACGAGGATATTTGCTTCGCCTCCGTTGATGAAGGTGTATCGCTCGATAGAGGCTCGCTCGGTGGCTGTTGCCTCGGCGAGTATGTCATATTTCGTATATTGGGCGGTGTAGTATCCGGGTGTTGCCGCCTCGTTGCTATACTCCGAGCCGCGCAACCTTCTATCGGGCGTAACCTCGCCCGTTGTTGCCATGGTGACTATTGCGCCGAGGTCGGGGCATCCTACACCACTCAACGCGCCATGCACAAAGCCAACCATGTAGCTGTTGCGATTATCGTATGGTGTGCTCCACCATGTGCGGTCCTTATCATAGCGGTTGAGGTCCGAGCCTGTGACGTTGAACGGCACTACCGCCATCATACCATGTGGAACAACGGCTCCGGGGTGTGTGGTGCCATAGTTTGCCGTGCCGATAAATGGATCTACCCACTCGGTGTAGTCGGTAGGCTCCTGCGCCGAAAGCGTGGCGCATAACGTAAGAAGCGATATTATCGTAAGTCGTAGTTTCATAGAGTTGTGGTTTACCATTCTCGTCCGTGATCCCAGATTAGGTTGCCTGTAAGTCTTATCACAAAGCCACCTCCGGGGGCCATTTTAACCTTTATAACACCCTTATTTTTGTTGTACTCCTCCTTGGAGATGGTGTAGTGTTTGTAGTCCGAGCCATCCCTCTTTGCATTGTCGCCATCCACATAGACTTCAACGCTTTTGACCACATACGTAGGTGACAACTGAATGGTGGCCGTGCGTGCCTTATGTCCATTAAGACCTGCGATATACCACTCGCGACTTGCCTCGTCATTGTCGATGTGGTTATCTGCCATAACCTGCACATATTCACCTATTTTGCAATCTTTCGAGAATTGCACGCCAAGATTCCACTTGGTGGGTATTTGTGCGAGGAACTTGGTGAACTCTGGCTCTTTCTCGTAGTTAGTGGGGGAGTCGCAGAGCATCATGAGCCGTGCATGATAGACTATGTACATCGCAAGCTGATGACAGCGCGTGCCCTGACTCATGGGGTGCGAATAGTCGGGGTAGTAGTGCCCCTTTGCGGCATTACGCATAGCACCCTGCGTGTAGTCCATAGGACCTGCCGCACCACGAATAAATGGTAGCGTCACATCGTAGGTTATCTGGTCGTGCTCCGCACCAAGCCACTTCATTGTTTCAAGACCATGCACACCCTCAAAGTTGATGGCATTGGGGTAGGTCCTATTGAGCCCCGTAGGCTTGTAAATGCCATGATAATCAACGATCATATGGTATTTTGCCGCTATTTCGGCAAGGTCATAGACAAACTCCACCATCTCCTGATCGTCGCGGTCGAGGAAGTCAACCTTCCATCCCTTAACGCCCATCTCGGAGTAGTGCTTACATAAACCCTCGATGTCGCGGTTGAGCGCCCAATATCCGGCCCAAAGGATTATGCCTACGTTGCGCTCGGCTGCGTAGTCAACCAACTCTTTAATGTCGATTTCGGGTACGACCTGCATAAGGTCGGCAGCAAGATTTACCGACCAACCTTCATCGATAATCACATACTCGATGCCGTAGCGCGAGGCGAAGTCGATATAGTACTTATATGTGGCGTTATTGATGCCCACCTCGAAATCTACCCCTTCGAGCCCCCAGTCGTTCCACCACTCCCAGGCAACCTTGCCGGGTTTTATCCACGATGTATCCTCTATGCGACACTCGTCGGCGAGCTCCCATACAAAACCCTTTGCTGCGAGTTTTCTATCCTCCTTGCTCATAGCTACAGCGCGCCAAGGGAAGGTGCGTGCTCCGTGGCACTCCGCGATATAGTCGTGGCGCGACTTTACCATGCCCTGCAACATGTTGTGACCACCCTGCTCCACCTCCTTGGGGCGTGGTGCAAACTCGGTGTCGAGGACGCCATCGCCATCGCGGTTTGAGAGGAACATGCCCGGATAATCTTCGAGGTTAGACTCGGATATCCATGCCTTTACGCCCTTATGTTCTACAACTATTGGTGCAAAGATGAGTCTGCGCCAGTCGATATCTTTGAGGGCTGTGTGGGTATAGGTATTCTCGAACGATGTTTCAAACTGCGTAGCGTAGTCCGATGTTGCATCTGGGCGGTAGTTTACATAGGGAATCCACGCCATATCTTTCTTGTTGAACGAGAACTCGGCAAGCTCGTCTATAATTTTGTAGTCGCCATCAATGTTTGATATAAAGCGATAGGCAACACCAAAATTGTATGCACGAAGTTCTACGCTATAATCGCCAAAGTCAACAACTGCACTGCTATAATTTATGTAGTCGCTACGTTTAATTTTGGCTTCCGAGACATTCTCGCCCCACACCCCGCGGTCGGTTACCATAGTAAGGCGCGAGGGTGCAACAATCTCCTTGTCGTAGTGATATGCCGACCAATGCAGCGTGCCATCGCTCCAATCGAGTATGATACTATGTGCAACGCCCATATATCTCGCATTGAATTGAATTTGCACACTTCTCTCTCGGCCATGTGCAAAACCTGTGGCAAATATCAATAGCGTAAATATGGTAAACAGTTTTCTCATAACGTATTAACTCCTGGTGTATTACTTCTTCTCTGCGGTAGAGAGTAGTCCGCATGCCGCCTCGATATCCTCGCCGCGCGATGCACGCAAAGTAGTCTGTATCCCGCGCTTTGTCAGCGTGTCGCGAAACTCGATAATCTTCTCTAATTCGGGAGAGAAGAAGGGCGAGTCGGGAATCTTGTGAAAGCGTATAAGGTTGATACGACACTTGATGCCGTCGAGCAGTCGCGACAGCTCCTTGATATGGCGCATCGAGCAGTTCATTTCGTCGAGTACGATATACTCGAACGATACGCGACGCTGGTGCGTGAAGTCGTAGCGGCGCAGAATATCACACACCTCCTTTATGGAGTAGCTATTCTCAATCGGCATAATCTCCTTGCGCTCCTCGGGGAAGGGGTTGTGTAGCGATACGGCAATGTGCACCTTCTGCTCATCGAGCAGACGTGGGAGGTGTTTTGCTACACCCGCCGTCGATACTGTAATGCGTGTTGGTGACCACGCCATACCCCACTCGGCGGTGAGGATGTCGAGTGCACGCATTAGGTTGTCGATGTTGTCCAAAGGCTCGCCCATGCCCATGAAGACGATGTTGGTGAGTTTGTCGCGTTCGGGGATGGATATAACCTGATTGATAATCTCGATAGCAGAGAGATGGTGTCTGAACCCCATGCGTCCCGTAGCACAGAATTTACAGCCCATTTTGCAACCCGCCTGCGACGATACGCATAGTGTCATGCGCTCGCCATCGGGGATAAGTGCCGACTCGATATACTCGCCTTGGCGGGTACGGAATAGATACTTCTTTGTGCCGTCCGTGGATACCGACACTTTCAGTGGTGCCGAGAGTCCCAACTCGCAATGTTCGGCAAGTGTTGCGCGTGCAGCCTTCGACAGGTCGGTCATCGAGTCGATGGAGTCTGCAAAGCGAGTATATAGCCAGCGGCATATTTGCTTGTGTGCAAAGCGCGGCAAACCAAGCCTTTCGGCAAGGGTTTTAAGCTCGTCGAGAGAGGAGCCATAGAGGGTGTATTTGGCACTGCTATCCATGGATTATACTATTACAACTGCAAAAATAATCGAAATTTGAATAATTTTCTGCTTCTATTCGTTTTTTTTGAATTTTTATATGTATATTTGCATGGTCGAGTGCGTACATTATGTTGTCGGGCTTGTGTCAAGATATTAAAAACTAAAAAAATAGATATAAATGGAGGTTAAAAAATCACCCAAAGCTGATCTTGAAAACAAGAAGACGCTTTTTTTAGAGATTGGTTTGATTATCGCGTTGGGAGCATCTGGTATCGGTTTGTCGATGAGTTCGAAGCCCGATACAGGCGACTATGAGCCCCCCAAGAAGGAGGTTGTTGAGACCGAGACGGTAATGAACACAAAGCAGGATGAGCCTGAACCCGAGCCCGAGATTCAGAAGGCGCAGCCCCAGGTGGCTACCGACGTATTGAAGATCGTGTCGAACGAGACCAAGATTTCAACACCTCTCGTATTTGCCGAGGATGCTTCGGAGTTCGACGACTTTGATTGGGAGCCCGAGATCGAGGAGAAAGAGGAGGTAATCGAGGAGGAGGAGATCTTCGTATCGGTAGAGCAGATGCCTACGTTCCAGGGTGGCGGTATCGAGAAGTTCCGTGCTTGGGTCATGGATAACGTGAAGTATCCGCAGATTGCATTGGAGAACGGTATTCAGGGTAATGTCGTTGTGCAGTTTGTCGTAGAGAAGGATGGTAAGATTGGTAAGATACAGATTTTGAGATCTCCGGATAAGACTCTCACCGATGCCGCTATGGATGTAATGGATAAGGCAAACAGCTTGAAGAAGGGTTGGAAGCCCGGTATGC
Source organism: Alistipes sp. (assembly GCA_017403125.1). GTDB lineage: Bacteria > Bacteroidota > Bacteroidia > Bacteroidales > Rikenellaceae > Alistipes. The sequence goes on along the minus strand of JAFQOR010000030.1, from coordinate 57,502 downwards.
AGCGTAACAAGCCTGCTCGTGTAACCTTCACCTTGCCTATCACATTCAAGATTCAGCAGTAGTAGGCAGATTGTCCGACCTATGGGGTATCCGCTTTTTTTAGAGGATACCCTATTTTTATAAATATGGCGTAGCTCACTATGTGTTTGTAGAGTGATGATGTCGTTGTGGCATATAAGCTCTTTTTGAAGTTTTGTAGATGAAAGAGGAAAGAGATATAGAGAAGGGAAAGCGTAAGGCAGAGCCGCAACCTACGGTTGAAGAGCGCGAGGTGCGTGCAGTGCTGGTTGCTGTGATACGCGATAGTCAAGACCCGCAGACTGCCTTTGACTACCTTGATGAGTTGGAGTTTCTGGCAGAAACAGCAAATATTAGGAGTGTGAAGCGCTTTACGCAACGACTGCCGCAACCCCTGTCGAAGATATACGTAGGCCCGGGTAAGCTGCAAGAGATTGCCGAGTGGTGCAAGGAGCAGGAGATAGATGTTGCCATCTTTGATGACGAGTTGTCGCCGGCTCAAACGCGAAATATCGAACAGGCGATGCCTTGTCGCGTCATAGACCGCACACGCCTGATTTTGGATATCTTCATGTCGCGTGCGCAGACGGCATATGCAAAGACGCAGGTTGAGTTGGCTCACAACGAGTATATGTTGCCTCGTTTGACAGGTATGTGGACCCACCTTGAACGTCAGCGAGGCGGTACCGGCACGCGAGGTGGTGCAGGTGAGCGTGAGATAGAGACCGACCGTCGTATTGTGCGCAATCGCATATCGAAGCTCAAAGAGGATCTCAAAAAGATAGACCGCCAGATGGCCGTGCAGCGTTCGAATCGTGGTAATATGGTGCGTGTAGCGTTAGTGGGATATACCAATGTGGGTAAATCTACGCTTATGAATCTGCTGTCGAAGAGCGAGGTTTTTGCCGAGAACAAACTCTTTGCGACGCTCGATACTACGGTGCGCAAGGTCGTTTTCGATAATCTGCCGTTCCTTATGTCCGATACGGTGGGCTTCATACGTAAACTGCCTACACAACTTATTGAGTCGTTCAAATCGACACTCGACGAGGTGCGTGAGGCCGATTTGTTGCTTCATGTCGTAGATATCTCTCACCCGGGATTCGAGGATCAGATAGCGGTCGTTAAGCAGACGTTGCGCGATATAGGTGCGGCGGATAAGCCAACCTTCCTTGTCTTCAACAAAATTGATGCGTATAGCTACACGCCCAAGGAGGAGGATGACCTGACGCCCGTGACGAAGGAGAATCTCTCGCTTGACGATTTGAAGAAGAGCTGGATAGCCAAGGAGAATACACCATGTATCTTTATCTCGGCACTGGATAGGAGTGGCGTGGATAAGCTTCGCTCAGACCTTTATGGTATGGTGCGCGAGATACATGCCGGGCGCTATCCGTTCAACAACTTTTTGTATTAACGATTTGTAAGACTAAAAAATATAGGGCTATGGTAAACATTCTAAACAAGGAGAACACCATCCTCAACAAGTTCTTGGCGCAGATGCGCGACAAGCAGGTGCAGCACGATTCTATGCGTTTTCGTCGCAACATGGAGCGCGTAGGCGAGATTATGGCATATGAGATTTCGAAGAGCTTGAACTATACAACGCGCATGGTCGAGACGCCACTTGGGGTTGCTGCGGTGGAGTCTATAAGCGACAAGGTTGTCGTAGCCACCATCCTACGTGCAGGTCTTCCCTTTCATCAGGGTTTCCTTAACTACTTCGACGATGCCGATAATGGCTTTGTGTCGGCATATCGTAAGAGCCGTCCCGACGGCAGTTTCATTGTTGATGTGGAGTATGTATCGACGAGTGCATTGAGTGGCAAAACGCTTATATTGGTTGATCCTATGCTTGCAACGGGAACGTCGTTGATGCTCGTCTATGATGCCCTTGTGCGTCGTGCAGGCGAGCCGGAGCATACCCATTTTGCCGCAGCCTTTGCCTCGGAGCAGGGCGTGGAGTATGTCTTGAAGCACACCTCGCCCAAGAAGTGCACATTGTGGTGTGCTGCGGTGGATGAGGAGCTCACGTCGAAGTCGTATATCGTGCCCGGCATTGGTGATGCCGGCGACTTGGCGTATGGTGAGAAGTTGTAGATAGGGTGCGGGTGTATGCCCCATGATGGTTACTAAACTCTATGCACTATGCTTAAACGTCTGAAATATCTTGCCGCGGTCTTTGCTATTGCGGTGCTGATGTTCGAGGTTAATAGGGTAATATTCCTTATCTACAATCACGATTTGGCGAACGATTGCAGTGCAGGGGAGCTATTCAAGGCGATACTTTATGGTTTGAAGCTCGATGTTATCACTGCGGGTTATGTCACCATTCTGCCTCTGCTGGCTACGATTGTGGCGATGTGGCTCCATGTCGAGGAGCGTGGACGACGTATATGGTCGCGCGTGATGGTGGGGTACTTTGCTGTGGTGACAACCATTATAGCATTTATCCAAACTGCCGACATAGGTATGTTTGGTGAGTGGCAGTCGCGTATCGACGCCCAGATTATGATATACTCACCCAAGGAGATGATGGCGAGTGTGTCGCTGGCAAATGGTATATATGCATTATTATATATAGGTGCGACCGTTGCCGTTGCTCTATGGCTCTTCCGCTATGTCACACGACGCTGGTTCGAGCCGGTATTCGAGCCGAAGAACCGATTTATAAATCTGAAACCTATCTACGTGCGGTGCACATCGACTCTTGCGATGTTGTTTGTTGCCCTCTGTCTCTTTGTGGTTATTCGTGGAGGTATATCTACTGCCACAGCGAACATATCGAAGGCCTACTTCTCGCCCAAGATGTTTCTGAATCAGGTGGCTATCAACCCCGTATTCTCGTTCCTATCGACGCTCTTTACGGGCGACGACCTCGACGAGTATAACTTCTATGGTGAGCAGGATGCGTTGGACTATTTCGATGAGGCTATGAGGGGTGATGATGTAGAGGAGGCGACACACGAAAGCTGGTTACGCACCCAGCGCCCCAATGTGGTACTTATCATCCTCGAAGGCATGGGGCGCACTATTACCGATGCTGTGGAGGGCGTCGAAGAGGTTACTCCAAATCTTATGCGCCTTAAAGAGGAGGGTATCTGGTTCGAGAATCTCTATGCCTCGTCGTTCCGCACGGATAGAGGTACGGTTGCTGTGTTGAGTGGCTTTCCGGCGCAGCCCAAGATGTCGATAATGAAGTATCCGAATAGGGCAGCAAAGCTGCCGGGCATTGCACAGTCGTTACGCGATGTGGGCTACAAGACGCGATTTATATATGGTGGCGATGCCAATTTTACTAATACACGTGCCTATCTCTTTGCTACGGGTTTTAGTGAGGTTATAGATGAGCGAGAGGTCGATTTCGGTGGTCATCGCTCGAAGTGGGGCTCGGCGGATGATGTGGTGCTCGGATGGGCATCCAACGCTATTACGAGCCGCATGGCATATGGTGAGCCTACGTTCGATGTGATACTCACGTTGAGTAGTCACGAGCCCTTTGAGGTGCCCTATCGTCGTCTGTCGAGCGATCTGCTTAATGCTTTTGCCTTTACCGACAGTGAGGTGGGCGCTTTCGTTGAGCGTATGCGAAAGTCGGAGTATTGGGATAACACGCTTATAGCCATCCTTCCCGACCATGGATATCCCTATCCCTCGTCAGTTACGAACAACTCGCCAGAGAGACACCACATCCCGATGTTGTGGGTGGGTGGTGCCGTTGCAGAACCACGTGTTATCGAGGAGTATATGGCTCAAACCGACCTCGCCGCAACGCTTTTGGCTCAACTCGGCATCGAGCATGACGACTATCTGTTTAGTCGCGATGTAGCTTCGTCAATGAGTTCGCACTTTGGCTATTGGACATTTAATAATGGCTTTGGCATTATCGACTCGTTGGGAACGACGATTTATGACCATACGGCAGGTATGATACTGCGCGAAGAGGACGATGACGAGCATCGACGTCTGCGCCATGGCAAGGCGATGCTGCAACGTACGTTTATGGAGATTAAGAACTTATAGCGTTGCGCTATTTGAGAGTTCCCACTGCGAGGCGCTCTACGAATAAGTTTAGAGATTAGGGAGTTGGTAACGGGGCTACTACGCCTTCGATAGGCTCCCTAATCTCTAAATTTGTTAGGTGTGCCATTGTGCGCTGTCTGCCTCTTGTGTCATGGCTGCACGGTGGCGACGACGCTGTCGCAGACGTAACAGCAGCTCGCGGCGCATAAGCAACGATATGCGTCGGAAGGTGGGTTGAATAACCTTCGTGGGCTGTATATCGCTCTTGCGTAGCGAGAGTATTATAAGGCAAGCTATGGCAACAACTATGAGCCAACCATATATCTCCTTCATCGCCTCCAATAGCGACTGCACCTGAACGGCGCCATATAGCTCCCCAAGCGGCATCGTGTCGGGGTTGTAGCTCGTAGCATCAATCTCGGACGAGAGGAGCATGAAGTTGCGAGCAGTGACGACATTGAGTATGCGACCTATGATTGCCGTGCCTATTACGCCTGCCAGAGCCGCACTAAACATGTTTAGCGTGCCGACACCCTGCGTGAAGTGCGTGGGGAACGGAAGGCGCGTGAGTGATGTTAGCAGAACGATACTTAACATCGTATAGCCAACCGAACGTACGAAGATGGGTGGCACGAGACTCTCGTAGGGGATGTTATAGTCTATCATAAAGTAGAAGTAACCCACGTAGAAGAGTAGGCACGTGAAGGCGATGACCATCATGCGCTGATATGTCCACTTTCGGCGTGCGAAGGTAAGCCACGTGAAGCCTGCACCAAAGATTGTCCCCGTCAGAGCAACCCAATTTAACGAAATCATATTTTCGGCATCGTAGCCGAGAATGCCCTCCATGAGTATATGTTCGAAGATGTGCGACGGCGCAAGCAGAATGTCGGCAACGATAGTGATGCCTATGACAATAGGCAAAACTTTGAACGACAGGGTTTTGAGCGATACGTAAGGGTGTCGAATGAACGATGCACGCAGTAGGTTCATCAGCAACGATATCACTGCAAAGAGTGTTGCGGTGCGTATCGGTTCGCCTTCCCACCAGTCGTAGTGCTCGCCATAGAGGCATATGAAGAGTATGCACATTGCCCAAAAGCCCCATATAATCATACCTATCCAGTCGATACCCAAAAGTGGCAGACGTGGCATGACGGCGCACCCCTTCATGCAGAACATCACAACAATCCACATTAGCAGCAACAGGGCTATAATTCCCCAATGCATATAGTGCCACGATGCCCACGACGCGAAGTGTATCGACGCTATGCCTGATAGCTGTATGCAGCTGTTTACCAATAGATAGACATAGCAGAAGAATACCGAGAGGTCTCGCGTGGGGGTTATCCATAGCTGTATCGTGGAGTTGCACTCCAACGTTGCCCACATGCGGAAAAATCCCGCCACAAGACACACGCCAACGAGCAACGGGATGTTTGTGGTATGCATCGCTATGAGGTTTGCTGCGATGATTACGGCAAAGCAGCTCGTGAGAGCTGTCTTGGGGCGTACGGCGCTGCGCAGACGGAACATTATGGGAAAGAACAGAGCCATGCCTACCAACGAGGCGTAGCCCGCCATCATTATATCCTCCTGCAAAAGTGCTGTCGAGCCTACCATATCGCCGGCGGCGCTCATATAGACACCGCCGGAGAGTTGGACAACAATAACCATCATCACGAATATCCACGGACGAACCGACTTCGGAACAAAGTCCTTCATCTGTGGTACCGAGAATGGTTGTATGGGATGACCACTCATGATGTTTAGTACTTAACTGTGCACTCGACGTTCATACCTACACCAATCTTTGCCAATTGCAAAGAGTCGTTATACTCGGTGAAGTCGATGAGTACGGGTATGCGTTGCTCGATTTTTATGAAGTTGCCTGACGAGTTGTCCTGTGGCAGAATCGACATGCTGCCGCCCGTCGCTCGCGATATTGTGCGCACGACGCCGTTGAATACCACGTCGGGCAGGGCATCAACCTCAATCTCGACCTCGGCACCGGGCTTGATATTCTCGATTTGCGACTCCTTGTAGTTGGCAACAACCCACTTCTTGCTCTCGTCCACTATATCCACGATGCGCTGACCTGGATTTACGAGCTGACCTACGTGTATGTTTTTGCGACCCGTTATGCCGCTGCATGGCGCCGTTACCACGGTGTAGGATAGGTTGAGGCGCGCCAAATCGAGTGCAGCCTCGGCTACGGCGATGCCTGCATCGTTTTGTCCAAGACGTGTATTCTGCTCGCGGCCCACAGCCTCGACCGAGGCTCTCTCGCGAACCAACACCTCGTAACGTGCTTTGGCACTCTCATATACGGTGTATATGTCGTCGTACTGCTGTTGTGTTACAGCATCCTCCTCCAAGAGGTTTTTGTAGCGGTTGTAGTTGCGCTCGGCATTTTCGAGGTGTATGCGTGCCTCCTCCAAGGCGGCCTCAGTGATGGCAATGTTGCTCTCCGTGGTCGAGATAACGTTGTACATGGCATCCTTGCCCGTAATGGCGTTGGTGTAGTTGGCCTCGGCTTGTGCCACGAGGAAGCGGAACTCCGAGTCCTCGATGACGAGTAGCGTGTCGCCCTTCTCGACATAGTCGTACTCTTCGAAGCGCACCTCCTTGACGAAACCCTGTATGCGGGCATCGACGGGTACTATATCCTGCTCGACATGGGCGTTCTCGGTAAACTCCACGTCGCCCAAGTGTATTAACTTGGCACATACCCATACCAGCGCCAAAGCGAGTGCCGCGATGGCGATAATGTTGTAGATTCTCTTCTTTGTTTTACGTTCCATATCTCTTCTATTTTATTCGTTTATACGGTTTTATAGGCATGCGGGGTTATAGCTCGCCTGCGGTGTTGAGTAGTGTGAAGTAGCGCATGATGATGTTTATGCGTGCGTTGGTGAGCTGCAACTCGGCGTTGAGCAGCTGGTTTGCAGCATCGGTCATGTCCGTAACGAGTACTATGTCGTTGCGATAGCGGGTGTCGATAACGTTGTAGTTGCTTTGGGCAAGCTCCACGCTCTTTTGTAGCGTGCGCTCGGTCTCGAAGGCTTCGACATAGCGAACATAGTCAGCGTGTACCGAGAGCATCGTCTGCTCCTCGACCTCGTCGCGTTGTCGGCGACTATGCTCCGTGGCAATCTCCTGACGCTTTATTGTGCGGTTGGTCTTGTAGAGCGAGCCTATCTTGAACGATACGCCCACTCCCACGTACCAATAGTTGAAGTTCTTGTCGATGACGGGCACCTCGATAGTTATGGGGCCGTCGAAGTGGTTTGCAGCCACAAGTGCTACACTCGGACGGCGCTCGCTACGGGCGAGTTGCTCGGCGTGTTCGCCCATCTCGATGGCCACGTCGGCACGTTTCAGGTCGTAGGACTCGATGGCAGCTATCTCCTGCCAATATGTTTCGTCGTTCATGGGCAGGCTGTATTCCAACGTTGCGTCGGCAGGAATAATTTCGGTTGCGGGGTCGAGACCTATGATGGTTGCCAAACGTGTCGATAGTATATCGATAGAGTTTATCACCTCGGTGCGCGCCAAGAGTAGATTTTGAAGGCGCAGCTCCTGTCGCGTGATGTCGTTGGATAGTGCAATACCCTCGCGGTTGCGTGCACGAGTATCTGCTATAAGCTCCTCGGCAAGGTGTATGTTCTTGTCATAGACATCGACAATGTTGTGCAGCTTGTAGAGTTCGAGGTAGAAGCCGGTGAGCATGAAGCGCACGCGTGAGCGTGTGGCATCCAGATTTATGGTTGCCATGTCGGCTTCGAGGCGTGCCATGGCTATCGAGTTATTCACGGCGCCACCACCATAGATTAGTTGCGCCGCCTCTACGGCGAAGTTGTTGCCAAAGTGTGGCATCTTGACACCCATGCTGTTCGATAGGTTGCGGTCGGTGAGTGTGCCGTTGCCCAAGTAGCTTGCCGATAGCGAGAGGTCGATGTCGGGTAGGCGTCCGCTCTTTGCCTCCTCGATGGCGGCATTTGCAACGTCGAGGGCTATGCGCTCGGCGTCTATGGCAGTAGAGTTGCTCTCGGCAAGGCTGTATATCTCGTCGAGTGTCAGTGTGCGACTCTGCTGACCTATGGCGGGCGTAACGAATGAAAGCAGGCTCGCCATGATAAGATAGAGTTTTAGTCTCTTAAACATTGTTATTACAGATTTTTTTGATTTGATTTCGAATAATACAACGCGCCACACAACCGATAGGCTGCGCGCATACCGATTGCGTGACAACTATTGTGTAGTTGCCCTACCGATTGATATTTAGTAGTATTACTGCTCCCAGTTAGTAGATATGTTGCGGCATAGCCTATTCTTGGAGCGGATAGTGTAGGTTGGTGTAGTGTAGTATGTTATATGCTTCATTACGGGTGACACACTGTATGCATGTCGCGAGCAAAGGTACGAAAATTTATCGATTTTCTCGGAAAAAAGTTGTAAATTTGTAGCAGATATGACCAACTATCCGAGGTTCAACAGAGTATAAATATCTTTTAGCTATGATTAGACTAAACCAAATCTTATTGCATGGCACACTGCTTATGTCTGCCATAGCTCTCGTCGCATGTGGCGGCACGAAGAGCGATAAGGAGGGCGTTGAGGAGCGTTTCCCCGTGCCCGACAAACCTATCGAGGAGATGAGTTACTCTCCGGAGCGCACCAATTTCGAGTTGTGGGCACCTACGGCAGAGGGTGTTGTTCTGCGCCTCTTCGATAACCAAACCGAGGTCGAGCAGGTTGCAATGACAAAGGGCGACAGCGGTCTGTGGACAGCATCTGTCGAGGGTGACCATAAGGGTCGTTACTACACCTTCGAGGTTACGATTGATGGCAAAAAGATGAAGCAGACAGCGGGTATCTTCGCACGAGCCGTGAGCGCTAATGGCGGCAAGGGTGCTATCATCGACCTCGACGATACCGATCCCGAGGGTTGGGCAGAGGACGTAGCACCGCAAGTAGCTGCAACCGATGTTACAATCTACGAGATGCACTATCGCGATATGACAGCTCACGCTTCGGCAGGAAGCAGCTATCCGGGCAAGTATCTCGGTATGGCAGAGCATAATACGCTCTCGCCCGAGGGCCTTGCTACGGGCATCGACCACCTTGTGGAGATGGGCGTGACGCACGTACACCTGCTCCCCACTGCCGATTTTGGCTCTATCGACGAGTCGCAGCCTACGAATCAGTATAATTGGGGCTATGAGCCCATGAACTACAATGTCCCCGAGGGCACCTACTCTACCGATGCACACTCTGCCGAGGCTCGTATCCGCGAACTTAAAATGTTGGTTAAGGCGATGCACGAGGCGGGATTGTGTGTGGTGCTCGATGTGGTGTATAACCATACTACGTCGGTCGAGAATTGCGGTTTCGAACTCACCGTTCCGGGCTATTTCTACCGCATGCGCGAGGATGGCTCGTTTGCCAATGGCTCGGGATGTGGCAACGAGATTGCCAGCGACCAGCCTATGATGCGCAAGTATATGGTTGAGTCGTTGGAGTATTGGGTCAAGGAGTACCATATCGATGGCTTCCGCTTCGACCTTATGGCGATACACGATATCGAGACCATGAATCTTATACGTGAGCGTTTGGAGGCTCTGAATCCCAACATACTGCTCTATGGTGAGGGGTGGGCTGCCAGCGACCCGCTCTACGACGAGCAGAAACTCGCATTCAAGCGCTATACCTATCGCATGCCGGGCATTGCAGCCTTCTCGGACGATATACGCAATGCGTTGCGCGGTACGCTCGACCTGTCGCAGGGAGGTTTTATACATGGCGTAGATGGCAATAAGGAGGCTTTGAAGTTTGGTATTGCCGGCGGCGTCGAGCACCCCGAGGTCGAGCATAGCGAGGCGGCATGGTGCGCCGAGCCCACGCAGCACATAAGCTACGTCACATGCCACGACGACCACAACCTGCGCGACCGTCTCGAACATCTCTCGCCCGAGGCCTCGGAGGAGGAGTTGTTGCGCATGGCGAAGTTGGCGCACTTTGGCGTCTTCACGTCGCAGGGTATTCCCTTCATCTTCTGTGGCGAGGAGATGTTCCGCAGCAAGCTTGGCGAGAAGAATACCTATAACATGCCCGATAAGTACAACGCCATAGATTGGTCGTTGAAGAGCAAATATAGCGACCTTGTGGAGTACTGCAAGGCTCTCATAGCGCTGCGCAAAGCGCACCCGGCATTCTCGTTGGGTAGTGGCGATGCCGTGCGCAAGCACCTCTCGTTTATCGAGCATGAGAATGGTGCGGCAGTGGGCTTCGTGTTGGATAATCTGGAGGGTATCGACAGTGTAAAGCGCATCGTGGTGCTTATGAATGGCTCACGCGAGAGCGTCAAGTTTGATATCCCGCATGGTAGCTATGCCGTGGTTGCCGACGACAAAGGCATCAACCTCAATAGCTCGCGCCATATCAGTGGCGACAGCTTCGATGTAGAGCCAATATGCGGTGTCATATTGTGCGCAATATAGCCCTCTGCTTAACATTGATAAAACGAAAGGACAGCGCCAATACTGGGCTGTCCTTTTTCTGCATAGTTTCGACTATCAATATTCAATACAATAGCCGCTCTTTATATCAATATTAAGTCGTGGAATGTTTATATATTGATGTTAGTCGGTTATTACTCCATGTTGAATGTGATTTGATGGGGCTTAATTATGAATAATACTATTTATATGCACTGACAGTGCAAATGCCTTCTGGGATTGATATATCCCAAATCGATGCTCCTACAACTTGGTGAAAATATATTGTAAACTTTAATACGGAGTATGTTTTAAATTCAGGGTCCGTGGAGTAAGTAATATAGTAATCTCTTTTACATGGGGAATTAGTCTCGTTATAGACCAATAAGGCATTCTTATTTACACTAATACTTACAAGCAAGGCTGTAAAATCTTCACCCTCCTTAACAGTTTCCCCATTATAACGCTGACATTCAGAGATGTAGCCACTGCCCCTAGGTGGTATTGTTATAAACCTTTGACTCGAAAAAGTTGTTGTTGTACCTCCACTTTTTCCACCGCCTAAGGTAACTCCGCTTGCGAGTGTCCCAATAACTCCACCGATACCCAAAGCTCCTGCGACGGCACCAAGATTAAGACTTCCGCCCGATGACCTCCCATTATTCACGGAAACAACTTTTGATGGATCATAATAGCATCTGGATTCAAACTTATCTGTAGAGAAACTATTAGCCAAATCTACATAGATAATCTGGTTGGTTTTATTTTTCAAAGCTAAATCTAGATTGCCTCTATATGAATATGATCGTTGGAAATCTGCCTCTACTTCACCATTTGAGATGGTAGATGATTCCGTAATTGCTATTTTAGCAGTTACGATATCAGAAGGCTTGAATCGAACTCTTCGTTCTGGCAACAGGTCGCCTCTTGAGCCTGTGCCATACCTATAGTTTCGAATTATTTTTGCATTATCTTCATCCGGCCCCAGCTCAATAAGCTGCGGTGTATTTGCCTCACTGTTGTCAACTACATTGTTAGTTGTTCCATTTGAAGCGATATATACATCTGCAAACTCCTCTATTTCGCCATATGCGTACTTTATTTGTTTTACAGTACCCTTATTGACACTATACAGAGGGCCTTCTTGGTATCGATATTTCTTGTATTTTATCTCATCCTGTGTAACCTCAAGCACCTTGGCTTCTACTGTTTTGCCGTCGGTAAATGTTATTATATCTTGGGCAAAAACTGTGTGCGAGAAATAAGATAAAAATAGCGCTAAAAAAAATTTCTTCATATATGTATCTCTTTATTATTTATCTCTGACAGCTCGAGTGGGAAATGTATGAAGAATATCGTGTTTTATCATATGCTTGTATTTGTTAATACCCTTCTTTTCTTTGAAATATGCAAAAACATATAAGTACTTGAAATTATGGAATGGGGTAGAACACTGGTATCCAGCGCCATGACCAGACGAAAGAAAACCTTTTATATACGCAGGTAACTTAATGCTATTGCCATTGGGGCCAATAACTTGATAGCCACAGATGCGATTCCCGTCCGATTCATATTCATACCATACCCAATTGCAAGAAGCTATTAGTTCAGACCATTCAGCATAAGTTGGAGTGCGCCAACCATCTCCCCAATATGCGGTTGCAGCGTCATAATCGGGATTCCCCGAATAGTCTGCGGTGTGTTTTGGCAAAACAAGATGCTTTATCTTTGTTTGAGGATTATAAATATCCTTTGTGCCGCCGATAAAAAAGACTCCATATTCTTCGGGATTGTTTGCACCAATATTATAGGCAGCCCAATCCACGCTCAAACCCAAATCAACAGCCTCTTGGGCACTAACTCCCTTCATAAAGCAAAGAGTAATCATAAGCAAAAATAATCTCTTCATAACCTCTTAATATTTAATAATTATTATAATAGAAATCGTAGCCTACAATTGCGCTGGCATAATCCTTCCATCCTTTAGCACTCTTGTATGCTTCGACAGACTCTCGTGGTACATAAATCTTGCAGTCCGATGCGTTGTTATAGAACACGCCTATGGAAATCGACGGTGGCGTTGTGGCTTTGCAAAACACCTCTTTTAGGTTTTTGCAACCCGCGAAAGCATTATCTCCAATCTCTGTTAGGCTGTTGGGAATAGTTATTTTTTTAATGTTGTAGCAATACTTGAAAGCACCATCTCCAATCTCTGTTACGCTATCTGGAAGTGTTATTTTTTTAAGGTTATAGCAATGCCCGAAAGCACTATCTCCAATCTCTGTTACGCTATCTGGGAGTGTTATTTTTTTAAGGTTGTAGCACCAAAAGAAAGCGCCATCTCCAATCGTTGTTAGGCTGTTGGGAATAGTAATGCTTTTAAGGTTTGTGCAACCATCGAAAGCACTATCTCCAATCGTTGTTACGCTGTTGGGAATAGTAATGCTTTTAAGGTTTGTGCAATCAGAGAAAGCCCAATATCCAATCTCCGTTACGCTGTTGGGAATAGTAATGCTTGTAAGGTTTTCGCAATCAGAGAAAGCACCATCTCCAATCTTCGTTACGCTATCGGGAATAGTAATGCTTGTAAGGCTTATGCAACCACAGAAAGCTATATTTCCAATCTTTGTTACGCTATCGGGAATAGTAATGCTTGTAAGGTTATCGCAACCCGAGAAAGCACCATCTCCAATCTTCGTTACGCTATCGGGAATAGTAATGCTTTTAAGGTTTTCGCAATCCTGGAAAACGCTATCTCCAATCTCTGTTAGGCTGTTGGGAATAGTAATGCTTTTAAGGTTATCGCAATTATAGAAAGCATTATCTCCAATCTCCGTTACGCTGTTGGGAATAGTTACGCTTGTAAGGTTATCGCAACCCTCGAAAGCCATCCCTCCAATCGATGTTACGCTATTGGGAATAGTAATGCTTGTAAGGTTATCGCAACCCGAGAAAGCATTATCTCCAATCTCTGTTAGGCTGTTGGGAATAGTAATGCTTTTCAGGTTATCGCAATTATAGAAAGCATTATCTCCAATCTCTGTTACATTGTTGGGAATAGTAATGCTTGCCAGGCTTATGCAACCACAGAAAGCTATATTTCCAATCTTTGTTACACTATCGGGAATAGTTATGCTTGTAAGGCTCTTGCAACCCCGGAAAGCCTCATTCCCAATCGAGGTTACATATCGATCAAACACTATTGTACCTATGCTATTTTCGTAGGAGTTTGAAACGATATTAGCCCCAAATATAGCAACTCCTTCTTCGTATGGCTTAACAATAAGCCCATCTGAAGATGTATAGTATATTCGAGAATTATCGTTCTGGGCATATAGGTCGGTAGAGCCCACAGCCAATAGCAAAAATAGAATTAGTAGTCGTTTCATAGTAGTATGGTTTTGTTTGTTTTGTTGCTCCTCGCACAACTCCTATGCGGGGTTAATGTAAAATAAGAAAGTGTGGAGATGATTCCGTTTATTTACAAGAAGGTTGTGGAAAGACCTAAACTGAGATAAACGATACAATGCCCCACACTTGGATAGTATGGGGTAGGTACGCCAAATGCATACAGCCACATAGCTATACAAGAAATGAGTGCCATTCGTTTCTCCCTTAGTTCAGAAAACTTCCACGTTTTCAAGTAAGGATTGCGAAAAACACTTTCAGTATGTTTGCTATTTCTGCAATAGCATTACAAAATTAAAAATAATTTCCGAGATGAACAACACCTATTGCGGGACATTGCTCAATTATAATACAAAAAAACTCCGCAAGCGAGCGGAAGATGGCATCAACCTCAATAGCTCGCGCCATATTAGTGGCGACAGCTTCGATGTAGAGCCAATATGCGGTGTCATATTGTGCGCAATATAGCCCCCTGCTCAGTAAAAGCAAAGTCAGATGCCGAAATAGGGCATCTTGTAAGGATGCAGTGTGGATAAATAGTGGTGGCGTATGCATGAGCTTCATAGCTCGCTACATACGCCACCCTATGTGTATCAGCAAATATGGTTAGAAATCGTAGCCTACAATATCATCGCCGAAAAAAGATAGTCTTGCGAATCATCCCCGTCTGTTATTGGCGGTTTAGAATCTGAATCCGAGCGTTACGACGCCCATGTGACGGTTGGTCTTATAGCTATACAGGCGGCTCTCGATATCTTGCTCGGGGTATTCGCTGTCCAGAGCGTAGAAGGTCTTGAACGGAGAGTACTTTGTTGTGCCATATTGGTATGCAACATCGATATATACGCTTTGGCTAATCTTAAAGCCCAAGCCTGCTGTTATGAAGTTCTGCTGTGTGGGTATGGGGCGTGTGAAGATGGCATCCTTGTAGCCATCGTTCAATGTCGAACCACTCCAAATATAGCCGGCTCGTAGCGCCATAAACCTAAGAACGTAGGCCTCGGCGCCGATGCGCAGAGTGTTGCTGCCCTTGAATACATCCTTCATAAGTGTCGTGTAGCTCAATCCATATATCGGAGAGCTTTGCAAGCGTGTAGATTGATACCAACTGCGCTCATAGTCTGCCGATACTATAACACGTCCGCCCAACGTCACAGCTGCGCCAAACATCAAGCGCGAGGGTGAGCGGAAGTCCCATCCGTTGGGCCCGGCATCCTCCCATATATTGGTTGCTACGTAGTCGTACATGTATCCGTTTCTATCGAGGTCATAGCCATCGGGATTATTGCCGGCACTATAAGTACACGATGCCATGTCTGCATCATAGCGCATGTTGAGCGAGTAGTATGTCGGGGTGTGGTATGCCATACCAAGGCGTAACCACTCTGTGGGGCGTACAGTCATACCCAACTTGAAGTTTATACCCGAGCCCGATATGCGCGTGCGCTGCATGTAGTTCATATAGACGAGCTGATAGGACATATCTGCGCCCGAGGGGTAGTTGCCATCGGGGTAGATATAGTTCTCGCCGTAGTAGGTATTGCGACTATAACTTACGCTCTGCAAGCCGAGTGTAGTGCCAAAGTAGAACACATCCTTGATGTTGAAGCCCATGGTGATGGCATACTCACCAATCGAACCGCGTGTCTGAACTGCGGAGTATTGGTCTATCTCTGCTGTTTGACCTATTCTATCGATAAACCACCCCATGTCATCCTTGTTTGTAAGTCCGTTCTTGTAGGCAAGTACCGCACCCCAATAGTAGGGGTCGTTGCCAAACGACATGGTGCCGTTGGCGTTTGTCGTAAGTCCATCGACATTCGACATGGTGCAGAATACGTTTGCCATAGACTCTTGATAAGGGTTGCCGATAGAGGCGTTGAGTATGTTGCTGTTGAAGTCGGCAATGCGGTTATAGACAAAGCCGATGTTGAAGTTGGTCAAGGCTCCTGTGCCGCGGTATGCCGTGAAGACGCCGCCTATGCTTGACATGCCAAAGCGCTCGGTGTGGTCCGTGAACTCCTGGTCGTGCTTGGGAACATTGTTGTAGTAGGCATCGCTGTTCTGCATGGGGCTCTTGGAGAACTGCATTATGGGGGTGATGCTCACGTCGCTACTCACGTACATGCCTATACCAGCCGGATTTAACGATGCCGATATCATATCTGCTCCGAGGGCCGTAAAGGCGTTTGCCATACCCATCGAGCGTGCCGTGCCGTAGTTGTGCGAGGTGAAACTGAGGTTGTAGAGGTCGGTCCAACCCAGAATATCATTATTGAAGTTTGTTCCCCCTATATTCACCGTTTGCGCCGAACTTCGCTCTGTGAAGCATAGCATCGAGGCTGCAACGATTATAAATATCCTTTTCATGGTATCATGTGTTTTTAGAGTTCTAAGAATCATAGGGGATGCCTTTGTGCATCCCCATGTGCTATCTTTGTCGGGGGCTATCTGCGCGATGAGGTGCTACCTCCAGAGCGAGCTCCTCCGCTACTCGAATGTGATGTGCTGCCACTGCCAAAACTTCCTGTCGAACGGCTCGTCGAAGAGTTGTTATTCGAGCGATAGTTCGACGTTGAGTTGTAGCCTCTATCGGTGTCATAACGGTTGTAGTTCGACGATGAGCTGCGATTCGACGAGGTGCTGTTGCCCGAGCGATAGTTCGACGATGAGTTATAGCTATTATTCGACGAGTTTGTGCCGCTACTACGACTTGTCGTAGAGTTGCTCTGACGATAGTTGTCGCCACGCTTTGTTGTTGTGGTCGAAGCGTTGTTATTGCCGCGATTCGACGAGCCTCCCGAGCTTATGTTCAAGCTCTGATTGGAGTTGTTGCGTGTGGTGACGTTGAGGTTTGTCGAGCCTCCACGATAGGTCGTATTTGTCGAGTTCTTCGAGTCCTTGCCGGTGTATATTCCCGTGGATATAGTACCCGAGTACGCAGGTCTGCCACCACTATGGCCCGATGAACCGTAGCTACGGTTTGTCGTGGGCGACGTATAGCGTGTGCCGGAGTTGGGACGATTGCCGTTGAGGTTGTGTCCCGGGTGTCCGCCACTTGCTCCCGGTCCGGTAACATGTCCGGGGGTGTAGCCGTGTTCGGGGCGGTGCTGTGGAGGTCGCGGGCCGGGACCATGACCCGGACCATGACCCGGACCATAATGTGGATGGTGGTGGTGATATGGATCGTAGCCCCAATAGTACCAATCGTAGTGGAATGGGTTGTAGCATAGATTCCAATTCCAATCATACCACGAGTAGCGCGGATAGCCCCACCACGAGTAGTAGAAGGGATCAACCACATAGCGCCATCCAAAGTTCCACGGCGAGGCGTAGATGCCAAAGGTTATGTTCGTTGCACCCCACGTGCCAAACATCGACGTAACGTACTTTGGTTCTACCCACACCTGATTTCCCGATACCATAACGTTGTAGAACGCCGGATCGTAGGCAGTGGCATAGAAGTATGCGCTGCTTGTCATAAGGTCGTAGTAGCTTGCCGGCAGACGATACGTTGGCGACTGGAAGCCGTAGAGACGACGTGCATATGCACTTTCGTAGTCGGTTGCCAGCACCGAACTGAACGACGGCTCGCTGTTGAGCGACGCATAGTACTCTGCCTCGGCTCTGTCGGCGGCTGCCTCTGCCTGCATTGCCTGCCACTGTGCTTGGCGTGCCTCGGCTTCGGCGCGCTCACTCTCTGCCTTGGCTTTCAGCTGGTTGGCAACCTCTGCCCGGTTGTTGGTCGTATAGAGATCGCCATATCCGTATGACGATGAATTGTACATCGTCGTACAACTGTGTAGCATCAGCGCTATGGCTGTGACAGCTACAAAATAGAGTGATCTTCTCATAAGCATATAGTTTTATCGTTATATCGTGTGGGGCGCCGTAAGTTGATGCTTACTGTCGCACCATTGGTTATAGCTCTTCAAATTCTTTAACGAAAATCGTCCCAAACAACCATTCCGTTGAGCGTTTTTCGTGAATTGACGCTATCTTTTGGTTACTACTCCCCCATTACAAAGATAGCTAATTTATGTGAAAAACAACTCTATTGCGGGCGAAATGTTCAAAACATCCGGTGAAACAGATATTTTGTCGGGTGAAATGGCGTAAAGAGGTGAGGGTAAGATGGCGAAAATGGTTTTGTTTTGCCGATCAATACGCACATGGGGCTGACCGTCATTAGTCGGTCAGCCCCATGTGGTATGGTGTTAGGCACTATTACGCCTGACCCTTCGAACCGAATGGGTCGAGCATGGGCTGCTTGGTGGGGATGTTAATCTTACCCACATTGTTCTCGTAGCGTGCAATATTCTCCTGCAACGAGAGAAGCAGGCGCTTTGCATGCTCCGGAGTGAGTATCACACGACTCTTCACGCGTGCCTTTTGCAGACCGGGAAGCATCGTTGCAAAATCGACGATAAACTCCGAGTTAGAGTGAGCAATAATAGCCAAATTGCAGTAGTTGCCCTGTGCAACCTGCTCGTCAAGCTGTATCTCAATACCAGGCTTCTTAATCTCTGACATAATAAATGTGTTGTTTATAAAAAATGAACTATTGAAATCTTGCGTAAAGGTACTAATAATATTTTTCATCGCAAAGTTTTTAATCTAATTGGTGAGTTTTAGCGCCTAAACTGATGAAAATGGGTGATAAAGCTGCACTTTTGTGATAGCATATACGAAAATAATTGCACTTTCGGAATTGCGCTTTGTGAATTGTTTTGTATCTTTGTCGCGATGTATGTACCTAAATTTAGCACCATAATGGTCGCATAATAATATTAACGGTACGTCGTTTGGTTTAGAGCAATGGTAGTGGAGATTTTGCAGATACTCTTTGGTGGCATGTGTGTGGGCTTCGCTGCGTCGGTGACCGTGGGTCCCGTTGCGGTATTGTGCATACAACGTACGTTGAGCAAGGGCTATCTTTCGGGCTTTGTTTCGGGCTTTGGCGTGGCGTGTGCCGATACGATTTTGGCGATTCTTTCGTTCACGGTCTATGCTCTCTTAAAGAGCTCTATTGACCAATATAACGATATAATCCAGATTTGTGGTGGATGTTTCGTTATCATAGTTGGTGCCTTCATATTCTTCAAAAATCCTGTGCCGCAGATTCGCAAGAATCGTGCCGGTAAGACGCATTTATGGCAGGATTTTGCCTCGATGTTTGGCTTTACGCTTGCCAACTTCGTGTTTATCATCCCCTACATCCTCGCCTTCTTCACGATGTTCCATATCGATCTCTCGAATAAACCTGCCGAAACCGTTGTTGCCGAGGAGGAGATTGTGGCTATTGACGTAGAAGAGCCCAAGGAGCTAATGGCAGAGGTTGTAGTTGCAGGGGAGCAGCAGGAGGTGTTGCCCGAGGAGATGTTTGGGGCCGATGATGTGTTGCTCGATGAGGAGGCTGTGGTTGAAGCTAACCCTGCAAAGGTTGGTAGAGTGATGAATACTACTCTTGTGTTGTTCGGCTTCTTGGTGGGAGCTACAATATGGTGGCTGATTGTAACGTCGCTTCTGAACTTGTTCCGCAGGAATTTCCGTCCGCGCCATCTACTTACGATAAACCATGTTGCAGGTCTTGTGATAGGCATCCTCGGACTCTACACTCTGCTGTCTGTAATAATTTAGTAAACAATGGATAATAAGAGAATCATCATAGCCATCGACGGCCACTCGTCGTGCGGCAAGAGTACTTTTGCCAAGACCATTGCGGCGCGTCTGGGCTACATCTTTATAGATACCGGAGCCATGTATCGTGCTGTGACGCTCTACGCCTTGGAGCATGGTGCTATACGTTCGGGTATTGCCGACGAAGATATGATTGTATCGATGCTCGACGATATCGACATTCAGTTCCGCTTCAATTCGGAGCGAGGTGCAAGTGACATCTACGTAAATGGCGATTTGGTCGAGTGTAAGATTCGCACTATCGAGGTTAGCAACTGCGTGAGTGCGGTGAGCTCTATTGGTGAGGTGCGTCGCCGACTCGTGGCTTTACAGCAGCACATGGGCCAGAAGCGAGGTATTGTTATGGATGGTCGTGATATAGGTACCGTTGTGTTCCCCGATGCAGAGCTCAAAATATACATGACCGCAGATGCCATGGTCCGTGCCGAGCGTCGCTATAAGGAGCTTACGGCAAAGGGCGACAAGGTTACGCTCGAAGAGATATATGAGAATGTTGTGTCGCGCGATAAGGCGGATATGACACGTGCTATATCGCCCCTACGCAAGGCCGATGATGCATTGGTGCTCGACAACTCTACGATGAGCGTCGAGGAGCAGATGGCGTGGTTTATGGAGCGCTACGAGGAGATTATCAAACGATAGATACGTCTGTAGGGTAGGGTTATGAGGGTCCGCATAGACGAAAATTCCGGTTTTTGCTTTGGCGTGGTGCGCGCCATAAACGAGGCGGAGGAAGCCCTGCGCAGTGGTGGCAAGGTGTATTCGTTGGGCGATATTGTACATAATCGTGTTGAGGTACAGCGCCTCGAAGAGTTGGGCCTTGGCACTATAACTCACGCAGATATGCCACAACTTGCGGGTCGTACGATGCTCATACGGGCACATGGCGAACCTCCGCGTACCTATCGTTTGGCAGAGTCACTCGGCATACGTATTATTGATGCCACATGTCCCGTTGTAGCGCGCCTGCAACGACGCCTTGTCGATGCTTACAAGAGCATGCAGAGTGTTGGGGGTAGTGTTGTGTTATTGGGTAAGCGTGGCCATGCCGAGGTTGTAGGACTTACGGGGCAGGTCGAGGATGATGTTGTTGTTGTCGAGAGTGTTGCCGATTTGGATGGGGTGGATTTCACGCGTCCCATTTACTTCCTTTCGCAGACTACACAGAGTATCGACCTTTTCAACGAGTTGGGCGAGGAGATTAAGCGCCGAGCAACGGTTGCGGAGAGTGTTACGCTTGATGACACTATCTGTCGGCGTGTCGCGGGACGCGAAAAATCGCTTGCAGACTTCTCGCGCAGCGTCGATGTGGTTATCTTTGTTGCGGGACGCAAATCTTCGAATGGAAGAGTACTCTATGATGTGTGTTGTCGAGCTAATGAGCGTAGTTTCAATATAGAGGAGGCAGAAGAGTTGAATGCTGCGTGGTTCGAAGGGGTAGAGAGTGTAGGAATATGCGGCGCCACATCCACGCCACGGTGGTTGATGGAGCGTGTGGCTGCGGCTATCGAAGGTATGACTAATAACGGATAATATAATTGTGTTATGAAGCATTTTGTGAGATCGCTGAAATATCTGCTTTTTCTCTGCGTTTTATATGTAGGCTTGGTGTGGTTAATATCGCTTACCGACCCTTCGGCGGGTAGTGTCAAGGTGCAGCTTATGGCGCAGTTGACGTCGGGTAATGGCGTGTGGATGATTGTTGCCTTCATTGCTCTTGCGGCGTTCTACCCCCTCTTCGGCTTTATGCGTAGCCGAATCGATGGTTTTGAGGCGGAGCGTGATACGGTGCGTTTGGATAATGCTATGCAGCTCTATGGCTTTAAGCTCGTCGAGCAGCATGATGGTGTAAGAGTATATCGTGCAACATCGTTTTTGCGACGCCTGATGCTTATGTTCGAGGATAGAATTGAGGTGCGTGAGAGGGATGGTGGCATCGAGCTTGTAGGTATCAGACGTATGGTGTCTCGCATAGCATACCAGCTGAGCGCCTACCTGCGTAATAGCCGCTTCGAGGATTAGAGGGTTGTTGTTTTTAAGAGAGAAGAGTTGAGAAATGTTTGATATTTTGTCATTGGTTTTTGGTCGTGTGTGGCGAGGCGTGTTTCTCGTCGCAATAGCGCTATCTTGCTATGTGTCATCTGCTATGGCGCAACAGCCGTCGCGTGTAGAGGCGGACTTCGATTTGGGCCGTGCCACGGAGATATTGGTAAATATGATGCGTGAGTTCGACCTGAACTATGTCGATAAAGTCTCGGCCGACAAACTTCTCGATGCCGCATCTGCCGGCATGATATCGGCTACCGACCCCTATTCGCAATACATATCGGAGCAGGCAATGGCAGAGTTTGAGCTTATGACTACGGGCAAGTATGGTGGCGTAGGCTCGCTCATTCGCAAGAAGGATGACTATGTGATTTTTGCTCAACCCTACAAGGACTCGCCGTCGGACGAGGCGGGTATTCGCATCGGCGATAAGATTCTGGCTATCGAGGGCGAGAGTATGAAGGGTGTGGCAACGGATGAGATTAGCAAGCGTCTTAAAGGTGACCCCGGTACCGATGTGAGTGTCGTCATCGAGCGCAACATTGACCATTCGGTAGATACCCTGCGACTTACACGTCGTCGCATATCGATACCGAGTGTCCCATACTATGGTATTTTGCGCGACAGTGTCGGCTATATCTGTCATAACGACTTCACCGAGGGTTGTTATCAAGAGATGCGCCATGCTGTCGAGGAGTTGATGCGAGAGCCCGGCTTGCGAGGTATCATACTCGACTACCGCTCTAATGGCGGTGGAGTTTTTCAGGAGGCGGTGGATATAGTATCGTTGTTTGTCCCCAACAACGAGCGTGTTGTTTCGCTCATGGGCAGAGACTCAACGTCGCTTGTTCACTACACAACGCAGCATCGGCCCGTAGCACTCGACATTCCCCTTGTAGTGCTTGTGAATGGCTCTTCGGCATCGGCATCGGAGATTGTTGCAGGCTCGTTGCAGGATCTGGATAGGGCTGTGGTCATGGGTCAGCGTACCTATGGAAAGGGGCTGGTGCAGGGCACGCGCCACTTGGGCTATAATACCTATCTTAAATACACTACGGCAAAATACTACATCCCGTCGGGACGTTGCATACAGGCACTCAACTACTCGGAACGTAACAGCGATGGTAGTGTAAAGGCGGTGCCCGACTCGCTTCTTACGGAGTATCATACGCGTGCTGGACGCAAGGTTTATGATGGTGGCGGTATAGTCCCGGACCGTAAGATTGAGCCACAATACGTAAGCAGATTTGCCTTGACGCTCTATGCTATGGGTTATATGGAGGATTGGGCAGATGAGTATATGCGACGACATGTAGGCGAGAAGATTGATGTTCGCACGTTCTCCATAACGGATGAGGATTATGCCGACTTTGCAGCCATGATTGCCGAGCGTGACGTCCCCTACGAGTCGGAGACACGTCGTGCGTTGCGTGCTTTGGAGAAGGCTGTCGAGGAGGACCTCTACAACCAGAGATTGGGTGAAGCGTTGGAGGAGATGCGAGGTCTTATCAAGGATGATAAGATGTCGAATATGGAGACATACCGACGTGAGATTGTCGATGCTCTAAATGCCGAGATAGTCCTGCGTCATGCCTACAACTCCGGTGCTGTTGAGCATGGCGCTATGCATGACGAAGACATAGATGCAGCTATCGATCTGTTATTGCAGCGCAATGAGTATGAACGTATATTGCGCGAACAAGATGTAGATAGGCGTTAGCCATAGAATCTTATCTCCCTAACTCTCTGATGAAGTTTCCGCATTTAAACATATCGGCAAAGTTTTTTGATAGGCGCCGTCGCACAGTGGTAATTGTGGCGGGGCTTATTCTTGCTGCATTGTCGATTGTATATACGTGGACCATCTCTTCGGAGATGAATCATGAGGATGAGGAGGCTATCGAGAAGTTGCGCAGTGCCGAGCACAATACGGTGGAGATGTGGGAGGATATCTTGATGCTGCCGAACATACATCAGCTCATAAATACCTATCCCGAACCCATCGAGAAGCTTGCCGAACATACCAATGTGCCGCTTATCATTGTCAATGAGCGTCACGATGTGAAGATTAGTAATCTGCCGGTAGAAAAACTTGCCGATAGGGCGTGGGTCGAGGAGCAGATAGCAGAGATGAGTCGCGAGAATGTTCCGTTTACGGTGTCTTATGGCTTCCTTAATCAAAATACGCTAACCATATATTATGGCAATACCGACTACTCCAATCTTGTGTCGAGTGCGCATAGCAAGGCGCTGTCGTTGTTCCCGTATGTTCAGCTTGTCATCATCGTCATATTTGCGATATTTGCATATATAGCCCTCTACTCGACGCGTCAAAATGAGCAGAACCGCATCTGGGTAGGTCTTGCAAAGGAGACGGCGCACCAGTTGGGTACTCCCACATCGTCGCTCTTGGGATGGGTGGAGTACCTGCGTAGCCAGCCGGTCGATCAGATGGCTGTCGAGGAGATGTCGAAGGATTTGACACACCTTATGAAGGTCGTTGATCGCTTCTCGAAGATTGGCTCGGAGACGCAGCTTAAAACGTCGAATGTCAATGAGGTAGTAGGCGATACGGTGATATACTTCCGTCGTCGTATTCCGCGTAATGTTACGCTCGACTACAATGGCTTGGCTATGGCTCCAATACGAGCCTCAATCAACGAAGCTCTGTTCGAGTGGGTTATCGAGAATCTGTTGAAAAACTCGCTTGATGCGTTGCAGGGTCAAGGTCATATCGATGTGTCGATTGCCGAGGAGAAGAATCATGTTTATATCGATGTTAGCGACACGGGTAAGGGCATAGCCAAGAGTAATTGGATACGCATCTTCGAGCCGGGCTTTACGACCAAGACTCGTGGTTGGGGTTTGGGCCTATCGCTTTCGCGTCGTATCATCGAGGAGTACCATCGAGGTAAGATAGCTGTCGTTCACTCCGAGCTGGGCAAGGGTACGACCATTCGTATAACTCTTAATCGTGTTGCAGATGAGTAGTAGGATGATAGATGGTATTCTATCTACATCGAAGGAGATGTTTGGCTCGACAAGCGAACTTGCCGAAGGTGTGCCTACGTATCTCGATGGCGATGTGCAGGAGGGTAGCGCTGCTATGCTCTTTGGCGATAGGTCGGAGCTTGTCGTGGGCGATGTAGGTGTATATAGTGCAGATAGCCTTGTCGAGCAGCCTCTGTTTCAGGGCATAATGCTCCTTACGTTGCTCTACTATCTTATGGTTATGTTGCGTTCGTGGGGCTTTATGGTCATCGTGTGGGGAGGTCAAAAAAATTCAATCGGCCGTGAACGTATGGAGAGCGAGGGCGGGAAACTTCATACATCACGCTTCAATGCCATGATCACGTTGCTCGGTGTGATAATGGTGGCGATGGGTGGTGTGAAAATAGTGGATATGGCTTTACCTCATGGCGCTATGTTGTTGAGTGATACAGAGATGCTTATTGCTCCACTTGTGGCATTATTGGTTATGGGTGTTATTGTGGCGTGGCTCTATGCCATGTACACCATCGTAGGATGGTTGTCCGGATCGGGTGTTGTCGGCGAGGTTGCCACGCTTTCGTCCGTAAACTTTGTTCGTGGCACGGTAGTGCTCTATCCCGTTGTTGCAGCGTGGCTTTTATCTCCTGCCGAGAGTGCCCCTACGTGGTCTGCTGTGGCGATTGTGCTTGGTGCAATTATCGTTTTGATCTATTTTGTGGAGAGTTTGCAACTATTTATCAATAAAAAAGTTCCAATTTTGTATTGGATTTTGTACCTTTGCGCCGTCGTTGTGCTACCCATAAGTTTCGTAGCCCGTTTGCTCGCTACTCAGTAGTGCATGACGATGCAATAAAATTGCCCCTTTGGGCGTTGTGTGAAGTATAAAGATAGTTATATAAAAACAGACCTATAACTTTGAAAGTGAGTAAGATTTTGGTGTCACAGCCCCGCCCGGCTGTCATCGAGAAGTCGCCCTTCTATGAGTTCGCGCAGAAGTACGAGCTCAATGTCGATTACAAGCCTTTGATTCGTGTCGTGGGCGTTACGCTCAAAGAGTTCCGTGCGCAACGTACAGAGATTCTGGATCATACAACCATGATATTCTCATCGCGCACGACTATCGATAGTTTCTTTCACATCTGCGAGGAGGCACGTATCACGGTGCCCGAGACAATGAAGTATATCTGTAATACAGAGGCCGTAGCCCTCTACTTGCAGAAGTATATCATCTATCGCAAGCGTAAGATATCGTTTGCCGACGGCACGTTCAACTCGTTGCTCGAGCTCATCGTTAAACATAAGGACGAGAAGTTTATCTTGGCCCTCACCGAACCCTTCAAACCCGAGCTTCCCGAGACCTTGACGAAACTTAAATTGAAGTGTGATCCCGTGGTCTTTGCTCGTACCGTGAGTGCAGATATGAATGATATCAATCCTGCGGACTACGATATCATAGCGCTCTATTCGCCGTCGGATGTCAAGGCGCTCACCGAGAACTTCGACATCGATAAATTGCCCGTTGTAGCTACCTTTGGCGAGGCTACGCTGCGTGCAGCTGTCGATGCTGGTTTGCATGTCAAGGCGTCGGCGCCGTCGCCCGAGGCTCCCTCCATGGTCAAGGCTCTCGATATCTATTGTCGTCAGCTCGCCGAGGGTTGCGATGTCGAGGATGCGCAGATTAAGGAGAATACCGACAAGGAGGAGTTTATACGTGTGCAGCAGAGCAAGTTGCAGAAGAAGACACGTACACGCACTCCCAAGAAGTAGCCCCATACTATGAATACGCCATCGTCACTTCCCAAGACGGAGCGACTACATTCGCTCACGGCGTTACGACGTCTCTTTGCCGAAGGGACATCGGGCTTTGTCTATCCATTTCGATATATGACCTTTACCGAGAGTTGTGATCAACCCTCGGTTGAGGTTGTTTTCTCTGTGCCGAAGCGCTATCATAAGCGCGCTGTAAGGCGTAACCTGCTACGCCGCAGGACCAAGGAGGCGTATCGTCTATCCAAGCAGGTTGTCGTAGAACATGCCAAGAAGGAGGGCATTGCCATCGACGTCGCGCTAATTTATTCATCCAAGGAGCCATTGCCCTACAAAACCATAGCTAATGCAGTCCGAAAGATTCTGGCACAAATTGTCGAGGGGCGTTAAGCGCCTTATCGCCCTGCCGTTTATACTCCTCGTACGCTTCTATCAGCTATGTATCTCGCCGCTCAAACCGCCGAGTTGTCGCTTCACGCCCACATGTTCGCAGTATGCTATCGAGGCGTTGCGTAAGCATGGCCCTATCAAAGGATTATATTTAACCATTCGACGTCTGCTCCGTTGTCATCCGTGGGGTGGATCGGGCTACGACCCTGTCCCTTAAATGGTGGATACGGTGACGAGCCCCTACATCTAATATATCTATCCCCACCCTTGCCAATTTCTTGGTAGAGGTGGGGATAGCATTATATAGATCTATGTAGCAGTCGCTTAATAGCTGTGCCGCGACTAAATCTCGGCTATTACGAAGTTGCTGCCTCCGATAAATATGGCATCTGCGGGCAATGCAAGGCTCTTTGCACGCTCAACAGCCTCCTTTACCGTGGCTGCGGTTTCGAAGTCGAGCCCCACCTTTTCGGCGACAGCTGCAATCTCCTCGATGGCGCGTGCGCGGTCGATTGAGGCGCGAGTAAAGATATAGTGGGCGCGTTTGGGAAGCAGATTCAAAATCTCTTCCAACGCCTTATCGCGTGAGAAGCCCATGACGCAGTATAGCCTGTCGCACTCCAAAGTATCGAGCTGCGCGGCAACATACTTCAAACCGGCAGCATTATGTCCGGTATCACATACCGTATATGGCTCGTGGGCTATAACCTGCCAGCGACCTGCCAATCCCGTATTTGCGGCTACCGTAGCCAAACCTTCGCGGAAGGCGCGGCGCGAAATTGTGAGCGGTGTCTGCTCGGCAAGATAGTCGGCAGCAGCGCATGCAGTGATGATATTGTGGCGCTGATAGTTGCCCAAAAGGTCGATGTCGAGTTCGTAGTTGCGATTGTCGCGCGTACGCTCGATGCTGAAATGCTGGTTGAAGTTGTCGAAGTGCTCTACATCGTTAAGTATGAACTCCTTCTCGGCATATATTACCTTTGAGTTAAGCTCCGCAGCGCGCTGCTCAAAAACAGCGTTATATTGCTCTGATGCCTCGCCAATAACTACCGGAATACTCTTTTTGATGATGCCCGCCTTCTCCAAAGCCACCTTCTCGATGGTGTCGCCCAAGAACTCGGTGTGCTCTAAACCGATGTTAGTGACGACGCTAAGTATGGGGGTTATGATGTTCGTGGCATCGAGTCTTCCGCCCAACCCTGTCTCGATGATTGCTACCTCCACATCGCTCTGGTCGAAGTAGTCGAATGCCATTGCAGCTGTCATCTCAAAGAACGAGAGGTCCAACTCCTGCATCTTCTGCTGGTGCTTATCCACGAAGTTTACAACCTTCTGTTTGGGTATCATTTCGCCATCGACGCGTATGCGTTCACGGAAATCGGTAAGGTGTGGCGAGGTGAACAAACCGGTGCGGTAGCCTGCCTGTTGAAGTATCGAGGCGAGCATGTGCGATACCGACCCCTTGCCGTTGGTGCCGGCGATGTGCACCGTGTAGAAGTTGCGTTGGGGGTTGCCCAAATGGTGACAGAATGAAGATATACGCTCCAATCCCGGCTTATATGCGTCGCCACCAACGTTCTGGAACGACGGCATAGAAGTAAATAGAAATTCGAGTGTCTGTGTGTAGTTCATAACTTTTGTGTTGAGGGTTTTATACTTTGTTTTATGCTATGTCTGCTTCGAATATGTCAGCGGCTGCGGCTACTCAACAAGATGGTTGCGACGTCGTACGCGGTATGCCACGTAGTAGAGTAGTGTCAGTAGCGCCACTAAACGAGCTATGCGCGCTATCCAATCGCCATATATGGTATATGTCGTAAGCTCGTTGTTCAGCGGTAGCGAGGCGGTGAGAATGCCACGCTCGTCCCACTCCAAACGCTTGCCAATGTAGCTGCCTGTCGGAGATATGAAGCCCGAGATTCCGGTGTTGGCGCTGCGCGCTATGGCGCGACGTGTCTCGATGGCGCGCAAACGGCAGAAATCGAAGAGTCGTTTATGCCCCGGTGTATCACCCCACCAACCGTCGTTGGAGATGACGCCCATAACCTCGGCGCCCCTCTTGACAAAGCCGGCAAAGTGTTCGCCATAGAGCCCCTCGTAGCATATGGCGGGACCAATTTTCATCTCTCCAACGTCAAAAATCTTCGGCTCGCGTCCCCAGCCGAGCTGTCCGGTGATGCCACCCAAATCGACAAACGAACTCACAAACGAGGGCATAGCCTCGACGCCGATAACGAGCTTGCCTTTATGATATATATCATTGATATTGCCATCGTTATCTACCAAAAGTGCCGAGTTGAATCGGTCGTAGTAGCCTATGCCTGGGTCGTGGTGTGCGGTCTCGGTCGCAGCTATATTGCCATAGGTGCATTGTGTTGAGGCTCCTACGATAAACTCCGTATCGGAGGGAGCCAACGCCGTAATCTTACGAAGTATGGGGGCTACGTATCGTGTGCTTGACTCGTCGAAACTCCCTATTTGTGGCAGGTAGGCGAGTGCCGACTCGGGTAGAAGTACGCATGTAGCCTCGTTAGGAATCTGTGCCACAAGTTCCATAAGGCTCTCCGTGGGGTCCTCCATGTTGGCTGCCGCACGCTCCTCCTCGTAGCATGGTACGTTGGGTTGTATGACCGATACGACACATCTCTCGCTCTTGTCGTTGTAGGTTAGGAGTATGACAATCGATATAAGTATGGGTAGAAGTGCTATGAGGGCGGCACGCACGCGACTACCCTTGCTACGCACGCGTAGCGCCTCGAAGATGGCTACGTTCGAACATAGTGCCCAGAGTGTGCCTCCGAAGATGCCGGTATATTCGTACCACTGCACAGCCCAAATATCGTTCGAGAAGCCGTGTCCGAGAAGTAGCCATGGGAAGGTCATGACCTCGGCAGAGTTATAGAGATACTCGGTGGTAATCCAAAGTGCCACAAACAGCGTATATGCCAAGGCTCGCGGTGCGCGCTTCGATACATAGTGGTATGCCATGAAGGCGACTAAATTCCAGAACGACCCTACTATGCCCGCTGTGATTGGCCCAAATGGGCTGGCAATCCATACCCACCATATCGTGGCAGCACTCCAAAGAATAAATGTAAGTGATGCCCACCCGCACATGCGCCACCAGTCACGACGCGAGTCGGTGTAGCCCTCGCTTATTGCCATAAGCGGAATCAAGGCAAAGAGTAGTGTTATGCCCGATAATCCGAGCCATCCTGCCGAGAGTAGTGCTACCGATAGTAGCACCATAAGTAGTCTGCGCTTTGTTGTTGTTACCTGCATCGGGGAAGCTATGTTGTGTAACTATACTCCTTTTGGAGCACAAAAATAGCAAATATTCGCTAACTTTCGTGCAGCCTACCTAACTATTTTGTTGTTTAGCCCTCCACACTCTGATGTTCTCGGCTACGCACTCTATGAGGCGGTCTATCGCCTCTACTGCCGACCATGCGTTGTGGGGTGATGCTAATAGTCGGTATCTGTCCTTGACGTCGTATAGTGCCGATTCGCGCAACGGCTCAACCGAGAATACGTCGAGAGCTGCTGCTGCGGTAACGCCGTTGTTGAGAGCCTCTGCCAAAGCTGTTTCGTCAATGATGCCACCGCGTGCTACGTTGATAATGAACGATGTAGGCTTCATTAGTTTCAGCTCGTTGTTGCCTATAAGTCCACGTGTACGCTCGTTTAGCGGCGAGTGCACCGATACGATGTCGCTCCACTGCAAGAGCTCGTTAAGCTCCATCGAGGGGTACCCCTCTTCGCGTTTTACGCCCGATGTCGAGAAGTAGGCAACCTCGCATCCGAAGGCTGTGGCAAGGCGCGCAACTTCTCGTCCGATGTTGCCCAAGCCGACGATGCCCCACCTCTTGCCGCGTATCTCCGATGTAGTGCGGTCATAGCAGAAGGCGCGGTCGGCTGCTGCATATCTACCGTCGTGGAAGTATTGGTCGAAATAGACGATGTTACGCGCCAAGGCGAGTGCCGAGGCGAGAGTGGTCTCTGCCACCGACGTCGTCGAGTAACCCACGGCATTGCGTACCTCGATGCCGAGTTCGGCTGCGGCGTTCAGGTCCACATTGTTCATGCCTGTTGCAGCTACGCAAATGAGTTTGAGGTCGGGGAGTTGGTGCATGGTTTCGCCATCAATCAAAACCTTGTTGGTGATGGCTATATCTGCTCCTTTAAGGCGCTCTACGACATCCTCTTTGCGTGTGTTTTCGTATGCTACGTAGTCGCCCTGCGACTTAACGCTCGACATATCGCATCCTGCGATGCTGTACTCGTCCAAAAAAACTATTTTCTTCATATCTGTTAGTGTTTATTTTTTTGCTTTTTTCAACTTGTTGTAATGATGCTTTATAGTGGCGTGCATACTACTCTTTTATCGGCTCCGTCTGCCACTCTCCAATTAAGTCGCGGATGACTACCGAGGCACAACCAATGCCGAACAGAGCGGGGATGTAGGATATTGTGCCCACGTTCGACTTCTTGTTTTGCTCCTCACACAGAATCATCGCGCCCTCCCGCACAGGCTCTGGCGAGAAGACTGCCCAGAAGCCTCGCTTAATGCCTATCTTATGCAACCTTTTGCGTAGCATGTGCGCCAACGGACAGTGGTGTGTTTTGGATATATCCTTAATCTCCATAAGTGTTGGGTCGGTCTTGGCTCCTGCGCCCATCGAGCTCACCAAAGGTATGCCGCGTTCCAGAGCTCCGTGTATCAGGGCGAGCTTGGGTGAGAGGGTATCGATGGCATCGACCACGTAGTCGAACTTCGCGCTGTCGAGCAGCGCATCGGTCTCGCTATCCTTTATGAAGCGATTTACTACTGTCAGCTCTATTTCGGGGTTTATGTCGCGCAGGCGCTCCGCCATAATATCGCACTTCGATCGACCTATTGTCGAGTGCAGGGCAACTAATTGGCGGTTGATATTGCTCGCGCTCACCACGTCGGCATCGGCAATCGTAAGGTGACCTACGCCCGAACGGGCTATCATCTCGGCGGCATAGGCTCCCACGCCTCCTATGCCCACCACCAGAACGTGTGCCTTGCGCAGTCGGTCAAGCTTCTCGGTGCCAATAAGCAACTCTGTGCGTTCTAACCAGTTATCTATCATAGATGCATTAGTTTTTCGTAGTTTTTCTTAATCTGCTGTCGCAGCTCTTCGACAGATGTACGTCGCAACTCTGCTACGCGACGATATATCTCCTCTATGGGAGTGTCGGGCTTGTCGTCGGTTTCGCAAAAGAGCCACTCGTGTGGCATGCTTTTCACTACGTTGCAACTCTTGGTAGAGCGCAACGAACGCTCGCCAAACGATAGGTAGTAACCCCTGTCGAAGCAGCGGACAGCCTGCTGTGTTGAGCCTATAAATCCATGAAATACAACGCCTCGCAGGGTGTAGTCATTGAGTATGCGCATCACATCTTCGAAGCTGCGCACGACGTGCAATACTACGGGTTTTTGCAGCCGTTCGGCCTCGGCAAGCTGTGTGCGAAACATCCGCGTCTGTGCCTCTCGCGAAACGCCGCACGCATAGTCCAAGCCAATTTCGCCTACCATGTCGCACTGCGACAAGTCGCAGCTTGCATCCTCCGTCTCGGCATCCCACGGGTGCACGCCACACTGCGAGGGTGTTACGATGTCGGTACGTCGGTGGTGCGTATGTATGTCGATATAGTAACTCTTCATAGCTCTTGCTCGCCTACAAAATTAGCGAATTTTATTCATAGAATATTGCTCCCAATAGATTTTTTTTTGGAATGGAGCCCGTTTTAGACTGTTGTGGGTTTGTCAGGTCGGGTCCTCTCTCCTTGCCAAGAGCGTGAGGTTGCGGGTAAGAGGAGGTATTCTATGAAAATTGCCCTCTTTGTGGCAAAACTTTTTTGCTATTTATAAGCGTTTTTTTTGTATTTTCGGATTTGTGTGTTATATTTGCAACAAGGAGTTATTCAAATAGTGTAGTAGTTATGAGAACAAAACTTTTATTTACGGTGGCAGTTGCTCTTATGTTTGCATCGTGCGAGAAGCAGACCAAGGAGAGAGTTAATGGCGAAGATTATAGCGCGCAATTTGCTGCAATGCAGCAGCTTATCGAGCAGGGTGTGGAGTATGACATAACCACTGTTGCCCAGCAGATTGGTGGCACCACGGGCTATTGGCAGGTGGATGCAGTTTTGGGCTATAATGCCGATTTTTCGCAGGTTGTGACCGTCTATCGCAACTTTGCAGACATAGGCGGCGAAGAGCCACAAGGTCCGATAGTTCAGTTTGGAGCCAACTCGCAAATTGTGTGTTACGATTTAGGCGAGGCGGATGGCCGCATTGTCGAGCAGCGTGGCGAGTGGAGCTACGAGCCCCGTGGGTTGGTGCTTGCGTTGTACGTCCCGCAGTTCGATGATAACAACGCTGTCGATTTGGAGTGTAAGTTGTTGTCGTTGAGCCCAAATGCGATAGTCTTGGAGTGGGTGGTAGATGGCGGTGAGGCGCTGCGTGCTTCGCTGATTCCGGCGTCGATGTCGAAGTTGCGTATCGATGAGGCGAACTGCGTTGCAGAGATATTGATGGCGGCGTGCCGAGACTTCGATAAGGAGAGTTTTGCGGAGGCTCTGCCCGGAACATGGACTATCGATTCGGAGTTGGAGTATGATGATGAGTGGCAACGAGTTGTTGGTGAGCCGTATCTGCTTATGGGCGAGGCTTATGGCGAAGGTGGAGCCAAAGCACAATATCTGTTTGAGGCCGAGGGTGAGGGTGTGCGCAACGTTCAATCCGAGATACTCGGAAGCGAGTCTTCTGTCAAGGATTTCACGTGGACCTACGATGTTGCTAACAGCTCATTGACGCTGACGGGCGATGAGTATAATGCGGAGTATATCGTGTCGGGATATAATGACGACTATGTTGTGCTGGATTATAGCAACATGGGGATGAACATTCGTATGGTTCTAAAACGCAAGGCATAGTGCGATTGCGAGAGCGATAGTTAATAGCGGCGGAGCAAGCGTTTTTTAGTTTGCATATAGCCGAAGTGGGCGCGAGCCCGCTGCCAAACGATAATGGATAGCCAGGCGTGTCCGAACACGCCTGGCTATCCATTGTTTTATTACGACCAGCTGTGGCTACAAGGCTATGCCTTGCGTATAGCCTGGGTGTCGGCAAAAGAAAATCGCGAAATTATTGCCTAAAATGAGAAATATAACCCAATAAAGATTGGTTGTTTCAAAAAAAAGGCGTACCTTCGTACGCATTTTTACGTATTAAGAGGTATAATAGCTACTTACAGTAGATACAAAGACAAACAATATAACTAAATTCAATTTAATCTAACAAACAGTTTTTATGTCGAAAAACATTAAATTACGTAAAGGTCTCGACATTCAGTTGGTTGGTGCAGCAGAGGCTGTTGTGGAGCAGGCGCCCATGGCAAAGTCTTATGCTGTAAGTCCGCTGGATTACGAGAACGTTACTCCCAAGCTGTTGGTTAAGGTTGGTGATAAGGTTGAGGCTGGTAGCGCCCTGTTCTTCGATAAGAACAACCCGCGTATCCTCTTTACCTCGCCCGTGAGTGGTGTGGTGTCGGCTATCAACCGTGGCGAGAAGCGCAAGCTTCTGAATGTTGCCATAGAGCCCGATCAACAGCAGGTTTACAAGGAGTTGCCCGTGGTTAATCCCCAGAAGGCAGAGCGTTCCGAGATTGTCGAGATGTTGCTCCAGTCGGGCTTGTGGACCCGTATCGTGGAGCGTCCTTACGGCGTTATCGCTAACCCCGAACTCAAACCCAAGGCTATCTTCGTGTCGGCATTCGACTCTGCGCCGTTGGCTCCCGACTACAACTTTGTGTTGAAGGAGGAGCGCGCAGCTATCGAGATGGGTTTTGCGGTGCTTGCGCGTCTGACCGATGGCAAAGTGCACCTCTCGGCTCGTAAGGGCGATGAGGGCTACATGAAGGAGATTAAGGGCGTGGAGTATCGTACCTTTGAGGGCAAGCACCCCGCAGGTAATGTGGGTATCCAGATTCACCATATCGACCGCATTGCAAAGGGTGATATCGTGTGGACCGTAGCAATTCAGGATGTAGCACTCATTGGTCGTTTGGTTATGGGCGGTAAGCTCGACATGACCAAGATTATCGCAGTAGCCGGTAGCGAGGCGCAGAAGCCTTGCTACAAGCGCATCATCGCCGGTGCTGCCGTAGAGTCTATCATAGGCAAGGTTGCCGGCAACGTGCGTATCATCTCTGGTAACGTTCTTACGGGCGTTAAGACCGAGGCTGATGGCTATTTGGCAGCGGGTGCCGACATGCTGACTCTTATTCCCGAGGGTGATAAGTACGAGCTTTTGGGTTGGGCTATGCCCCGTATGCACCGTTTCTCGGTGTCACGCGCCTACTTCTCGTGGCTCTGCCCCCAGAAGAAGTATAACCTCGATACCAACCTCAATGGTGGTGAGCGTCCCTTTGTAGTTACAGGACTCTATGAGGAGTATCTGCCTATGGATGTTTATGTAGCATATCTGTTGAAGGCAATCCTTGTTAAGGATCTCGATAAGATGGAGAATCTCGGTATCTACGAGGTTTTGCCCGAGGATTTGGCTCTCTGCGAGTTTGTCGATCCCTCGAAGATTGAGATGCAGCAGATTGTGCGCGATGGTATTAACCTAATGATTAAGGAGAGCTAAACTATGGGAATGCGTAATTTTATTGATAAGATTAAGCCCACTTTCTCGAAGGGTGGCAAGCTTAGTTTCTTGCACTCGACATTCGAGGGCTTTGAAACATTCCTCTATGTTCCCAATACAGTAACCAAGAAGGGTGCTCACATCCGCGACTGTAACGATATAAAGCGTGTGATGATTATGGTTGTGTTGGCTTTGGTGCCTGCACTCTTGTTTGGTATGTGGAACGTTGGTTACTTCGCAGGTCGCGTAGGTTTCGATGCGTTCTGGTTTGGTTTCTTGGAGGTATTGCCCATGATCATCGTGTCGTATGGTGTGGGTCTCTCTATCGAGTTTGCATTTGCACAAAAGCGTGGTCACGAGATCAACGAGGGTTTCCTCGTAACAGGTCTTTTGATTCCGATGATTATGCCCGTTGGTGTGCCTTTGTGGATTGTAGGTCTTTCGACAGCCTTTGCCGTAATTATTGGTAAGGAGGTATTCGGTGGTACCGGCATGAACGTCTTCAACCCTGCGTTGTTGGCTCGTGCATTTGCATTCTTCGCCTACACTCCCCAGATGTCGGGTGAGAAGGTGTGGTATGCTGTTGATGGTATGACGGGTGCTACGGCTTTGGACTATATGAGTCAGCCCGGCGCCACTATGGAGGGCTTCTCGGTATGTGATGCTTTCCTTGGTACTATCCCCGGTTGTGTTGGCGAGACTTCGACATTGGCCATTCTGTTAGGCGCTGCGTTGTTGCTCTTTACGGGCGTTGCGTCATGGCGTATCATGTTGTCGGTGTTCGTTGGTGGTTTGGCATTTGGCTACCTCTTCGATATCACAGGCTGGACAGAGTATCCTGCATACTATCACCTCTTGGTTGGTGGTTTTGCCTTTGGTGCTGTCTTCATGGCTACCGATCCCGTTACATCGGCACAGACCAATACGGGTAAGTGGATCTATGGTTTCATGATTGGTGCTTTGGCAGTATCGGTACGTGTGCTCAACCCTGCATATCCCGAGGGTATGATGCTCGCAATCCTCTTCATGAATGCATTGGCTCCGCTGATCGACTACTTTGTGGTAGATCGCAGCATTGCACGTCGTAAGAAGCTTATTAAGAACGTTAAATAGTAAAGGCTATGGCAATAAATAAGAATTCAAACCTCTATACCATCGTCTATACTGTGGTGATGGTTGTTATTGTAGGTACGTTGCTCGCCGTTATCTCAACAAGCCTCAAAGATCTTCAGGATGCCAACGTGCTCAACGAGCAGAAGGTATCTATCATGAAGGCTGCCGGCAATGAGAATGGCGACTTCGATACGATGGTTGCAATGGGCTATGTAGATGCTGCCGACAATACGTTTTATGCTATTGACACAAACGATACGGTGTCGGTAGATGCAGTGTTCAAATTGCTCTCGGATCGTAAGGCTTTGGCTGCTACCGAGGCAGAACTCCCTATATTTATATATAACGATAAGGCTGAGACAACCTACATTATTCCCTTGGTCGGAAAGGGCCTTTGGGGCGACATCTGGGGCTATGCTGCACTCCAAACTGTGGATGGCGAAATCGTAGTTAAGGGTATCGTTATGGACCACGCAGGTGAGACTCCCGGTCTTGGTGCCGAGATTGCAACCGATGGTGTTCAGAACAGGTTCGTAGGTAAGCTCGTATATGCTGGTTCGGAGTTCGCTCTTCGCATGCAGAAGGGCGGTGCCAAGGATGAGAAGTATCAGGTAGATGCTATTACGGGTGGTACAAAGACCTGTGATGGCGTAAACGACATGCTTCGCAACTCTATCGACAAGTACAAGGAGTTCTTGGAGAATCCTATTATCGTAGAACCCCAAAAAGTTAAGGAGGAGTAATCTATGAAGTTGAGTAAGAATTTTACAAATCCGCTTGCAGCCAATAACCCCATTATCGTGCAGATTCTGGGTATCTGCTCGGCGCTTGCGGTCACAGTTAAGTTGGAGCCGGCTGTGGTTATGGGTCTCTCTGTAATCTTCGTTACGGCGTTCTCTAACCTTATAATGTCGTTGCTGCGTAACGGCGTGCCTTCGCGTATCCGTATTATCGTTCAGTTGGTGGTTATTGCAACGCTTGTTATCGTTGTAGATCAGGTGTTGAAGGCCTTTATGTACGATGTATCGAAGCAGTTGTCGGTATATGTAGGTCTTATCATTACGAACTGTATCGTCATGGGACGTGTCGAGGCTTTTGCCTTGGGTAACAAGCCTATGGATTCATTTATCGATGGTATTGCAAATGGTATCGGATATGCACTTATCCTTATCATCGTTGCATTCTTCCGCGAGCTCTTTGGTAGTGGAACTCTCTTCGGTATTCAGGTACTTGGCGATTGGTACACACCCAACTCGCTTATGCTCTTCCCGCCCATGGCGCTTATCATTGTAGGATGTATCATCTGGGTACACCGTTCGTTTAACAAGGATTTACAGGAAAAGTAGGAGGATAGTTTATGTTGAATTTGTTTATTAACTCGATGCTTATCGAGAATATGGTCTTCGCCTTCTTCTTCGGCATGTGCTCTTACATCGCCGTGTCGAAGAGCGTTAAGACAGCTCTCGGTTTGGGTGCTGCCGTAACCTTCGTTATGGTTATGACCGTGCCTTTGAACTATCTTCTTCAGGTCTATGTTCTTTCGCCCGATGTTCTTGGCGAGGGTATCGACCTTGGTTTCTTGTCGTTCATCATCTTCATCGCCGTTATCGCTGCCTTTGTTCAGCTCGTAGAGATGATTGTCGAGAAGTTTGCGCCTGCGCTGTATAACCAGTTGGGTATCTTCTTGCCGCTTATCGCTGTGAACTGCGCTATCATGGGTGGTTCGTTGTTTATGCAGCAAATGGTGGGTACCGAGATTAACACCGTGGGTGACTCTATCGTCTATGGTCTTGGTTCGGGTATTGGTTGGTGGTTGGCTATCGTCATGATGGCTGCTATCCGCGAGAAGATTGAGTACTCGCACGTCCCCGCAGCGTTGAAGGGTCCTGGTATCACCTTTATTATCACCGGTTTGATGGGTATCGCCTTTATGATATTCAGCGGTGTACAGTTGTAACCTTAAAAAGAGTATAAGGTATGGAGATTATTATTTATGCAATAGTTGCCTTCTTGGCAGTGACACTTATTTTGGTGTTGCTCCTGCTCTTGGCAAAGGCAAAGCTTACGTCGTCGGGTGCCGTAAATATCGACATCAACGATGGCAATAAGGTTTTGGAGGTTGCTTCGGGCTCGACACTTCTCAATACACTCTCGGAGCAGGGTATCTTCCTCCCTTCGGCATGTGGCGGTAAGGGCGCTTGTGGTCAGTGCAAGTGTCAGGTTGTAGCCGGCGGTGGGGAGATTCTTCCCACCGAGCGTGGCTTCTTCAACCGTCGTCAGATCAACGAGGGATGGCGTCTTGGCTGTCAGGTTAAGGTCAAGGAGGATATGAAGATTAAGGTTCCTGCTTCGGTGTTGAGCATCAAGAAGTGGGAGTGCGAGGTTGTTTCGAACAACAACGTGGCTACCTTCATCAAGGAGTTTGTTGTTAAGCTTCCCGAGGGCGAGCACCTAAATTTCCGCAGTGGTGGTTACATCCAGATCGATGTTCCTGCTATTACGGTTGATTACAAGGATATCGACGTTGATCCCGAGTACCGCGAGGATTGGGAGAAGATGGGTGTCTTCAACTTGAAGATGGTTAATCCCGAACCACAGGTGCGTGCTTATTCATGTGCTACCTATCCTGCCGAGGGCGATATCATTAAGCTTAACGTGCGTATTGCAACACCTCCGTTCGATAGAGCGAAGGGTGGCTTTATGAATGTTAATCCGGGTGTATGTTCGTCATATATCTACTCGTTGAAGCCCGGCGATAAGATTATCATGTCAGGTCCGTTTGGTGAGTTCTTCTTGCCCGACGACCTCTCTGACGATCAGGAGTTGGTATTCATCGGTGGTGGTGCCGGTATGGCTCCTATGCGTTCGCATATCATGCACCTGTTCAAGACGTTGAAGACCGGTCGCAAGGTTAATTTCTTCTATGGAGCACGTTCGTTGAAGGAGGCGTTCTACCTCGATGACTACTATCAGATCGAGAAGGAGTTCCCCAACTTTAAGTTCCATTTGGCTTTGGACCGTCCCGACCCCGAGGCAGACAAGGCTGGTGTACCCTATGTTCCCGGCTTCGTTCACAACGTACTCTACGAGACCTACCTCAAAGAGCATGATGAGCCAGAAGGTATTATCTACCTTATGTGCGGTCCTCCGATGATGGCGCAGTCGGTAGTAAACTTGTTGGATAGCCTTGGAGTTCCCGAGGAGAATATTCTCTTTGATAACTTCGGAGCATAACACTTTGTTGTGATAGCGGCGCATTAGCGTCACTTCAATCATGGCCCTGAATGGGACGTACATCTAAGTACAACCTATTCAGGGCTTTTCTATGTTAGTGTTGTTGTCGCACTACTTCAATGGCAAGAATACGGTGTTTTGTTACGCTACCTGTTCAAATGGTCGGGATGACAAGATTCGAACGGCAGAGCCGTAGCGCGGATTCCAATATAAAAATCGTGGCCTTGTGGGCGGGCAATAAATCATGCATCTATCCGCGCAACTGACTGTTAAAGAAGGCTTACCAGCACGACATAGCAGGTAGCCGCAATGCGGTGGCTTTTGCTTTGTGTGTGATATGGAGAGCTTGCGCTCCATAGACAGCACAAAACAAAAGTAGCGTAACGAGAGTTACGCTACCTGCTCAAATGGTCGGGATGACAAGATTCGAACTTGCGACAACACGCCCCCCAGACGTGTACTCTAACCGGGCTGAGCTACATCCCGAACTGGTTTTGCGAGTGCAAAGATAATAATAATTTTTCAAAGTGTGCAAATTTAATACAAAAAAAATGTAACTTTGCATTATGAAGAATGTCCTAAATATACTGGTTGTAGCTGTAATGCTTTGTATGTGTGGTAGTTGTGCTCGGCAGCAGAGCGCAGCAATCGAGGATTTTTCTTTGACTTCATACACCCCTTCTCACGCCTCCGGATTCGAAATTAGGGAGGATAGCGACGGAAATAGGCTTATATGCGTTACCCGTCCATGGCAGGGCGTCGATGTCCCGATGCAGACGTTGGCAATTCTTGATAAGGGCGAGGCAACGAGTTTCGACGGTCAATATATTGTAGGCGCTGCACAGCGTGTGGTGTGTATGTCGTCGAGCCACGTGGCAATGTTAGATGCTATTGATAGGGCTGAATACATCGTTGGTGTGTCTGGAAAGCAGTATATCATGAACTCCACGATAGCAAGTAGCCCCGAAGTAAAAGATGTGGGCTATGATAGCTCGCTGAACTATGAGTTGCTTGTGATGCTCAAACCCGACATAGTCTTGCTATATGGTGTATCGGCGGAGGATAGTGTTGTTACGTCGAAGCTCCGTGAGTTGAAGATACCATACCTCTATCTCGGTGACTATACCGAGCAGTCGCCATTGGGTAAGGCGGAGTGGCTTGTTCTCATGGCAGAAATAGTTGGGTGTAGAGAGCATGGCGAAGAGGTATTTCGAGGTATCGTTGAGCGTTATAACGATATACGCAACAATATAACGTTCGCCAAACGGCGACAGAAGGTTATGCTCAACGCCCCTTATCAGGATGTGTGGTATATGCCGTCGGACGATAGCTATATGGTGCGTCTTATCGAGGATGCGGGGGCAGAGTACATATACAAGGGTAGAAACCTCACGGGAGGCTCTACGGGAATAAGCCTCGAAGAGGCATACATGCTTGTATCCGAGAGTGATATTTGGCTTAACGTGGGGCAATGTCAGACATTGGACGAATTAGCCGATATTGCGCCTCACTTTATGGCAACGGATGTTGTGCTTGACGGTTGCGTATATAACAACGACAAGAGACGTACACCTGCGGGAGGCAGCGACTTCTGGGAGAGTGCGATAGTGCATCCCGACGTTGTATTGAACGACTTGGTTGGAATATTCTCCGGAAACGACGACGAGCTATACTACCATAGAAGACTTATAGGCGAGTAATAGATTTGCAGCAACCATGTCCCAAAATCGTAGAGCCATACTCACAACCATGCTTTTCGGCATACTTGGCATAGCACTTATTGCTCTTGCCATAGGCGACATGCTCATAGGTACTACCGACGTGCCATTGACCGATGTGTGGGCTTCGCTTACGGGTGGTGCTACCTCCGAGGAGTATCGCACAATAGTAACCACGCTGCGTCTGCCAAAGGTCATCGTCGCTATCATTGCCGGCATGGCGCTATCCACAAGCGGTCTTCTTATGCAGACGCTCTTCCGCAACCCGCTGGCGGGGCCCTATGTTCTTGGCATAAGCTCCGGGGCAAGCCTTGGTGTTGCACTATTTACCCTCGCAACGCCACTTGCGGCAATGTGGGCAGGAACTCCCATGGCAGCGCTCGGCACAGCAGGTATGGCATGGATAGGCTCGGCGGTTGTACTTGTTGCTGTGATGGCGTTATCGCGACGCATAAAGAATATTAGCGTAATACTCATCCTTGGCATGATGCTTGGCTCGACAATATCTGCTGTGGTGGGAATACTGCAATATATTGGCACAGAGGAGTCGCTGAAAGCCTTTGTCGTATGGACTATGGGTTCGCTGTCGAATGTGACGATTGACAACCTCTATGTAATGTTGCCCATGACCATAACGGGATTGCTGCTTGCCATAGCCGTAATAAAGCCACTCGACATGCTGCTCCTTGGCGAGAGCTACGCTCGCACTATGGGTTTGCGTGTAACACTATCGCGCAGCCTGATATTCCTTTCGACGACGCTGCTCGCAGGAACAATCACAGCCTTCTGTGGCCCCATAGGTTTCATAGGTCTTGCCATACCTCACCTTGCGCGTATGACATTCCGCACAGCAAGTCACCGCATACTCATGCCTGCAACCATGCTGTGGGGTGCAGTAGCGATGCTCCTATGTTGCGTAGTGACCGACATCGTAGCTCGCAACGGAGTGATGCTGCCGGTGAATACCATAACATCACTTCTGGGTATCCCCATTATAATATTTGTCGTACTGCGTAACCGAAACAGCAAATGATTGAGCTTCGCGACATAACCCTATCCTTTGGTAGCCGCACCCTCCTGCGAGGTGCCAGCACACGCTTTACGCGTGGTAGCATGGTGGCTCTACTTGGGCGCAACGGAACAGGAAAGAGTACACTTCTTCGCGCCATAGCCTCCCTCGGGGCAGTCCAAGGAGGTGAGATACGCATCAACGATATCAACGTTGCATCCATGTCTTCGTCGCAGCTGGCGCGTGTCATAGCGTTCGTAAATACCGAGCGCATAGATGTTGAGGCGCTCACGGCACACGACCTTGTGGCCATAGGTCGCGCACCCTATACCGATTGGATGGGACGCCTTAAAGCTGCTGACGAGGAGGCGATAAGGCGTGCTATGCGGATTGCGGGCATCGACCACCTCCGTGACCGCAACGTGACAACACTCTCCGATGGCGAGTGTCAGCGAGTGATGATAGCGCGTGCCCTATCGCAGGATACCGAT
The DNA here is from genome assembly GCA_017403125.1 of Alistipes sp. Classification (GTDB taxonomy): domain Bacteria; phylum Bacteroidota; class Bacteroidia; order Bacteroidales; family Rikenellaceae; genus Alistipes. Next base: position 14,414 of record JAFQOR010000030.1, on the reverse strand, counting down.
GTCATACTCCTTGACGAGCCCACAGCATTCCTCGATCTGCCAAACAGATACGAGTTGTGCACACTCCTACGGCGACTTGCTCACGACGAGGGGAAGTGCATTATATTCTCGACACACGAACTCGACATAGCTCTATCTCTTGCCGATAGCATAGCGCTCATCGACACCCCGATGTTGCGCCACATGCCCACCGAAGAGATGATTCTCTCGGGCGACATCGAGCGTCTATTCGACAGCCACTATATCTCGTTTGATGCAGCATCTCGTGCCATAAGACTACACCGAGAATAGTCCGTAAATGCCACTAAAATGTGCCTGAAAACTGCGGTTTTTACCCCTAAATCCACATTTTTTTGCAAATCCCTTTGGTAGTTTCATTTTTTTAGCTTACCTTCGCACCGCTAAATTGCCTCGTAGAGACACAATTAGTGGTATGGCCCATTCGTCTATCGGTTAGGACGCAAGATTTTCATTCTTGAAAGAGCAGTTCGACTCTGCTATGGGCTGCACTTGGCGTGGCGCAACAATGTTGCGGTGCGTGCGGAAAACAGAACATCAGGAGCGGGCATAAGCCTATCCGAAAACGACTACGGTCGTAGCAGTGGAGGCCCAACACAAAAAACAGGGTGCCAAAGTGATTCCTATGTGGGGTGCAAGAGCAGAGGTGAGAAGTGAAGAGAGGGAAGAGAAGAGGAGGGTGCGAATAGGATTAAAATGAAAATTGTAAAAAGTAAAAAATAAAAAGAATTAAAATTATGGCAAATCACAAGTCATCGCAGAAGCGTATTCGCCAGACTGCAACAAAGCGTGCTCACAACCGTCTTTACCACAAGACAACACGTAACGCCGTAAAGGCTTTGCGTAACACTAACGAGCGTAGCGCAGCAGAGGCTTTGCTTCCCAAGGTAAGCTCAATGTTGGATAAGTTGGCAAAGCACAACATCATCCACAAGAATAAGGCTGCTAACTTGAAGAGTTCATTGGCGTTGCACGTAAACGCTCTCTAATAAGCGAGCACAAGCAACCTAAATAGGCTGGTCACAGACCAGCCTATTTTCTTTTCAGATATTAAGCCAACATGTCAAGACTCCAAACAACGTGTCAATGTGCAAACGAAAACGGAATTATCTCCAAAGAAAAAATCCCATTTACTTTTGATAATAAAATTTTTTTACTACCTTTGCACCCGTGAAATGGCTTCAAGTCATTAGGACCCATAGCTCAGTTGGTTAGAGCAGCGGACTCATAATCCGAAGGTCGTGGGATCATGCCCCTCTGGGTCCACAACAGTGCCATGAACACACGGCAAAGAGAGTGTGATAGGGTAACTGCAACGATGGAGAGAGCCTAAATGTCTGGCTACAATCCTGAATAGGTACTAAACACCTGTCGAAAAGTTCGGCAGGTGTTTTTTTGTTGGATACCGTCTCGCTCTGTGTGCCACGTTCCCCAGAATAAAAAACCAATAAGTCCAATAAACACCAATATGACAAATAAAATGTCCGACAAAAATATGTCGGACATTTTTGGTGAAGAGAGGTTTTCATCCTCTAACTTCACACTTTGAAGTTCATATAGGCTGTTGGTGTTTTTATCTATCTCTATGGCCCTGCGACCATAAATTAAGTGCGTTATACAACTACCATAGGTAGTCGCCATAGAAGTAATCCGCATCGACCTCTACTGCCGAGCGTAGCAGCGTGCCATCTTCGAGGTACTCGATATAGATATCACTCAATATGCCATTGATAACTATCGTCGCCTCGATGAGGTAGATAGTTTTGGCATTGTAGCGCTCGACACGTTTCACGTCATCAACAGGTGTGTCGATGCCATACTCCGTCTCGAAGGAGTTGCGTACAGCTGCCGGAAGGTCACTGTACACTATGTCAAACTCGGTCATAATCCACTTGCCATCAAGTGTGTACCATGCCTCACACTCTCCCTTGATGCCGGGAAGGTGGAACTCGGCTACGGCATGACCATGCTTCTTCTCCCATTCTATATTCTTGGCCTTGGGGTATTGTGCTTCGAAGCTGTTGCGCATGGATTGCGGAGCATCAAAGTTATCGTTGCAGCCAACGAAGAACGTGGCTGCAACGACTGCTGACAAAACAAATATTAACCCTCTCATAACCTTTATTTTTCTCTATCTTGTTCTAACCGTTCAGAGGTTAGTCATCGATGTCTATCAGTTGGAAATCTTTGTTGAACGTTAGTTCAAGACCTCCGGTAAGCTTTACTTCCCACTCGTTGCGCTCTCGCTTAATCTCGACAACCTTGTTCGCTGCGTAGCTATCCTTGATGTAGCTCTCAATCTTATCGGGAACAATTGCGCTGGGAACTGTGCTGTATCGGCAATCTATCTCGGTCCAGTTGCCATTGGTGTCGAACTCTACCTTCGAACCGCTCACGAAAACTACCTTGTAGTCGGTACCATGGAACTCGGCATCCTTCATAACGTGCGATACCTCCTCCTTGCCGAAGTACTTGCCTACGAATTGCTGTGCTTCGGTTGGCAGCTCCGCAAACTTTATCGGCATGTCATCGCTCCTCATAATCGACGTTGCAGCCGAAAGCATCGTTACCGAGAGTACGCCTATTGCAAAAATCATTAACTTTTTCATAGCTCTAATTTTTTGTGTGTTTACCATTCACCTCATGCGAACCTCACTTTCCACACTGCAAAGGTCGTACACAATTTTGAAACGAATTTGAATTTTTCGCTTCATAACAAAAAAAGTTAAAAAAAAGCTGTTTTTATCCTCAGACCGCCGTTGTCATGGCGCAGTTTAGCGGTTGAATCTCACGGTGAAGATATGCATCGACTCCTCGAAGCTGTATTTTGCCTCGAAGCCGTAGTATGAACATATAGAGCGTACGATGGCAAGTCCAAGACCTACTGCCGATTGTCGCGATGTGTGTGTATAGAAGCGGTCGAATATGCGTTCACCGTCGAGAGCCTCGTCACCATCGTTGCTTACGCAAAGTTCATCACTGCTTACGGTTATATGGATATTTCCCCCCTGTGGCGTATATACAAAGGCGTTCTTGATGAGATTCGTAACAAGCATACGCGCCATAGCATCGTTCATATATATACATAGGTGTGGTCCCATCTCGACGTGGCACGAGATATTTCGTGTCTCATAAACTTCATCGAGACTCTCAACTATCTCCGCCACAAGCTCTGTGATGTCGATGTCGGAACTCTCGGCAATATTGCCGCTCTCGATACGGGTAAGCGTAAGTAGTGTGCGGTTAAGGCGTATGTTGTGGCGCAGTGTATCCTGAATCTTTACCAACTCTACCATCTGCTCCTCGCTGGGCGAAGTGTGGTCCATAAGATACTCTATGCGGTTGCTTATGACTGCCAGAGGCGTTTGTAGCTCATGTGAGGCGTTGCCGATAAATTGTGTTTGGCGGTCGAGAAGCTCCTCGGAGCGTGTTACGGCTCTCTGTGCAGCATCGTTCAAACGTCTAAACTCGGTTATGGAGGTGTCGTTAGGCACTACGACAACTCCCATTCCCGGGTTGTAGCCGTCGAGCCACTCCAAAAGTGCATATAGGGGGCGTAGCGAGCGTCGAACAACAAGAATAGATATGGCAACAACCACCAAAAGGAGTAACCCAAATAGCGATATGGTCCATATAAGTACCGTCTCCATAAGGTCCTCTCTCTCGAACGTAGGCATAGCTACACATAGTTTGAGGTAGCGACCGTCGTTATTCTGAAATATGCGTGTTAGCACGCGTGCAGGCTCGGTCTCTCCCTTCTCGGGGATATATACTGCGCGGTCGCAATATTGGTCGCCATCGTATGCCGCAATCTCGGCGGCTGTGGCAGGCTCGATGGTATAGCTGTTGTTCGAACCACTGTTGAGCGATGGTAGTGGGCGTCCCTCGCGGCAACGCTGTATGATGAGCGTGGCATAGTCATCCAACGAGTCGTCCGTTTCGTCGTTTATCTCGCCCACCATGGCATAGTAGAAGAGCGTAGCCCAAAGTGCTGTAATGGGTATGAGGGCTGCGGCAAGCGACAACATTATGCGATAGATGAGCTTCATGTGACGATATGGTTGCTACTCCTCACGGAGGGTTAGTTTATATCCAAAGCCATATACCGAGCGAATCTCTGCCGTGGCGCCGGCCTCGTCGAGTTTGCGACGCAAGTTCTTGATTTGCGCATAGACAAAATGGAAGTTATCTGCCTCGTCGGCATAGTCGCCCCATACGGCTTCTGCCAACACCGCCTTGTCGATAAGGTGGTCGGGGCGTTGTATGAAGTACAGCAATATATCGAACTCCTTCTTTACAAGGTCTATCTGCCGACCCTCGACCTTGACACGACGTGATGATGGGTCAAGGATTATGTTGCCAAACTCTATGGTCAGGGCTCCGCCACTACGTCCTCGGCGCAATACGCTACGCACTCGCGCTACAAGTTCTACCATATGGAAGGGCTTGGCAAGGTAGTCGTCAGCACCAAGTTCCAACCCATGCACTCGGTCATCAACCGAGTCGCGTGCCGATATGATGATAACATTCTCGCGACGCCCCATGCTCTTCAATCGCTCCAATAATTCGAGTCCCGAGCCTCCGGGCAGCATGACGTCCAGAAGTATGCAGTCGTAGTTGTATCCCGCAATCTTGGTCTCGGCAGAGATGAAATCGTGGGCAGACTCCACGACATAGCCCTCACCGCGCAATTCGCGCTCGATTAGCTCTCGGAGCGACGGCTCATCCTCTACGATAAGTATCTTCATGGCGGTTGGGTCTTATGTTGTTGTTATCTCTGTCTCTATCTATCTCTATTCGATTGCATGCTCCTCCTCATTCCCGCCATTGTCGGGAAGAGGGCTCTTAGCTTCGCTATGCAATATGTTGTCGTAATCGACTATGTTGCAGGTCGCAGCAGTCTCTTTGTCAAGTATCGAGTGATAGTTGCCATTGTTAAGTATCGCTACGGCAACCACGCCAAGCACCGCAAGGGTAGATATGATGCCTATGAGTTTGCGCATTGTTGTCTATTTTGCTGTTTGCCGACGCAACTCCTCGACAGCACGTTGCAAGGTTGCGTCTATGGGATAAATGTTGTAGTAGAATCCCGCCTCGTCGTTCAGCGCATTACGGCTGATGTAGGCGCGTATCTGTGCCAAAATTATGTCGTGCGATGTCGCCAGCTCCTCGCTGTTTGTTGCTACACCGTTGCGCTCGGCATACGCCGTAAACTCCTTGATGAGGTCTGTGGAGCCGAGAATACGATCCAAATCGTCGAGGCTCTCGGCTGCCGATAACTCCTCGCGGTGACGGTCCGTAAAGTCCATGGTGTAGCGGTAAAGGACATTGCTGTTCCACACCTCGTTGTAGTAGGGCGTTATGCCCAATGTGTCGAGTGGCATAAATATATCGGGCATGATACCTCCGCCGCCATATACGGTTCTGCCTCCGGGTGTAGTAAACTTCATCGACTCGTCGAAGTGAATCGAGTCTGCCGAGAAGAACTCGTTGTGGTTGTAGCGGTCGAGAATCTCCATGTAGTATCCAAGTCCGTCACCCGGTGTATAGGGTTTCTGAATTGAGCGTCCCGTAGGCGTGTAGTATCGGGCGACGGTAAGTCGCAGTGCCGAGCCATCGACAAAGGGTAGCTGTGCCTGTACCAAACCCTTGCCAAAGGTGCGACGCCCGATGACCAGACCACGGTCGTTATCTTGTATTGCGCCTGCCAGAATCTCACTCGATGAGGCGCTCGATTCATCCACGAGGATAGCCAACGGCAGCTCTGTCGATCCGCCAAAACCTCGGCTGTATTCGCGTTGTTGCAGACCATAGCGGTCCTCGGTATAGACTATAAGTTTGTTGGCAGGTAGGAACTCGTTAGTTATGAGTATTGCCTGGTCGAGGTATCCGCCACCGTTGCCGCGGAGGTCGATAATAAGCGACTGCAACCCCTCCTCTTCGAGCTTGGCTATTGCTTCGACAAGCTCTTCGTGCGATGTGCGTGCGAACTGCGATAGGCGCACGAAACCTACACCTGCACTCTTGTCGAGCATAAATGCCGTTTCGATGCTGTTAATCTCTATGGCGTCACGTTCGACGTCGATATCCACCAGGCGGTCGATGCCGCTGCGCTCCACCGAGAGCTTGACGTGAGAGCCTCGCGGTCCGCGCATAAGTTTCATCATTGAGTCCTGGGGTATGCCCTGTCCGGCGACACACCTGTCGTCGATAAGCAGTATCCTATCGCCGGGGCGCACTCCCGCTTTGTCGCTCGGTCCTTGCGGAATGACATTCAGCACGGTTATGGTGTCGGTTAGGGCGTTAAAGACGATGCCTATGCCGTCAAATTCGCCCTCCAACGACTCGTTTACCTCCGAGAAGTAGCGTGCCGGGATATACTCCGAGTGGGGGTCTAACTCCGATAGCAACAACGGAATAACACGATCATAGAGGCTATCCATGGCGATGTGATCAACGTACATGTTGCGTATGTAGGAGATAGTGAGTAGCAACTTATCGCTATTGGCAAGATAGTTTTCGAGGGCTGCGAGTTCTTGGGCATATGCTTCGACATCAATGCTGTTATGCTCGACATTCTGTGCCATCTTGTTGAGCATGCCGCGTGTGCGGTTACGCTCGCCAACGTGACCGACATAGATGCCCATCCAAAATATACCAACCGTAAGTAGCGAGAAGACGAGTGTTAATATCCACCTATGTTTTTTCGCTCCATTCATATAACTCTTAACCTTAGAACAACACTGTTAAACACTTGTTTCACGACAAAAACAACGCCACGCGACAAACACTTATTGCTTCGAGCTACTATTTATTCTTGAAGGTATAGGTAAGACCTACGCTTAACATTGACTGTACCTGCAAATGGCTCGACTCGGCGCGGTTGTAGTAGAGCTGGAAATAGAGTTGTGTCGAGAAGTACTTTGTGGCCTTAATATCGAAGGTGTTTTCCCAGCGCAACGTGGGAACAACGTGCTCGTACTTGGGTTTTGTCTCCGATGCGACAAAGTTTTTATTCGACGAGATGTCGGTAATCCAACCGTAGAACGAATAAGCCGTTGTGCGATAACGCAACCATCCGTTTTTGCCCCATGTGCGGTCGAAGTCGAGCTGCACCGAAAAACCTCCCTCATATTTCGATTTGTCGCCCTCGGGGACGCCATAGCGCTCTGTTACCATCTGATTCGAGAGATAGGTGGCACTCATAGCCAACGGAGCGAGGTTTATCTTCAACGGGAACTTCTCCAAAGGTAGTGTGTAGGTGAAACCGACCGAAGCGTCAAGGTATCCGGGTGACATGATGCTCGATACAAGGTTATCACCATTGTAGCCACGTGCGAATTGCGTACGGAACTTTACGTTGGCACCATAGGTCCAGTTCTTAACCATGTCCCACTGCGGGGCTGTCGATAGTGCTATCTCATCCACGTTCTTGAACCACCCGCCGTTAGACTTCGTGCGGTTGTAGCCCAACTTTGCTGTTGCTGTATTATTGATTGTAAACTTTCCCTTCTTGTAGGTATGCAGGAAGTTGATGTTGGCGAGTATCGTAATAGTATTCTCGCCCGATGCCTTCCAATACTTGCTGAATGCCGTGAGAGAACCGTGCAGATTTGCCGAGAAATCAACCAAGTTGCGCTCCTTGCGTATTGCAAGGCGCTCTGCGCGGTGCTTTGCTTCAGAGTAGAAATCGCTCTCCACCTCCGAAGTCTTCATATCGTTTCCGAACTCGGGCTTTGCGGTTGTGGGAGTCACTTCATCTACCGATATTTGTGCCGTTGCTTCGGTGGCAAGGGTCATGGTAGCAGCAGCTACGAATAAAAAAAATCTCTTCATATTATCCTATTTAGTAGTTATTTTCCTGTAAACACTACAAAGGTAAAAATATTTTCCGGAAAATTGCTATCTTTGTCAGCAATAATATACCGTAATTACTATGAAATACTTTGGAGCACACGTGAGTGCATCGGGCGGCGTTGAGAACGCCGTGCGCAATGCACAGCAGATAGGGGCGACGGCGTTTGCCCTCTTTACCAAAAACCAACGTCAATGGTCTGTACCGGCTCTTACTGCCGAGCAGATTCACCTCTTTAAGGAGGCTATGCGCGAGGCAGGCTTTACGGCGGCGCAGGTGCTTCCCCACGACAGCTATCTTATAAACCTTGGTCATCCCGATAGCGATGGCTTGCAAAAGTCGCGTGATGCCTTCTTCGAGGAGATGGAGCGCTGCGAACGCTTGGGTTTGGATAGGCTTAACTTCCATCCGGGTAGTCACTTGAAGCGTATTACATCGTTGCAGTCATTAGACCGTATTGCCGAGTCGATAAATATGGCATTGGAGCGTAGCACCGGTGTTACGGCTGTCTTGGAGAACACGGCAGGTCAGGGCTCGAATCTTGGTTTTGCCTTCGAGCACCTTGCCTATATTATCGAGCGTATTGAGGATAAGAGTAGGGTAGGAGTCTGCCTCGATACATGTCACTCGTTCGCTGCGGGTTACGACCTGCGCACCAAGGAGGCATGCGATAAAACTTTCGAGGAGTTCGACCGTGTGGTAGGCTTTGGTTATCTTCGAGGTATGCACCTCAATGACGCCATGCGACCTTTGGGTAGTCGTATCGATCGCCACTCTCCGTTGGGTGATGGCGAGATAGGTTGGGAGTGCTTCAAGTACATTGCATCGGACAGCCGTTTCGACAATATTCCGCTTATCCTCGAAACTCCCGATGAGGCACGATGGGCGCAGGAGATTGAGCGCCTTAAAGAGTACGCAAATTTGTAAGCTAAAAGCATATAGGGATGAAACGTATAGCTGTATTGCTGGTTGTAATGTTTTTTACAACAACGCTTTATGCGCAGGGTGTTAGGGAGATACCATATTGTGTAGGAGCCGATATTTCGTGGTTGCAGTCGCAGGAGGACCGTGGTGTGATATTCTCGGACGAGGGTAGGCAGGGTGATGCACTGGAGATATTGCGTGATAACGGATTTAACTATATTCGTCTGCGTCTCTTTGTCAATCCGCGTTCGGAGCTGGGATACTCGCAGCGCGATGGCTACTGTGATTTGGAGCATACGCTGCTTATGGCTCGTCGTATCAAGGATGCCGGCATGAAGTTCCTTTTGGATTTTCATTATAGTGACAATTGGGCGGACCCACAGAAGCAGATTATGCCACAGGCCTGGCAGACCTACTCTTACGATGAGGTTAAGGATGCTGTGTATGCGCATACAGGCGAGGTTCTCGATGCCCTTGCGTCGCAAGGTACGTTGCCCGATATGGTGCAGGTTGGTAACGAGATAAGCAACGGCATGTTGTGGCCCTATGGCTCGGTGCGCCACTCGTTCGAGGGGCTGTGTGGTCTTGTTGCGGAGGGTGTTCGTGCGGTGAGGGAGTATGCCCCCGATGCCACTATTATGTTGCATGTTGCGTTGGGTGGTCAGATGGAGGAGTCTATGCGCTTTTTTGATGCTATGGCAGAGTATGGCATCGAGTACGATGTAATAGGTCAATCCTACTATCCAGAGTGGCACGGCACATTGCAGGAGTTGGAGAGCAACCTCCAAGCCATGGCCCTGCGTTATGCCAAGCCCTTGATTGTGGTGGAGTATCGCGACCACTACAAAGATATAGACCGTATTGTTCGTGCGTTGCCCAATGGCTTGGGGCGTGGCACCTTTATCTGGGAGGCAACGTCGCCCGATTGGGGTAGGCTCTTCGATAAAGATGGAGCGGCACTTCCGGTGTTGGATGACTATAACCGCTAAAAAGACGCTACATGGGACTCTTTGAACTTGTTTTAGTGGGCTTTGGGTTGGCAATGGATGCCTTTGCTGTGGCTATCGGTAAGGGTCTTAATACGCGTCGCATAGTCCCCCGACAAGTTCTGATTACGGGTTTGTGGTTTGGTGGTTTTCAGGCTCTTATGCCTATTGTGGGCTACCTTCTTGGTTCTTCGTTCTCCTCTTCGGTCGAGAGTATCGATCACTGGATTGCCTTCACGTTGTTGGCAATCATAGGTCTGAACATGATACGCGAGGCGATATGGGGTGATGAGGAGCATGCCGATGCCGATTTCGGTGTACGCAACATGTTTCTCATGGCTGTTGCAACAAGCATCGACGCCTTGGCTGTGGGAGTCTCGATAGCCTTTCTTGCAAGCGATATATGGGTTGCGGCGCTGATAATTGGTGTCATAACCTTCCTAATGTCGGCCTTGGGCGTTGTCATCGGACACTCGATAGGTGCACGTTTGGGAGGTATGGCGGCGTTGTTGGGCGGAATAATACTCATAGCGATAGGAACAAAGATTTTGATAGAACACCTTAACTAACACGTTGTATGGCAGATAACTACATAGAGAAGCGCATGGAGGACTTCAAGGCACAACCTGCCACTCGTCCTCGTACGGGCATGACGCTCACACGTCTTTTACGCAAGAATCGCAGCTATCGAGGTTTCGATACCTCATTTCGTGTGCGTGAAGATCAGTTACGCTCCATAATCGAGGTTGCGGGCATGGTGCCCTCGGCGCGCAATCAACAGGTGTTACGCTTTCGTCCGGTCTTGGACGATGAGGCAGAGGGGGTATTACGTCATATACGTCTTGGTGGTGCTTTGCCGGAGTTGCATCTGCCGTTTGCCGGTACCGAGCCCCGTGCCTTCATTGTGATATGTTCTACGGTCGAGGAGTCGAAGTATGTAGATATGGACTTGGGCATTGTGGCGCAGTCGATGATGTTGCGTGCTACGGAGATGGGGCTTGGCGGTATATGTATCGGAGCCTTCGACCATGAGCCATTGCGCGAGGTACTGAATCTTGCGTACGAACCGTTGTTGGTTTTGGCTTTGGGTCGTCCTAACGAGCATATTGAGCTTGTTGAGTGCTGCGAGGGTGATAACCTTAACTACTATCGTCGCGATGGCATACACTACGTCCCCAAGATTAGGATTGAAGATCTAATACTTAAATAAAACCTTAAACAGATATGAGAAAATTGTTTGCAATAGCGGCTTTGACCCTCGCTTGTGGCGTTGTATCGGCTTCGGCGCAGGTAGCTCCCGATTGGGAGAATCCAGAAGTTTATGCCGTGAATAAGTTAGCACCGCGTGCTACCCTGATTCCCTATACGTCGTTCGACGAGGCTGTGGCAAGGGATGCTTCGCCATGGGTTATGAGTCTCGATGGCGATTGGAAGTTCTGCTGGACACCCACCCCTGCCGAGCGCCCCGAGGGCTTTTGGGCCGAGGATTACGATGATACGGCGTGGGGCACAATCCCCGTTCCGGGCAATTGGGAGGTGAATGGCTATGGTGTGCCTATCTATACCAATGTCACCTACCCCTATCCAATGAATCCTCCCTATATCCCCCACGATGACAATCCTACGGGATGTTATCGTCATCGCTTTACTCTGCCCGACGAGTGGTCGGAGCGTCGCATTGTCCTCCACTTTGAGTCGGGTTTGGCGGCGATGTATGTTTGGGTAAACGGAGAGAAGGTTGGCTATTCGGAGGGAACAAAGACCGCCGTGGAGTTCGACATTACCGATTATGTTGCTGTGGGCGAGAATAGTATAGCCATCGAGGGTTATCGCTGGTCCGATGGCTCCTATCTCGAAGATCAGGACTTCTGGCGTCTGTCGGGCTTCGACCGCAGCATCAAGCTGTATGCTACGGATAGGGTGCGTGTTGGCGATATGTATGTCGTGGCGGACCTCGATAAAAACTATAAGAGTGGTCTGTATAGTGCTGTGGTTACGGTTGCAAACGACAATGCAGAGCCCTTCCGAGGTATTGTCGAGTTGCGTCTATTAGATGCCGAGCAGCGCAGCGTTGCCACTTTTGCGGAGGAGGTTAATATCGAGGCGAATGGAAGTGAGGATTTGTCGTTTGAACGTACTATCGCTAATGTTAAAAAGTGGAGCCATGAGCAACCTAACCTCTACACGACTGTTGCGGTTGTTAAGGGTTGTGATGGTCGTATAATTGAGGCTACATCGTGTAGAACGGGATTCCGTAAGGTTGAGATTCGTGATGCGCAGCTACTCTTGAATGGCAAGCGTGTGATGTTTAACGGTGTGAATATACACGAGCATAATCCCGCAACAGGACATGTCGTAAACCGAGAGCTTATGCTTAGAGATATTACGTTGATGAAGCAGTTCAATATCAACGCCGTACGCACAAGTCACTATCCCCAACCCACCGAGTGGTATGACCTATGCGATGAGTATGGTATTCTGCTTGTCGATGAGGCGAATATCGAGGCACATGGTTGTGGTACGGGCTACCACGAGTCATTCCCCAACTTCCACCCATCGCACCGTGAGGAGTGGAAGGGTGCGCACCACGACCGCATAAGGTCTATGGTCGAGCGCGATAAGAATCATCCGTCGGTCATCATCTGGTCCATGGGCAACGAGAGTAGTGATGGCGAGGTATATAGCGAGTGCTATGCGTGGATTAAGGAGCGCGATAAGAGTCGCCCTGTGCAGTTCGAGCAGGCATTTGGTGGAGATAATACCGATATAGCATGTCCTATGTACCCCACAATCGAGCAGATGACAAAGTATGCCGAGAGGGAGGACGCCCCCAAGCCCTATATCATGTGCGAGTTTGCGCATGCCATGGGTAACTCAACGGGAAATTTCCGAGAGTATTTCGATATTATGGAGGGGCACCCACACATGCAGGGTGGCTTTATATGGGATTGGGTAGATCAGGGTATCGATGCTACGGGTCGCGACGGCCGCCACTATTGGGGCTACGGTGGAGACTTTGGAGCATGGATGTACACCCACGACGAGAATTTCTGTTGTAATGGCGTGGTAAGTCCCGACCGCACGCCTCATCCTGGTCTGTATGAGGTTAAGAAGGTATATCAAGATATCCGCTTTGAATTGCTCTCTACCCCCGATGATATACTTTTGAAGGGACGTGCGAAGTTGCGTATTCACAACGAGTTCCTTGCAAACAATATCGCTGACTACGCTCTGAGTTACGAACTATTGCGTGGTGGAGTGCGTGTGTCGGGAGGTGATGTCAAGCCTGTGAAGTGTGCTGCAGGTAGTTATGCCGATGTAACAATCGATGTCGATGGCTTTAAGCTCGATGGTGAGGAGTATCTACTCAATATCTATGCTTTGCAACAAGCGCAACATCCGCTTATTCCTGTGGGGCACGATGTAGCTATGGAGCAGTTTGTGTTGCAGGAGTATTGTTTCGTTGGCAATGAGCTCCCCGAGGGTGAGATTAAGATAGAGAAGCAAGACCATTGGCTGGCAGCCTATGCTGGCGAGACCGCTGTGCTCTTCAATACAAAGAGCGGACGCATAGAGAGATATATTGCCGATGGCAGAAACATTATGTCACAGCTCCCCGAGCCTTGGTTCTGGCGAGCCCCAACCGATAACGATTGGGGTGAGGGCTTGCAACGTACATGTAACGTATGGCGCACGAATCGTCGCCGTGTTGTGGATGTAGCTGTCGAGGAGTCTTCTACTCATGTTGTGGTGCGTAGCACCTGTGAACTTGTTGATGCCCCATCGCTCTATACAACCACCTACACGTTCATGGCGGATGGAGCCTTGAAGGTTGAGGTAGAGTGGCAGAAGCAGGGCGAGTATGTGCCCGAGTTCCCGCGTTTTGGTATGCGAATGATCTTCCCAATGAACTATCGCAACTTGACGTTCTATGGTCGTGGACCGTGGGAGAACTACTCCGACAGAAACGAGTCGGCGCTGTTGGGCATATATGAGCAATCTACCGACGAACAACTCTTCCCCTATGTGCGCCCACAGGAGTCTGGAAATAAGACCGATGTCCGTTGGGTGGAGCTTACCAATGACAAGGGTGTTGGTGTGCGTATCGAGGGTTTGCAGCCTCTCTCGGTAAGTGCTATGCCCTATCGCTCCGAGGATCTCGACCCCGGTATGACCAAGAAGCAGATGCACTACTCCGATATTGAGCCGCGACGTGAGGTTGTTCTGCATATCGACCTTGCTCAACGAGGTTTAGGTGGTGACACATCATGGGGTATGACACCGCACGATCCCTATCGTTTGTGGGATGATAGCTATGCGTATGGGTATATTGTTAGACCTATCTCGAAGAGTAATAACTAACACTGTTAGTGGAAATATTGCAGCAGATATGATCTCTTATCTTGTGCTCCGATGCTTGAAATTGGTCATTATTTCCACGAAGTTGTAGGCGTGATACTATTCAGTTATTAACTACTATTAACTCTCTTATGTACGGGGGTAAAAACGAAATGTGTATAACAGTATAGAGGAGTATAGAGATATAACCTATTTAGTTATCAAAGAGTTAGAGAGATTGACAGCCCCGAAGCCTCGCAAAACGAAATGTTACATCAGCGTTACTTTTGCTT
>JAFQOR010000006.1 GCA_017403125.1 Alistipes sp. | reverse complement strand
TCTCTCTGCGCTCTCCAGAGCCACTTCTGCTCTCGACTGCGGGTGCAAAGGTAGCGCTTATTTTTTATTCTCCAAATATTTTCTAAAAAATTTTTCAAAAATATATGGTTTTTTTTGAGAGAGGGGATTATAACTATGTATATAATATATAAGGGGAGAGAAAGGGTATCGAAAGATTAGCGAAAGGGTAGTGAAAGAGTAGCGGAAGAGTAGTAGAAGAGTAGTAGAAGAGTGGCGAGAGGGACGGAGAGGGGAGATAGAGGGGTGGGGCAAGTCGTATATAAAAAGGAGCCGCTCCCGAAAGGAACGGCTCCAAGAAATCAATAGATATTAGTTATCTATTAGCTCCATGCAGATATGGGCAAAGTGAAACGATCTTCGATATTCTGTCCAAATACAGTTGCCGTAAAGCCGAACTGATACTTACCATCGCCTGCATCAACAATTGTCAATGTCATTGCAGTAGGCTCAGCACCCTCGACAAATGTAGCACTGCTACCCTTAGAGATAACAAAATCGTCATAGCCATCACCAAGAGTATATGTACCAGGAACAAGTGCGAAAGTTTCGGGGTTATAACCTGCGTTGTTAAGCTCAATCTGGAAATCCTGAAGAGCACCACCATCAAATGCTATCTGCGCATACCCTGACATGATGTTTGCACGTACCGCTGTGAAACCATAGGTATTCAGGTCGGGCTGAAGCTCCTCGCCACCAGCGGGGTTCTTTGCAGCATCGTAGTACTCGGTCAAATCAACCTCTGCGACCTCGTAGAGCTTGCCCTCGGCATCCTCCCATGTGAAGTAGAGCTTATAGGTATCACGAACGACGTTGTACAAGAGGCCATCCTCATCCCAGTCGGTTGTGCAGTTGTCGAGCATATATCTGATCTTTGCAGACTTGCCTACCTGGTTCTGAAGGTACTCGGGATCCAAGATTGAAGGATAAACACCTACGCCCTCGGGCAACTCGAACTTGTAATAGACATCGTACATATCCATTTCAGCATCATATTCACATGAAGTGATAGTAAATGTGGGCTTTGATGCCTCCCATGCGGGATCGGTAGCCTTTACGAACTCCATGTCGTAGGTTACCTCATCAACGATAACTACATTAGATACTGTATCGTCTGCAAACAATGCAACAAGGGCAAACTTATAGGTTGTACCGGCAACAAGAGCCTTGTAACTGTAACCGCTCAAGCCCTGCGAGATAACCAAGGGATTAGTGATATCATCACCCGTGATATCCTTATAGTGCGTATGTGTAGAGATTGCCATCTCGGCAGAGATAGTCTCGTTATCCTTCAAGCTCCAGAAAGACGTATCAACCAAATAGTAGCGATACTTCGAAATCGCTGCACCGTCGAGACCTGTTACAGGGACATTGAGCTTGCCACCCTCGATAGAGAGCTCGCCAACACCAAGAGTATAGGTCTCGTTTACAGCTACCTGCTTGGTAGTGAATGCCTGCTGCTTCAAGGTGTAGTTACCCTCGGCGTCAATAACAACAACTGCCATAACCTTTGTCTGACCGGGAGTCAAGTTGTAGGTTACATCCCAGTTAGAGAGGTAACGATCGTTGCTGTGAGCAATAACGTAACCATTCTCCTCAAAGTCATTAACCTTGTAGTAGCCGTTTACCAATGTGGTGATAAGCTCTGCCTGTGCAGCCTCGTCCTCAACAGCTTCGTTAAGCCATGTGTAGTACATAACAACTGTGGTCTCGGGAACAGTTACAGTGGGCTTAATAGAGGTGTAATCAACCACAGCCTCCATAGTAATCTCTGCGGGAGTCTCGGCTGCTACAATATCGTTCAGAGCGAAGGGGATAATTACGAGATCCTCGTAGGTGTACTCCTCCTTACCCTCCTGAATAGCGAGGATAGACAACTCATACTCTGCGCCGGGAGCCAAACCGAAGTCCGTATAGTAACTTGCACCATAGTTCATAAACTCGTTGAACTCAATATATGAGTTTGCATAATCCTCCTCCAACTTCAGAACACCATACTGACTATACGTATCGTACATCCAGAGCTTCTCGGCATAGAACTCGGCAGGATCGGTGTACTGAGCAATCTCCTCCTTCGAAGCAAAGTCCACGAAGTACGTCTGGCAACCGCGAAGTGTTACATCGAGGTAAACAGTCTGCCATGTAGCCTCAGCAACAGATACTGCAATCTTGGGCTGCTTGAACTCTACGATAACAGCATCATTGAAATTGTAATTAAAGGTCTTCATATCGTCGGGAACGACAGCAACTACGAATGACTCACCCTCATATGGCAGATAACCATAAGTAGATGCATATAAGAAATCCTCAAGAGTACCGGTACAAATCAACTCCTCAACTACACCCTCCTCGTAAGGAAGACGCTCGTAGTTCATGCCATAGTAGCTGATAGAATTATCTGTTACGTCTGCATAATAGTAACTATTCATCATAGACTCCTCGAGATTACCATTATATTCGTCGATAGGCAAAACAACCAAATGCCATGATACGAAGTCGGTAACCTCAACTTCCTGCCAAAACTCATTCGTCGTCATGAAGGTCTCAACCAAGGTGTTCTTGATAACGATGTTACCCTGCTTGTCGATATTCAAAGAGAGCTCGGCATAAGATACGTTCAACTTGGCAACTTTGCAAGCGCCAGAAGCGGTGTTAAGGTGCAAAGCAATAACACCTGCCTTCTCGGCACCACCCATGTTGTAAATCTCCTTCTTGGGGGCATTAACAGTCAAGGTGTTACCCTCAACATAAGCGCTCCAACCCAAAGGCTGGTTCATTACATATACATCCGACACAGCCTCACCTGCCTCGAAAGTAACACTCTTTGACTTACCGGCAGCAACGTACAACGTATCCTTAACGTTGAACTCGATAACCTCTGCCAAAGCTACGGTAAACTCACCATCGGGAGTTGTGAAGGTTACGGTACCGTTCTCCTCGTCAACTGCAACACCGGTGAAGATGCAAGCACCAACATTGGTCTCGCCATCCTCCTCTTCGTTCATGCAGATGCCTGAATCTACGAAGGTAGCACCACCATCGATAGATACAAGGAGGTTGCCGGTAGTCTCATCAACCTGGAATACGAGTGAGCATGCGCAATCCTCGCTCTCCTGATAAACAGGAACCTTCTCGCCATTAACCTCGAGGTAAGCTACGAAGCCATCGGCAGTGAAGAATGCCCAGTAGTAAACACCGTTATCCTCCTTAACAGAGAGATACTTGTCGGTATCAACGAACTCGTCGGTACACTCGGCATAAACAGTGAATGATGTGCCGTCAGACAAGGTAACAACAGTGTTACCATCCTTAACTGTTACGTCCGTAACAAAAGCGTTCTCTGCCTTCAAATCGGCGAGAGCCTTAACCTGTGCGTTCAGCGACTCTTCAAGAGCTGCTACACGCTCCTTCAATGCAGCCAAATCCTTCTCGATAATATCAAGACGGTTTGTGATGTTTGTGTCGTCGTACTCCGAGCTACAAGACACAGCTGCACCCATCATGGTTGTCATTGCAACAACAGCAACGATGGCTTTGAGATTCGAAAATAATCTCTTCATAATGCAAAATTTTAAGTTAATAAAAGGTTTAATAAAGTGTTTTTCTATATCCCTATGTGGCGCCCCTGCCCGATACTCATCGGGCAGAGCCTACACCACCATGTATCTTATCGTGCAACAGCGTGGGGATGCTCACCCAAACTGTTCATATCGAGCCAGATATAACGTACCGACTCCTGCTGCTCGACAACATCCTTAACAACGCTGCGCTGCGCTGCCGAACGCACCATCTGCGATGCGGGAAGCTGTGCGCCCTGGCGTGCGGGAATTGCGGGGACCTCGAAAACGGGCTTCTCGTCGATAACGATGCTCGAACGAACGGGAACTGATTTGCCACTATACGAAGCGTAGTAGTCGGCAAGCGTCTTGATACCATCACCACCATCATAGATCAAGTATGCCAAGTCGCTGACAACCTCACGACCCGATGCATCGCGACCATAAGCAAGAGCCAATGCTACGGCAGGCTCGCTTGCAGTGCCGTGAAGCTCCATAGGCTGCGATGTAGAGATGCTGTTGGTCTGCAAGCCGTACTCGGCACAGTAGAGCTGCCATGTGGCATACATCTCCTCGCCCGACATCTCGTCCTCGTCGCCAAGCAACGACAAGCCAAGACCCGTTGTGCTGGTATCACCTGTCATATACTTCATGCGCTCGGTGTCGTTGTTAGATGAGAAGGTCACGTAGCATACACCATCCTCGATAGAGTAGTAGATGGTAACCGCAGGGTTCTCACCACCAACAATCTCCTCGGTAGCACACTCGGCGAAACGTACCTCGCTCAACACTCCATCCCAGTCCTCAACAACATAGGCATAGACGAACTTGGTGCCCGGCTCCATAATCATGGTGTACTCGCCACAGCCCACATTGGGTTCAGAGGGCCAGAAGTTGGTGTAGAAATCGTAGCACAACCACTCAACAAAGGTGCTTCGGTCGGCATCACGTGAGGGCTGATTACCACCATCGATATAGGGCTCGATATACTGGAAATAGACAGCTGCCGTATTCTCGATGTCGTCGTTCTCGAACGAGAAGTGGAGCTTTTGGCGGTCGTTCGACGTAAGGATAAGACGTGCATCCGACTTACAAGCCTCGGGGTTATCCTTGGTCACAGCATCCATAGTGAAGGGCTCGGTAAACTTCGGAGTAGAGAGCTCGGTAGCGGCGTTACGTGCAATATATGCCAAAACATAGGTGCCACCAGGCTGCAAGCCACCTGCGTTAGGACCCGACAACCAGTAGCTTGATGTCGTATATGAGCTGCCGTTGGGGTTGCCCTCGGCATCGGTAGAGTAGTTGCGGTTATTTATACCCCAACCTTCGTCGTTAATACGCAATGCAAGCTCGCGCAAGGTTGCTTCGTCGGCATCCTTGTAACGCTCTGCCTCTTCGAGAGTCATAATCTGCATAAGCATAGAGTGTGCATTAGCGTCGATAGTAACATCGTACCAGAAGAGGTGAGCAGCGATGCGCGACTCATCAACGGTAACGACAGCCTCACCCTCCTCCAACTCGGGAATAGGTTTGAGCGTGAAAATAGTGCTATCGAAATTCTCGGCAGGAGTCTCGTTCTCGTCCAAAGCAATCGCCGTAGCCATGATATTGAAGTTGCTATTTGCCGACTGACCAAAGTTCATGTAGTAGCTGCGGGGGTCGTTATTGGGATCCTCGGGCTCCGTTGCAGGAATGGGGTCGTAGAGCGTATGGCGCATGAAGTCGATGTACTGCTTCGTGCCATAGCCATTGATATAGGGCATAAGGTCGTCCTCGTTTGAACACCAGTAGTACATATAGTGACAGTCGTCATTGGGGAGGTTGTCCACGATGAACGAGCGGTAGCCTGACTCGACCTTAATTATTACGTGGGGGTCACCAATAAGCTCCTCACCCGGAGTCTGAACATAGCAAATGGTCATCTCGGCAGCCTCGGTACCTTCTGTGTCGAAGCAACCAACAGCAACGATAACATACTCGCTATGAGGTACAACCTTCGCCTGCGAATACTGCGTATTCATCCAGTCATACTCATACTCGGCATACTCATCACCCTGTGTCGCAGGACTCATAATGAAGCCACCAGAACCCGTAGAGTTGAAGACGAAGCTCAAAATTGCCTCCTCAACAGCATCCCACTCTGCCTTCTGGGTCTCATCGCCACCTACACACTGCTCGAAGAGGCTGTTGTAGAGACGGCACAAGGGGAAGACGTCAAGACGATATGACTGTACGAGTTCGCCAGGGCGACATACAAACTGGAAGTTCTTTGCCTGAACACCCGTAACCTCAATCTCGACACCCGCTGTGGGGTCGTTGGGCATAGCACGATTTACGCTCCACTTGATAGGCGTGGGTACATTCTCGTGGTCGGTTTCGGGATTAACAACAGCTTGTGACTCGGTAGCCTCAACCTCGACAACATTCGAAGTAAGCTCCTCATACATAGCCACAAACGCATAGTCGCCAGCAACCGTAGTCTTGAAATCACCCTCGATAGTGGTCTCGGTAGTCTGGCAGAAGATATCGGCATCGGCGGTAACGTCGGTAACGACATCCTCCTTACCCTCCTCCTTAATGGTGAGAGTTACACTGAACGATGCTGTCTCCTCGCCATCAGCCACGATAGACGTGGGCGACACAGCAAGGGTCAAGACACTCTCAACCTCGGGTTCGGGTTCGGGCTTGGGGGTAGGTTGGGGCTCCGGATTAACGGGGTCCTCGCCACAAGCAACGGCAGCCACCATCATCACAGCTGCCATAAGCCAATAGTTAAGTCTAAAAAATTTCATAAGCCTAAAAAAGTGTTACTAATATTGTTTTGTCTATTTCGTCCTATTCTCTGCACATGAAGCCGCTCTCTACTCCTCGATATCATAGTCTGCAAAGCCATTAACAAGCTTGCACACTGCAACATTATTCACATAACCCGTAGAGTCGATGACCATTGCCAAAACCGAACAGTTCTCGGCGACATTGTCACTCGTAAGCGCAAAGCTATACTCAACGCTACGCTCCTCGCCTACGACCATATCTCCCACACGGTCACCCTTATATGACGCCGTAAGCAACTGACGCACAACATGGTCGTGGGCATAGTTATCGATAACGACCGAGCCCGACTTTTGGGGGTGGATAATACCATCCTCCAAGATATATATCGCGATGCGATACAAATCCTCGGTATTTGCAAATATCTTTGCTGTCACGCTTCCCGACATTGTCGTAGCATCGTAGGTCGTCTGCAACGCCACGCCCGAATGTGCAGGATACTCATTGTCCGAACGCTTCAAGGCATTACGGATACCGGTCGAGTTTCCACTAATCTCACCCGTATCGCGCAAGTCGATAAGGAAACCGGGGTAGCTGACAGTGCCAAAGGCACTATTTATCTCGTTGGTAAGAGGCAATGCCATGGGGTCGGCGCCGCTCGTGCCATCGTGCAACGCAAGAATATGGGCACGACCCTCATAGTTGAAGTTTTGGATAACCATCTGCAACAGCGAGTAACCATCGGGACAGAACGAGCACCATGCGCCCGTAAACTCCATAACGGCTATGTGACGCACGAAGTTCTTCGTATAGCCCGGCGTGGGAGGCTCGGGCGTAGGCTCACTCTTTGCCACAAAGCTCACCTTGACCTTGTTCGATGTATAATCCTTGTATGTGGCAACAAACTCATAATCATCGGCAACAGCTGTTCGGAAGCTATTGCCCGAGAGCACCTCGCCCGTGGTTATGCATCGAATCTCTGCCAGAGAGGTAACATCCCTACCCTCGCTGCGTGATACCACGGCCGAAACCGCAGGGCTGTTATCCTCATACTCATAGTCGGCATCCTCACCCAACTTACACTCGTTGCAGTTGTTGGCTACGTAGCTCTCGCCACCATCGGGTGTGGTAAGTGCAACGACCACAACACGCATGTTATCTACAACCCAACTATCATCAAGTTCTATGGTGCGCTCCTCGACATACTCCTCGCCGGGATTGAGAGGCTCGCCATAGTTGAATCGCGCCCCCGTAATACTACCCGAAAGCACCTGACGTACAACGTTGTTATGGGTATAGCTTCCCGAAACACCAAGTTGGTCATAGACAATACCATCCTCGACCAACATCACCTCATAGCGATATACGGTATAGGTGGATGATGTGATTTTGCTACGCAAAGTCAGGCTCCTCCCATTAAGCTCCGTTTCGATAGCTACGCCACAGGTAGGGGGATACAGCAAGAGGTGATTCTCAATGCCTCGCTCGATATTACTCTGATAAGCGCCTATGTCGCCTGTGCGCATATTGAGGAAGAAGCGCGGAAGGCCATCTTCACCAAGATGTGAGTGATACTTTGCCGATATGGGCAGTGTCATGGGATCCTGCACCTTAAAGTCTTCGTGGAACGAAACGGCAACAAGGCGACCGGGGATATTTGCCTGAACAGCCTTAATCGCGGTACTCAATGCCGGGCAGTTCTGACATCCGATAGAGGTAAACTGCATGCCAAGTTGCTTATGATAGTAGTTCAAGCCCGTAGTATTGCTATTCTCCGCTACTATCGTAATCTCATTTTCCGACTCACGATTACCGCCACGATATGCCGATGCCTTAATGGTATAGCTACCGGGAGTTGTAGTGCTAAAACGGTGTACGCCATAGCCCATCTTTGTCTCCTGACCGTTGAATGTGTAAATAAGGCGCGTTGTAGGGCCCTCGCTAATATCGACGTTGCCCTCTTCGGTGCCATACACAATCGTAAAATCTACGTAGTCGGTGCCATCCGCCGCCAACGTCGTCTTATCGGCATAGATACGCATAACGCCCACGGGCAGAATCTCATCATCTTCGTTGCCCGCGCCACCCTGCGTCTCATCCTCGGTGCAGAATACCGAGAAGGTCACAGCCTCCTCGCCATCGGCCACAAGCGACGACGACGAAGCTACAAGCGTAAGCTCGCCCTCAACTTCGGGACCGGGAGTAGGCTCCGGATCGGGCTGGGGGAGTGTTGCCGGATCGACATAGCCATGACACGCTGCCACAGCCACTACGACCAATAGCATAAGTGCAGGCTTGAAATATCTGTTAAAAAAACTCATTGCGTAATACCTTTAATTATATATTATAGCATTTAGTTTAACTCATACTCTGCGCTGCCACCCATCTGACATACCGCCAAGTTGTCGGTAATAGTGCGACTTCCGTTTTGACCGAGAGCAAAGACTACGACACGCAAATCCTCGCTTGCCAGATTCTCGGGGAAGTTCTCGATGGTAAACTCTCTGGCATGCTCCTCCTCGGCAGCCAACGTCACCCTCTTATCCGACATAGACATAAAGTTGCCCGACACGGCACAGACAATATCGTGATACTTGCCATCGACCGACGTTCCCGACGAGTAGGTCTGGTTATCGAGAAGTATTGCATATCCCAAATCGTAGGTACCACCCGTAGAAGATGTCACAGCCGCGTTGATGGTAATTGTCGCTCCTTCACGCTTCGTAGAGGCTATCTTGACGCCACACGTTGCGGGGTGCTCCACCAGATATCTCTCGATATTTTGCTGTATGGTCGATGCCGAACGGTCGCCATTCAGCTCGTTGAGATCATAGACACAGCTGGGATAGCCCTCACCGGCAAAGGCGCCAAGCATAAGAGTTCCGAGGTCGCTACCTCCGGCAGAGAGCGCATAAGGGTCGGCGCTACTCGAACTGCTGGCGTGCACAGCCATCACCAACGAGCGCTCCTTCCATGTGTCGGAGATGCCCTCCAAGCCGGCAACCATCATCGGGCAATATGCACACCACGTACCCGTGAGCTGATATATCGCAACACGCTGCTTATACTTCTCGTAGCGACTACGATTCTGCACCTTAATCTTCACCGTGTTCGCCGTCTGCTCACCACGATACGTTGCCACAAACTCATACTCACCATCGATAACCGAGCTGAAACCTGTACTCTTTCTATCGAGGCGCTCACCCGTAGCTACGTTCTTGAAATAGATGCTACTCAAATCACCATCCATAAGGTTGTTACCCTCGGGGTCGGTAACTATGAATGTCGCTACATCCTTGCCATCCGCCTCGATTGTGGTCTTATCGACCGAAATCATATACCCTTCGGTAGGCATAGGAGGCTCCGGCTCGTTGTTACCACTCCCGCCAACCGTGATAACAACCTCGTTATCCGACGTAAGCGACTCGCCACGAAACGCCGTAGCCCTGAATCGATACTCTCCTGCCACACTCGATGCAAAGGTCGAAACACCATAATCGAGCTTTTTCTCTTCGCCCTCGAAGGCATAGATAAGGCGTGTTGTACCCGCCTCCGAGATGTCGATATTGCCATCTTCGCCACCATAAATCACAGTGAAAGTCACGCTATCCGTGCCATCTGCCGCAATCGTAGTCTTATCGGCGAAGAGGCGTACGACGCCAGCCTCGACTCTCTCATACTCGTCCTCGCCACCATCGGGGCCGGGGCCCGGAGCTGGCTCTGGGTCGGGCGGAAGGATAAATGGGTCGTTAGGGCCCTGACAAGCCACAAACATCGCGCAACATGCAAGCGCAAAGGCTATGTTATGTATAAACCTCATATCTCTTTATCAATCTTTTCGTTAAAATGCAATGGTCACCGCAAGGTTTCCACCCGTATATGCCGGGATGGGACGGCATACACCACCCGAGCAAACATATCCGGCACGGTTGCGGCCATAGCTCAATGCTACACGTGTACGCGACTTTGTATAGCTCACGCCAACATTATAGTAGTGAACCTTCGTGTCGCCATGGTTGTACATATCGCTACCATATACGCTCCAATGGGGGGCAAAGTTGAGTTCCAACAAGAACGCCATCCAGTCGCGATGATCCTCATACGTCGTTAGATACTGCAACTCCAAACGTGTCGAGAACTTGTTGGTAAACTTGTAGGTAAGATCCGCCACAAAGGTGTTCGACAACCATGTCGATTTATTCTCGCCATACGACGGATTCCACTCCTGGAAGCAGTAGAGAAGGTACATCTTGAACTTTTTCGTAAACTGCTTCTCCAAATCGACATTCACGCTTTTAAGCAACATGTTACCCGCCTTTGCCGAGCGCTCCTCGTGCAACGTATAGTATGTCGCATAGTTAGCATGAATCTTCATGCCGCGCTTACCACCCAACGCTGTGCCGCGCTTGAAGTTGTAGTAGATGTCTATCTGACCGCCAATTTCGCCACTAATCATCGCCGAGGGAAGACCCGTCTGCGGAGTGTAGGGGTGTAACGTGGTGAGCATATAGGTATATTGCGCACACATCGCCGGCGTATAGTTCAAGAGATTCGACGTGGAGTTGTTGCCCGTAATTATCGGCGAGTTCATCCACTCCAAACGACGCAACGAGAGGTTTATACCCAAACCATGACCGCTATATCCGAGCTCGGCGAGTTGGGCATTACCATACTTGCGCAACCATACACGCGAGTCGCCACCTCTGCCATAGAACGGATTTTGGATATGACGCTCACCAGCCTCGACAATCTCTCCTTTGAGCGTAAAGCCCTTGTGCTCAAATGCCAAACGACCCGAATACCCTATCGAGTTAGGTTTGGCACCGATCTCCTCCATATCACCATCAATCTCCTCATAGCGACTGAGGAACGAGCCCTCGATGGCAAGGGACGTATCGCTCCACCCCAGAAGGTTCGACAGCGAGAACGAGGCATCCAAACCTCGTACCTTCGTCGATGTATATTCCATGCCGAAGCGGGGCATACCCCAGATAGCCTTGATGCCAACAACATTCTTGAAGTTGTAGGTGAAGCGCGCACCCATGAGGGCGTTATTCATACCAAGCGCTCTATCCTCCCACGAGCGAAACAAAAGACCACTACCAAATTGATCGTAGAACGAGCCCGCCGTAATCGTAAAGTCCTCGTCAGCCCACATAGCGTAGAGGTTTGTGATATTCGCCCCTTTGAGGTTTACGGGATAGCCTTGCAACACCGGCAAGTAGGCTTCGAGCTGCAAGCCCGCCGAGAAACGACCCTTGTAGTAGTCGAGTTTCAGATAGTTGTTCGACCCGAAGTGGTCATCGGGGGCGATGGCCTTACTCTTCGCATCATCCTGATAGTAGATGTTGTTGCTCTCGAAGCTACCCGTAAGATAACCTCTGCTCCTACCGTCATCCTCCTGCTGCGCATGCGCTGCGCCAGCGAGCACGATGCTCAACACCACCAAAAACAGCCTCTTCATAGGTTTCTAAAAATTGTTTGGGTTATCTCTTAAACTATTGGAGCGATAGAATAGTATCGAAAAGCTCCTGTTCATTACCGGGAGTATAACCCGTATGCGAATAGACAATCTTGCCATCCTTATCCACAACAAATACCTGCGGAGTGAGCGTAACGTTCATCGCACGCATGAACTCCTGATTCTTGTCGTAGAGCACCATAAAATCACTCCATCCGTGACCCTCGGCGAGCGCACGCGCCTGAGACGAGAAGCGGCTATCATCGGTCGAAACAGCCACAACACGGAAGTTCGCCTCCTCAATCCAATCGGGATAAGAGTCATTTATCGCATCAAGCTCACGGATGCAGGGCTTGCACGTAGTTGCCCAGAACGAAATTATCATGGGGGTCTCTCCGTCAACCAATTCGGAGGTGACTACGACATCTCCCTTACCATCCTCAACCCTCACCGAAGGAATCTGCGCCATTGCCGCATACGACACAAACAACAGCAAAAAGCTCAAAATTTGCTTTTTCATAATAATTATGCTAAATTTTATTTGATTTCAAATTAACTATTTATAGTCTTATTTCCATTCGTGAGGGCTCCCCACAAAATCAACAACCTCAACAAAGATGTTTGCACCTCAAATCTGTGTAAAACGCTCCAAAAAACTCCATAAACGCCCCACTACATAAGAGCATCCGCAAAGCTAAATAGGCTATAACACAAATACAAAGATAACAAAATATTTTGTTTATCACAAACCTTGCCTCCTTTTTTTTACATACTCTCACGCGCGCACGCAAAAAATCAATTCAAAGGGCGAGGGCACAAAACAATATAACATACGACTAAAACCCCGCCTACACACGCATGTAGTAAAGGGAACCACCACAAAGCGCCCATGTTTTTTCGCTATTTTGTTTAGCATATAACCAGGTTTTCATCGCGCATATTTATGCACAAATAGACGCATCTTCAAATAATAATATTCACTCAAATACCACTTTTACACAAAATAATCACTATCTTTGCGGTATTGAGATGCGATAAATTCAAAACCTACTAAACCAATAGTTTTCATGATTCGAAGAGTACTAAACATGGGCATCGCAATATCGCTTTTGCTTGGCTGTGCAGATAGAATAAGCGCACAGCAGGTGGATATTGCAACAGCTCAAAATGCAGCTCGAAGAGCTCTACAAGGTGATATTGCTGCACCGAGTAGCACATCCTCAACATTAGCTTGGGACAGCACAGACCTATTCGAAACCACGCGTAGCACAGAGCCTACGTTCTATGTCTTTGCCACAGAGGGCGGACGAGGATTTGTTATTGTCGCAGCCGACAAACGTATATCACCTATCCTCGGATACTCCGACACTTATGCAATATGCAACCCCGAGAACCTACCGCAAAATATGGTCTCATGGCTCGAATATGTAGATAGCGAGGTGCGCGATGCACGCATAAGCGAGGCGGAGATACACCCCGAATGGAACGATATACCAACACGCAGCAATAGAGAGTGCCGGGTTCTGAAAACTGCGACATGGTCGCAGGGCGAGCCCTACAACCGCCAATGCCCGATGGAGGGTAAGGAGCGCACCTTGACGGGATGCACCGCAACTGCAACAGGTATAATAATGCACTACCACAGATGGCCCGAGAGCGCATGGGGTATAGCTCCCGCATACCAAACACCCACAACCAACATAACTGTTGAGCAACGCGACATAAACCACACGTATGAGTGGGACAACATGCTGATGGGCTATCCGGAAGGCGCATACAACGACACACAGGCGAATGCCGTAGCCACGCTTCTGGCAGACCTCGGCCACGTATATCAAGCAAACTATGGATATTTAGGCACCTCGGCGCTACCTAACATCGAGTGGCTTATTAAGAACTTTCAATATAGCCCCGGCATAAACTATCAATCGCGCAACTCGCTGTCGAAGCAGACATGGGATATGATTATGCGAAACGAGATAGATGCAAACCGCCCAATTCTTTTTAGCGGCTACGATAAACAACAGATTTATGGCCACGCCTTCGTTATTGATGGATACGACGACAACAACTTTTTCCACGTGAATTGGGGGTGGGAGGGACTATTCAATGGCTTCTATCGCTTGGAAGATTTGCGCCCAAACAACTACGATTTCAGCTACGAACAGTGGATACTCGTGGGATTGGAGCCCTACCGCGAGAAGGGTGACTTCCCAAACTGGATAAGTGTCGTAGGCGACATAGAGGTGAATAAGCACCTATTTGTTGAGAATGAAACATTTATGGTAATAGAGGCGACATACATCAACAACACACAAGAGATATTCAACGGCGTGGTACGCCTCGCACACACCGACAAGGTTGGCAACATCAAAGACTGGCTCACGGACGAAATAGCAATTTCGGGATTAAGCTGCGGATACTCAACCACGCTACGCAATATCGAGTGCACCATAACCGAGCCCATAGAGGATGGCGACCGCATGCGCACCTTCTATCGCGCATCGGGCGATGAGTGGATTATGGTAAACCCTTATGAGTACCATGCAGGAGAGTGGGAGATTGTATTCCGCAGTTGCCCTCAATCAATTGCAGAGAGCACATCAATATCATTTAACAAAGATACGGAGATACTTACCATAGCTCATGACAGCAGCGTAACAGTTGAGGTTTCGCACAATGGCACGAGACTCTCGGACATAACATACGAGGCAAACTGCACCATAATCAACACAAAGAAGCACCACGGCAAGAGCCTCGATATTCGACTCGAAAATAGCGTCGAGGAGCGAACCCTTACAATTACCATAAATAGAGAGTAGCAACGATGAAGAGATTACACATCATATTACCGCTAATCATGGGGCTTGTTATCGTAGCCTCGGCGTGCAACAAGAGTGACGAAACGCCCAAGACGATGCTCGAAATCGAAAAGTTAAGCTACACGATAGAGGGCGAAGAGTCAGACTTCGAAATTATCGTAAGAGCTAATACAACATTCACATGTAACCTGCCCGAAGAAGAGCAACATTGGATTTCACACAAATCGACGAGAGAGCTTGGTGGAGGCATCAGCGCACTTACCTTCCATGCAACGGCAAATACGAGCGACGACCATCGAGATACAAAAATCTACTTCTCAAGCAGCGATGGCACGGTTAAGCAGAGTGTGGATGTGAGCCAAGCACCCATAGCAAAGATTATCCTCGACAGCAACATCTACACAGTTAGCTACAAGGAGCAGAGTTTCGAAATCGAGATGAGCAGCAACACGGAGTTTGAGGTCGATATCGAATGTACGGGGGAGTGGATTAAGCTCGCCGAGAGCCGAGCCTTGAAGAGCTACACGCTCACATTCGACATCGCCGAGAACAACACCGACGCCGAGCGTAAGGCACTGATTACGATAGAGGGCGGAGGCACAAAACAGGAGATTTTAGTCACACAGAGCCCAATGCCTACATCGAACAGCATACGACTGCAACTTACTCATGCCGAGAGCCAACTCACATCGCCCATGTGGTATGGTATCGACATTGCGGGAAGCGTCAGCTGGGGCGATGGCAGCACCGACACATGGAGCGAGGAGATAGAACACGTATATGCAGACGAAATGCAGAGAAGTACACTCTTCGACATGGAGGGGGCTCTATCATTCACCATTGCCGAGCTCGGCTCAATAGATGCAATTGAGATAACCTACATTGCAGAGTAATAGGCTCTGCACAAACTGAATAGGGCGTCTGGTCACTGCTACCAGACGCCCTACTAACCTACCTAACCGCCCCACTACCCAACGGCAACTCGGTCGATACGCTGCTTGGCATAATCCATCGTGATGCGACACTCCTTCTCCTCGCTCGACGGCATATCAAACATCACATCCATCATAATAGCCTCACATATTGACCTCAAACCTCTCGCACCAAGCTTATACTCGATAGCCTTATCGACAACATAGTCAAGAACATCATCATCGAAGGTCAGCTTCACGTCATCAAGACCCATAAGACACTCATACTGACGTATAATGGAGTTCTTGGGCTCGGTGAGAATCGAGCGCAACGCCTCGCGTGTGAGGGGCTCCATATAGGTCAGCACCGGAAGGCGTCCTATAAGTTCGGGGATAAGACCGAAGGCTCGAAGGTCCTGTGGCAGGATATACTGCATGATATTCTTCTCGTCGATGCGTTGCGTTAGCGACGTGCCGTAGCCTATGGCATTGGTATTTAGACGCTTCGCTATCTTCTTCTCGATGCCATCGAAGGCACCGCCACAGATGAAGAGTATGTTCGAGGTATTCACCTGTATATACTTCTGGTCGGGATGCTTACGACCACCCTGCGGCGGGACATTCACAACCGTACCCTCCAATATTTTCAGTAGCGCCTGCTGCACACCCTCACCCGACACATCACGCGTAATTGAGGGATTATCGCCCTTACGAGCAATCTTATCAATCTCGTCGATAAAGATTATACCACGCTCGGCAGCCTCGACATCGTAGTCGGCAGCCTGCAACAATCTGGATAAGATGCTCTCCACATCCTCGCCAACATATCCTGCCTCGGTAAGTGCCGTAGCATCTACGATGGTGAAGGGGACATGAAGAAGCTTGGCTATGGTACGCGCCATAAGCGTCTTTCCCGTACCCGTAGGTCCAACCAACACGATGTTCGACTTATCGAGCTCTACGTCCTCGGTCTTACCCTTGGATATCAAACGCTTATAGTGGTTATACACAGCAACCGACATATATCGTTTTGCCGCATCCTGGCCAATAACATAGCTATCCAAGAAACTTTTTATGGTTGCCGGCGAGATGAGATCCTCGCGAGAGAGGGGCTTGAAACCGCCCTTATTCGCCTTGGCGCCACCCTTTGCCGGATTAGTTATGATATTGTGTTCGAGCAGGAGGTTGTAGCCATGTTCGATACACGAGCTACATATCATTGCTCCATCGGCACCGTTGAACATCAACGGCGACTCTTCGGCCGAAGCTCCGCAGAATGAGCATACACCACCACCCTTGTGCTCCGAACCTTTACGTGATTTCTGTGACATCTATTCTTTGTTGGTTACTATACTATCCCCTATCGACGCTTCGACAAAACATGGTCGATAAGACCATACTCCTTTGCTTCGGCAGCCGAGAGCCAATAATCTCTATCGGCATCCTCCTCAATCTTTTTGATATCCACACCCGAATGGGCTGAGAGTATCTCATAGAGCGTATGCTTGGTCTTGGCTATCTCGCGAGCCGTAATCTCAATATCGGATGCCTGACCCTGCACACCACCCAGAGGCTGATGTATCATAACTCGCGAGTGTGGTAATGCCGAACGCTTACCCGCAGCGCCAGCAGTGAGAAGCACCGCACCCATAGACGCCGCCATACCGGTACAGATAGTTGCAACATCGCAACTTATGAGCTGCATGGTATCGTAGATACCCAAACCCGCCGAGACCGAACCTCCGGGAGAGTTCAGATAGAGCTGAATATCCTTATCAGCATCTACCGACTCCAAGAAGAGGAGCTGTGCCTGAATGATATTTGCAGCATCGTCGTAGATGGGAGCACCAAGAAAGATGATACGATCCATCATCAAACGCGAAAAGACATCCATTGTTGCGACGTTCAACGACCGCTCCTCGATAATTGTCGGAGATACATAACCTTGTGCCTCGGCACGGAAGTCATGCAATGTCATTGAGTTAATGCCGCAATGCAGACGCGCAAACTTATCAAATTCTTTCATTGTCTTACACTTTATATTATAGATAAGCACAAAAATAGTGCCTATAAAATGGGGTGTCTAACACATACTGTCCGACACCCCGCTTATACTAAAACTTGCTACCCACAAGACTACTCCGCACCTATTCAAAACCTCTCAACTCAACTCTCCTCCCCCTCCGCCATCATCACTCGCGCTTGCGACAATCTATGTCACACACGCTATCTCTGTCTCGCGTAGCTAATTCACAGCTATTTATGCCAACTCGTTAGCGAGCTTTGCAAAGTCATCGGCAGAGATAGCCTTCTCGGTAACCTTTACCTTCGAACGGATATACTCCACAACCTTCTCCTCGTAGAGCTTCTCGTAAATCTTCTGCAACTGCTCCTTGTTATCCATAATCTGCTTTGCGAAGTTCTCCAACATATCCTGTGGTGCCGAAGGCATACCGTACTGTGCAAACTGCATCTGTGCGAATGTCATAGCCTCCGCCTTTGCCTCGTCAGCCGATACCTTCAAGTCACCCTCTGTGATAAAGTGCTTCTGCAAGTAGTTCCAAGTGAACATCTTAACAAATGCGGGGAAGTCCTTCTCAATCTCCTCACGAGTGAACTTACCCTCGTTGATAACATACAACCAGCGCTTCAAGAACTCCTCGGGCATGTTCAACGCAGCCTTCTCGATGATGAAGTTACGAACAGTGTTTACGAACATAAAGTCGCACTCACGCTTCAACTCGCGCTCAATCTCGCTATCGATAAACTTGTCGAGCTCCTCCTCAGAAGTTACATTGCCTGCGGGGAATGCCATCTTGAAGAACTCCTCGTTGAGCTCGGGATCCGAGAAACGACGAATCTTGGTAATCTCCAACTCAAACTCGGGATTGATGCTCTCCAACTCCTCCTGCTTTACCGAGAGGATGGCAGCACGCTGCTCGGGCTTCTTATACAACTCGTTGATATTAACCTTGGTCTTGTAGCCTACCTTCTTGCCCTTGAACGCCTTACGCTCCTCGTCAGACATCGAGATAAGACCTACGTATGCCTCCTCAATGCGCATATCGCCATTGTCGAGCGTAACGTTAAGCGCCTCGTCGTTAGCTACCTTATCTACATCTACCAAGCGACCATAGCGACGCAAGTAGTTCGAGCGGTAGTCATTGTGCATCTTCTTATCGACCTTAATCTTGTTGTACGTAATCTTATCCTTTGCCGAGAGTTCCACCTCAATCTTGGGAGCCTCGCCAATCTCAAATACAAACTCGAACTCGGCGCTGTTGTCGAAGTCGATATTCTGCTCATCCGAGGGAATAACGTCGCCTACGTAGTCGATCTTCTCCTTCTGCAAATACTCGAATACCGAGTTAGAGGCGATACGATACGACTGCTCTGCTACGGTAGCCTTGCCATACATCTTCTTCACGATACCCATGGGGACCATGCCGGGGCGAAAACCGGGGATGTTAGCCTTGCGCTTATACTCGCGCAACTGATTATCAACTGCCTGACCATAGTCGGCCTCATTTACAACGACCTTCAAAACTGAAATGCCGCCTTCACGCTGTTCTCTTGTAATGTTCATAATATTATATTGTTTTTGTTTTTGCACGTTTTTAATACCTCATCCGGCCCGAAGCCTTTACGTCGGCATAATATCGTGCAAAGATACAAAAAAAATCATAATGCCCAAAGTGTTAGGGATAAATCTTCGGCGATATGCCCTGTTTTGACTTTTGCTCGATTATAATACAACAAAAAACCACCGATGGGCCGTACCTACGCACACCCATCGGTGATCTTTAAGTGAGAGCCCAAGATTGAGCCTCTATCAAGAAAGACTACATCTTCTTACCAACGTTAGTCTTCTTGGCACCCTTTGCAGCCGAAGCCTTTGCAGTAGCCTTGGGAGCAGCATTCTTTGCGCTCTTCTTCTCGGCAACTACGGTTGCATCCTCAACAGCGTCGGTGCTCTTCTTGGCACGTGAACGACGTGTCTTGGGCTTCGCCTCGGTAGCAGCAGCTGCTGCCTCACGGCCGAATGTGTAAGTCTCGTTGAAATCAACGAACTCGATGATACACATGTCGGCACCGTCACCCAAACGGAAACCGGTTTTGAGGATACGGGTATAGCCACCCGGACGCTCTGCAATCTTGGGAGCGATAGTACGGAACAACTCCGTTACCGCCTCCTTCTGCTTCAAATACGAGAATACCACACGGCGTGAGTGGGTGGTGTCCTCCTTTGACTTGGTTACAAGGGGCTCAATAAACTTCTGAACAGCCTTCGCCTTTGCAACAGTAGTCTGAATACGCTTGTGCAGAATAAGTGATGACGCCATGTTAGAGAGCATCGCCTTACGGTGACCCGCCTGTCTGCCAAGGTGATTAAAATTCTTATTGTGTCTCATAATTAATCTTTATCAAGTTTGTAGATAGATACGTCCATGCCGAATTTAAGGTTGAGTGAGGCAAGCAACTCGTCGAGCTCCGTAAGCGACTTCTTACCAAAGTTGCGGAACTTCAACAACTCGTTGCGGTTGAGCTTCACAAGATCACCTACGGTATCAACATCAGCCGCCTTCAAGCAGTTGAGCGCTCGAACACTCAAATCCTGATCTGCAAGCTTCGTCTTCAACAGTTGGCGCATGTGCAAAATGCCCTCGTCAAACTCCTTAACACCCTGCTGCTCCTCCTCGTCGATGGTAATCTTCTCGTCAGAGAACAACATAAAGTGCTGAATAAGAATCTTTGCGGCCTCCTTCAATGCCTCCTTCGGATGGATCGAGCCGTCGGTAGTAATCTCCAAATTCAACTTCTCGTAGTCGGTCTTCTGCTCGACACGGTAGTCCTCGATAGAGTACTTGACGTTCTTGATAGGCGTGAAGATCGAGTCGATAGGAAGAGTATCAACATCCTTCTCCAATCCTGCATTCTCCTCCGATGGCACATAGCCACGACCCTTGCCAATGGTAATGGTCATCTGCATCTTTGTATCGGGTGCAAGGTGACAAATAACCAAATCGGGGTTCAGAACCTTGAAGAACGAAAGGTAGTTAGAGATGTAACCAGCGGTAAGCTCCGTAACACCTGCAACGTTGATTGATACCTTCTCGGCATCCTCGTTATCAACGGTGCGAATGAAACGTACCTGCTTAAGATTGAGGATAATCTCCAACATACCCTCCATCACTCCGGGAACTGCGGCGAACTCATTGTTTACGCCGGCAACCTTCACGGTCGTGATGGCATAGCCCTCCAATGACGAGAGCAACACACGGCGCAAAGCGTTTCCGACAGTCATGCCATAGCCGGGCTCCAACGGACGGAACTCAAACTTGCCGAACGAAGAGCTTGACTCCAACATGATTACCTTTTCAGGTTTTTGGAATGCTAATATTGCCATAATATTGAATTTGTTTGTAAATTACTACTTAGAGTACAACTCGACGATAAGCTGCTCCTTAATGTTCTCAGGAATCTCCTCACGCTCGGGAGCCTGGAGGAACTTACCACTCATCGTGGCGCCATCCCACTCCAACCATGCATAACGGCTACGTGATGCACCTGACAATGCGTCGGTGATAACCTCCAAAGTCTTTGACTTCTCACGTACTGATACTACATCACCTACCTTCAAAGCGTACGAAGGAATGTTTACTACATTGCCATTTACGCAGATGTGACGGTGTGATACGAGCTGACGTGCTGCAGCACGTGTGGGAGCAATACCCAAACGATAAACAACATTATCCAAACGGCACTCGAGCAACTTCAACAGGTTCTCACCCGTGATACCGCCCATACGTGCAGCTGCCTCGTAAGTACGTGCAAACTGCTTCTCCAAGATGCCGTAAGTGTACTTTGCCTTCTGCTTCTCAGAAAGCTGCTCGCCATACTCCGAATTCTTCTTACGCTTGCGAGCAAGACCGTGCTGTCCGGGAGGGAAGTTACGCTTCTCCAGAACTTTGTCAGCACCGTAAATAGCCTCGCCGAAACGACGGGCAATCTTCGATTTTGGTCCTATATATCTTGCCATAATTGTTTTTGTTTTTAACTTTCGTAAAATTAGGTTTGTAAGGTACTACAATGTTCCACGACTTAAATCGCCTGTGAACATACTCCTTGTTTCGCTTGCGCTATCCAAAGGAATTATACACGACGACGGTTGGGAGCACGACATCCATTGTGGGGCAGCGGAGTAACATCGATGATCTCCATAACCTCGATGCCGGCACCGTGGATTGTACGAACTGCAGACTCACGACCCTGTCCGGGACCCTTAACGTAAACCTTAACCTTACGCAAGCCCATATCGTAAGCAACCTTTGCACAATC
>JAFQOR010000029.1 GCA_017403125.1 Alistipes sp. | reverse complement strand
ATCCGTACAGACCCTCTGCGATTTCTTCATACTTTAAGCCGAATAGTCGAGGGTTCTCGGTGATTTTCTGAAACGATGCGATCAGCATATTGTAATAGTCGTCAGCTTGTCGCTCCGACCAAGTGTCAACCGTATATTCCCAGATGTTGGATAAGTCCTCGACTGCCTTGTTGGTTAGGTGATATTTAGCCATTTGCTCGTTTTGCTTTTAGTGCTTTAAGGTGCTCCTCAGCGTTAAACCCAGTGGCAATACCACTCTCAATACCCTCGGCAATTGCCATCTTCAGCTCTTGCAGATGACTCTCGTTCTCCTCCAAAAGGCGCAAGCCGGCACGAATAACCTCGCTGGCATTATTGTAACGCCCCTGCTCAACTTTCATTCTGATAAAATTCTCGAAATAAGCTCCCAATGCTACAGATGTCGTTTTCATATCGCAATAATTTTCTACAAAGTTACCAATATTTGGTAACAAAACAAATTTTCTGCCAAAATTTTTACACTTGCGCAATTTTGGATAAGACTAATAATTACTATATATTTCTTGCTCAATCAAAAAAGTTTGCTTAATTTTGTATTGTTGAGAGTGCGCTCTCGACAGACATTTATTAGTGAAAGTGTTTCGCTAATCCTTAAAGATAAAATTTGGCGATTTTTGACGAGGGGATAACGAATGCTTACATCACTTGTATTGGTATGCTATGTCGGCATGTTCTGTGCCTACTCCACATACTGTACAGGTGTGGAGTATAAGTTTATTTTCGTCGAGGCCACGCCAAATGCCTATCTTTAAATAAACGAACATCTCCACACTTTCTTTTTTATATTAATCCCGTAGTAGGAGGTGGTACGGAAATAAACTCTATTTATTATGAAAAAGTATTTTCTAATTTTAATTGCTCTCTTGACATTTATTTGTAATCTCGAGGCACAAAAGCGTTACAGCATTGGTGACTATTACTGCAAAGATGGCAAAAGAGGTGTTGTTTTCAGCGTTAACATTGACGGCACACACGGCAAGGCTATTAGCATAAATGAATGTATATGTCCTTGGGAAAATGGATGTTCGTACGAAGATATCGGTGCACATAGTACATCGAATGGGAACTCCAACAGTTTCATAATAAAGAACTACATAAATAACACTGGATGTAATCCTAATAAGTATCCCGCTCACACATTTTGTGTGTTGTTAGGTGGATATCTACCATCACTTGACGAAGTAAAAGAAATATTTAAGAACAAGCAAGCAATTAACAAAACCCTCTACGAAAGAAGAGAACAATTGATAAAAGGTAAAATGTGGACCTCGACAGAAGAAGACGCCGTGAGAGCGTACCACGTATACATGGACTCTGGCACGGAGTACGCATCGGAGAAATTAGAAGACGATAGACGAGCACGTGCAGTTTTCGAATTTTAGCAACATCCCCAATATTATCAAACCACGAATTTACTAACAAGTGTACAATGTGTAGTCGATTTGCAACACCTTGTACACTTACTTTATTTTGCACAAACTGATATATATCCTATCCCATATGATTAACCGATATCAATCTCCTATTATATGTGATATGTAAAACTACAACTATTCCTGTCTTGCATCGTTGCAGATACGGCTACGAATCGTTCCCATAAGGGGGCTAGAGAATGTAAAGAATTTAAGGATAAACACACACTATATTCACTAATTTCTCTAGTCTCACTAACATGTACTGCCCCCAATTTTTTTATCCAAACTTTTGGGGGTACTCCATTTCTCACTAAACTCATTAGATTCTCCCTAACTCCCTACTCCTTCCGAACAACCACCACAAACTCAATACCCACAACATTCGAACATTAAGATTGCTGGGGGCAAGAAAAAAAATTGTCCTTAATGTCTTGTTTTTTGGAATATTTTATTAACTTTGTTGTGTAAAGTTCAGCTAAACAAGCTAATAATCGCAATAATCTAAATATATGAGAACAAAAAACTATGTATGTCGCATAGGTGCGGCAATATGTACATTGCTATTGGTAGCATGCATAGATGATTCATTCCGTCTGGATGAGGTTTCGAAGGAGATAACCATCGGACAGGATAGCACAACAACACTTCCGATTGGATATCTCGAAAAGATGACACTCGGCGAGATGATCGACGTTGAGGATATCGACGAGCTCACAATCGACGAGAATGGCAACTACGCCATACACTATGCCGGTGACACAAAGAGCGTAGAGATTGAGGGCGTTACCTCATCATTCGACATCCCCAAGACCTCTACTTCGTTTATGGTTACCTACCCGTCGCTCGACATCGAGAGCGAGCCTGTTGAGCTTCACGAGGCCCCGACAGTAGCGATGGATATCGAGGAGTACAATATCGGTGGCGAAACATACTTCATCCCCGATGGTGTAACGGTACCCATCAATGGCGAGTTCCACAATCAATGCACCTTGGAAAACATACACTTCGACGTGCCGGAGCAGATTTCCGAGATTAAGTATGTGTTGCTCGAAGGTGGCGAGTATGGCGCACCCATACGAGCATCGCTCGACTTCAATAGTTTGAGCGCCATAAATGGTGGTGGCAAGGTAAACTTCGACATGACGCTCTCGGGCGCCACATTCACGTTGCGCGACGAGAATGGCGAGGTACACATTGGTAATACGCTCCAGCGCGAGTATGCGTTTGCCAGCAGCGAGGAGGAGGTTGTTTTCGAGGTCTTTGTTGAGAAGATAGACGACCTTTCGGAGATTGAGAATGGTGTGCTTGACATTCCAATCGAGTTGGAGTACAACCTGACATTCGAGATGGATACGCAGAGCGGCACATTCACACTCGACGAGGTGCCCACGTTGAACTTCGACGCCGTCATAGACTACAAGGATGCCGACGTAGAGCTCGATGGCGAGAAACCCATCATCGAGTACCACGAGAAGGGAGGCAACACCATCAAAATCACAGGTCTGCCGGAGGAGATAAAGAGCATTAGCCGAATATCTCTCAACGACAACATGGAGGTTACACTCTTTGCCCACGGCTTGGAGTGGTTGAAGGAGATGGACGACCTTGTAGAGTTGGATATCATCCTTCCGAACTACCTCCTTTTGCACAGCATACCCAATGTAGATTACAGCTATAACGAAGATAGCCATCTGCTTAACGTGTCCCTCGAAGAGTTGAGCCGCGGACTGAATATCGGCATCGAGGCCATCGACTTCACCGATAACAGGATTATTCCGGAGAGTGGAGAGATTGAGATAGACTTTGCCCCCGACATCGTAGCACACTTTACCGACCATGCCGAGGTGCTCGTATCGTCATTGCTCGAAAATGGCGGTAGTGAGATAGCATTCGAAACCGGCTTGGAGGAGGCTACACTTGAAGTAAAGTCCGTGAGTGGTAACATAGCATACAACCATGAACACAATGAGTTGATTGAGATTACGGGGCTCGACGAGGATATCGATGTTGAGATTGAGGGCTCGGGACTCTCGCCCGTTATCGCCATCAACCTCTCTAACCCATTGACACTCACGGCAAATATAGATGCACAACTTACGCCTATGCGCGACGATGTTGCACTCGATGAGAACGCCATCTCTATCCACGATATAGCCATTGCACCTGCAACCTATGTTGATGGAGAGATTGTCAATGGTCAGACACATCTTATACTTGCCGACGAGTCACGCCGTGATGAGTTCGCGAGCGAGGGCTACACCTTTGTTGCATGCAACATCGACGACCTGCTGTCTGGCAAACTTCCCGATAGTATGATGCTCTCGTTGCTTCTCTCTACCGACGGCGATGTTACCTCCGAAATCTACATTACCGAGGATAGCTCGTTTATCTACGACTACAATATCGACATCCCCATTGCATTTAGCAGCGAATTGAGTGCCAGCTACGCCGACAGCGTGAACGACCTCGCCGACGTATTCGAGGATATTACCGAATACGACATCAAGGTTGGCGACATAACCATCATTGCCGACATTGCCAACACCACGCCACTTATGTTTAGTGGCACGGCAGAGTTTATCGATAAGGATGGCAAAGCTACGGATGTGAAGGTCATACTTCCCGAGGGCGGTATTACCATCAACGGTTCGAAGGATGGCGTGAACGAGGCAACATCGCAGGTACGCTTGGGATTTGACATCCCCGGAGGCGAAATACGTTCGCTTGCCGACATCGACGGCATCAACTTCTCGCTCCACGCTGATGGTGTAAGCCAAAGCAACATCCCGCTGAGTGACAAGCAGTATGTCTCTGCCTCGTTGAAGCTGGAACTTACCGGGGGCGTGACCGTAGATATTGACTCACTGACTGAATAACAGATAAAAATAGGCTAATATGAAACGATTACTTATTGCGCTTTTGACTCTTACCGTTGTCATGGTAAATGAGCACGCTGTAGCACAGTCGTCCACATCATACTTCATGGAGGGTTCATACTTCCGCACCGAAATGAACCCGGCACTACGTCCCACACGCGGATATTTGGCGTTGCCGGGCATGAGCGGCATTGGTGTCGATGTGTCGAGCAACTTCCTATCCGTAGATAACTTCTTCTACAAGAATGGTGATCAAGTTGTAACGGCTTTGCATAGCTCTGTTGCATCGGCAGACTTCTTGAATAAGTTGCCCAATATCGAGAAGCTCGGCATTGACCTTAACGTAAACATCCTTGGCGTAGGCTTCTACTCGAAGCACACATACTGGAACGTAGGTATCAACGTTCGCTCACAAAGCGATATTGCCCTGTCAAAGGATTTGTTCCGCGCGCTGAAAACCCTGGGCAACGGCACATACAATTTGAGCGACACGTCGATAAGTTCGAACAATTTTGCCGAGGTATATGTTGGCAGCTCTTTCCCCGTATGCAAGTGGGCTACGGTAGGTGTTAGAGCCAAGTTCCTCTTGGGTATTGCAAATGCCTCAACAGACATTCATGAGATTGTTGCCGACGTATCTCCCGAGTCTATTACGGCACGCCTACGCGGTACGGTACGCGCCAATGGCATACTCTTCGACGGCTCAATGGCACATCCCGGCGAGAAGATAGACACCGACGTTATCCGCACCAACGACATAGGTTTTCTATTGGGCAATGTTCGCAGTTTTGGTGCAGCCATCGATGCCGGTTTTGAGTTTAACCTTCTCGACGACCACCTGCGCGTCTCGGCAGCCATCACCGACCTGGGCTTTATCAGATGGCACAAAAAGTCGCATATCATAGCAACGGCAGATGCCGACTTCTACTTCAACGGCGTAAACCTCGATACGGGCGATGCCGACCTTGATAGCAATTTCGAGGCTACATGGAGCGATATTCCCACTAAGGGATATACCACCATGCTCAACTATTCGTTTAATGTGGGTGTTGAATATACCATCTTGCGCAACCGCATCTCGTTTGGTCTATTGTCACACACCGAGTTCTGCAACAGCTTGAAGTTCACCGAGCTTACTGCATCTGTCAATTTCCGCCCCTTGAACTGGTTATCGGCGACATTCAGCCACACCTTCCTCAACCAAAATAAGCCGGGCGTCTTT
The DNA here is from genome assembly GCA_017403125.1 of Alistipes sp. Classification (GTDB taxonomy): domain Bacteria; phylum Bacteroidota; class Bacteroidia; order Bacteroidales; family Rikenellaceae; genus Alistipes. The sequence continues at coordinate 86,921 of JAFQOR010000029.1, read as the reverse complement.
GGATTCGCACTTAATATCCACCCGAGTGTTATCAACATCTTTGTTGGCGCCGACTACCTCGACTTCAACATGGTTAAATACAAAAATATACCCATACCTCGCAATATGAACTCAATAAATTTGTATGCCGGTATAGGTTTCAACTTCGGACGCCCAAAGGTTACCAAAGAGGCAAAATAGACCCAACTTAAAAACGTGCAGAAAATAGCAGAGAGCGGGCTGACCCTTCATCAGGTCAGCCCGCTCGACATTTAGAAACCCTTATATATTTAACTAACGCCTTGCCCCACGATTAGCTTACCGTGATTTTATAATCGTTATAGACACCACCGCGATTTACAACCTGTATCGAAAAGTATCCGCTAACCACAGTGTACCACTCGCATACGCAGTAGTCGAGTCCGTCGTCATCATAGGCTATAAGATTGCCATAACCGTCGTAGATGTAGAGATCGAGGTCGGTATCGCCATCGCCCTCGATAACTACGCGCGACGTTGTGCCGGCATAGAATCCGAGATTATAGAAGTTTGTCGAGTATGCCTGAACACGTCCGTATGCCTCGCTATACTCCGCATCGTTAGCCGTTCCAGAGTCGCTATCCGAGAGGCTCTCGATTGCGATCACATTGTTGCCCTCATTTTCGATTGTTGCAGCTGTTGCATTCTCAATTGCTGTAAATGATGCTGCCATTGCCAAGAGTGTAAAAATCTTCTTCATAGTTGTAGTTGTTTTTTTAGTTAATATTATTTGTTTGTCATTTGTCGCGTGTTGTTGTTCGCTCTTTGACTATATAGAGCAGTCAGCGACGGCTTTTCTATCAACGAAGAAGATTTTTTTTGAGGAGAGGGTATCTAAATAGAGGGAACAAAACAAAAGGGATAATTTTCACATTCATGCGCCAAGCCCCTCCTTTGCTGAAGGAGGGGCTTGATAACTATATTTGTTTATGTCCTTATCGTTTGTAATATTCTCGTGAACCATGAACTAATTTATTCCCACTTATTGTAAAAGTTGGATTCCATTCACCACATTCAGAAGCAGTCGTTGACACCATTATGCCACTACATTTAACAGTGTTGCCCGACTTTTTCCATGTGAACGATGCTGTAGCATATTTACCTGTAGTAGATTCAAATACATAATTGCCCGATTTATCGCTATCGAAGGTGATGGTTGAGTATTGATAACGCGTTGGGGAATTTGGTGTTGTATTATACGAGTATTCGAAGTACCATGTTCCTACTAATTCAGATTTAGACATACCTCCACCATCATTCTCGCACGACGATAAAAAACTTAAACCCATAATTGCCATTAAGGCGCAGAGTAATAACTTTTTCATAATAGTTTGATATTTTTAAAAGTGTTAAATAATTGTTAACTACAAAATGATGTAATAGTGTCCAATACAATGCACGCACAAAAAAAAGCGCGGGACAATTAGTTATATCCCCGCTCAGAGGTGTTTGGCGTAACCCGACAGAATAATATAACAAAAAGCCCACGCTATACAGCGCGAGCATTTCAACTATTATTCCTTCTGTCTATTAGTCGCCAAACTTTCTGAGCAGTAGAATAAAGCTAAAACGCTTTCCCAATATGTCTAAAATGTGCGTACGGACTATACGCTATGCTTCATAGGCATATCTTTTAAGTAATTTACTAAATTTATATCGGCCCTAAATGCCATCTAAAAACATTGCGTATTCCGCAATAGTAGTACAAATATAGCAAATATTTCCCAGTAAACAAAAAATAAGCGACAGCCGTAAACCTTTGTTTCGAAGAATTTGGGAATAACCTACTTTTATGCGTATAAGACCAGAACGTCATTCCGAAACGAAATAAGGCTGTCACGACCCAACGGTCCGACAGCCCTATCTTGGTTTATCGCCTTTCGGATATTAGCAGTTCATCGCGCCACAGCAGTGAATAACCTGACCGCTGACATACGATGCGAGATCCGATGCAAGGAACAATGCCACGTTGGCAACATCCTCGGGCGTACCACCACGACGCATAGGAATCTGCGATGCCCATTGATCCTTGATCTCCTGCGGAAGCTGGTTAGTCATCTCGGTGATGATAAAGCCGGGAGCAATGCAGTTTGCACGAATACCACGAGGACCCATCTCCTTGGCAATAGACTTTGCAAGACCAATCATACCGGCCTTCGATGCCGAATAGTTGCACTGACCGGCATTACCGCTGACACCAACAACCGACGACATGTTGATAATAGAGCCGCTGCGCTGCTTTGCCATAACGGGAACAACCGCGTGGATGAAGTTGAATGCCGATTTGAGGTTTACGTTAATTACGGCATCCCACTGTGCCTCCGACATACGCATCATAAGACCGTCCTTGGTTATACCTGCGTTATTTACAAGAACATCAATACGGCCAAAGTCTTCGATAATCTGTAGTACCACGTCGTGTGTCTCGTCGAAATTAGCGGCATTCGAGGCATAAGCCTTGGCACGAATACCCATGGCTTCGAGCTCCCTTACGGTCTCCTCGACTGCCTCATTGATAGCCAAATCGGTGAATGCCACATCGGCACCCTGTTCTGCAAAGCGCAGAGCGATAGCCTTTCCGATACCACGACCGGCACCGGTTACAAGCGCTACTTTTCCTTCCAGAAGTTTCATACTACTCCGTTATTTTTGGTTTTACTACTTTTCGTTCCACTTACGCAATGCTACACAAGCATTGTGACCACCGAAGCCCAGCGAGTTAGAGATGGCTACCGTGAGATCAGCCTTGCGGGCCTTCAACGGTGTGTAATCCAAGTCGCACTCGGGGTCGGGATTTGTAAGACCTATGGTAGGTGTTACAACACCGTGATAGAGTGACAAAGCCGATGCGATAAGCTCTACGGCACCCGTAGCACCAAGCATGTGTCCTGTGATAGACTTTGTCGATGTGATCATTGCTTTGTGAGCAGCCTCCTCACCCATAGCAAGCTTGATAGCTCGTGTCTCGGCAGCATCGTTAAGCGGCGTACCCGTGCCATGAGCATTGATGTAGAGAAGGTCCTTATCGGCATCGAAAGCTGCCTCATCAAGAGCCTGCTTAATAGCACGCGATGCAGGAATACCATCAGGGGCGGGAGCCGTAAAGTGGTGTGCATCGCAGCTGTTACCGTAACCAACAACCTCGGCATAAATCTTGGCACCACGCTTCTGGGCGCTCTCCAACGACTCGAACACCATCATACCTGCACCCTCGGCAATAACGAAACCATGACGATCTGCCGAGAAGGGCAACGATGCCTGCAACGGATCCTCCGAACGTGACAACGCCTTGCTGTTTGTAAAGCCACCAATAGCCAAAGGATGAACCGAAGCCTCGGCGCCACCCGTGATAATTGCATCGGCATAACCATGCTTAATTGCACGATACGCCTCACCTGCGGCATGAGTACCCGTTGCACAGGCCGTAACCACAGGAAGACATACGCCCTGCGCGTTGTGCGAAATAGCAACATTTCCTGATGCGATATTCGAAATCATCATCGGCACAAAGAAGGGAGAGATACGACCTACGCCCTCCTCCAACATTACCTTGGTCTGGTTTACAAACGTATCCATACCGCCGATACCCGAGCCGATATATACACCCAATCGCTCCGGAGCGATATTCTCGCCACTCTTCAAGCCCGAATCCTTCATTGCATCCGACGCAGCTGCCATGGCATATACGCAGAACTTATCGCTACGACGTGCCAAACCGGCATTAAGCTCATACTGCGACTGGTCGAAATTCTTGATCTGACCTGCAACCTTTACCGGAAGATTGTACTCGTCGTATCCCTTGATAAAGTCAATACCACAATTTCCCTCAACGAGATTCTTCCATGTCTCCTCAACCTTGTTACCTACGGGGGTAATTGCACCGATGCCGGTGATAACTACTCTCTGTTCCATCTACTTCTTATGTTTTTGTATGACATGCGACCAACAGGTCGCTACGTCATTTTATTTACAACTCTCTGTTTTTGACAATATATGTGGTTAAATAGCCCACTCAATAACGCATGCACCTGTGGTAAAGCCAGCACCAAAGGCACTGAATACCAACTTATCTCCCTTTTGCAGCTTGCCACCACGATTCAACTCATCGAGCAGTGCGGGCAACGCTGCCGACGATATGTTTCCATAACGCTCGACGTTGTGAGGCACCTTGCTCTCATCCACACCAAGGAAGTTGCGTATCGAATCTATGATACGCTTATTTGCTTGATGCAAAACGTAGTACTTGATATCATCGGGCTGCAAACCTGTCTGCTCCAACAGCATCTTTATATCCTTGTTTGAGTTGGATACGGCATGTTTGAAGACCTCGCGACCCTTCATCACCAAAGGCTCGAAATTCTCCTCCTTCGAGATATAGGGCGTAGGCTCCAACTTGCGCTGATAGTAGAGCACTTCGGTAAGCGACTGCGTAGTAAGACGAATAGCCTTCAACTCGTCACCCTCGGTAACCACAGCTGCACCTGCACCATCACCAAAGAGTACGCAAGTGCTTCGATTCTGCCAGCTCACCATACGCGAAGGCTCCTCCGCACACACAATGAGAATATTTTTTGCCTTCTTGCACTTCAACTTATCCTCTGCCATGTCCATAGCATAGATGAAACCAGCACAGGCGGCGTTGATATCGACCGTGGGACATGTGGCACCAATCTTTCCCTGAATGATACAACTCAAAGCGGGGGTTACATACTCGTTCACTACATTCGAACAGATGATAAAGTCAATGTCAGCGGCAGTGAGGTTAGCATTTTCGAGGGCTCTGTTTGCAGCCTCGCAGGCCATATCTTCGAGTCGCTCCGAAGAGATGACACAACGCTCCTTAATGCCGGTTCGTTCAGTAATCCACTCGTCGGTTGTTTCAAGAAACTTTTCAAGCATCTCGTTACTTACGGCACAAGAGGGATGTGCTGAACCTGTTCCAATAATTTTCATCAGAAATATTGTGTTAGTTTAACATTCTCGCCAACAATAAAGTTTTTGGGGTTTGGGTCATAACCACCAACCACAACCTACTTATGATTGGTGCAGGAGTGACATCAAAACACCCATATATATATTGTATTGCGGTGCAAATATACTCTCTACGTATTTATACTCCCTCAATTTGTGGCAAATTTATCTATTTTGTGGCTAAAACACATATTTTGTGGTAAACATTTTGTAAAATATATAAAAATAGATACCTTTGTTACCAAAATAATGGAGTTTTAGACTATTATGTACAGCAAAAGCATACCCGAATTTTTGGTATCGAGACGATATATATCGGCAGTGATAACCTTCATAGTACTCTTTTCGGTACTATTTCTGCTACTATATGAACCATTTTCGTTAGCGGTATGGTTTAGTACGAGCGACATGTTGCGTTTCAGTTTTACCATACTTTTTTACGTCGCCGCAACAGTCATACTCATAGTAAGTCGCCTTACGATGTACACCCTGCAAGATAGACTAAACCTTACCATGTTTAGCTATCTGTGGTGGATTATGGCAGAAAACCTGCTCATATCGCTGCTCTATACGATAATTACCGTATATATATTTCCCGCTGAAACATCGACGCCGGAGATTGCTGTACGCGCGCTGATGTGCGTAACACTTATTCTTGTGATACCCAATGCCTTGGTAATGTTCTATGCCTCATATCGCGCCCGTTGTGAGGAGCTGGAAGCGACACGATACGAACTTAATCGCGTGCGCGACGAGAACAGGATATTAAGGGAGGAAAATGATAAGCGCATAGCCGAGGCCTCGCAAGTACGTCCGGCAAGCGAGATGCTCCCGAAGATGGTCCATCTCTACGACTATAACGGCACGCTGCGTCTTACCATCACCCTCGACGCCATATTCTTCTTCGAGTCGGAGGATAACTACGTCAAGGTACATTACAAAAACAACGATAAGATAGTCACATACATGCTGCGTTGCAAGACGGGCGATTTGGAGAAAAACCTTGCAAACATCGGCATGATTCGCTGCCACCGCTCCTATATTATAAACATACGAAAGATATCCTCGATAACCGAAGAGCATCGCCTGCGCTACGTAATACTCAACGACGATAGCATAAAACGAATACCCATATCGAAGAACTACTACGATAGGCTCATGGAGGCCATCAACAGTGGCAACTACTAAAATCGGTTATGATGCAAGAGACACCATCTTTTGCAACGTTACCCCTAAACCCTTTTCGCTACAACTCTTGTGTCTCGCGCTGCATGCGCCACATAGCTTGCAAAATCTTACCTTTGAGGAGCGGCTTATAATCGGGATTGTCGTCGAGGAACTTCTGAACTTCGATAAGTGCCTCCTGGCTGCAATGGGTTTCGAGAAGGGCGCGTGCCCAACTCATTGGGAAGAAGATGTCACCCGTGCGCTGAATCTCTGTTAAGAGGTCCAATGCGGGACGTATATACTTAACCGACTCCTGCTCGCGCAACGGATGGTTAATAAGGGCAAGTCCCTCCAATACCCACGGCTCTACAACCCTATTCTTTCTACTCTTCAACGACTCGAAAAAGTTATCTTCCTCGCCGGGCACCACCGCCTCCGACACAAACTCGAACGTATTTTGCCGCGTATCGCCCTCCAAGCGTTCCAGCTGGGTTTGAAGAATAAACTCGCTGCGCTCCGGGAAGCGCAACGACAGCTGATACGATAGCTCCATGTAGTCATTCACACCCAACAGCGGAGAACTCTCATCACGCCACATGGTATATAGGTTCCTACAAATATCCTGCGTGAAGGCTCGTTTTATGAGTACATTTAGTATATACTTGCGGCACACATCCGAGGGGTGCTGCTCATAGGCACGCCACAGCTCCTCTTCGTAGGCCTCACTACGCCCGGGACGCATGATATTTTTTAGGTAGCCACTCATCAGCGACGACACATTTGCACTCTGCTCTCGCTCAATCTCTCGCACAAGCATCCCTAACCACGCATCGTGAGATATTAGTGTGTTCTCGTAGTTTTCGTTAAGCACCATGAGCGTTGCAATGCGCTCTACATCATCGTCGATATTCGATAGATACTGCATCATCCACTCGATATTCTCATCACTCGTAATGAAGTGCCCATATCCTCTACCATCCGTATTCGGGAGAATGTGGCTACACCCCTCGGGGATGGGAATAGAAAACTCCTTGCAGCTCAACCCCACACGAACTACGCACCTCTCTTTGCCCATTAGCGTAACCTCGAAACTCTGGGGCCATATAAGCTCTCTTCCCCATTTATCGTCCTGACGAATAACAAGCCTATCACCCTCGATGCGCAACGTTATATGGGGCATACCGCTCTTATGCACCCAAACATCGCTAAATGCTGCTATATCCTTGTCGCTATGTTTATCGAGTATTGCGACAAGCTGCTCCCATGTAGCGTTGCCGTAGGCATAGGTACGCAAATACTCGCGTATGCCATCGCGGAAGGCATCCTCACCCATAAGTTCAACGAGTTTAAGCATCATTATGGGCGCCTTGTTGTAGATAATGTTACCATAAACAAGACCTGCATCTTGCAGGTTGTCGAGTTGCTGCTTTATGGGCGTTGAGCCATCTGTGCGATCCTCGTACAACGACGACAGGACGACATTTCCAAGCCACGTCATCCTATCATCAACATTCGGAAAGAGGTCGGCAACAATAAGGTTTGCAAAGTAACCGGCAAAGACCTCCTTTGTCCAAACGTCATCGAACCACTCCATCGTTACATAGTCACCAAACCACATATGTGCCGTCTCGTGCGCAATGACGTTTGCTCGCTGCAACAGCATATCGGGCGAAGCACTATCGTCGAGAAACATGCGCGACTCGTTGTAGAGCGTAGCACCCGTATGCTCCATGCCACCATATTGGAATCCGGGGAGAATCACAAGATCGTATTTTGCAAAGGGATAGGGGATGCCGGTGTACTCCTCCAACCACGATAATGAGTAGGCTACCTGCTCGAATATAAGGTCAAGTTGCTCGGAACGATCAATATCGCTATCACGATAGTAGGCATTTATCGTGCGGTCGCCATACTCGTATGATGCTACCTCGAAGTCACCCGCGACAAACGAGAAGAGATAGGTGCTCAATGGCTCGGTAGGCATAAAGTGCACCATGACCCTATCTTCATCCACGAACTCTATGCTCTCTACACCCGTGTTCGACACAGCATCGTACCTCACAGGAATTTCGAGATTCAGCTTAAACTCTGCCTTCATATCAGGCTGGTCGAAACAGGGAAAAAGTGTGCGTGCACGCTCGGGAACGAGCAGCGTATAGAGTTGGTCCTCCGTACGATTTAATGACTGGTCGTCTGCCAAAAACTCAACGACAACCTCATTTTCACCCGCCTGCATACATTGCGCTGCGATGATGATATGCTCATTCACAAATAGATAATCACACTCCTTATCGTTTACCATAACGCTCTCTATATTAGACTCGTCAGCACGATAGTCAATAACAACTCTATCCGTCGCTTCGAGTTCGAAACGTATGGCTACACGCCCCATGACATCGTCACTCTTCGACTCCGGGATGTAGAACCACAACTCATAACGCAAATTAGCTATCTGCGCCTTACGCATCAGCGCCAATTCACGACTTACACCACTCTCAACATCCACCGTTACCTCCTGTTCAGCCCCTTTCTGCGGAGAGCATGCAAACATCATAACGACGATAAAAAAGAGAGAGATGGGACGAAACAGGGTATTCATAATTAAGCTAATTTAGGGTTGATACCTGCGGTTACAGCCGCTGCAAAGTTTATCTCTACAAAGATAGCAATTTAGATTGGAAAACAAAATAGGGGCAAACCTAATTTTGGTCTGCCCCTACCATCGAGGATTGTTAAAAATTAGTCACGAAGCGTGTGACGCTTAACATAGCCAAACTGCAACAACTCGGGTTGCAACGAAGGCTTCGCGTCATAGACAACGCTCTCCTTCACAAACTCGGGAGCCTCCTTGCTTGTGATAACGGCATTTGTGCGAATAACACTATTCTCGACTACAATCGAGCCGGGAACATAGGCGCTTGCATCGCTGCTTGCCTCTTCGTAAAGCTCAATCAACCTATCGATAGGCTGCTTATCCTTTGCAAGAGGTTTTACTGCCAATCTTCCTACCTTACCTGTACCACCATTCTCATCTACGGCATAAGCAAAGAATGAGTAATCCTTGTTCCACGATAGTAGCGTGAAGATATAAGGTGCTTCGGTATAGGGTGTACCACCTGAATTATCAGACCAACCAAGACTCGACATCAAATATGTATCGGGGTAGGATGCTTCGTAGGTATAGTCCTGGTCGATGCTTGTAAAGTACAACGATTTAGCTCCGCTATAATTTTCAATCTTTATAACAGCGATTGCATAACCTATAGCCTGGGGATTACCATCATCATCAGTCCAAATCTGACCATTCTCCTCGTCACCAGAGAAGATGCCCTCGTTACTCAACGTTGGGTTGATGTTACCCTCGGCTGTCGTTGAGAAGAGTTTATCGAAGGTGTGAACAGTAGATACCCTACCGGTCTTATCATCGAGAGTAATGATGTAACCCATAACCTCGGTATTGGCAGCAAGACCCGAAACTGCCAAGGTCTGGTTACCACGCCAATAGTAGCCCGAGAAGAGTTGTGCATAGGTTGTTGCAGGGTCGAAGGCAGCCGACTCAGCAAGCCATTCGGGGAATTGAGCATTCAACTCATCGACAATAGCCTTCTCGTCAAACTCCGAAGGTTTCACAACGCCTACGATATACTGAACAGACTCATCGTTACATGTTACAACGACATCTGCACCATGCGTAGTCACGTTTTTAGCCTCCATGGTGAACTCTGCCTCATCGGGCTCCAAGCCCTCTTTTGTCTTGAATGTTACCAAGTTTGGTTCTGATGTCACACCACCATCATAACCGAAGTTGAGAATGTAGTACTCGGTTCCGTCAGAGTCGAGACGGAACTTCTTTGTTCCGTTTTTACCACTATAATCATGCGCACCGGTGTAGCTACCCATGGCAAACATAAAGTTACCCCACTGCTTAAGGTTAAGCTCCATTAACTCATCAGCCGTACTCTTACCATCGTAGGGAGCAATAAGGCTGAAATAGGTATCGGTATCGTTCGATGGAACAATCTTAATTGCAGCACGCGTAGTCTCAATTTCCGAAACCGTAACATCGAAAGTCAAACCCGTATAGCGAGGCTCGTATGTGGTGTAAGTACCCTCTGAAATTGTTGTTGCCAGATAGGTACCATCTTCGTCGATGACAAATCCTGCAATAAGATAACCATATTCGGTATAGGCATTCAAGCCCTTTGCATTGAGCGTGAGGTCTCCTTGCAAGAAGATAGCCTCGATAACCTCGTCAGGAGAGTAGCCTAAACCAAGAAGCTGGTCGATCTCCTGCTGTGCATAACGCATATAGAAGCTCTGCAATGTCATGCCTCCCTCATCGCTCAAATAGTAATCAATACTCTCCTGCGGCAAGGTCATGAGGTGCCAATAAATCTGCTTATCAGAGGGAACAACCTCAAACTTGACAGTGTTCATATCAACAATTGCTGTGACATCAAATGTTGCATCAGATACGGGAGCATCCTGCGTTGTGAAGTGATTACGCGATATAGCAGAGGTAAGAGCATAGTTATTGTCTTCGCCATCCACATCAAATACAATACTCTCTACATCAACACCGAATACTACAAGGCAGTAGTCCGTAGATACAGCTAATCCGCTTGCTACGCCATCTGTTATAACGCCTCGTTCAGCATTCTCTGCCAAGTACTCCTTCAACGTAAGACCCTTCGTATTAGCAAACTCTGTAATATCTTCATAAATTGCCCCCACGAGATACTCATCCTTTGAGAAACTATCGACAAAGGCTGCATCATAAACCATCGTCATATACTCAGCGTCGCTGCTTGATGGTGTAACGTCAAAAAATACACGAGCCTTCGTAACATCCGTAATCTCTATATCAAACGTAAGCTCCGAGGGAGCGGGAGGATTAGGACCAGGTTCGGGCGTGGGATCAACATCCTCACCGCAACCTACCAACGACAATGTCATTGCCGTAGTAATAGCAAAAATCAAATTAAAAAACTTCATAGACTATACCGACTTTAACTGTAAAAATGAGCCTGTCTAACAATAGAAAAGTTAGGCAGGCTCATAAACTCATATTTCTATTCTAAACCTATTCGGAGCTTAGTCACGCAACAAATAGGGAGTAACGTAATCCAAGATAATCAAGCCGGGCTCTACTACCTCCTCAACAACTGCTTTGCGCTGCTTCTCAACCTTGGGCTCGTCGATGCATGTAATTGTCGGAACGGGAATATTCACACCACCGTTCTCAATAACCAATGAACCGGGAACATAGGCGCTTGCACTGCTGTTTGCCTCTTCGTAAAGCTCAATCAACTTATCGATAGGCTGCTTATCCTTTGCAAGGGGTTTTACTGCCAATCGACCCACCTTACCAGCACCACCATTCTCATCTACGGCATAAGCGAAGAACGAGTAATCCACATTCCATGAGAGTAGCGTGAAGATATAAGGTGCTTCAGTATAGGGTGTACCACCTGAATTATCAGACCAACCAAGACTCGACATCAAGTACTCATCCGAGTATGATGCTTCGTAGGTATAATCCTGGTCGATGCTTGTAAAGTACAACGATTTTGCTCCGCTATAATTTTCAATCTTTATAACAGCGATTGCATAACCGTTAGCCACGGGATTACCATCATCATCAGTCCAAATCTGACCATTCTCCTCGTCACCAGAGAAGATACCCTTGAGAGAGAGTGTAGGATTGATATTACCCTCGCCAGGCGTTGTGAAGGTATCATACTCCAAAATCTTGGCAACCTCGAACGTCTTATCATCAAATACCATAATGTAAGGCTTATACTCCGTATTCGAAGTCAAACCATTAGCACTCAGTACCTGATTTCCACGATAATAGTATTGATTCAATACCTCGGGATATGAAGGAGCAGGCATACCAGCTCCCTGATTACCCATTACAATCTCCTGATACATTACCTTAAGGTCCGCATTGAGCTCCTCGAGCATCGTCTCGGGATCTTTGAACTCACTTGCAACAACCACGTTAGGCATGTACTGTACAGACTCATCCTCGGCGGTTACTTTGAGTTTTGCTCCATCCGATGTGATATCCACTACTTCAAGCTCAAACTGAGCATCGATAGCCTCAACACCCTTTACAGTCTGGAATGTAACCATAGTAGGCTCGGTAGTAAGAGCATTAGCATAACCAAACGCAATCACACAATACTCCTTGTTATCTGTCTCAAGTCTAAATTTATAATGGGGACCGGCTTCGGTATAGTCCTGAACACCAGAGTAATTACACATCATGCTCATCCACATACCCCACTCGTTTATAATCGACTGTGCAACTTCTTCGGCTGTGCTTACTCCATCATACGGATTAACAATCCAGAAGTAATTCTGCGTTAAGTCTGAAGGAACAATCTTGATGTCGGCACGTGCAGTAGTAACATTCTCAACAGTAATATCGAATGTCATACCAGTGTACATAGGCTCCTGCGTTGTATAGTCGTCACGATCTACGTCGGTAGCAATATAGATACCATCCTCGTCAACAACAAATCCGGCAATAAGGTAGTCATACTCGGTATAAGCATTAAGACCCTTTGCTGTCAATTCCAAATCACCCTTAAGGAAGATTGCCTCCATGATCTTATCTGCCGGATAGCCACGCTTTGCATAGGCATCGATCTCCTGCTGTACATACTGCATATAGAATGCCTGCAAAGACATTCCGCCCTCGGTCATGTACTGATCTGTCATAGCCTTCTCACAAGAGATAAGGTGCCAGAACACCTCCTTATCAGAGGGAACAACACTAAACGTAACGGTATTCTTCTCTACCGAGGTAGTTACATCAAACGTAACGTTCAACTGAGGAGCAGGCTCAGTCGTGAAAGCCTCGCGTACCAACGAGCCGTTAAGAACATACTCTTCGTTCTCTTCGTCAAACTCGTAACCAAACACCAAAAGATAGTAATTGGTATCAACTACAAGTCCACTGAAAGAACCATCTTTAACAGCACCCTTATCGGCGATATTGGTCAAATACTCACCCAAAACAAGACCTTCATTTGCTGCCTCTTCCGATACTTGATTAAAAATCTCTCCTACAAGATACTCGTCCTTTGAGTAGCTATCAACAAAATCTGCCTCATATACCATACACAAGTACTCAGCCTCGTTGTTCGAAGGTGTAACATCAAAGAACATACGAGCCTTCGTAACATCCGTAATCTCTACATCAAACGTAAGCTCCGTAGGCTCGGGAGCGGGAGGATTAGGACCAGGTTGGGGCGTGGGTTCAACAGGATCCTCACCACAACCTACCAACGACAATGTCATTGCCGTCATAAGCATCATTAACCAGCTTAATTTTTTCATAAAATTTGAAATTAAATTATTAAAAAAATTATATTAAAATTGTATAAATTTTACAAACCTATGGTTATTTAACACAAAGTATTACAAAATAAACACACAATGCCAATTTACAGCACAAAAATATATTTTTTTGTCATTTACACCAAATTTTTTACTTGTTTTTTCAATTTTCTACACTCATTTAATAGATATTCGTACAAAAAAAGATAACCACACACATTTCTGCGTGTGGTTACCTATTTTTATTACAGCAACAATCTCTCGTCTTGAAAAGCCATGCACTGCTACTAATACATGACAATGGTCAAAGAGATTGCTTAGTCGTACTACTTACCGTTAAAGCTATTCATAGTTCTGTCTGCACCGACAGATACAAACGAAAGAATGGCGTCACCAAAGAGTTTTAGTCTATCGCCAATAGACTTCTCCTCATCGTCGGTAAACTTACCAAGAACATAATCTACCTGATGACCGCGCGGAAAATCTCCACCCACACCAAATCTCAACCGTGCATATTGGTTATCGCCCAACATCTCGGTGATGTTTTTCAATCCGTTATGACCACCCTCGCTACCACCTTTGCGCATGCGGAATGTTCCGAACGGAAGGGCAACATCGTCCGATATTACTAACAGATTTTCGCGCGGAATACGCTCCTGATCCAGCCAATAGCGAACAGCCTTACCCGAAAGATTCATATATGTTGATGGTTTGAGCAGAAGTATTGTGCGACCTCGATGCTTCAAGGTTGCAACAGCTCCATAACGTCCTGTCGTAAAAGAGATATTGGATGCCTCGGCCAAGGCATCCAACACTCTGAATCCGATGTTGTGACGTGTAGAAGCATACTCTGCTCCAATATTACCTAACCCCACAACAAGATATTTCATGGTAATATCCTTTCAATAAAAGGTTTATACCCCCTACTGCCTACTACTGTGCGGCACGTGAAGCACGTGTTACACGAACAGCGCAAACTGCGGTAGTTGCAGGAGTGAGGAAAGTAAGGTTCTCGCGCTGGATGTCACCAACGAAGATAGTCTGACCAACCTGCAAAGGAGTAACGTCAATAACGATCTCATCGGGAATAAACTCAACAAGACCCTTAACTGTGAGCTTACGAGCCGACAAAGCGAGCTTACCACCCACCTTAACACCCTCGGCATTACCTGTAAGGCGAACGGGAACGTTTACTGCAACGGCCTTACCCTCCTGGATACGGTAGAAATCAACATGGAGAACCTGCTCGCGAACAGGGTGATACTGCACCTCGCGCATTACCGCACGCTCGATAACACCATCGATATTAAGCTCAATGATGTATGAGTTGGGAGTGTAGATAAGCTGATTAAGCTCCTTGGCATCGATTGTAAATGCCTTCTCCTCGCCACCACCATAAATAATGCAAGGTACCTTACCCTCGCGACGTGCTGCCTTTGCAAACTTCTTACCGAAAGTGTTGCGGGCAGTACCGTTAATCTGAATTGACTGCATAATGTTTTGTAAATTATTTATTTAACTTCGGTACCACTCAATCATAATCAACTGTTATGACCCCATAAGTACCTGCTTGGGAGTGCAAAGGTAAATAAAATTTTTAGTTTTCAAAACCCAAAGCACCAAAATTTAATTTTTTTTCTAACCTATATCCTTTTGATTTACGTACTTAACAGAACAATCCGCCCCTATTTTGTACGCACAAAACGCAACGAGTGAGGTGTAGATTGCTTTATTATGATACGCTCATCGAAGCCATAACGATGATAAAGGTCATCGTTATAATATCGTATAGTAACCATTACCACATCGCGTCTGCACTCTACATCGAAGCCCTCGGCCTCCAACTCCGCAATAACCTCGTCGATGTGCCACGAAGAGTCCACCGATAGATAGAGTTCAACTGCCGAGTTATGCACAAGATTGGTCTTTATGCGATGACTCTCCAACGTTGAAAATACTCTACCAAACTTCTCCTCCAAGACAAACGACAAGTCACGAGAGTGAAGACGC
Source organism: Alistipes sp. (assembly GCA_017403125.1). GTDB lineage: Bacteria > Bacteroidota > Bacteroidia > Bacteroidales > Rikenellaceae > Alistipes. Next base: position 71,405 of record JAFQOR010000029.1, on the reverse strand, counting down.
AACAACACCTGATTACTCTTCTGAATCATTATAGGCTCATAGGCACGCTCAACATCGCCCGTGATGATAGAGCCCGGCGCAAGCTTATCACCAAAGGGACGAACATAGAGCGGAATACTCTTCTGCTGCAACGGCTTAATGGTCTTGGGATGTATAATCTGTGCTCCACTATATGCCATCTCTATGGTATCCATATAGTTTAGGCGCTCGATTTTGCGGGCATCCGGAAAAATCTTCGGGTCGGCATTGAGTATTCCATCCACATCCTTCCATACGCTCATTGATTCTGCATCAAGAATATTGGCAACAATGGCTGCCGAGTAGTCCGAACCCTCTCTACCAAGTGTGGTTGTAGTACCATCCGGAGCTCCACCAATGAAACCTTGACCTATGAATACTCTCTTATCGCTACCCTCCATCTCACGCTTCAAACGCAACTCCGAAGCCTCAATATTTACGTTTGCATCCTTGTGCCGCGCGTTGGTGAGGAAGGCACGACGCATATCCACCCACTCATTCTTTACACCATTAACATTCAAGAAGTGGGATACTATGGTTGTAGAAATAAGCTCTCCGTAGGCAACAATCGTGTCGTACCAAAGCTCGGCATCGGACTTATGATATATGGTATTTTGTACCGTGCTACGCAACTGGTCAAAAAGGGCATTTACCGGCTCAATCACAAAACCCTCGTTATAGAGCTCTTCGATTATAGATTTATGGTAGGAAAAAGAGTCGTCTATACGCTGCATTGCCAAAGCTGTATCGGATAGTTGCATAGCTTCGAACACACCCTCCAAGGCATTTGTAGTCTTGCCCATGGCTGATACAATGATAAAGAGCTCATCCTCGCCCTTGACTATATCGAGAAGGTTACGTACTCCTGCGGCATCCTTAACCGAGGCACCTCCAAACTTATATACCTTCATTTTCAACTAATATAAATTAAATAAAGAATGGGAATATTTTCGCCCCAAAGGTATCAATTATTTTCAAAAAATTAAGATTTTTTTTTAGTTTGTTTCTCCTTAATCCCGTTTTAACCTATGTAATGGAGACGTAGCTATGGTTTACATTTAGCAAAATCGGGATAGCCCGGATATTATGGTTCGGTTTAACACACTTCTTAATAGGTCTCAATCTTCGAGTTCAAGCCAACTAAAACCAAATCTTTCAACAACAGTTTTTTTAGTTTTTAATTACTAATTTAATAAATAAAATAAAACAATAATAATAAAGGGTGTCGAAAGTGTTGGTAATTTTTGCTAAATAGTTTTATTGACATTTTGGGTTTTGTTTGTTGATAAATAAATTTTAATATGATATTAAACATCAGCAAATTGAGAAGATATAAACACAATTAAAAAATCTGTTATCAACATATCTACATCGTATAGAAATTAACAACTTCACCTGTTTTTCATTTAATAACTTCGTAGGTAAAAAGAGGTAAATAAATTTGGAAAATTGAGAGTGGTTACTTATACAGCAACCACTCCCAAATTAGCAAATATTTTTATTGAAAAGTTATCGACTTTTATTAACCTCTCTTTTAACACTCTGTTGGAAGTTTATCAACAATCTTTTCGGCTATCTGGGCATAGTATTCCTCGACACGTAAATCGAAGCCTGTGGCGGGACGTCCATCCTCGCATCCATCCATAATAGACTGTATGATAGGTACTTGACCCAAAAGGTCTATTCCCGACTCTTCTGCATAACGCTTCGCTCCCTCTCGTCCAAAGATATAGTAGCGATTGTTGGGAAGCTCCTCGGGTGTAAACCATGCCATATTCTCCACGATGCCCAACACCGGAACATCTACCTGTTTGTGACGGAACATCTCTACGCCACGTATAACATCAGCTACGGCAATCTGTTGAGGTGTAGATACAATGACTGCTCCCGAGAGTTTAAGTTCGTTAATCATCGAGAGGTGAATATCGCCCGTACCGGGAGGAAGGTCAATAAGCAGATAGTCTAACTTACCCCAACGTGTCTGGTGAATAAGTTGGTGCAGTGCATTTACTGCCATCGCGCCACGCCACATAAGTGCGTCGGTAGGCTTGATGAAGAAGCCGATTGACATAACCTTTATGCCGAGTGACTGTGCCGGAATAATATACTCGTTGCCCTCCTCGTCGCGCTCTGCTTCGGGAATATAATCCTCTATACCAAACATCTTTGTCTGCGACGGTCCATAAATATCGGCATCCAAAACACCTACGTTGTAGCCACGTTGGCGTAGGGCAACAGCTATATTTGCCGTAACCGTAGATTTGCCGACACCTCCCTTGCCCGAAGCAACGGCAACGATGCGACATATATCCGAAGTTGTTGTCTGCTGCTCGCGACGTCGTGGCTTCGGAGCAGCTTCACGAATGATAACCATGACGTTTACGCCGGGGAAATGCTCTGATACAACCCTTTCTACCTGTGCCTTAATCTTCTGTGCAAAGGGATCGCGGGCCTTCTGAAAACGGAGTGTGATGGCAATATTTCCATCCTCTCCTCTGTCAGCGCGATCTACAAAGCCGCTATCAACGATGTTTTGCTCTGTTTCGGGGTGTATGATTTGGCGAAGCAGAGCCTCTAATTGTTCGTTCATATACTTATATTATTAAAGATTTATACTCATGCGTACGGGCATCATAGCCTTGATACCCTGATATGTGAAAACGTAAGGATACTCCATGAAGAGAGCCTCGATTTGCTCCCCGAGTTTGGGCATACTAACTCCCGTATCCGATAGGAAGAGCGAGCCAATAATCTCTGCCCACTGCTCTATTGAGGTCATAGGGGGTGTAAATTCGTAAATGGCAAAGTTCTGCACTACATCTGCCAAGTCGGCAGCCCAATATATGGCATCAACAAGACCACCTATCGAATCAATAAGACCTTTCTGTTTTGCCTCGTCGCCACTCCATACCCTGCCTTCGGCAATGTCGTAAACATACTCCTTGTCGAGGTTGCGACCATCGGCAACGTGCTGTACGAAGGTGTTATAGATGCGATCTACACTCTGCTCCATCTGTTGTCGTTGCTCGGTGGTTATGGGTCGTATGGGCGATATGCCTCCCGCCGAAGAGGATGTAGCTGCCTCGTCGAAGGTTATGCCCAACATGTTTTTAAGTGTGTTTTCGAGGTTAATGTTCAAACCAAAGACACCTATCGAGCCCGTTAGTGTGGTGCGATTTGCGAAGATGTAGTCGGCAGGCACCGACATATAGTAACCACCACTTGCTGCCGCCTCGCCCATAGATACTACAAGGGGCTTGGTCTCGCGCAGTAGCGACATCTCGCGCCATATCACGTCCGAAGCTATGGCAGAGCCTCCGGGAGAGTTTATGCGCACAACGACAGCCTTGGTATCATTATCGAGACGTGCTTGGCGTAGTTGCGATGCCAAGGTAGAGCTGAAAACGTAGTCGTCCATAACCATATTGCCATCGACAATCTCGCCGTCGGCATATATTATAGCAACCAATGGTGTGCCATCGCTCTGCACGAATGTGGTATCCAAACCACTGTTAAGGAGCGTTGCGAGCTGTTGTGACTGTTGGATGTTGATATACTCTCCAATGGATATGCAGTTGAAGTCGCCAAACTCGTTACGACCTACACCCAACTTCTCGTACAAGTCGTATAGACTATCCTCATATGCTATCTCGTCGATAAGACCATATGTCAAAGCATCCTCGGCAGTAGATATATCGAGCTGGCGAGCCGCCTCTTTGAGAATCTCTTTGTCGCACAATCTGCTGATTGCTACATCCTCAACCACCGAGTTCCATATCGACTCGGCAAGAGCATTCATCTGCTTGCGATTAGCGTCCGACATCTTGGTCATTATGAAGGGCTCTACGCCACTCTTGTACTTGCAATCCTTCGGACGGAAGGTATCGACCTTGGCATCTACCTTATCCAACAGACCTTTGAAGAATACGGGCGTAAACGACAGACCATGCCACTCGATAGTTCCCTCCGGGTGCATAAGCACGTAGCTGGCAGACGATGCAAGGTAGTATTCGCTCTGTGTGTAAATCTCGTCGTAGGCAATAACGTGCTTACCCGACAGCTTGAAGGCTTCGATGGCTGCGCGCAACTCTTCGATATTTGCCGTAGATATAGTTCCCATGCCATTCTGACGAATACACAGCGCCTTGACATTTGGGTCGATAGCTGCACTCTCAATTGCTGACAGCACTTGCAATATGGTAAGTGGCTGACTAATAGTCATGTTTATGGGGTCTATCTCGCTCAACATCGATACTCTGGGCGAATCCACCACATTCTCCGAAAAATCGAGATATAGGACAACATTCTCCGGCATCTTCCCTCCTTCGACCTTGAAAGACGAGAAGAGCGATGTCAAAGAGAAGACGATTATTAGTGTTATAACAACTATTCCCACAAATACCGAGGCTACCGACGCCCCGAACATCTTCCAAAAGCTCATACTTCAAATAATAAAGATTTGTAATGCAAAGGTACAAAAAAACTCCGAATAATGGCAATCTTCCTAAATACTGCAATACTTATATTTATATATAGAGTATGGAAACGACCTACTCTATGTTTTATTTCATGCCCCAAAATAGCAAGGAGCCATCCCTTGTGGGGACGACTCCTCGAAATTTGTTGGGCCGGTATGCCCAATGACCAAGACTAATCCTCGTCGGTGTCGGTGTAGGCCTTCAACAACTTCTCCTGAACATCGGCGGGAACCTGCTCATACGATGCAAACTGCATGGTGTAGGTAGCAGCACCAGATGTAAGAGATGACAACGATGTTGAGTAGCGATACAACTCTGCAAGAGGCACGCGAGCATTGAGGCGGTCGAAGCCCTTATCCGACTCCATACCCATAATCATGGCACGACGGTTCTGCAAGTCGCTCATCACGGCACCCATATACTCGCTCGGAGTGAGGACCTCAACGCTGTAAATAGGCTCCATAATCTTGGGACCTGCGTTGCGGAACGCATCCTTGAAGGCGTTACGGCCTGCAAGCTTAAACGAAAGCTCGTTTGAATCTACCGGGTGCATCTTACCGTAGTAGATGACTACGCGGATGTCGCGTGCATAAGAACCTGTGAGCGGACCCTCGTCCATCTTCTCCATGATACCCTTCAAGATAGCGGGCATGAAGCGAGCATCGATAGCACCACCAACAATCGAGTTGTAGTACTGCAACTTACCACCCCATGGCATGTCGTACTCCTCCTTACCCTTAACGCTAACTGCAATCTCCTGGCCATTAACCTTATACTTCGTAGGCTCGGGCATGCCCTCGTAGTAGGGCTCGATGACCATGTGAACCTCACCAAACTGACCAGAACCACCCGACTGCTTCTTGTGGCGGTAGTCGGCCTGTGCAACCTTCGTAATAGTCTCACGATACGGAATCTTGGGAGCGAAGTACTCAATCTCCATCTTGTTCTCGGTCGAAAGACGCTGCTTTAAGATGTTGAGGTGGTGCTCACCCTGACCCTGAATAATGGTCTGCTTCAACTCCTTCGAGTACTCTACCAAGATTGTAGGATCCTCATACTTGGCATCGTTGAGCAACTTACCCAACTTCTCCTCGTCGCTCTGCTCCTTTGCCTTAACGGCTGCACGGTAGCGAGGCTCGGGGAATACGATAGGCTCAACAGTGACGGGAGTCGAAGGTGCCGCCAATGTGTCGTTTGTGCGTGTACCTTTGAGCTTAACGGTGCAACCAATGTCACCTGCCGAAAGCTCCGAAACCTTAATACGGTTCTTACCGGCAACAGCGAAGAGCTGCGAGAGCTTCTCCTTATTGCCTGTGCGAGAGTTTACAAGCTCCATGCCCTCGGTAACCTTACCTCGGATAACGCGGAAGTAGGTAATCTCACCGATATGCTGCTCAATCTGGCTCTTGAATACGAATGCTGCGGTAGGCTCTTCGGCGTTAGCGTGAAGCTCCTCGCCCTCGGTAGTGAGGAATGCAGGTGCCTTGATGGGACCCGGAGCAACATTGATGATGAACTCCATAAGACGCTTTGTACCGATATCCTTCTTGCCCGAAGCACAGAAGATGGGCATAATATCACGCTTCGATACACCAAGTTTCAAGCCGGCACGAATGTCGTCCTGAGTGAGTGAACCCTTCTCGAAGTAGAGCTCCATAAGAGCGTCATCATATACGGCTGCTGCCTCGGCAAGCTCCTGATTGAGCTCCGTAGCGCGGTCCATCTCGCTCTCGGGAATAGGGTGCTCCTCGCGCTTACCATTCTCATCTATGAACTTATACATCTTCATCATGAGAACGTCGATGAACGAGTCGAAGCCGGTACCCTGATTGATAGGATACTGTACGATAACGGGCTTAACCGATGAGTTGGCGCGAATACCCTCTAACGTAGCGTCGAAGTTTGCCTTGTCACCGTCGAGCTGGTTTATAACACCAATAAGGGGCTTATTAAGAATGCGTGCGTAGCGAGATTGAAGCTCCGAGCCAACCTCCCAACCATTCTGTGCGTTGAGTACCATAACGCCAACGTCACCTACCTTGAATGCCGAGAAGAGCGAGCCGCAGAAGTCGTCCGAGCCGGGGCAGTCAATGATATTGAGCTTGCGATCCATGAACTCGGTGAAGAGGGTCGTAGAATAGATCGAACGCTTATATTCGTGCTCTATGTCGCTGTTGTCCGAGATTGTGTTATTTGTCTCGATACTACCCCTGCGATCAATAACCTTACCCTCGAAAGCCATTGCCTCTGCAAGGGTAGTTTTTCCGGCGCCGGGCGCACCAATAAGAACGATGTTCTTAATCTCTTTTGCTGAATAGTTTTTCATAATATTGAATTTTTAGTTCTATTTATATTGTTAGTTTTTTCGCCACTTTTTCTTCGCACTTGCCCTGTAAGCCCCAAGGGGTTCGGGTTGGATAGGGCTGCTTAAACTGCTTTGCGGATTATAAAGTTAGGTACTTTTTTCGAAACTGCAAAATGTAAGAAGAAAATTTTTATAAAATAGATAAATTTTATGCTTAATAGCACCTTCGAGCCCACCAAAAACAGAGGCTATGCCACCACTCACTCCCTCATTCTCGGAGCGGTGGCAAGGCATAGCCATGTGCTGTTATGGTGTATGGCGTATATTATGAATATGGTCTTATCTCTACTCCTCAACTTCGAAGGGTAGAAAGCAGAACTCCTCGCGTGCTCTATCTTGCGGGAAGGTGAAGTAGAGGCACTCTACCTCGGTGGCACGCTCACCGCGACCATTCTCAATCGTTATTGCTACACGCACCAAGTTGCGTCGTTGCTCGGCGATGTGGGCACGTAGTACGATATCGCCGTCGGATATGTATATCGGGCGCAGATACTTAACCTCCATCTTTGATGTCACACCTCCGGTTTGCAGTTTGCGAAATATGGTCCAGCTCGCTATCTCGTCGGCAAGTGTTGCCTGAATACCGCCGTGAAGTGTGTTGCGCCACCCCTCGAACTCTCTGCGCGGATGCCATGTAGATACTACGTAGTCGCCATCCTCCATAAACTCCATGCGGAGTCCGTGATGGTTGTTCGGGTCGCAGCCATAGCAGCCATAGCCCTCCAAGCCGACCCATGGGTTGATAATACGTTTCATATGTGTCGAAGTCTATATTGTTCTTTACACGATGTAGCGAAGATAGACATTTTTTTGTAATTTTGTTACCCGATAATCCATCTTTAAGTAGAAACCGATGATAAATTGTGTCAAAACGACAATGTTATGCGCGGTTCTGACCATGCTCTTTTGCCCCTCGCTTGTAGCACAGGAGCCGACGTTCGATTATCGCGAGTTTAAGTTCTATAAGGAGGATGCCTACGAGCCACTGTGGCTCATGGAGGTGGATTCTCTGTCGAGTGAGCAGCCGATGCTTGGTTTCAACTCTGCTATTCCTACATATTTCTGGTCGCACATAGCGCAAAACAGGCGTGGTGTGGGCTATAACGAGCAGCGATATATTGTTGGTAACTTGGAGATTGACTACGCTACATCGCGCCTGCTCACAACATTGCGCTACGACCGCGAAGAGGCAATGGGGGTAGGTAGTGTTGGCGATGGCGCCGCTTTGGTATCCACTGTGCGCTATAAGTTTTCGGAGCCCCGACCCTATTCGAGGTATCATGCTCTTCGAGGCGAGTTCTCGGGGCGCAACTATCTTGGAGGTTTGAGTTATGTCGGCAGGTTCAAACCCTCGTCGTCGGGTGTCGGGCTCAAAGATGACCCGTCGGTGGGTGTTGTGGCTCGTGCCTATGGTGGTCGTGACCTCTATGTCGAGGGGGTATTTAGCAATAAGGTGGAGATAGGTGCCGATGTAGTCTTGAAGGCGGGGCGCGGAGTATTCGATGCCGCTCTGCTCTTGGCATGGTCCGAAAGAGGCTTGCGTCAAGCATCTACCGAGGAGGCATTTACGCTACTTGGGAACGCACTCTACAACCCATCGTGGGGTATGCAACATGGTCGTGAACGCAATGCTCGTATAGCGCGCGAGTTACGTCCCGAGCTACTTGCCTCATGGCGTGCGATGGTGGGCTCTTTTACCGAGTTTATGGTGTCGGCAGATTTAGTTTACGAGGCGGATGCCTTGACCTCGTTGGCGTGGTACGATGCCGCGTCGCCACTTCCGGATAACTATCGTTTGTTACCCTCCTATTTCGAGCGAGAGGATGTAGCGTTGGAGGTAGAGCAGGCGTGGCGCAGAAACGACCTGCGATATACGCAGATAGATTGGGATGCGCTTTACCATACGAACTATTTGGCGACGGATGGGCACGCTGCCTATGCCGTTGAGAGGCGCCATAGTAATAGGTTTAGAGGTGGTTTAGGCGCTCTGTTTCGCAGCATATATAATGTAGCCACAATAGACTATGGTGTCAGCTTGGATTATGTTGCAGAGCGCAACTTTAAGCGCATGGACGACCTTTTAGGCGCACAATACATCTACGATTACGACTACTTCTACGTGGGTGATGACACTGCAACCGAGGGTAGGCAGAACAACGTGGCTTTCCCTAACCGCAGGGTATATCTTGGCGATAAGTTTGGCTACGACTATCGCACTTCGCAGTTGCGTGCGAGGCTATTTGCCGAGGCTGAGTGGAGGCTCTTTGGGAATCTATTCTCGGCGGGAGCAAGCATTGCGTTGGAGGGGGTGCAGCGTAGGGGTTTTTATGAGAAGGAGCTATTTCCGGGTGCGCTCTCCTATGGTAAGTCCCCGAGGGTAAAACTTGCCCCTTATGCTCTGCATGCTGCGTGGCTTCGAGTATTCGACATTCATAAACTATCGGCATCTCTGTTATTGCGTGGCGATATGCCCGATGTGGACAACCTCTTTTTGCAACCACAATACAACAATCGTGTGGTCGATAACGCGCGCCTTGCAACAACTTTTGCCGCGCAGATGACCTACTCCATTATGAGTCAGCGTACGGAGCTTTTGGTGCAACCCTATTTTATAGTTACCGGAAATGAGTGTGATGTCGTCCGCTACTACGACGACCTATCGGATAGCTATTGCGATGCTGTTGTTAGTGGCATAGGGCGGTTGAGCTATGGTATCGAAGCTACCGCTAACGTAACATATACGCGGCGTCTTACATCGCAGTTTATGTTGCGTGTGGGCGATGCGCACTATCGTAAGGATGCCGAAGTTGTGCTCTATAACGATGATAACAACAATGAGGTAGCAACGAGCAAAAGCCATATTGGCGGATGTCGCACCTCTATGCCCACATTGTCGCTCTATGCCAATGTGCGCTACCGTTCGCTAAACGGATGGTCAGCCACGCTTGCTGTACAGTACCATGCTTTGCGCCATGTGGAGCCGTCGTTAGTGCGTCGCATGGAGCGTGTGGTGTCGTTTGCATCGTCACCCGAGGAGAGGGCGCAACTTATGTCCCAGCAGCATCTGCCCAACGCGCTCTGTTTTGATGTTGAGGTGGCAAAGAGGTTTGATTTTGATGATGCAGGCATGTTATATCTTCGTCTTGGTGTACGCAATATTTTGGGTGGTAGGATGGTGTATAGCAGCTATGAGCAGAATCGTGTTCGCACTATCGAGAGGGGTGGATATATGGCAGTCACGCCCTTCGACAACAAACTTACCTACGCCTATCCTCGCACATTTTTACTTAACGTGTCATACTATTTTTAATTTTGGCGTCGGTTGTTAGCTGCATGATTGATTGCTGTTTATCTCCGTAACGGGGATGTAATCTGCCTAATATGTGGTTTGCAGCTCAAAAAAGAGGGCACTTTATTTTTTATTTCAAAGCAAAAGTATTAACTTTGCTACGGATTATATATAAAACAAAACATAAGAAGTGAGTAAGCAATATAAGCGTTATTTAATCACCTCGGCACTACCCTACGCAAATGGTCCTGTCCACATTGGTCACCTTGCGGGTGTTTATGTCCCTTCGGATATCTACACTCGTTACTTGCGTTTGCGTGGCTACGATGTAGTGTCGGTGTGCGGTAGCGATGAGCATGGTGTACCCATCACGATTAAGGCCCGCAAAGAGGGTATCACTCCCCAGCAGGTTGTGGATCGCTATCACGAGATAATAAAGTCATCGTTTGAGCGTCTTGGAATGTCGTTCAACATATATTCACGTACCTCGTCGCCTACGCATCGCGTTACGGCATCGGAGTTCTTCCGTAAGTTGTATGACGAGGGTAAGTTTATTGAGCAGACATCGATGCAGTACTACGACGAGGAGGCACAAACCTTCCTCGCCGACCGCTATATCGTTGGTACATGTCCCCATTGCCAGAACGAAAAGGCGTATGGCGACCAGTGCGAGAAGTGCGGTTCTACGCTCTCGCCCGATGAGTTGCTTAATCCCAAGAGTGCAGTATCGGGGGCTGTTCCCGTAAAGCGCGAGACGAAGCACTGGTATCTGCCTCTGGATAAATATGAGGGTTTCTTGCGCGAGTGGATATTGGATGGCCACAAGGAGTGGAAGTCTAATGTCTATGGTCAGTGTAAGAGCTGGCTCGACCTCGGCTTGCAGCCGCGTGCCGTGAGTCGCGACTTGGATTGGGGTATTCCGGTACCTGTCGAGGGTGCCGACGGTAAGGTGCTCTACGTTTGGTTCGATGCGCCCATTGGCTACATATCGGCAACCAAGGACCTAACACCCGATTGGGAGAAGTATTGGAAGAGTGAGGATACCAAGATGGTGCACTTTATCGGCAAGGATAATATTGTCTTCCACTGTATCGTCTTTCCCTCGATGTTGAAGGCTCATGGCGACTATATACTTCCGGAGAATGTGCCTGCAAATGAGTTTCTTAATCTTGAAGGAGACAAGATTTCGACCTCGCAGAATTGGGCTGTATGGCTCCATGAGTATCTCGATGAGTTCCCCGGCAAGGAGGATGTCTTGCGCTATGTATTGTGTGCAAACGCCCCCGAGACCAAGGATAATGACTTCACGTGGAAGGATTTCCAGGCACGCAACAACTCCGAGCTTGTTGCCGTTTTGGGCAACTTCGTAAATCGTGCCTTGGTGCTTACGTCGAAGTACTTCAACGGCATTGTTCCCGAGCGTGGCGAGCTTACAGAGTATGATGAGGCTACAATCGAGGAGATGCAGAAGATTCGTCAGTCGTTGGAGCGTAACATCGAGCACTACCATTTCCGTGAGGCTTTGAAGGATGCTATGGCATATTCGCGCATCGGTAACAAATATCTTGCCGACACCGAGCCTTGGAAGGTTGTTAAGAGTGATCCCGAGCGAGTTAAGACCATTCTCAACATAGCCTTGCAGATTACTGCAAATACGGCCATTGCTATCGAGCCCTTCATGCCCTTCTCGGCAAAGAAGATGCTCGGCATGCTTGCCGTAGATAAGTTTAGCTGGGAGGATCTTGGCTCTATGGAGCTTATGGCGGCGGGTCACGCTATTGGAAAGGCGGAGCTTATGTTCGAGAAGATCGAGGATGATGTTATTCAGCATCAGCTCGATAAGTTGGAGGCGTCGCGCCGTGCCAAGCTCGAAGCCGAGGCTGCAAAGAGCGTCGCCGAGCAGAAGGCAGAGGTGTCGTTCGACGACTTTCAGAAGATGGATATAAGGGTATCTACTATTCTTGCCGCCGAGAAGGTTGCCAAGACCAAGAAGCTGCTGAAACTCACTATCGATACCGGTATCGACAAACGTACTATTGTCTCGGGCATTGCGGAGTATTACACTCCCGAGCAGCTCGTAGGTCGTCAGGTGTTGGTGCTTGCAAATCTTGCCCCTCGCGAGATTAAGGGCATCGAGTCGCGCGGTATGATTCTCATGGCGGAGGATGCTTTGGGTCGCCTTGTTTTGTTGCAGCCCGAGGATAAGACGATGGCAGGAGCAATGGTGGGGTAATAAGTTGATTAACAGATATTTAATACCTAAATAACTAAAAACTTAAAAACTAACTATGGAAAACATTAAATGGGGTGAGCTTGGTTTTGCTTACTACAAGACCGCTTTCAATGTACGCTATCACTATGCCAATGGCGAGTGGAGCCAGATGCAGGTAACCGACGATGAGTACATCAAGATGCACATGTCGGCAGCTTGCTTGCACTATGGTTTGGAGATATTCGAGGGTTTGAAGGCCTTCCGCGGTGTCGATGGCAAGGTACGTTTGTTCCGTCCCGATGAGAACGCAAAGCGTATGATCAACTCTGCAAATCGTCTTTGTTTGCCCGCGCCTACTGTTGAGCAGTTTGTTGAGGGTTGTGTGGAGTGTGTTCGTCGTAACGCCGATTTCATTCCTCCTTACGAGACTGGCGCATCGCTCTATTTGCGTCCTACACTTCTTGGCACAAAGCCCTGCTTGGGCGTACGTGCCGTTGATGAGGCAGATTTGATTATCTTCTGTGCTCCCGTAGGTCCCTACTTCAAGGGTGGTATGACAGCTATCAAGGCTCTCATCATGCGTGATCAGGACCGTGCTGCTCCACGTGGAACAGGTGACGTTAAGGTTGGTGGTAACTATGCGTCGTCAATTTGGTCACTTGAATCTGCTCACAAGAAGGGCTTCTCTAATGTTCTCTATCTCGATGCTGCAACTCACAGCAAGGTTGAGGAGTTTGGTGCTGCTAACTTCTTCGGTATTAAGAATAATACCTACGTAACTCCGAAGTCGGCTTCTATCCTCCCGTCAATCACCAACAAGAGCCTTCGTCAGATTGCTGCTGACCTCGGCTTGGTTGTTGAGGAGCGCGATATTCCTGTTGAGGAGCTCTCTACATTCGAGGAGGCTGGTGCTTGTGGTACTGCTGCCGTTATCTCGCCCATTGGTGCTTTGTATGACTTGGATAACAACGTTACCTACGACTACGGCATGAAGGTTGGCGAAACATGCAAGAAGATGTACGATCACTTGCAGGGTATCCAGTATGGTCGCGTAGAGGACATTCACAACTGGAACGTGGTTGTTGAGTAGTATCTCGCGTGGCAGAGGGGGCTGTATGCTGCCTCTCGGTAAATAGGGCGAATGGGCGGTGCATCGAGCACATCTCATTCGCCCTTTCTCTTTGCTATGGTTATCTACATCCCTTCTGATGGCTGATTTTAGAGGTGTTCGTTTTTATGATAGGGGCTTAATGCGTTGATTATCAGGGCTTATAATCTTTTGTCTTTTATCCTCTCATTCGGGTATTATTGTAATAGTTATATGAAAAAAAGTAGTGTTCCACGTGGAACACTACCCTACTATTTGACTCTTGCCGGTGTGCGTTATCTTCCGAATTTTATGAGAAGTACGTTGATGTCAGCTGGCGATACACCGGGTATGCGCGAAGCTTGACCTATGGTTTTGGGCTGCTGGCGAGTTAGTTTTTGGCGAGCTTCGATTGTCAGCGATTGCATTGCGTTGTAGTCGAAGTCTGCGGGTATGGCTATATTTTCGAGTCGCAGTAGCTTCTCGGCAAAGAATTTTTCGCGCTCAATGTATCCGCGATACTTTATCTGAATCTCTGTTTGTGAGATTACCTCCTCTGCAACATCTCTCTCCGCGAGATATTTTCCAAGCTTGGCAACGACTTTGCCAAGCTCCGAAATTTTAACTGCGCTACGCAAAACGACGTCGTAGAGCTTGCGACCCTGCGTCAGAGGCTCTTCTCCAATCGAAATTAAATAGCTGTTAATTTCCTCCATTTTGACCGACTGCTGGCGAAGGAATGAAATAAGCTCTTCTACAGAAGATAATTTTTTGAGAAGAGCCTCGTGTTTTTCCTCATTAACAAGGCCAATTTTGTATCCGAGAGGCGTAAGTCTTGCGTCTGCATTATCCTGACGAAGTAGGATTCTGTACTCGGCGCGTGACGTGAACATGCGGTATGGCTCATCTACACCCTTTATAACAAGGTCGTCTATCAGTACGCCTATGTAGGCCTCGTCGCGGCGTAGTACTATGTTCTCCTCGCCTTTCAGTGAGCGATGTGCGTTTATACCCGCTAAAAGTCCTTGTGCTGCTGCCTCCTCATAGCCTGTTGTGCCATTTACCTGACCTGCCATGTAGAGTCCATCAACGAGCTTGCTCTCCAATGTGTGGTTGAGCTGTGTTGGGGGGAAGTAGTCATACTCTATGGCGTATCCGGGGCGGTATATATGTACCCTCTCCAACCCTTTAATGCGGTGTAGCGCGTCGATCTGTACTTCAAGAGGTAGAGAGGAAGAGAAGCCATTGAGGTAGTACTCGTTGGTATCTCTACCCTCGGGCTCCAAGAAGAGTTGGTGCTGCTCCTTGTCGGCAAAGGTGCGAAGCTTGTCCTCGATACTCGGGCAATAGCGCGGTCCTATGCCCGATATGGTGCCATTGAATAGTGGTGAACGGTCGAAGCCACTTCGCAGTATGTCGTGAACTTCATTCGATGTATATACCATAAAACATGGCATCTGCGACCTAACGTATTGAGTATCAGCGTCGAATGAGAATTTTGACGGTTCGCTGTCGCCCTCTTGTATTTCCAGAGCGTCGAAGTCTATGGTGCGTGCATCGAGACGAGCCGGAGTACCTGTTTTCATGCGTCCTGTTTCGAAGCCGAGTTCCACCAAACGTTCTGTTATGCCGTGCGATGCTTGGTCGCCCGCACGACCTCCCTCTGCATGCATCTCGCCACAGTGCATCATGCCATCCAGGAACGTGCCTGCCGTTAGCACTACCCTACTGCACTCGATATATGCCCCCATTCGCGTTTTTACCCCCTTTACGCGAGGTTTTGACTCCGTGTGGTCCACGACTATGTCCACAACCGCATCTTGCCATAGATAGAGGTTTGGCGTGTTTTCTAATGTGCGGCGCCACTCCTTCGAGAATGCCGACTTGTCGCACTGTGCGCGTGGGCTCCACATGGCTGCACCCTTCGAACGGTTAAGCATGCGGAATTGGATGGTTGTGGTATCGGTGATGCGTCCCATCATTCCGCCAAGAGCATCTATCTCCCTCACTATCTGACCTTTGGCAACGCCTCCGACGGCAGGGTTGCATGACATCGAGGCTATCTTTTCCAAATCTATGGTGATAAGCAGCGTGCGACTGCCGAGGCGTGCTGCTGCCGAGGCCGCCTCACACCCTGCATGACCGGCACCGATAACCACAATATCGTATTGCATCATCATAGGCTGGGCGTGTTAAGTAGTTTCAGATAGCGGTTCTCCATTTGTCGCATGCGTTTTGCTGCCGTGGGCGACTTATCGAGGTGTCCGCAAAGGTGTAGCGCTCCATGCACTATTACGCGGCGCATCTCGATGAATGGCAGACAGTTATATATCTCTGCATTATCCTCCACGGTGGCAACGTCTATATATACCTCGCCATCTATGATACCCTCCTTGCGTCTGTCGCGCTCTTCGAATGTTATGACATCGGTGTAGTAGTCGTGACCGAGAAAATCGCGATTCATCTGTCTATGGTACTCCGAAGAGCAGAAGATATAGTTTATATCGCCTGCAACATATCCCTCGCGTCGTATCACCTCCTCTATCCAACGTCTAATCTTCATTTTGCCGGCAACATTATAGTTGCAGTCCTCATTGTAGAAGTGTATCATGATTATCTCTTAAAGAAGCTGTTTAGGTCTATATCTTTGTCCGATTTGCGGTAGATAAGCGTGAATTGAATGTACGCCTCCTCTTTGCAGGTGTGGTCGTAGGCTATGCCTACGGTGCCTATCTGTTGGTCTCGTTTAACAACGTCACCAACCTTTACATTGGTGGTTGCCAAGCGGCTATATGCCGATATGTAGGTGTCGTTGGCTATGACCACCTTCTTGTGGTTTGTCCTATCTTGCTCGATACTCAGCACCTCGCCCTCGAAGTTACTACGCACGGCAGAGCCCTTTTTGCCATATATGGCAGCCGTATTGTTGCTCATCTTCTTCATGGTGCCGTTTGCAACGGGCAGGTTGAGCGATGTGCTTTTATCGGTAAATGTGCGCTGCGATGCATTACGTTCGGTGAGTTTTCGTAGCTCGGCAACCTCCTTGTCGTAGTTTTTCTGCATGCGCGCTTGCTCGGCGAGCGCCTTTTGCTGCGCCGATGTCAGCTCTTTGTACTTTTTTTGCGCATCTTTACGGTCGCGTTCCAGCTGACTATGTTCCTCTTCGAGGATAAGGCCTATCGAGTCTATCTCATGTTGGCGCACACGTACCGTTTCGCGTTCCACGTCGAGCTGCGTCTGTTGCATCTTAATCTCATCTACGAGTGCCTGTTGATGCTCGGCGAGGCGTTTTAGCTGCGTCATGCGGCGCGTAATGTCCGAGAAACTGCCCGCCGAGAAGAGGTATGCTGCATGATTGTTGTGTCGGTATTCACGATATGAGGCCCGTATTACCTCCTTGTACAGCTCTATATTTGCGTTGAGTTGTAGCGACAAAGAGTCTGCTAACGAGTCGGCATGCATCATCTCTGCCTCGACCATCTCGCGCTGCTTCTCAACCTCGGCAATGAGGTTACTTTGCAGGTTCATCTTGTCGTTTAGGGCGTTGAGCGCTTCGAGCGCCGAGCCTCTCTTTCCATTCAGCTCCTTGACCCTACTATTTGCAGCATCGAGGTCGCGCTTATGCTTATTGACTATCGACTGTTGCTGGTCCACCTTCGTGGATTTGCGTTGTGCCGATGCCGAAAGTGGGGTAGTGGCGAGCACCACTACTACAATAAGTTTGAGTATAGTTGCAAATCTGTACATATTCTATTTCATCACGGCATCTTCCGACTCCTCTTTGAGCCTTTTGCGATGCTCCTCCATCTTCACTGTGTCGTAGCCCTGTTTTACCGCCTTGTCCCAATAGCTCTCTGCAACATACCTTTCGCCCAACGACCAAAGTATATCGCCATAGTGGGCAAGAAGATCGGGGTCGCGCTGCGAACTCAACGACAATGCTTGTTGCATTATGCTTTTTGCCTCGCGGTCGCGGCCGAGGCAGTGTAGTACCCACGCATAGGTATCCAGATAGGTATAGTTGCCTGACTGCTCCTCGACAACCTGTTTTGCCATCAGCAAAGCGCGATTCAAATCCTTGTTGGCGAGGCACAGAAAGTATGCGTAGTTGTTGAGTACCAATATGTTATTGGGATTAAAACGGAGTGCTTTGTCGTATGCCTTGAAACACTTATTCGACAATCCTTGCTCGTGATACATGTCGCCTATATAGCCCCATAGCATACTTCGGTCCTCGTCGGTCGTGGCGTTTTTCAACGCTTGGCGGAATATCGCGACAGCCTCTTTCATGTCGCCCCTCTCGCTCGCTACGAAGCCCGAGAACGAGAGTATATCAATATCGTTGGGAAAGCGCTCCAACGAGCGATTAAGGTCTTCGGCGAGGAGAGCCTCTTCACCGAGGAGGTGTTCATACTGCATCACCGTCATATGCTCCTCGGCAGTCGCCTCCGCATCGTCGAGATGGTGACGCATATACTCCAATGCATCGTCGTTGTTGCCTCCTGCAATAAGGTGTGTGGCATAGGTCTTTATGACGCGACGATCGTTAGGGTAGTCTATGGCGAGTTGTGCGATGATGCTTCCTATGCGGAAGAAGTGGGCACCGTATATGTCGTAGTTGAGCATATAACGTTCCAAGCGCGTAATCTTCTCGTCGAGTTCGATACGTTTATCGGCAAAAAGGCGGGTCTCGTAGCCAAGCATATTTGTTATGTCGCCGGTGCGGCGATAGTACTCTACAATGGCCGATATGGCATCTATATCGGTCTCATCGAGCGAGCATGCCTGCTTGTATGTAGCCAATGCCAACGAATCTTTGCCCGAAATTTCGTAAGCCTGTGCCAAGCGTACATGTGCAGCAACGTCGTAGGGACTCTCTTCGATTATTCGTAGCCCCTCCTCTATTGCCTTGTCGTAGTTGCCAACACCTACCAGCAGCTCCATTTTCATCTCCGAGAGTATGGGATTGCGTCCCATGCGCATCTCGGCAGTATCGATAGTTGCAATGGCAGAGTATGGCATCTCGTGCATGCTGTAAAGTATGGCGAGACTGTAGTAGGGTTGTGCGTTGTTTTTGTCGAGCTGTGTCAGACGCCGAAAGATAGGTAGTGCCTCATGATAGCGTCCGTCGGTGATTAGGCGAGCACCCAAGTTTTGGGCATACCACTTATTCGTGGAGTCGGCATTATAGGCTTTGTAGGCGTATTCGCGTGCGGCGTCACCCTCTGCAACTATGCTCATGTAGTAGAGTGCCGGCGAGAAGGTAGAGTCCTCTTCAATGAGCCTCTGCCATATCTTCGTTGCCCTCTCGTAGTCGTGTTGCGTATAGTACTTCACCGCCTCGATATGACGATACGAGCGGTTGAGTGTGTCGGGAGCATATTCGGGATTAACGGGCATTATGGTGCGTCGTGGCGAGGCAACACCAAGTTGTGTTGTCGCCACGAGCAGTATTGTACATGCCACAATATATCTCCATATCTTCATCTTTACTCCGTAGGGCTCTGTGGTGTTTAGAGTGCGCTCTCGAACTGATTCAGGAAGCGAACATCGTTCTCGAAGTAGAGGCGCAGGTCGCCAACGCCATATTTAAGCATTGCGATACGCTCAATACCCATACCAAATGCGAAGCCCGAGAACTCTTTGGGATCGATGTTGTTGGCCTCCAACACGTTGGGATCAACCATGCCACAACCCATAATCTCCAACCAGCCGGTACCCTTGCAAACGCCACAGCCCTTGCCTCCACATATCGAGCACGATACATCAACCTCTGCCGAGGGCTCGGTGAAGGGGAAGTACGAGGGGCGCATGCGTATCTGTGCCTGCTCACCAAAGAGCTCCTTGGCAAAGTATAGTAGCGACTGCTTCATGTCGGCAAACGACACGTTGCGGTCGATATAGAGACCCTCAATCTGGTGGAATATGCAGTGTGCACGATACGAAATAGCCTCGTTACGGAATACACGACCGGGGCAGATTACGCGGATAGGGGGCTTTTGGCGCTCCATGGTGCGCACCTGTATCGACGAGGTGTGTGTGCGCAGTACCACATCGGGATTCTTCTCGATGAAGAAGGTGTCCTGCATGTCGCGTGCCGGATGCTCCGGCGGGAAATTAAGTGCCGAGAATACGTGCCAGTCGTCCTCAATCTCGGGACCATCGGCAACAGTGTAGCCAAGGCGTGCAAAGATGCCCACAATCTCGTTCTTTACAATCGAAATGGGATGGCGAGAGCCGGTAGGCTCGTTGCCGCCCGGGCGGCTCATATCATCTATGCGCGATGCATCGAGCTCTGCGGCTGCGCCAATGCTCTCTTTGAGAGTATTGATGCGCTCGGTAGCTACGTTTTTGAGGTGGTTAAGACGCTGACCCAATTCGCGCTTCTGCTCCGCAGGGACACTCTTGAACTCCTCCATAAGGGCACCAAGTGCTCCCTTCTTGCCGAGAATCTTGATGCGGAACGCCTCTACGTCGGCTGCCGTGGCGGGGGCGAAACTCTCTATTTCACTTAAAAGTTGTTCAATTTTGTTTATCATAGATATCAAATTATTGTTTTTACAATATTATGTACTAATTTTGCAAGGTGTTCCAAACCTTATAGGTATAAAGAACGTACAAAGTTACTAAAATTTCGCAATATGAGAAGGTTTTACTCTACAATAATCACCTTTTTATCTCTCATATTAGCCTTGACACCTACCATTGTTGGGGCGCAGAGCGTCGGCGTGGTGATGAGTGGCGGCGGCGCCAAGGGTCTTTATCACATTGGCGTCTTGCGTGCGTTGGAGGAGAACAACATCCCGATAGACTATATCACCGGAACATCCATGGGCTCGATTATCGGTGGACTCTATGCTGCGGGCTATACTATCGAGGAGTTGGAGCAGATAGCTCTGTCGGGAGATTTGGAGAGATGGGTAAGTGGTAAAATATCTGATGATTACGGCTATTATCATTTGGAGCGTGACCGTATAAGCAGCATGATTAACATCCCTGTAAATTTGCGCCCGGCGGGTGAGAACGATATACGTCGTCGCATCAACCTTCCCGGCTCCATAATAAATACCGCCGAGATTGATATTACGCTGAATAAGCTCTTTGCACATGCTACGCAGCGGTCGCAAGGTAACTTCGATAATTTGATGATTCCGTTTCGTTGCATGGCAACAGATATAGGGCGTCATACTGCTGTCGAACTTCGTAGTGGCGACCTCGGTCGAGCTATTCGTGCCTCGATGGCACTCCCTGTAGCCTTTCCGCCCGTGGTTATCGACTCGGCGTTGATGTGCGATGGAGGTTGTTACGATAACTTCCCATGGAAGTCGCTCGACAACGCCTTTCATCCCGATGTAATCATAGGTTCGTGCTGTGTCTCGGTCGAGCCAAAGACGTTGGACAATGCTTCGGTCGTAGATCAAGTTATGTCGCTGATAACCATGCCTTCGGACTTCGATATGCCCGAGGGTCGCTCGGTCTTCATACAGCGCAGCGTTAATGCCTCGACACTCGACTTTGGCAAGGCGCGTGAGATTATCGCTGTGGGATATAACGATGCACTTGCAGCAATGCCACAAATCCGCGAGCTTGTTGCACGTCGTGAGACCGGTGAGGAACGTGATGCAAAGCGCACAGCTTTCCGTGGTGGCGATGATGAGTTGCGCGTAGGCAAAATTTCAGTGGAGGGGTTGGACGAAAGACAGAGCGACATGGTGTTGCGACATATGAGTCTTACGGGTCGCAAGAGGGGCGACAGCAATCCTATGACGTTAGACGAGGTTGGCGACAACTATCTGTCGCTGTTGGCTAATAATGCCGTAAACAGCGAGTTCCCGGAGGTTGTCTATAATACCGAAACAGAGCTCTACGACGTCAATTTGCCATTGAGCGTTAAGCCGGGGTTCGATATATCGGTGGGAGGTAATATCTCATCTACGGCATTTAACCAAGCATACATTGGTCTGCGTTATGGATGGTGGGGTAGGGCGATACAATCTTTCAACCTTGATATCCTTCTGGGTCCGGTATATACTATGGCCCGAGTCAAGGGGCGCACAACCTTTACAAGTCGAACTCCATTCTACCTCGACTACTCCTATAACTTCAATGTGACCACGACGCTCAAAGGGAATTTTGGTAACATCACCAAGGTCGATAACGCCGAGCCTATGCGTATGTTAGAGAACTTTCTGTCGTTCTCGGCCGGTATGGCGCCAACGCGACGTAGCGTCATAGATGTGACGTTGAATGGAGGCAAGGACCTTTATAGCTACAAGATGGATGAGTATCAACGTATGCAATATACCGACTTTTCGTATCTTTCCGGTGGAGTGTCGTTGGAGTATAACTCATTGAATAAGCCGCTTTTCCCGACGTCGGGAACCCTCTTTGGTATCTCGGCAATATATGTCTATGGTCGTGACGAGCGAGATTCACGAGAGGGTCTTATCTATCCCGAGGGTGGCGACTATTTCGATAGAATACGTCAGTGGTGGGGCGCAAAACTAAAATGGGAGCACTATGCCGATATTGTAGATAGCGGTGCATTTTCGTTTGGTTATGCCTTGGAGGGTGTCTATTCAAATCATCCAAGTTTCGACTCCGAGACAGCAACAATTATGACCTCGCCACAATATGCCCCTCTGCTCCATTCGCGCATGATATACATGCCCGAATTTCGTGCTAACCGCTATATTGGCGTTGGCGTTATGCCCACGGTACGCATCATTGATAATCTCTATGTAAGGTTGAGTGCACACATGATGTTGCGCGATAAGTTTAATGGAGAAAACCTCCACTTTATGTCCGATTTGTCATTTATATATCATACCCCGATAGGTCCTATAAGCCTTGCGTTCACCAAGTATAATTTCAGCTCCTCAAAGAATATGTATTTGACCTTCAACTTTGGATATGCTATATTTGGGCGTAAGGGCCTGTTCTACTAATGTCCGAACGATTATAAAGGCGAATTGCTGCGTTACGCTCGTTTTCGAAATCCTCATTTACGCCAAGTAAACTGCGGTTTCTCAAACTTCGCAAGCCTTGCCCTTCATCCTTTATAATCGTTCGTTGGCTTTCGCTCAAAGGCGAAGCGTTACGCTCGTGGGTAGGGCGGGGTTAAGGAGTTTAGAGAGTTTGAGGAATTTAAGGAGAAAGCCGTTATACCTAACCTCCCTAACCTCCCTAACCCCTCTAATTTCCCTACTACCTCCTCCCTCAATTTATCGTGCTACAACCCA
Source organism: Alistipes sp. (assembly GCA_017403125.1). Classification (GTDB taxonomy): domain Bacteria; phylum Bacteroidota; class Bacteroidia; order Bacteroidales; family Rikenellaceae; genus Alistipes. Next base: position 48,714 of record JAFQOR010000029.1, on the reverse strand, counting down.
ATCCGATATCGGCTTCGGGCGAAACCTAAAAGCGGTGTGTCTAAAACTCTTTTGCGATTTCATCTTTTTTTTATATCTTTGCGCCATTATATATATGTACGTCAAAAATTAACAATAATAACAACATAAAACTATGGGAAGAGCTTTTGAGTATCGCAAGGCGAGAAAGATGAAGCGCTGGGGACACATGGCGCGTACGTTTACCAAGATTGGCAAGGAGATCGAGATGGCAGTTAAGGCTTCGGGTCCGGATCCGTCGTCTAACTTGCGTCTGCGTCTTTTGATGCAGAATGCCAAGGCAGAGAATATGCCCAAAGAGAATGTTGAACGTGCCATCAAGCGTGCTACCGACAAGGATTCGGCAGACTACAAGGAGATGATTTATGAGGGATATGGTCCTCATGGTATTGCCGTTTTGGTTGAGACTGCTACCGATAATACAAACCGTACGGTTGCCTCGGTGCGCATGTATTTCAACAAGTATGGTGGTCAGCTTGGCACCTCTGGCTCGGTAGGATTCATGTTCGAGCACAAGTGTGTCTTCAAGTTCAAGCCCACCGAGGGTGCCGATCTCGAAGAGATGGAGTTGGAGATGATTGACTTTGGTGTGGATGAGTTCTATGCCGAGGAGGGTGAGGTTACGGTATATGCAGCCTACGAGTCGTTTGGTCAGATTCAGACATGGATCGAGGAGAAGGGCTTTGAGTTGGTATCGGGTGAGTCGGTACGTATCCCTACCGACCAGAAGGAGCTCACTGCCGAGCAGCGTGAGTCGGTAAACAAGCTTATCGAGCACCTCGAGGAGGATGACGACGTGACAAACGTCTATACCACCATGGCCGATAGCGACGAAGACGAGGAGTAGTAGTTTTTACTGAAAAAATGAGAGTTAAGCTTATGAAGAAGTTTGCAGAGTATAAGGGTCTTGACCTTGCCGGTGTTGCCGATGAGGTGTTGGCTCGTTGGAGCGAGGACGACACCTTCCACAAAAGCATTACCACTCGCGAGGGTCATCCCACGTTTGTATTTTATGAGGGTCCCCCGTCGGCAAATGGTACCCCCGGTATCCACCATGTTATGGCGCGTACCATCAAAGATGTATTTTGTCGTTACAAGACCCAGCAGGGCTATCTTGTACACCGCAAGGCGGGTTGGGATACGCATGGTCTGCCCGTGGAGTTGGGTGTAGAGAAGAAGCTTGGTATCACCAAGGAGGATATTGGTAAGAAGATTACTATCGAGGAGTATAACAAGGCGTGCCGTGAGGCGGTGATGGAGTTTACCGACATGTGGGAGGATCTTACGCACCGCATGGGTTATTGGGTAAATATGGATGACCCCTATATCACCTACGACAACAAGTATATCGAGACGCTGTGGTGGCTCTTGAAGCAGCTCTACGACAAGGGTTTGCTCTATAAGGGTTACACCATTCAGCCCTATTCGCCCGCTGCGGGTACGGGTCTTTCGACTCATGAGCTTAATCAGCCCGGCTGTTATCGTGATGTTAAGGATACTACATGTACTGCGCAGTTCCGCATTTTGGAGCCCAAGCCCGAGATGGAGGGATGGGGAACTCCCGTATTCTTGGCATGGACTACCACACCGTGGACGTTGCCCTCGAATACGGCGCTCTGCGTTGGTCCCAAGTATGACTATGTTGCCGTACGCAGCTACAACCCCTATACCTCGGAGAAGATTACTGCCGTTGTTGCAGAGCCTCTGTTGTTCTCTATCTTCAACAAGAAGGCAGAGGGCATAGCTCTCGACGAGTATAAGGCTGGTGACAAGCTCATCCCGTTTGAGGTTGTTGGCAAGTGGAAGGGTACGGAGTTGGAGGGCATGCACTACGAGCAACTCTTGCCGTGGGTTAAGCCTGTCGAGGCCGACGAGCAGGGTAATTGGTGCGAGGCTGCGGGCAAGGCGTTCCGCGTAATTTTGGGTGACTATGTTACCGTTGAGGATGGTACGGGTATCGTGCATATTGCACCTACGTTTGGTGCCGACGATGCCTTCGTGGCGCGTCAGGCAGGTATCCCCTCGCTGTTCATGATTAACAAGCGTGGTGAGACACGTCCTATGGTCGATTTCACAGGTAAGTTCTATCTTCGTGAGGAGCTCGATGAGAAGTTCTGTAACGAGTGCGTCGAGGAGGCATATAACGAGTATGAGGGTCGCTTTGTGAAGAATGCCTACGACCCGCAGTTTACGGTTGATGGCCGCTACGACGAGAAGGCTGCCGCTGCTGCCGAGAATCTCGATATCTACATCTCGATAAAGCTCAAAGAGTCTAACAAGGTCTTCAAAATCGAGAAACATACGCACAACTATCCCCACTGCTGGCGTACCGATAAGCCTGTGTTGTACTATCCTTTGGATTCGTGGTTTATACGCACTACGGCACTCCGTGAGCGCATGATGGAGCTAAACAAGAGCATCTATTGGAAGCCCGAATCAACAGGTACGGGACGCTTTGGCAAGTGGCTCGAAAATATCAACGACTGGAACTTGTCGCGTTCACGTTTCTGGGGCACACCACTTCCTATCTGGGCTACGGAGGATCGCTCGGAGTTGAAGTGTATAGGCTCGGTCGAGGAGCTTATCTCCGAGATTGAGAAGGCGGTAGCTGCTGGCGTAATGAAGGAGAACCCCTACAAAAATTTCAAGGTGGGAGATATGTCGAAGGAGAACTACTCTACCGCGAATATCGACCTTCACCGTCCCTATGTCGATAATATCATCCTTCTCTCGTCGAAGGGCGAGCCCATGAAGCGCGAGAGCGACCTTATCGACGTATGGTTTGACTCGGGAGCTATGCCCTATGCACAGGTGCACTACCCCTTCGAGGCGAAGGAGGGATTTGAGGAGGTATATCCTGCGGACTTTATTGCCGAGGGTGTTGATCAGACACGAGGATGGTTCTATACGTTGCATGCAATTGCCGTGATGTTGTTCGACTCTGTTGCCTTCAAGAACATTATCTCTAACGGTTTGGTGCTCGACAAGAATGGTAACAAGATGTCGAAGCGTTTGGGCAATGCCGTCAATCCGTTCGAGGTGTTGAAGAAGTATGGTGCCGATGCCACACGTTGGTATATGATATCTAACTCGCAGCCTTGGGACAACCTCAAATTTGACGTCGATGGCGTTGATGAGTGTCGTCGTAAGTTCTTCGGCACGCTTTATAATACATACTCGTTCTTTGCTCTCTATGCCAATATCGATGGCTTTACGGGACGCGAGGAGGAGATCCCTGTTTCGGAGCGACCAGAGATTGACCGTTGGATATTGTCCGAGCTTAACTCTATGATTCGTGATGTCACCGCCTCGTTGGAGGATTACGATCCTACGCCTGCGGCACGACGCATTGACCAGTTTGTCAATGAGAACCTGTCGAACTGGTATGTCCGCCTCAACCGTAAGCGTTTCTGGGGTGGCGAGTTGAGCAAGGATAAGTTGGCGGCATACCAAACTCTCTATACCTGTTTGGAGAGCGTTGCAATGTTGGCAGCGCCTATCGCACCGTTTATCACGGATCGCATCTTCTGCGATTTGAACGCCGTGAGTGGTCGTCATAGCGATTCGAGTGTGCATCTTGCAACCTATCCCAAGGCAGATGAGAGCCTTATCGATGGTGATTTGGAGCGCATGATGTCGTTGGCACAGCGCACATCGTCTATGGTACTCGCCTTGCGTCGTAAGGTGAATATCAAGGTGCGTCAGCCCCTGCACAAGATTATTATTCCGGTGCTCGACAAGGATATGGCAAAGCACATTGAGGCTGTGCGTCAGCTCATTATGAACGAGGTTAATGTCAAGGATATCGAGCTTATCTCGGATACTACGGGCATCATTACCAAGCGTATCAAGCCCAACTTCAAGACCTTGGGTCCGAAGTATGGCAAGTATATGAAGCAGATTGCAGCCCTTGTAGCAACATTCACACAGGAGCATATTGCCGCTGTGGAGAGTGATGCCGAGACTATCCTCAATATCGATGGCGAGGCACTCACCACTACGGCTGCCGACTTCGAGATTACGTCGGAGGATATGCCGGGTTGGTTGGTTGCATCGGAGGGTAAGCTTACCGTAGCACTCGACATCACTATCACCGACGAGTTGCGTCGTGAGGGTGTTGCCCGCGAGTTGGTAAACCGCATTCAGAACATCCGTAAGGATTCGGGCTTCGAGGTTACCGATAAGATTCGCGTCGAGATTGAGGCTACGGAGCAGACCGTAGCTGCTGTTGAGAGCTTTGCCGGCTACATTGCACAGCAGACTCTTGCCGTTGAGGTTAAGACATCGGAGGCACCTGCCGGCGAGAAGGTTATAGATTCGGACCTCGACGAGGCTCCGTTGAAGATTGCCGTTACCCGCGTATAAAGCGCAGGATAACATACTCTATTAAAGGCGAGTGGGTACCCTTGGGTATCCACTCGCTTATTTATTATAGGGCGTTATCTATGTTTAGGCGTGTTAAACCAGAATGTCATCTCAACTGAACAGAGTGAGTGTGGGATTCTCGAACAAATCCTAAATAATGTTTGAATACTATTGTCTGCCCACGCTCCCTACAACTGTGTTATACAGCTGCACGGGTATTATAAATAGTACCCGTGTAAAGGTTTAGTATCGAGGGAATTGTTGTGTGCTGACCCCAAAAGCATTTTATGCTATTTGGTAGTGCCCGTGCCGATGATGTCGATAACGGCCATATCGCTCTTGGTGCCGATGCGGAACGGAGGTCCCCATAGCGACAAGCCACTCGACACGTAGGCGTGTGTGGTGCTCCATTTGCGATAGCCATGGCTCTGGTCATACATCAGGTCGGTGATGATATTCAGAGGCCATACCTGACCGTGGTGCGTATGTCCCGAGAGGTGCAAATCTATGCCCAAGGCGTTGCTTGTGGCAATATCGTAGGGTTGGTGGTCCAAAACGATGGTAAACGATTCGTTATCAGCCTCTGATGCAAGCTCTTCGAGGGGCTTGCGGTGCTGATTTGTGCGGTCGTCACGACATATAAGCTCGATGTTGTGGGGCAACTTGATGATACTATCTCTCAATAGGTGTATGTTGGTGTGCCGCAGATAGGCGTCACACTTGGCAAGACCGCTGATATACTCGTGGTTGCCCGGGACCATATATACTCCCAGTGGGGCATTTATGGTGGATAGCACCTCCTCCATACGTGCCTCTGCCACGGGGCGTATGCTGTTGTCTATAAGGTCGCCTACGATAACTACGGCGTCGGGGCTTTCGCCATTTATAAGCTTCACGTATTTCGACAACGCCTCGCGTCCTGTGCCGTAGCCGAGGTGTATGTCGCTAACTGCCACAACACGCAGATGTTCACCATCTGCCAACTTTTCGGTTGTGATAGTGATGTGTTTGATGTCTGGTTGTTGGTAGTTGATGTATCCGCAAAAAAGCAGTAATCCCGTTGCACACAGTGCATACATCACACCGCCATGGAATGTGGGGATGATAAGGTGCACAATGTCGAAGAGTGCGGTAGTCAATACCATATATAGTATAAATACCAACCACACCGAGCCTACGATATGCAGTGTTCGATGCAGAGACGACGGAAGCTCGACGTTGCGTAGGCCGAGGGCGATAAACAGCGCAAAGGCAGCAAACCAGAAGAGTATGATAAAGAGTATGCGTAGCCCCTGTGGCGCGCAACTCATGGTTTGTAGCAGATGCCAAAATATGTAGGCGTTGCCACCTATATAGATGGCAAGAGCCAATAGAGCATATAGTATCATATCCTAACTATAAACAAGCTACTTATTTGTGCTTTATGCCACGCCGTGCAGCCTCCTGCTCCATAAGCTCGTAGGCGGCATCATAGTCGTTGGGGATAACACCGTCGAGGATGGCATTCTTGATAACCTCCTTTATCTCACCCACGACGCTCGATGGCGGTAGGTCATAGGTGCGCATGATGATGTCACCCGTGATAGGCGGCTGGAAGTTGCGCACTCTATCCCTCTCCTCCAAGTCGTGCATCTTGGCTCTTACGAGCTCGAAGTTATGCAGGAAGAGCATTACTTTGCGGTCTATGCCCGATGTTATATCAGCCTCACATAGTGTCATTAGGCTCTCTACGTCGTCACCCGCCTCGAAGAGCAAGCGACGTACTGCCGAGTCGGTCACGGCATCTTCGGATAGAACTATCGGACGCATGTGCAGGAATACCATCTTCTGCACGAAACGCATCGGCTCGCCCATAGGGAGCTTCAAGCGGCGAAAGAGTTGTGGCACCATCTTCGAGCCGACAGCCTCATGCTGATGGAATGTCCATCCCGCTCTGGGATCGTAGGCCTTGGTCTGTGGCTTGCCAATATCGTGGAATAGGGCAGCCCAACGTAGCCATAGGTCGTTGGAACGTTTAGCAACATTGTCCAAGACCTTTAATGTATGTTTGAAGTTATCCTTGTGTGCATGTTTGCCTCGCTGCTCGACGCCGGCCATGCGCTCCAACTCCGGCAACACATATTTCAATAGCCCTGCGTTATGCATCAATTCCAAGCCTATTGAGGGCGCGGGTGACGCCATGATTTTATTCAACTCAACGGCTATGCGTTCCCTGGCAATAATCTGAATACGAGATGCTTGGCGGCATATCCCATCGAAAGTCTCGTTGTCGATATCGAATCCGAGTTGCGAAGCAAAACGCACGGCACGCATCATGCGTAGGGGATCGTCCGAGAAGGTCTTATCGGGTTCACACGGGGTGCGTATGATGCAGTCTTCGAGGTCGTACATGCCGTCAAAGGGATCAACAAGCTCGCCAAAGGTTTCGCCATTTAGCGACCATGCCATAGCATTTATCGTGAAGTCGCGGCGCAACTGGTCGTCGCGTAATGTTCCGGGCTCGACCTGCGGGTTACGCGACTCGGGGGTGTAGCTCTCGCGGCGAGCGCCCACAAACTCCACCTCGATGCCGTGCCAATTGAGCATCGCCGTACCATAGGTTTTGAAGATGCTAACCTTTACGCCGAGCTCGCGTGCCAACTCCTCGGCAACGGCAACACCACTGCCCACAACCACCACATCGACGTCGCTCGATGGTCGATGCAGATAGTGGTCGCGCACGTAACCACCGACCACATAGGCCTCGACGCCCATGCGATCTACAACGCGCTGTATGTGTCTGAAAATAGGCTTTTTAAGTGGCATCTTTATTACTCCTGCTTCTCCTGTGCTCGCTTGATGCAGTTCTGATATAGGGCTACGGTATTCTCCAAGCCCAAGTAGAGTGCATCGCTAATCAGAGCATGACCTATCGATACCTCATCGACCCAAGGTATGCGCTCGATGAAGTATTGTAGGTTCTCGGTATTAAGATCGTGTCCTGCATTTAGACCTAAACCCATGCGACGGGCCTCCTCGGCAGCGGCAACATAGGGCGCGATAGCGGCCTCACGGTCAGAGGCATATCCCGATGCATACGCCTCGGTGTACAGCTCTACGCGGTCGGCTCCACAATCCTTTGCGGCGCGAACCATCTCAACCACCGGATCTACAAAAATCGAAACACGTATGCCGGCGCGGTGAAAGCGCTCAGACATGGCAACCAGAAAGTCGCGATTCTTGATTGTATCCCAACCCGCCGAAGATGTTATGGCGTCGGGAGCATCGGGGACGAGTGTTACCTGTGCGGGTCGCACCTCCTCGACAAGTTCGCAAAAGCTCTCAATAGGGTTGCCCTCGACGTTAAGCTCGGTGGCGATATTTGCCTTCAAGTCGCGCACATCCGAGTAACGAATATGGCGAGCATCGGGGCGCGGATGTACTGTTATACCGTCGGCACCAAAACCCTCGATGTCGAGTGCTGCCTTCAACAGATTGGGCATATTGCCGCCACGCGAGTTGCGCACTACGGCAATCTTATTGATATTAACGCTTAATTTTGTCATAATTTTCATATCTTTGCAAAAGCAAAGTTACGATTTTTTTTTATTTCGTCACCATGAACATAATACTTTTTTCGCGTAAGCAGGTTAAACATCGTCCGGAGCAGTTGCGCAGATTGCTGCTATGCATCGAGCAATATGGTTATACCTACACCATTAACGAGGAGTTTGCGTCTGCGATAGAGCAACTTACGGGGATAACGGTGGATTCGGATAAAATATATATGCACAAACCTTCGGCAAAGGGAGGGGATGTGATGATAACCTATGGTGGCGACGGCACGCTACTCGAAGCTGTGGGCATCTTGCCCGACTATCGAATCCCGGTTGTCGGCATAAACAGTGGCCGTTTGGGCTATCTTACTGTTGATGATGGCGAGGGTATAGAGGCACTTTTCGATCACTTGTCAAAGGGAACGTTGCACTTCGAAGAGCGACGAATGTTACAGGTTATGGAGGGCGCTGATGACAACTTCAATGGTATGGCTCTCAACGAAATAGCAATACATCGTCACGGCACCATGATGGTTTCGGTCGAGACACGTATCGATGGCAATGCGGTGGCTACGTATCATGGTGATGGCATCGTTGTATCTACGCCCACAGGCTCGACGGCATATTCGCTCAGCGCCGGCGGTCCGGTTATCGACCCGCGTTGCCGCTGTATCGTACTCTCGCCCATAGCTCCACATAACCTTACGATGCGCCCGTTGGTTGTTCCCGACGACGTGGAGATGACAATGCGTATAAATAGCCGCGGTGGCGAGGCATTCCTATCGGCAGATAACCGCACGTGTATAGTCAAGGATGGCACGATAATACGTCTCGGACTTGCACCACGAAGTGTAATTCTGGCTCTGCCGCATAATAAATCGTTCTACGATACGTTAAGACAAAAGATGATGTGGGGCATCGATAAGCGTTGATTTTGAGGCGCCCGACACCATATTTTGTCGAATGTGTAAACCGGTATAACACAGTTGCTTACGCCGTGTTTCGCGCACGTGCGAGGAATTTTTATGTTTTACGTGTTGCATATTCTAAATTAAATTGATTACATTTGCGTTCTATTATGGGTAGTTTAAGTGCTATACCACAACATATTGCCATTATCATGGATGGCAATGGCCGCTGGGCAAAGCAGCGTGGCAAGGAGCGTTACGAGGGCCATATTGCCGGAGTAGATTCGGTGCGTGCCGTTGTGCGTGCTGCCGCGCGTAATGGTGTCAAGTGGCTTACGCTCTATGCCTTTTCAACCGAGAATTGGGGTCGTCCCGCAGCGGAGGTTGATGCTATTATGGAGCTCTTTTGCAAGACGGTTATGAGCGAGGCAGAGGAGTTGTGTAGTCAGGGTGTGCGTGTTGTGATAATGGGTGAGCGTAGCCGTTTCTCGACGAAGGTACGTGAGATGATTGACCACATCGAGCGCAGCACGGCAGAGGCAACACGCCTAACGCTTGTTCTCGCCTTCAACTACTCGTCGCGTAGCGAGATAACGCTTGCCGTGCGAGATATAGCGCGCAAGGTGTCGTTAGGCGAGATCAGATATGAGGATATCGATGAGGAGGTGATATCGGCGCATCTTATGACGCGCTCTATGCCCGACCCCGACCTCATAATACGCACGAGTGGGGAGTGTCGATTGAGCAACTTCTTGTTGTGGCAGGCGAGCTACGCCGAGTTCTACTTCCCGGAGGTGCTATGGCCCGACTTTGACGAGGCGCAGTTCGACAAGGCATTGGAGGTATATGCTCAACGCGACCGACGATACGGAGTTGTAGCTGATGAAGAGTAACGAGTAACGCAATATATTGCAGATGAGATTTATAAGACTAACGTTAATCGCCGTTATTGTGACAATGTTTGCCTCTACGGTTGCCATGGCGCAACAGAGGACGGGTCGTTACACTCTCGGTGATGATACATATAACGAGATTAGTGATTCCACAGATTTCGACCTCAACGCCCCGATTTTGAGCGAGGGGGATGGTACGCTGTACTACATTCGTAAGGTAAATATCCACGGTGTTAAGTATCTTAATCACGATATTTTGAAGTCTTCGGCGGGCTTGCAGGAGGGCGACTCTCTCTACCTCCCCAGCAAGTTTATCACCAATGCCATGCAACGTCTGTGGACCCCGCGTTACTTCTCCGACATTCAGATAGGTGCAACTATCGAGGGCGACTCGTTGGATTTGGAGGTCTTCTTGAAGGAGCGAGCTCGTATCCTCACATGGGATATCGAGGGCGTGAGCAAGAGTAAGCGCGAGGATCTGTTCGAGGAGTTGAAGTTGCGTCGCAATACCGAGCTCTCGGACTATGTCATCGACAAGAATATCCGCCTCATTAAGGATCACTTTGCAAAGAAGGGTTATCGTACTTGCGAAGTTGAGGTGCGTCTTGACAACGATACCATCTACGAGCAGTGTGTTAATGTGACATTCATCGTGGACCGCGGTCCGAAGATTAAGGTTGGCAGTGTGACCTTTGAGGGTAATAATGCCTATGACGATAAACGTCTGCGTCGCACCTTCAAGAAGACAAATCAGCGAAGTATCAACTTCTTCAAGCAGCGAAAGTTCATCGAGGAGGATTACGAGGCAGATAAGGAGTTGTTGCTCGACTTCTATAATGCCCATGGCTATCGTAATGCTAACATCATTAGCGACTCGGTGTATTACATCGACGACAAACAGCTTGGTGTACACATTAAACTTGCCGAGGGTAACCAATACTATATTCGCAACGTAAAGTGGGTGGGTAACTCGATTTACACTACCGAGCAGCTCGAACAGATGTTCGGTGTGAAGCCCGGTGACCTCTACGACAAGAAGTCGATGCATAAGCGACTCGGTATCGGTAAGGAGCAGAATCCGGAGGAGATGTCCATATCGTCACTTTACCAGAATAATGGTTATCTGTTGTCGCAAATCGAGCCTGCGGAGATTGTCGTAGGCCCCGATTCTTTGGATATCGAGGTGCGCGTCTATGAGGGTAAGCCCTTTACGATTAACAATGTGGGTATCTCGGGAAATATGCGTGTCGATGATGAGGTTATTCGACGTGAGCTCTATGTGCGTCCCGGCGAGTTGTACAACCGTGCGCTCTTGATGCAGACCATGCGTACACTTATGAGCATGGGTCACTTCGACGAGCAGGCTATCTATCCCGATATTCAACCCGTGTCCGACGAGCTTGTCGATATCAATTGGCCCTTGCAGGAGAAGGCGTCAGACCAATTTAACATTGCCGGAGGTTGGGGCTCGGGAACATTCGTAGGTTCGGTGGGTATTACGCTTAACAACCTCTCGATGAAGAAGTTCTTCAAGCGAGGAGCTTGGCGACCCTATCCTTCGGGACAGAATCAGCGTCTATCAATTTCGGGTCAGACCAACGGCACCTACTACAAGGCTCTCTCGTTGAGCTTTACGGATCCGTGGCTTGGCGGTCGTCGTCCCAACTCGTTCACCGTGTCGGGATATATCTCGGAGCAGAACAACGCATACTTCATTACGCAGTCTGCCACGATGTACTATCGCTCGATGGGTCTTGCCGTAGGTTTTGGTAAGCGTCTTACGTGGCCCGATCCCTACTTTACGTTCTATGGCGAGCTTGGTTATCAGCGATATGGCTTGAAGGGTTGGAACTCGTTTATCATGAGCGATGGTGTGTCTAACACATTGTCGTTGAAGTTGGTGTTGCAGCGTTCGTCGATTGATGCCCCCTTCTTCTCGCGTTCGGGTTCGGAGTTCACGTTGTCGGTGCAGGCTACGCCCCCCTTCTCGCTCTGGGACGGCAAAGATTATAGCTCAACGCAGCTCTCCGATCAGGATAGATATCGTTGGATAGAGTTCCATAAGTGGTTGCTCAAAGGTCGTTGGTTCTTCCCGTTGTCGGCAAACCAGAATCTGGTGCTTATGCTCGGTGCCGAGATGGGTTACCTCGGACACTACAACAAGGATAAGGTGTCGCCCTTCGAGCGTTTCGAGATTGGTGGTGACGGTATGACGGGTTATAACATCTATGGTGTCGATATTATATCGATGCGAGGCTATGAGGATGGAGCTCTCGATCCGTCGAACTACTACTCTGTTGCTTACAACAAGTACACTATGGAGTTGCGCTACCCCGTAATCTTGAAGCCCAACTCGTCGATATATGTCCTTGCATTCTTGGAGGGGGGTAATGGTTTCAACTCTTGGAAGGAGTTCTCTCCATTTAAGATTAAACGTTCGGCTGGCTTTGGTGTCCGCCTCTATCTGCCTATCGTAGGTATGCTTGGTATCGACTGGGGTTATGGTTTCGATCCTGCGTATGGCGATACGAAGCCCAGTGGTTCGCAGTTCCACTTTGTCATGGGACAGCAGTTCTAAAATAGCGCTTATTGTCGTGTAGCGGCAACATATTACGATATAAATGGTGTGGCTGGCAATAAATTTGAATTTATTTACGTATATTTGTAAGAGTAAATACTTAAAACGATATGGTTATGAAACGCATGATTTTAACACTTGTTCTGTCGATTATGACTATGGGCATGGCATCGGCGCAGAACTACATGGTCGTAGATAGCGAAAAGATTTTCAAGTCACTCACAGCATATAACAACGCTTTGGAGAGCATCGAGGAGCTTGCCGAGCAGTATCAGAAGCAGGTGGATGCCAAGTTCCAGGAGGTAGAAACACTCTACAATAGCTATATGCAGCAGCGTGATGCGCTTAGCGCGAGTGCGCGCCAAGAGGTCGAGCAGCGTATCTTAAAGATGGAGGCCGAGGCAACCGAGTATCAGGAGTCGTTGTTTGGTACCGATGGCGAGCTTATGAAGCGCCGCTTGGAGCTTATTCAGCCTATACAGAAGCAGGTGTTTACGGCTATTGAGCAGTTCTCGGCACAGTATGGCTACGACCTTGTTATCGATATTTCGTCTAATCCCACCATCCTATACTATGCTACGAGGGTGGACTTTACCGACCGCATTATCGAGGCTTTGAAGAAATAGAGTAATCAATGTATAATTAAGTAAAAAGTGAAGATGAAAAAGATTTTGAAACTAACTCTTGCACTTGTGTTCATCATGGGCGCAACGTCGGCATCGGCGCAGAAGTTCGGACGTGTTGATTTGGCGGCTATCGTACCCAATATGCCGGAGTATCAGACGGCTTTGGCAAACCTCGAAGCCTATGGTAAGGATTTGCAGGAGCAGATTGAGGCTATTCAGGTTGAGTTCAACACCAAGTATTTGGAGTATGAGAAGAGTGTTAGCACATATAGCGACACCACTCGTCAGATGAAGGAGCGCGAGTTGCAGGAGATGCAGCAGCGCATCATCGACTTCCAGCAGATTGCACAGCAGGATATGCAGCAGAAGGAGGCGGCAGAGCTTGCCCCTATCTACACCAAGGCTACCGATGCTGTAAATAAGGTAGCACAGGCAGGCGGCTTTCTGGCTGTCTTTAACACAGCAAACAACGAGCCTACGTCGGCCGGTTTGGCATACTTCGATGCGGCGGCACTTACGGATCTCACAGCAGATGTGAAGCGCGAGTTGGGCATCGCTGATGCGAAGGCGGAGTAGGGTAGCTCTTGGCAACTCTGAATTCGAGAGGCCGACTAAATATTTAGTCGGCCTCTATATTTTATGTCTGTGCCCCATTTTTAGCCTGTTTATTGCGAGGATTGACGGCGGCTGTGGCAATCTTCCCGGCTCTCCTTGCTCCCCTCTTGCTCTCCTCTTACTGCTCTTTATTCTCTACAATGCAGTCCAAATTGTGTCAAGTATTGGGTGCGAAAAGCATAGTTTTGTCATGTTGTGTTGGCAACGCGAGTAGGGGTTATTGCCTGTATGTTGGTTAAAATGGGGGATATATTAGGATGTTATACCTATTTTTATTATATTTGCGCAATTTAATGCAATAATTTTGCCCGCTTATGGTTATTGGCAAAAACAAATTGGACGAGCTGCGGTCGTTTCTTGCTACGCCAAGCTCGATAGTTATTCTCTCGCACACTAACCCCGATGGTGACGCCATAGGCTCGTCGTTGGCTTGGGCGGAGATACTCTCAAAGCAGGGTCACAAGGTAACCTGCATCCTTCCAAATCGATACCCCTACTACCTTGAATTTATGCCCGGTATCGAGGATATTGTTGTCTTCAAGGATGATAAGGATGGCAGAGCAAATGCTGCGGTTAAGAGTGCGGATATCATCTTCTCGCTCGATTTTCATTCGTTGTCGCGTCTTGACCACCTCGGAGATCTTATCGACGAGAATCAGCATGCCAAGCGCATACTAATCGACCACCATCTCGACCCATCTGTGGATTTTGACCTTATGCTGTCGTACCCCGAGGCGTCGAGCACATGCTACCTCGTAGCGCTTATTGTTGAGGAGCTTTATGGTGTCGAGCAGATATCACCCAACATGGCAGTAAACCTATTCGTGGGAATGATGACAGACACGGGCAATTTTGCCTTCTCGTCTGTTACACCCGATGTATTCCGCATGGTTTCGGTGTTGGCCGCTACGGGCATCTCTATCCCGGATATTCACAACCACGTCTATAACTCCTTCACCGAGGGTCGTGCACGTCTGTTTGGCTATGTTATCAATCGCAAGATGAAGATATTCCACAACGGAGCCGTAGCTCACATGTCGCTTACGGCTGACGAGTTGCGTCGTTTCTGGTTCCAGCAGGGCGACTCCGAGGGCTTCGTAAACTATCCCCTGACCATAAAGAAGATGAAGATGTCGGCGATGTTTACCGAGCATAGCGACTTTATTCGTGTGTCGTTGCGTTCGCGTGGCGATGTCGATGTAAACGTCTTTGCGCAGCGCTACTTCAATGGTGGTGGCCATCGCAATGCTGCCGGTGGCAAGTCGTTTGTATCGATGGAGGAGACGTTGGCTCACTACGAGAACTCCGTAAAGGAGTATGCCGCCGAAGGCAAACTTTAATTTGTAGATGAATTGACCCACGGTTGAGATTATGGGGCGCGGGTCGAAGATTTTGATTATATGTTGAAGACATACTTACGACTTCTGGGCTTTGCTCGTCCTTTGAAGCGATATACGATACCCTACTTTATCTATGCTGCGTTGCATGCCGTGTTCAACACCTTCAACTATGCGATGATAATACCCATACTGAATGCCATGTTTACCTCCGAGGGAGGTTTCAACTTCGTGCCCGTTTATGAGTTTCCGGCATTGGAGTTTACCGAGGCAGGATTCAACCAGATACTATTCTACTTCTATACCACAATCTTTGGCGCAGAGTTCGACAGCATACATTTCCTTGCCCTATTGGGTATTACGACGGTGTGTATGAACCTGTTGAGCAATACTTTCCGCTACGCTGCCGCCATGACTGTTGAGTCGTTACGTATTCAGACTTTGCTGCGTATGCGTAACGATATGTACACACGTGTCATAGATATGCATGTCGGCTATTTCAGTGAGCAGCGCAAGGGCGATGTGATGTCGAAGATTACGCAGGATGTTATGATGGTGCAGTTCTGTATCACCAACACCTTGCAGGTTGCCTTCCGCGACCCGTTGCTCATTATCGGCTACTTGGTGCTTATGATTAGCATCTCATGGCAGTTATCACTCTTTGCAGTTGTCTTCCTGCCTCTTGTCGGCATTCTTATCGGCAGCATTGTCAAACGCCTGCGCCATCCGGCACAAAAGGGTCAGGAGCGTATGGCAGACCTTGTTTCGGTCTTGGACGAGTCGCTCACGGGCATCAAGGTTGTCAAGGGCTATAATGCAACAAAGTCGCTTAAAGAGAAGTTTAAGGCCATAAATGCAGATATGTCGCGCCTCTTCCTCTCCATGGCACGTAAGCAGCAGCTTGCGTCGCCTATGAGCGAGTTCCTCGGCATCACTGCCGTAGCCGTTATTCTGGTCTTTGGAGGCACGCTTGTGGGTGATGGTGATCTCGATGGTGCAGGATTCATCGCATTTATCGCAGCCTTCTCACAGATTACACGTCCGTTGCGCTCGTTTATTGACCAATTTGCCAGCATCAATCAGGGTGTTGCTGCGGGAGAGCGAATATTCTCTATCATCGACACCGAGAGCGAGGTTAAGGATGCTCCCGATGCAAAGCCTTTTGAGGGCCTGAAGGAGAGTATCGAGCTTCGTAATGTCCACTTTACCTATGATGGTGCACGCGAGGTTATCAACGACGTATCTATAACCATCCGCAAGGGTCAGACCATTGCCCTTGTAGGGCCTTCGGGAGGAGGAAAATCTACGTTGAGTGAACTTATCCCGCGTTTCTACGATGTCACCGAGGGAGATATTCTCTTCGATGGCGTCTCTATAAAACAGTTGCAGCAGGAGAGTCTTCGTCGTAGTATGAGTATTGTAGCGCAGGAGACCATGCTCTTTAACGATACTATCGAGAGTAACATCCTTTTGGGTCGTCCTACGGCAACCAAGGAGGAGGTAGTCGAGGCGGCAAAGATTGCAAATGCTCATGGCTTTATCATGGAGAGCCCCGAGGGCTACGATACAAATATCGGTGACCGTGGAGCGAAACTTTCGGGTGGTCAGCGTCAGCGTTTGAGTATCGCACGCGCAATTCTTAAAAATCCCGAGATACTTATCCTCGACGAGGCAACATCTGCGCTCGATACCGAGAGCGAAAAGTTAGTGCAAGATGCACTGTCGAAGCTCCTTGAAGGGCGCACCTCGATTGTTATTGCACATCGTTTGAGCACCATCTATAATGCCGACTGCATCTATGTTATCGATCAGGGACGTGTTGCCGAGCAGGGTACTCATGCCGAGTTGCTTGCCAAGGGTGGTATATATGCACATCTTATAGAGATGCAGAGCTTTACATAGCGAGTCGAACGATTATACAGGCGGACGGCTGCGTTACGCCTCTCCATTAGAGAGTTGAACAAGTATAGGGAGATTAGGGAATTTAGTGAACATGCTCACTATCCCTAACCTCCCTAACTTCTTTAACCTCCTTAATCCCCTCTTCGCTCATCGGCTCTCGCGCAAAGGCGAAACGCCCCCCCCAAAAAAATACAAAGCCTTGACGCATTATTCGCCAAGGCTTTGTATTTACTTCACAGACCATCGGACCTTACACACCTAACCCCCATGTGTTGGTGTATATGGTAGCGTTATGGGCACTGTGCTATTATTTGCGTGCCTCCTTTGCCTCGATGCACTCCGTAGCGTGTGGCACGCGCAGCAGACGCTCACGAGGGATAAGTTTACCGGTGGTCTTACAGATGCCGTATGTCTTGTTGTTTATGCGCACCAGCGCCATTTCGAGGTTGCGAATGAACTTTGCCTGACGCTGAGCCAAACGACCATACTCCTCCTTTGAGAGCGTTGTCGCGCCCTCCTCCAAGACCTTGAAGGTAGGAGACGAATCCTCCGTATCGTTTTCGTTGCTCGTAGCTGAACGTAACATATCATAGTCGGCACGTGCCGAGGCCAACTTCTGCTCAATCAACTTACGGAACTCCTCGAGTTCGGTATCGTTGTAACGTGTCTTCTCCTCTGCCATAGTCGTAAAATTTATACTTTTTAGTTATAATAATTGTAAAAGTACGCAAAAAATATGACACATGCAAATAATTAGAAAAAAAAGTAGATAAAAGAGAGGTTATCTTATGTGAACACATAGGATAACCTTGACTGAAAATGCCCCTGTTTTTAGGCTATATGTAGTCGCAAAATATAGTAAAGCCCCGACTATGACATCTCTCTTTGTATGTTATTTTTTACGAAGCTCCATGGCGTCCCAATATGAGATTCCGTTGCGGCGAATATTGAGTATGCCGAAGAAAAGCAGGGTTCCGATTATAAATCCAACAAAACTTGCTATGGGGAATGTGCCAATCATCATTATCGTTAAACCTAATGCTGTAAGATTGGCGCCTACGATTGTGTAGAATCCAGCTCGTTTCCATAGTAGCAGCATGATATATCCCATTAAGCATAAGCAAGAGCATACTACTATTGCCAATTGTGTCAACGTAAATTCAGGCATTCCTTCGCTCATCTTTCGTAAATTTAGGAGTATATCGACATTGATGATTATGCCCAAGGTACTCCCGATTATTCCTAACCATAACCAGAAGGTGACAAACCAGTTGCGCTTCAACTGAATTTCGGTTCCACAGTTGGTGCACTTCGTCGAATAGCCGTTCATCTCTGCACCACAATTTTGACATTTCTTAACAAATTTACTTGCCATAAGTTTAGATTATCGAGACCTCTTTGTTTATATCTCGTATGTTGGTGTTGGGTCTCTTTTATCCACCAGCAACGTTCAACTTTCGATATATATAGATGCGTGAAGTATCGAGTTTCTATCAATAATGGTTAAGATAATGCTGAGTATGCCATTACAAGATCTTTGTATGCATCGATATTATCACAACACTTTAGAGAGTTGCATATGAATTGGAGAGTTTTTTCTTTAAGTTGAGGTGTTATTGTTGATAAGCCAAGTAATTCGCAACAATACTTTATGCACTCCTGCTCTCTCTTGCTATTGCATATGTCATTTGTAGCCTTACCTGCATTTCTACATCCCGTAGTTGATGTAGCAACACCTCCAACTAATGCCAACATTAGCATTACCTTAAAAAAAGTTTTCATGTTAATAGTTTGTTTTGTCTTGCCGTTGCGGCTCCGTTGCGGCGGTTATCATCAAAAAAGAAAGTGTGGAGCCGATTAGTTTATACGATTGGAGGTTCTGGAATACCTTACTGCGAATAAACAATACCCCACACTCGTATTGAGTACGGGGTACAGAACACCCCAAACAAAACAATACGGAGTGACGAGTGTGTTGCCCTCCTCGCAGTATTTGAAATTTTCCAGATTCCCAATCGAGGATAAAAGCTAATACACTTTCATCAAAATATGAAAGTCGAAGGCGTCGCTTCGACAATACAAAGTTATAAATTTTTTTTGTTAGTGCAATATATGGGGCGGTAAATATGCGTCAATTGCCCAATAAAATAGCCGTCGGCTACCACTAATCAAGGATAGCCGACGGCAAATAATCTATTCCACTATATTGTTACACTGCTAACTATATCCTACCTCTCGGGTTTGATGTCCTTAACTCGCAGCTGCTTGCTCACCGTGCCGCGATAGTGGTTCTCGACAATCTGGTAGCATACCGAGATGGGCTTGCCTGCCCTTACCCATTCGTAGTGCGTGGGCTGCTGGAACGCTATTGCCGGAATCGTCGTGTGTGGCTTCTGGCGCTGCATAAGGTCCATACGCAGGTGGTCACACTCGGCTCCTACGAGCTTTGCATCACCCCTGTTGCTTGCCCCGCGTGTCATAAATACCGGCGCTGTGTTACCCGGACCGAAGGGCTGGAAGGCGTTGAGCTGCTGGTGGAAGTCATCGGTAATCTCCGAGAAGAGCAACTCGCTGTCAATATCGACCTGTGGCACGAGAATCTGTGGGTCGATATTCTGCTCCACGTAGTCGTTGAAGCGCTTGGTGAATGCCTCGACATTCTCCTCCTTCATCGTAAGACCCGCAGCATACATGTGGCCGCCAAAGTTCTCCAAAAGGTCCGAACACGACTCCACAGCCTGATAGAGGTCGAAGCCTGCCACCGAGCGCGCCGAGCCTGTGACCAACCCATTGGACTTGGTGAGTACTACCGTAGGGCGGTAGTACGACTCGATAAGGCGCGATGCCACGATGCCAACGATGCCCTTCATCCACTTGGGGTTGTAGATTACGGTGCTTTTGCGTGCCTTCAACTCCGGATTTGCCTCGACATAGTCGTGCGCCTCCTGTGTGACATTGCGGTCGATGCTCTTGCGGTCCTGGTTGTAGGAGTCGATGACCTCGCCGAACTTCTGTGCCTCGGTCTCGTTACCCTCGATAAGGAGGCTCACAGCGGCGTGTCCTCCCGAAGGTGCTGCGTTCTCGTCATCCTCGTCCATGCGCATGCGACCCGCAGCATTGATGCGTGGACCTATCTTGAACACAATATCATCTATGGTGATGTTGTGTCCCTCCAATCCGCAAATCTTAATTATGGAGAGAAGACCCTTCGACGGCTCGGAGTTGAGTTTACGCAATCCGTAGTACGCTAAGATTCGGTTCTCATCCACAAGAGGTACAATATCCGAGGCGATGCTTACGACCAGAAGGTCGAGCAGATGCTCAATATCCTTGAATGGGATATTGTTGCGTCGTGCATAGGCCTCGACAAGCTTAAATCCAACGCCACACCCCGACAACTCGTCAAAGGGGTAGGTGCAGTCGGTGCGCTTGGGGTCCAAAACAGCTACTGCCTGGGGTATCTCCTCGGCAGGAAGGTGGTGGTCGCAGATGATGAAATCTACGCCACGTTGCTTGGCATAGGCAACCTTCTCAACGGCCTTGATGCCGCAATCCAAGGCAATGACCAACTTGACGCCTTTGCGCACGGCGTGGTCAATGCTTCGAATCGATATGCCGTATCCATCGACATATCTGTCGGGAATATAGAACAGCAAATTGTTGTGTCCTATCTGGCTCAGAAACTTATAGACAAGCGCTACGGCAGTGGTTCCATCGACATCATAGTCTCCGTAAATCATCACCTTTTCGCCCCTCTTTACAGCCTCTTCGATACGTTCCACTGCGCGATCCATATCCTTCATAAGGAACGGATCGTGAAGGTCACGTAGCGATGGCGCAAAGAACTTCTTTGCCTTTTCCACGGTGTCTATGCCCCTCTGTACAAGCAGGTTGGTCAAGACCGTGGACATGTTCAGCTGCGAAGACAACGTCTTCACCGCCTGGCGATCGCCCTGTGGCTTGACAACCCATCTCTTTTGTATGGGCATAACTTTTACTTTTTATATATTTTAACATTCAAATTTTTCGTTAAGTGAGCTATAAACTTCGGTTTCACTTCCGCCATGCCGACCTCGCGACCAGTAAGTGTGGTAAGCGAGCATACGCCTCTATCGGTAAATCCGCAAGGGTTGATGTTGTGAAACCATGTAAGGTCTGTTGCGACGTTCATTGCAAGACCGTGCATTGTGATGCCATGAGAGGCGCGTACGCCCACGGCACACAGCTTTGTCAGGCGACCACGCTCCGTCACCCATACGCCCGAAGCCCCCTCCGAGCGGTGCGCTGCGATGCCATACTCCGCAGCCAAATCTATGACACTCTGTTCGAGAGCATCGATATAACGTCTGACACCCAAGCCTATTGCGTCGAGGTCGATAATGGGGTAGCAGACAAGTTGTCCGGGGCCATGGAACGTAATATCGCCACCACGGTCAATATGATAGAACTCGGCACCGAGCGACTTGATATATGCTTCGGTGCAGAGCATATTCTCCTCGTTGCCACTCTTGCCCAAGGTATATACTGCTGGATGTTCGACAAGAAGAATGGTGCCTGCGGCATCCTCGTCCGAAAAACTCTTGTCGCGCTTTTTCTGACACATAGCATCGAAGAGCGAACGCTGTAACTCCCAGCACTCGCCATACGCCATGGTCTGTAAATCTCTGATAATTACCCTTTTTTGCATACCTTCTTAACAGCTTCAAGTGCGGCATCTGCCAAATATGACGAACGCACCAGTGGTGCACTCGCACAATAGCTGAAACCCATTTCAAGAGCTTTAAGTCGGTACTCTTCAAACTTTTCGGGAGTGATGTATGCCCTGACGGGATAGTGCTCCTTTGTAGGACGTAGATATTGACCGAGGGTTACGATGCTGACACCTACGTCGCGTAGATCTTTCAGCGTTGCCAACACCTCCTCGTCGCTCTCGCCCAAGCCGACCATAAGACCGCTCTTGGCAACTGCTCCACTATCGGCTATATGCTTCAATGTTTGAAGCGACGTACGATACTTCGCACGCGAACGCACCTCGGGAGTCAGTCTTTCAACGGTTTCGATATTGTGTCCCACAATGTCGGGACGAGATGCCAATACCACGTCAATAAGTTCGGGGCGGGCATCCATATCGGAAATAAGGAGCTCTATTGTTGCATCGGGGTTTTCGCGTCGTATAGCCTCTACCGTTCGTGCCCAAATGGCGGCACCATGGTCCGGAAGGTCGTCGCGTGTAACCGATGTAACGACAACATGCCTCAGCCCCATGAGCTTGACGCTCTCCGCTACCTTATCGGGCTCTGCCTCGTCGGGAGGCAGGGGACGTCCGGTCTGCGTAGCACAGAAGCGACAGTTACGAGTACATATATCACCCAAAATCATGAACGTTGCGGTACGACGACTCCAACACTCCGCCTTATTGGGGCACATTCCGCTGCTGCATATCGTATGCAGACAACGCCCCTCAACGATGTGTTCGACATCTGCCGTATCCGCCGTACTTCGCAGGCTGATTTTCAGCCATTCGGGCTTCCTCAGATACTCTGTTTTTAACTCACGCACCTTCGGCATTTTAAGTTCACTTTTTTCCAATTGATGCAAAAGTACAAAAAAATTCAATAACTGCAAATTTTTTATACCATATACTTATATTCTATCAAAATTTTAGTAGGAATTTTTCTCTCTTGTGTCATGTTTAGTGATGGTGGATATGGGCAAGTAGGTGTGATGCAACATTTGGGCTTCGATAAATTATCTCTGATGTGGCATGTAGATATTGTTGGGTATTAAGATTTCGATAAATATTCGTACAGATGATAGAAATGCGGTTGTTAGAGTCTCTATATAGTCAAAGAGCGAACAAAAAAGCGCAGCAAACAGACGACAAATAATATTAACCTATAAAAACATTAAAATTATGAAGAAGCTTTTTTTACTTTTGGTTGCAGCAATTTCAGTGGTTGGTTTTACATCATGTGATTCGGAACCAGAAAATAGCGGCGAAGAGTGTGTGATAATTATTTGGGAGGACTATTATTGCTATTAGTAGTCGGATAATGTGAGGCGATATACCACCATTCATTGATTCGGGTGGGCGTTTTATTGGTGTAACACCACACAATAGGGGATGACCAAAAGTTACTTGGTCATCCCCTGTTTAATCTTTGTATGTAGTCACTCTGCTGCGTGTCGTTATATTGCTCCGGCAGAGTGGGTTTATACTACAAACCGAGCTTCTTGCGAATATCCTTCGGAATGGCGTTCTTGTTGAGCAGGAACGACATGGTCTTGTACTCTACGAAGGGGCGAGAGAAGTAGTAGTAGCCATCGTAGGGAGGACGTACATCCCATGAGTTCTTAACCTTGTAGAAGCGTGTGCCATTCTGATCTACGGCGTAACCTACGATCTGCATACCGTGGTCGTCGGTAGTCTGATAGTTGTCAAAGGCCTCCTGGCGCATCTCCTGTGTGATAACCTTCTCCTGTACGGGGCGCTCAAAGCTGTAAAGAGCGCGCTGACGCTCGGCGGGAGTAAGGGCACCCCACTTCTCTGCCTCGGTTCCCTCCATGCTCTCTACCTCATCCTCGGGGATAATACCGATGGCCAAGGTGCGGTTGAAGCCCAACTCGCTAACATCTGCACCCCACTCGATAGTGTAGCCGTTGTCGATAGCATAGTCCAAGGTGCGCATAAGCTCGTCCAAAGGCAGGTTGTACTGCTGGTGCCAGCGCCAGTTGTCGGGAATTTCGAGGATAAACTTCTCGTAGAAGGGGTGGTGTGTGTATGAGGTAAGGTCCACGTAGTCCTCAACGTTGATGGGCAACGACTCTGCAAACGACTTGGGAGTGTACTCCTTGCCATTGTAGGTGAAGGTCTCGGGGCGCTCGCCGAAGTATGCATCCAGGATGCCATTCAAACCATCCTGCCAGGCTGTGGTGAGAGTCTTGTTAGGTGCCTCAACAACAGCCTCAACGTATGCCTTCAAGACAGCGTCGATTTCATCAAAATAGGGCTTCTCGGTGCCATAGTTCAAACCGGGATATACCTCGGTGGGAACGATGCCGTAGTCACGGATAGCTGTGATAACGTCGCCAGCATTTCCGCCAACAGCAAAGTTGAGGTGACCGTGAAGGCGGATATACTTAACAGCCTTCTCGAAATAGATGTTGCGCACAACCCACATAGCCGACAGGTCGAGCTCCTCACCGCCAGCCTTCATAATCTCGCTCTCGACGAAACCAAGGCATGAGTATGCCCAGCATGTGCCACTGCGTGACTGATCCTTAACAGAGGTTGCGGGGTTCACCTTCTGGTCGGTGAACTGGTAACCCTGGGGCGCCTCGTCCTGCGCCATTGCACCTGTGGTCAGCATAAGACCGAGTGCAAAAACAATGATTCTCTTCATAATAAGTTAGTTTTAAGGTATATATAATTTTTTCTAAATGGCTCCGTGCCTGCGCTCTATCCACTTTATTTGACTACTTCGTCTTACTCTTGGCTATGATACGCTGGCACTCGGTGAAGCTTACTGTGTTGGGATTTGCTCCCTTTGGCAAGCGATAGTTCTTGCCTTTATATGCGATATAGGGGCCATACATGCCGCTCTTTATAAGCATGTCTGCATCCTCCTCGAACTTGCGCAAGGGTACGGATGCTGCACGCTGCTTCTCTCGGTTTTCGTTGAGCAGCTCCTCGGCTCTTTCGCGCGTTATGGTATATGGGTCATCGCCCTTGCCCAGCGACGTAAAGCTCTTGCCATGGCGGATGTAGGGTCCAAATTTGCCGATACCCACCATCAGGGGCTCACCATCCATGTCGCCGAGGTTGCGAGGTAGGGCAAATAGTTCGAGAGCCTCCTCCAAGGTTATCGACTCGATGAGCTGCCCCTTTTTGAGCGATGCGAACTGCACCTTCTCCTCCTTGCTATCGACTATCTCAACCATAGGACCATAGCGACCTATGCGTGCTCGAACAGCGAAACCACTCTTGGGGTCGATGCCGAGCTCGCGTACGGCGTTGTGCGAGCGGTCATTCTGTGTGCCTACCGCCTCATCCACCAAGCGGTGGAAGGGGTGGTAGAAGTCGTTTATCATGCGAGTCCAGGTAATGTCGCCATCTGCCACGCGGTCGAACTCCTTCTCGACATTTGCCGTGAAGTTGTAGTCCATAATCGATGAGAACTGCTCTTCGAGGTAATCGTTTACAACCATGCCGATGTCGGTCGGTGCAAGGCGGTTCTTCTCCTTGCCATAGCTCTCGACAATGCTCTTATCGCTAATCTTGCCATCTACGAGTGTCAATTGTTGCAGCGAGCGCTTCATTGCATCGCGATTCTGACGCACGACATATCCGCGATTGATGATTGTGGTGATTGTCGGGGCGTATGTCGAAGGACGGCCAATGCCAAGCTCTTCGAGTCGCTTGACGAGCGTAGCCTCGCTGTAACGCGGTGGTGCTTGTGTGTAACGCTCGGTAGCCGTTATTGTTGTAGCCGTCAGGTTGTCGCCAAGCGATGTCTTGGGAAGTATATTGCCATCCCCCTCCTGTGTGGCGTCGTCGTCGGTGGATTCCGAGTATAGACGCATGAAGCCGTCGAAGCGCATCACCTCACCTATGGCTACAAACTGCTCCGAGCGGCGTTGTAGATTGATGATAATCTGTGTGCGGTCAAGTTCGGCGGGCACCATCTGCGATGCTACGGTGCGCTTCCAGATAAGGTCGTAGAGGCGTTTCTCGGCTGCGCTGCCCTCAATCTCGTGACGTTCGATGTATGAGGGGCGTATAGCCTCGTGTGCCTCCTGCGCACCCTTTGTCTTGGTCTTGAAATTGTGCGGATATGAGTATTTTGCACCATATAGACGCGTAATCTCGTTCTTGCACTGTGTTATTGCCATCTGTGACAGATTTACCGAGTCGGTACGCATATAGGTAATAAGACCCTGCTCGTAGAGCCTCTGTGCCACCGACATTGTCTGTGATACGCTCATACCCAGCTTGCGGCTTGCCTCCTGCTGCAAGGTCGATGTAGTAAAGGGGGCTGCCGGGTATCGCTGCACGGGTTTTTCCTCGACCTTCGATACGGTGAACTGCTCGCCAATGCAGTCGCGAAGGAACTGTTCGGCATCCTCTCTACGCTCAAAACTCTGCGACAGCGTCGCCTTGAACAGCGTCTTCGAGCTATCCGACGTGGGGTAGAACTGACCAACAACACGGAATTGAGCCGTTGAGTTAAACGATATAATATCGCGCTCACGCTCGACGATAAGACGTACGGCAACACTCTGCACTCGTCCTGCCGAGAGTGCCGGGCGCACCTTTTTCCATAATACGGGCGAGAGCTCGAAGCCTACCAATCTATCCAACACTCGACGTGCCTGTTGTGCGTTTACGAGGTTCATGTCGATGGTGCGCGGGTTGGCTATGGCGTTGAGTATTGCCTGCTGTGTAATCTCGTGAAAAACAATGCGCTTTGTGCGGTCAATGGGCAGATTGAGCACCTTTGCCAAGTGCCATGCAATGGCCTCCCCCTCGCGGTCTTCATCGGATGCCAACCACACGGTTTTGGCACTGTTTGCGAGGCGCGTGAGTTCATCGACAAGTTTGCGCTTGTCTGCCGGTATCTCGTAGAGTGGCTCGTACTCGTTATCTATATTTATGCCGAGACCCTTCTTCGCAAGGTCACGAATATGTCCGAAGCTCGACTTCACGGTGTACTCTTTGCCGAGAAACTTCTCGATAGTCTTGGCTTTGGCGGGTGACTCAACAATAACTAAATTCTCCTGCATCTCCAAAAATAGTTCTTAATACAACTTCATACAACAGCAAAACCTAAGGTTAGACGCTTAGGTTTGCTATTGTGATATGTTATCTCTCTTACTCACTAATTTACAATTGTATATGTTATATCCAGTGTTATCGGGGCGCTATTCTTGATGCCCCCAACCGCCTCATCGCCACCAATTATTCTCTGTCTGTCGAATCCGAAATAGCCATAAGCCTCGGGTCCGATGTAGAAGCGACGGTGAGAAACTAACGACTCGGCCTCGGGTTCATACTCCTCGGAGAAGATGTCAAGGTTTACGCTCTTGCCATCCTCCGTAAGGTTGTCTGCCGCAGCAATCATCAGCGATTGTATGTAGTTGGATATATCCATCGTATAGCATGCTAACGAACGGTTCAAGTAGCCGTCGTAGGCCAATGTTACATTCGACTCGGCGGTGTAGGCATAGTCCGTTACGGCAATCTTCTTGGCGTAGTCGGTATAGAGACCCATGCGCGTCATCGCTGCATCAAGCAGAGGCGATATTGTTGCTGAGTTTATGGCTCTGTAATCATATTCCGAGCCCTCGACATATATCGACAAAAGTGCTTGATTAACCGATATCGTCGAGTCGTCGTGGCTCAATACGATGTCGGCAAGCGACTGTATAAGCTCGTCGCTAAACGTAACCTCCGTGACTACACCTCCCATGCCATCGACATAACCCGTAAGTACCACTTCGCGCTCGTCGATACCGAGCGATGAGTCAATAGCCTCTTCGTCGATGCCTGCCACACCCGTGAAGTCGTGGCTAACGGTGGCGATAGATACGTTGCCCGCATTTATATCGAAGAAGTTGGGGTTGACGTAGAAGTTGTAGCCCATGATTACCGTATCTTTGATAATCGTCGGGTCTGCTTCGTAGCGATTACGACTATAAAGTATCAAACCCGTCTCCTCGATGTCGGATGCGAACATTGCCCCCTCGCTGCCCTCTGCCGGCTCGATATAAAGGCCGCGTATATGCTCTACGAAGAGTTTCTCGTTGCCGTCGTCATAGATGCCTTCGCTATCCACAGCATAGCCATCGTTTTCGTCCATCGAGGTCATAAGCATTAGGCGTCGTACGTAGTCCTCGGTGGCTGCCCCGGTCGGCTCCAACAGCACGTCGCTACCCACGGGATTTGATATGTTGCCAACATATACGCCCTTCTCCTGGTTGGGGAAGACAAACGTGAAGATTGGCTCCTCGGAGATGAAGGGCTTGGGGTCAAAATTGATATAGAACGTCGTATCCTCGCTCTCTTTCGACATCTCGAAGTATTTGTTCGAGGTAATCTCATAGACGTTGAATCGCTGCTTTATCGTAGTGTCGCCATGGTAATCTTTGATATACAACGACATGCGCAAAGAGTCGAATATGGGCCGGTAACCCCAGCCATGCTCCTCATCGAGAGACATATTACACACCATCTGTGTCATGAAACCCGCTCTGCGGCGACCGTAGGTATCGCTATTTTCGCTACCGAAGTAGAGGTAATCCAAGTTCGACGATTCGATAGAGTCGGTGATATATAGACGTGTCGATGATATGGACATCTCGCCCATATCAACGCCTCCATCCGATACGCGACCCCCCTTATAAACCCTACGGCGCAACTCCATGTGCTGACCCTCGGGGACGAACTCCTCGCCCATAGAGTAGTCCACCTCCGTAGTGCACGCCCCAAAGAGACATACGGCACCCAGCAGGGTGGTTATAGCAGCGAGTAAAAACCTACAATTCGTCATAGAATCTCTTGTAATTATCAAAGATATCTTTGGCGTCACCCTCCATGTAGTCCAAGACCTTCTTGCCTCGGCTACGTGCATACTCCAAGAGTGTGGGTGATGCTGCTGCCGAGGTAGCTATGATGCCATCGGCATAATCAATAACGAAGCGATATAGGTTTTCGTATGAGGGATTCTCCAAAATTTTCATATTGCTATCCATGATACCCTCACCTTCGAGCTTCTGCTTAAACTCCTTCGATAGCTCGCCTTCGAACTCGTCGCCCGTGAGCGAGAGAACAATCTTTATATCGCGGAACAAGGGGTCGTCATAGAAGACCTTTTTAAGATACATAGGTGCTATTGCCGAGAACCAGC
Organism: Alistipes sp.; assembly: GCA_017403125.1. GTDB lineage: Bacteria > Bacteroidota > Bacteroidia > Bacteroidales > Rikenellaceae > Alistipes. Next base: position 20,030 of record JAFQOR010000029.1, on the reverse strand, counting down.
CGTGGCAGTGTACGACGGTTGGTGTCCAGCGCAACTTCTTCACGGTTTCGAGCATGCCTCGTGCGAAGAATATGGCTCGGTTATCGTTATCCTCGAATAATACACCCTCTGCGTCGCGCAATACGGCACGGCGAGTGAAGTAGTCGTCGTTATCGATAAAGTATATCTGGATACGCGCCGAAGGTATCGACGCCACCTTGATTATGAGTTGGTGGTCGTTGTCGTTGATAATGAGGTTCATGCCCGAAAGGCGTATAACCTCGTGTAGCTGGCATCTACGTTCGTTGATACATCCGTAGCGTGGCATGAAAGTACGTACTTCAACACCGCGCTCCTGCATTTGGCGTGCCATGTCAAGGCTCAATGTCGAGAGCTCATTCTCCGGAAGATAGGGAGCGATCTCCTGACAGACGTACAAAATTTTTTGTGTTGCCATAATATCCATCCTTTACTATGCAAAAATAGTAAAAATTTTCTATAAAATCAACATTGCGTCACCATAGGTGCCAAAACGGTAGCCCTCCTTACGTGCTATCTCGTAGGCATTCATCACCTCATCGTAGCCGCCATACGCAGCAACCATCATAAGCTGCGTAGAGTAGGGCAGATGGAAGTTTGACACGAAGGCGTCGGCAGAGGTAAACTGATAGGGGTGGAAGATAAACTTATTGGTCCAACCCTCCATGGGTTTGAGCATGCCACCAACCGATACGGCGGTCTCCATAGCACGCATAACGGTTGTGCCTATGGCTACAATTTTGTGCCCGTTGCGCTTTGCTGTGTTGATGCTCTCGACAGCCTCCGGTGTTATTATGAACTGCTCCGAGTCCATTTTATGCTTCGACAAATCCTCAACATCGACGGTGCGGAAGTTGCCAAGACCCACGTGCAACGTTATGAACGAGCTATCGATACCCTTAATCTCCATGCGCTTCAACAGATGTTTCGAGAAGTGAAGGCCGGCCGTGGGGGCTGCTACGGCACCCTCGTTCTTGGCGTAAATGGTCTGATACCACTCCTCGTCTTCGGGCTCCACCTTTTCGCGTACCCAGCGGGGCAGCGGCGTCTCGCCCATAGCATAGAGTGCACTCTTGAACTCCTCGTACGAGCCATCGAAGAGGAAGCGCAAGGTGCGACCTCGCGATGTGGTGTTATCGATAACCTCGGCGCCCATAAGCTCATCATCGCCAAAGAAGAGCTTGTTGCCGATGCGAATCTTACGCGCGGGATCTACCAACACATCCCAAAGGCGCAACTCACGGTTGAGCTCGCGGAGTAGGAATATCTCGATGTCGGCACCGGTCTTCTCCTTGCAGCCTTGTAAGCGTGCCGGGAAGACCTTCGTGTCGTTGAACACGAACATATCCTTCTCGTCGAAGTACTCTATAATATCCTTGAAAATTCGATGTTCGATTTCGCCTGTCGAGCGATGTAGAACCATAAGGCGTGCGTCGTCACGATTTGTCGTAGGATACTTGGCTATCATATCCTGCGAGAACTCGTAACCATACTGCGATAACTTCATGCGCTATAACTTTTCAAATAAAACGTGTGACAATCAAATATTATACGCAAAACTCGCTATTTTGTTTCACACTCACGCAATTTTTCCATAAATTCGTCGAGTGTCCATGCATGTTCAACGACGAAGCCTCCGCTGCGCGAACGGCGCAACGAGTGTAGGTAGGCACCGCTTGCGAGCTTCTCGCCAATCTCGAAGGCGAGCGAGCGGATGTAGGTGCCCTTGCTGCAACGCACACGTATCTTGATGCGTGGCATATCGTACTCCAAGAGCTCCATCTCGTAGATGTTGATAAGGGCCTTTTTCAACTCCACCTCCTCGCCGGCGCGGGCAAACTCATAGGCGCGCACACCCTGTATCTTCTTTGCCGAGTAGAGTGGGGGGAGCTGTTCGCGCTCGCCCGTGAGTGAGCGCAGAGCCTCTTCGACACTTTCGCGTGTGATATGCTCTGTGGGGTAGTGGTGGTCGATGTCGTGCTCCAAATCGCCGCTGGGCGTCGTCGCACCAAGCATGAGCTCGGCAACGTACTCCTTCTCTTCGCCTTGTAGCTTCTCGACAAGTTTTGTGGCACGTCCAATGCAGACCAAAAGTATGCCTGTGGCAAGGGGGTCGAGTGTCCCGGCATGTCCAATCTTTATCTTGGGATAGCCACATTTTCGCAATTGGAACTTTATCTTGCGCACCACATCTGCCGAGGTCCACTCATAGGGTTTGTCAATGACGGCGATGTAGCCCTCCGAAAAGTCGATACCCGCAAGGGTTGTCTCTTTCTGCATATTATTTTTTGATAGGTTAGGCGGTTAAAAAAGGTATGAGCCTATGGCGACTGCTCCTACGATAGCACAATATAGGGCAAACCATATGAGTTTGCCTCGCTTGACCATGTTAATCATAAAACGACAGGCGAAGCAGCCCACAATAAACGAGGTTAGAAATCCTGCAACAAGTGGCATCGTGCCTATGTTGCTTGTGGCAAAGCCCCCATCGGCAACATCGAGTAGGAGCTGTCCCATAATCGGGGCGAGCACCATCAAAAACGAGAATGTGGCAACCGCAGCCTTGGCGTTGCCAAGCAGTATGCCCGTAGCGATGGTTGTTCCCGAGCGTGAGAGTCCCGGCATCGAAGCGACGGCTTGCGCTGTGCCTATGACGAAGGCGTCGCGATAGGATATTGTCTGCTTCTGGCGTGGTCGGGCATAGAATGCGAAGGCAAGCAGGGCGGCTGTGAGCAGAAGCATGCCTCCTACGATGAGCATTATATACTCCGAGGCGAGCATGGCGTCTATGTCGTGGCGAAGAAGTAGTCCTACAACGCCTATGGGCAACATCGAAACAACGAGTTTAAGGATGTAACGCTTCTCGTCGTTGTATCCGCGCGAAAAGAGCCCTTTAACAAGTCCCCATATCTCGCTCCACAGCACCACGATGGTGCTCAATACGGTGGCTGCATGTAGCGTAATGTCGAAGAGGAGGTTATTCTCCAACTCCACACCCATAAGCTCCTTGGCGAGTTGAAGATGTCCGCTACTCGATACGGGCAGAAACTCCGTAAGTCCTTGTACGGCACCGAGTGATATAGCTTCGATTGTCTCCACCTTGCGATTAGTTTTTTGATGTAGGGAAACGCTTCATGATGGCGTAAATCTCGAATACGAAACCCGCAATCACGACTATCGGGGCGAGAACTATGCGACGAAACGAGTATATCGAGTCATCGAAGTGTGTTGCTGTGTGGTCGCCACCACCCGCCATCAGCAGGAATCCGAGTGCTATGATAGCGAGTCCGATAAGCATCAGTTTGTAGTTTTGCTTGCTGAACGGCATCGCTCTGCGCTCTTGGTCGTTGCGCTCCTCTGTCGAGGGTTTATTACTTGTGCTAAATCTCATATACTTAACAATTTATGCAGTTACGTTAATAGCGAGTTGCTTTTAGTAGAGGTGTATCTTATTAGACTTCATATTCACGAAGTTGTTTACCGAGAGTGCGCTGAACACAACCGTGATGATTACGCCCAACACGACAAGTCCTCCAACGATTATGCCCACCTCGTAGTAGCCTATGAGAGAGATGCTGCGAGGCATGATGCTCTCGATGCCATATACCGATAGGAGGAGTAGGATGCTTGCCACCACGCCCGCCGATATGCCCTGTTTCAGTGCGCTGCCAATAAATGGACGCATGATATACCACTTTGTTGCTCCTACCAACTTCATGGTATTTATGAGGTAGCGCTTCGAGTATATTGCCAGACGTATTGTATTGTTGAGCAGCAGGATTGAGATTATGAGCAACACTCCGAGAAATATGGCGAGGGCGAGTGTTACGGAGTTCAGGTTGTGTTGCATATCGTCGATGCTCTCTATCGATGGAGCGCTGACATGCTCAATGCCCGGAAGGCTCTCAACTTCGCTCTTGAACGCATCTATCGCCTCGCTCGATATGTAGTCGCTGTTCAGATCGACCTCATAGCAGTCCAACATGGGATTGGTCGTTATTATGCTCTCGTCGATGGGAAAGTCTATGCGGCTACGAAACTCGGGGTCGTTGAATAGCTCCTCTTTGCCTACGAACGTCACCTGCTTCACCTCCTCGCGCGCTTCGAGCAGACTTTGCAGCTCCTCGCGTTCGCCTGCGGGGAGCTCGTCCGAGAGCTCCACGAGGATGCTTATATTGTTGCGGTGCTCGTATGCTGCCACAAGTGTCGAGGCGGTGATGTAGCCTACGGCTCCTAATAGGAACAGCACAAGGCTGATGCTGAATGTAGAGATGATGTAGGAGCGTCGAACCTTGCGACGTATGCGTCTCTCCTTGTTGTTTGCCATAACTATCCTAATCGCTTTATTTTGTTCGTGTTCGGGTGTTGGCGTACCACGCCTTGATGTGGGGTGTGATGTAGCGTCTGCTCAATGGGGCTGTTACGAGCAATACGAGGGCTATGAGTATGAGCCATGAGGCGATGCCCGTTATTGCTGTTGCCATGCCCCAGTTTGGAGCCTTGAATCGCCACTCTACGACATGTTCGCCTGCCGGCAGCTCCATGCCACGCAGGATGTAGTCGGCACAGAAGTACTCTGCCTCCACACCATCGATATATGCGCTCCATCCATCGGGGAAGTATATCTCGGAGAATATGGCGAGCACCTCCGTTGGCGCCGTGTACTCATATTTCAGGTAGTTGGGAGCATACTCCGTAAGCGCTATATTGCCTGCGGTGGAGTATCTCTCCTCCAAGCCCGATACGGAGTGTGCTACGATGGCGCTGTTGCGCAGATCGCAAGTGCCCAACGCTTCGAACTCCTCGATGGGGGTAGATGCGTAGGTGGGCATCGCCACAAACCACGCTGCGCCATAGCTGTCGAGGGGTATAACCGAGCCGTTGCTGATGATATATTTGGTGTTGAGCATCGCCAGCACATCCTCGTCCATCTGGTAGATATAGCGATTTAGTACATCCTCATAGCGACCCAATTTTGCTCCGTGGTATCCATCTACCGAGCGGTGGAAGAAGGATGCGCGTGCAGTTGCGGTGTTGTCGCAATCGAAGACGCGATAACCAATCTCTTTATCTTTGAGAATCTCCCTATCGGCGGCGCTCTGCGCTATTGGTGCCTCTCGCCTCTTTGTCCACTTATCTTCGCCCATATAGCGGTCATTGACACCCTGCATATCCATGACGATAAGCACTCCGCATATGGCCGTCATGCTGCCAACGAGCGCCCACTCTCGCTTGATGTTTGTTATGTATCTGCTCTGGCGCAACCATGCATATCCGAGTACGACTGCTGCGGAGATGGTCACGTAGCCTACCGTACGCCACATATCTGCCATGAATGCCGCGCGGCGACCATTGGCAACAACCTCTTTCAACTGCTCTACCCACCACTCGTTGCCAAGATATTCGTTGAGCGTGGCTACGCCGTAGTCGCCCGTATTGTTTAGCATAAGCATCAGGCCAACGGCTATGATGCCACAGGCAATGGCCACGCGGCGTGCAAGAGCCTTGAACGAGATCTCCATGCGCCAAAGGTGCCATAGCGCTATGGCGGCAAGTAGGGGTGCGCTCCACTCGATGATGACCAACGCCATGGATACCGTGCGGAAGTTTTTGTAGCCGGGGAGGTAGTCGAAAGTGAACTCGTAGAAGCCCATAAGATTGCTTCCCCAAGCCAGAAGCAGTGCAAAGAGCGACACGATAAGTATCCACCAGCGGTTGCGTGGCGATGTGAGCATCAACCCCATGAGGGCAAGGAAGATGACAACAGCACCGATATACGTAGGACCTCCCGTACCGGGCTGCTCGCCCCAGTACGACGACGCCACGCTGTGCAGTATGCTCTTTGTCTGCTCGTTATACTGTTCGACGTAGTTGCAGATATAGCTATCTTTGGCATCGTAGGCATACTTTATCTCGGGGTATATCTGCTCTGCGCTGAGGTCGTGGTAGCTGTTTGCAAGGTCATAACTTATGTCGGTTAGCGACCATTCGGTGATAAAGTCGTTCATCTCCGGCGAGTTGAGGTAGGCATCCACTCCATCTGCCGCCTTTGCCGAGGAGTGTCCTTTGTAGTTTGCCACAAGCATATTCAGGCTCTCGGCCTTGCCATAGCTCCACGCCGTATTCCACCTAATCTTCTTTTGGCGAGCCTCATCCTCGGTAAGCACTTCGGATGTGCCGCGTGCTGTTGAGTCTTTGTGTGCCATGGTGTACCACAGTGGGGCAAAGTTAGAGCCTACGGCGAGCACGCCTGCGACGAAGAGTAACAGCGTGCGCTTGCCAAACGAGCGCCACACATGCTCCCTATGTGCATACCACATCTCGCTGAGCCATAGGGCGAAGCATGCTATGAGGAAGTAGTAGGTTATCTGTACGTGGTTGGCTCCCAACTCCAACGAGCCAAAGAGTGCCGTGAGTGTGGCTCCTGCCCACATGTTGCGGCGTAGCGTGTACCATACGGAGGCAACCATCGGGGGGGCATATACCAGCGCCCACATCTTGGTTATGTGTCCTGCGTCGATGATTAGGAAGAAGTAGGTTGATAGGCCATAAGCCAGACCTGCAACGATGCCTATCCATGGATTTATGCCCATGAGCACCACGGCGAGCATCATCATCACCATAGCAAAGAATATCATGTTCATGGGGTCTCCCACAGCCTTCGGAATATCTCCCACAGTCTGCTTAACATCCTGCGTCGGGTACTCCACATCGATAAGGTAGGCGGGCATACCACCAAACATATTTCCCGTCCATTGTGGGTCTTCGCCCGTAGCCTCGCGGTGCTCTTTGATATCTTGCGACATGCCGGCATACTGAACAACGTCGTGCTGCCCCAATGCTTTGCCCTCGTTTTGTGGCGCGAAGTAGTGGTTGCTTACAACCCAGAAGCTGACAAGTCCCACCGCCCATGGCAGAACGTATCTGGTTAATATGCTCTTTATTGTTTCGTTTGACATAGTTTGCAAAAAAGATAAATTATCGCCCAAAGTTACGAAAAAAGATTGAAAAAACAGCAGATAAAACAATAATAGTGCAAGCTCCGAACCAAGATTTGGGTGTATTGCTCTCAAATCCCGAACCGGACTGTGGAAGCTTATGAGCGTAGTGTATAAAATATGACCGACATAGAGGCATGGATAACCCCCTATCGGTCATGTAAGTAGGACTATGATATGGATACTTTGATAGCGTTTTGCTGCGCACAAATAACGCTATCGTACGGTCTCTGTTTCGAGCTCTACGAAACGCGGGAAGAGGATGTTATTCTCGATGTGGATATGTTCGAACAAGGCATCCATAAACTCCTCCAAATCGGTGAGCATCAGGCGGTAGCTGGCGCACGCATCTTCCGGTGCCACGAAGTTGTGCATTAGCGAGCGTATGAATTTGTAGCGCGTACCCTCGTCGTGGTGCTCACGTAGCATTACGCGTATGGGGTTAGCAACTGTGCCACAGTGCATCTTCTGGTAAGTCTCGCCCTGCATGTTTGCCTCGAAGAGGCCGTAGCAGTAGGGGAAGAGCACCTGCTCCTCTTTTTGCAGGTGGCTCTCCAAATCGTCGAGCGATCGCTCAAAGAACTCGGCAAGTTGCAAAAGCTCGGGGTGTCTATCTGCGTGGTGTGTTGCCACCTTGCGAATAAGCTCCAATAGTTCGGGCCCCTTTGCGCGAATGTTGCGGTGGTGGATTTTCAGAACATAGTCAATAAGCAGGTCGGTGGGCCAACTGTCAAAGGGTATTGCCTCCGCCGTCTGCTCGCTACTGCCCTCTATTGCGTCTATAACCTTGTCGATATCGGCATTTGCATTGATGCATGCCTCGTCGAGTGTGAGGTGCCCTCCGCAGCAGAAGTCGATGCCAAAATATTTGAAGATGCGTGCCGTGGCGAAACTCTCGTTTACGATTGAGCCAACACTGCGCTGTGCATAATTTTTTCTATCCATATTCGATATATTTGATTTTTTTATTTACTTTTATCGCTTGCAAAGGTAAGCCAATATTTGATACTTGCAAATCAGAAATAGCTATGGTGTCATAAGTTATGCCAATACCTTCACCTTGCCCATATAGCAAAGAGAGTACCGGCATCATACAATGCCGGTACTCTCTTTTCGTGACCAAATATTCTCGACAATTACTTCTTCTTGGGCTCTGCCTCAATCTTAATCTTGGCAAATGCCTTTACCAACGCCTCGTCATTTGTCTTTGTGGGGTCGTATGTTACAGTTACGGTCTTGGTGTCGAGGTCGATTTGTACATCCTTAACACCCTTTTCGTAGGGGATAGTATTGGTCACCTTCTTGGCGCAACCCGGACAGTCAATGCTGGTTGCAAACTCGGTTGTCACACTCCTCTTCTCTGCCTTCTGGGGCTGCTGTGCCGAGCCGATTCCGATAGCAAACATGGCTACGAGGCACAATGAAATAAACTTCTTCATAGTGGTTTATTGTTTTAATAGTTGTTTTGTTTAGTATTAGTAAATGTTAAGTCGCAAACCTACGTAGAACTTACGTCCCATCAGCGGTCCCCATACCATCGATGAGTTGAAGCCCGGGTCGTAGGGCGTTGCACCATCCATGATAATGGGCTTATTACCGTGCGAGCCACGACCCTGAATATAGTTGGCAATATTCTCACAGCCGGCATACAGCGTGAGGTTGCTTATCTTGTAGCTCACCTGTGCATAGAACATCGGGTAGATGGGCGATGTTGTGGGGTTGTTTACAGCTGCATCGAGGTTACCATCGAGCTGGGGTAAACGCACAGGACCATTGAGCTGTGCTGTGACGTCGAATACCCAACGCTGCACGGCGTATTGAATGTTGATAAGACCCTTGTAGCGCGATGTCAAAGGTCGCTCGACGAGTATCTCCTCTCCGTTGCGTTCCAATGTCATCTTGGCATTGGTGTAGCGGAATGTGGCAAAGAGGTCGAAACCTCGGAAGGGCGTCCAGTTGAAGTCAATCTGGTAGTTGTCGGTAAACGACTTGCCGGTGCTGTTGTAGATAAGAATCGAGTTGTCGCTCGTCTCTTGGTCAAAGACCATGGTGTTGAAGAATTGCGAGCGGAAGTAGTCGAAACTGATGGTAGCCATGTCGTCCTGCGCCAGACGGAATGTCTGCGAGATGCTACCTCCGACGGTCAGCGCCTGCTCCATGTCGTCGCCGCCTGTTGCAAAGCCATCCTTGAAGCGTATGTCGCGTGAGGTTGTCATCATCCAGATATTATCGGTGATAAGGTTCTGACGACGTGATCCAAGACCCGCCGATGCGCGGAGTGTTGTGCGAGGCGTGATGCTCCAACGTATGTGCGAACGCGGTGTGATAAGGAAGCGACGGTTGTTATCCTTGTTGGTGATGTAGTAGTCGCCGCCTATCGCTGCGTAGTCGCCGCGCAGACCCACTACGAGTGAGAACTTCTCCTCGATATTGTAGGTATATTCGGCAAATAGACCAGGCTCAATCACGTTGGCAGCACCTATCCACACCGGGTTCTCGCTATTGGCAATGGGGTTGCGCTGCACATACTCGTTGTCGCTCAATCGTACGTAGAGCGAAGCTCCGGCATTCAACGACGAGCGCTCCGAGAAGTAGTGGGCATAAGTGCCGCTGAAACGCAACGTGTTCTCCAACACATCTACGGTATTCAGACCAAAGTACGAGCCCGTTAGGTAGTTGTCGTAGTCCAGAATCATTGCGAAGTTGTTCTGCACGGCATCTGCCATGTCCCCCGTAAATGTACGCTCCGGGCCTATGGGCAGACCGAGCTTGGCGTAGGCGTTGATGTTGCGGTTGTGAATCTTCGAGCCATAGAGGGTATTGAGCGGGTCGTTTACCATCTGGTCGTAGAGGCTCTTCTTGTAACCTACCTGACCACCGAGACGATTCTCATTCACAACCTTCCATCCCCAACGCAGCTGTATTCCTGTTGGTGTTTGCCACAACCACTTGTTGGCCACGTTTATCTGGTTTGCCTTGGGCATATCCACAAAGCCGTCGTGGTTCATGTCGTGCGACGAGGTGTCGAGCGAGCCGTGTGCCATAATTACCGTCGAGAGGCTCTTATCCTCTTTCAGGGGTATTGCCGACGAGACGTTAATCTCGGGACGAAGCTCCGAGTCGAAGTAGAGGTTGAGGAAGAAGCGCTCGTCGTCGGTGGGCTTGCGGTGTTCGAGGTTAATCTGTCCTGTGATGGCCTCGTGACCCGCAGTTACGGATGCGACACCCTTTGACACCTGTATCGAGTTAAGCCACATACCGGGCGTATAACTCAAACCATACGCAGCACCTGCACCCTGCATTATGGGGCGGTTCTCGTCGAGAATCTGTGTGTATGTTCCTGCCAAACCGAGCATCTTAATCTGTCGAGCACCCGATATGGCATCACTATAACCCACAGTTACCGATGCCGAGTTCTCGAATGATTCGGCAAGCGAGCAGCACGCCATCTTACACAATCCGGCAAACGATATTTGCTCCTGACGCGTGATGCCGCTCTGTTTGGCATAGTTGCCTCGTTGCGTTGAACTTATGACTACCGACTCGATATTTACGCTTGCCTCGCGCAACTCAATGCATATGTCGTTCGTATCTTTGTCTATCTCCATCTCAACCCTCTCCATCGATAGGTACTCTACGACAAGGGTGTTGAATCCGCTCACGCGCTTGATTGTGAACTCTCCGTTAAGGTCTGTTACCACGCCTTCGGTGGTATTGAGCCAATATACGGCTGCTCCGGGCATGGGTGTCTGGTCGCTCTGTGCGATAACCTTACCGGTGAGGTTGCGCTGTGCCGCAGCCATTGTGGGTATCATTACAAGGGCTATGAGCAGGGTAAAAATTGATTTTTTCATTTTGTTATAGCTATGGGCATTTATTACTACTAATTTCGGAAGATATCCGTTGTCTGTGGTGCGTATCATCAAGCGTTACGCACGACAATGTGGTGCACAGCAGATGCTGTGGCGTAGAATTATGCCAATGCCGGGGGTGCGCGTAGCGACCTTGGAGATGTGTATGCCGCCCGTAGCGGCTCGGCTTCATCGCCATGAAGTATGGGATGGGCTGCCACGCATGGCTTGGGCACGCTATTCAACTCCTCGAAAATGCAGAGGGGGGCGTAAGCCAGAAATAGTGTGGCACCATCTTGTATATTGTTGCGTTTTTCGCTAACTACGTATTGCGTAATACGCTCACCAAGAGTTGTGTGGTGGTGGTCGCAGCAACCATCCGAAAGATGGGCTATATGCTCATCTGCCGTTGTGCAGTGGCAGCAGCAGTGTTCGTTGTGGTGGCTGCTGTCGTGGTCGTGATGTTCGTGGTCGCAGAGCAGAATTGATAGCGACGAAAGCATCGTGGCGGTTACGTATATAACCACCATGCTCAACGTGTATGCCATCTTTTTTGCGTTCATGCTACCTTTAATCCTCCATTCTCCCTCTCCCCAAAAAACTTCTCTGCCTCGTCTTGATGCTATACTTCAATCGCTGTTTAATTTTCGATTAGTCCACACTCTTCGAGTTTGGCAATCCAGCGTTTAGCGTCGTTGAGGGCCGTTTCGTTGTCGATGTCGTAACGCTCGACAAGGAGTTGGGCAATATCGTCGCAGTCGAAGTTGTGGCCATTAACCTTCTGCCACAGATATAAGGCGCTGTCGTTTAGGGAAATTATGCGAGTGAGGTCGCTGCCATGCCTGCCTTGCATTATGACAACATTTTCTCCCGCCATCTCTCGCACCTTGAACTGCTCCTTAATCCTCATAACTGCGTACTATATATGCATATAACGCGGCAAAGGTAGTAAAAAATTTTATAACCAACAAAAATTTGTTACCTTTGCGTTGTGAAGGAGTTGGCAAAACATAGAGTCGTGACCCCTGTTGATGAGGTCTTGCGTAGGTGGTGGGGCTATGATGGGTTCCGCCCGTTGCAACGTGATGTTATCGACTCTGTTCTTTCGGGGCGCGATACTCTGGCGTTGATGCCTACGGGTGGTGGCAAGTCGCTTACGTATCAGGTGCCTGCAATGGCAGTAGAGGGGCTTACTATCGTTATCACGCCTTTGATTGCCCTTATGAAGGATCAGGTCGATACGCTGCGCAAGCGCGGCATCGCAGCTGTGGCGGTGCACTCGGGCATGGATGCGCGACGAATAGATATGGCTTTGGATAACTGTGTCTATGGCGACGTAAAACTCCTCTACATCTCGCCCGAACGACTTGCTACGGATACGTTTCGTTTGCGACTCGACCGCATGAATGTGAGCTTTGTTGCGGTGGATGAGGCGCACTGTATCTCGCAGTGGGGCTACGACTTTCGTCCCTCGTATCTGCGTATTGCCGAGATACGCAAGATTCTGCGCAATGCCACGTTTTTGGCGCTTACGGCATCTGCTACCGACTTGGTTGCCAACGACATCATGACACAACTCGGTTTCGAGAGCCGATGTATATTGCGTTCGAGTTTTGCGCGACCCAATCTATCCTACGTCGTACGCAATACCGAGGACAAGTACGAGCAGTTGCTGCGCATAATCTCTAATGTCGAGGGGGCGGGCATCGTCTATATGCGAACACGCGAGGGGGTTGAGCAGCTTGCCGAGCGTCTGCGTAGCGATGGCCATAGCGCGAGCTTCTATCATGCCGGCCTACCAGGTCTTGAACGAGCTATCAGGCAAGATGAGTGGCAGTCGGGGGCTACGCGTATCATGGTGGCAACCAATGCCTTTGGTATGGGTATCGATAAGTCGGATGTGCGTTTCGTCGTGCATTACACCATGTGTGATTCGTTGGAGGCGTACTATCAGGAGGCGGGGCGTGCCGGTCGTGATGGCAGACGCAGCTATGCTGTGCTGTTGCAGAGTCCCGACGATATGGCAAACATCACGCGCCGCTTCGAGGCGGAATTTCCGCCTATTGCGGATATTCGCCGAATCTACGACTGCGTGTCGAGCTTTTTGCAGGTTGCTATCGGTGATGGTCGCGGAGTGTCGTATGCGTTCAACATCTACGACTTTTGTCACCGCGAGAAGCTCTCGATATCAAAGGTTGAGAGTGCCATGAAGCTGCTCGAAATGAATGGTTATATGACCTTTATCGACGATAGCGACAACCCTGCAAAGTTGATGTTTATGTGCAGTCGCGATTCGCTCTACAAGCTCAATGCCGGTGGCAATGACATGGATGCTATGTTGCGGGCGGTGTTGAGACTTTACGACGGATTGTTTACCCACTTTCGCTCTATTGATGAGCAACTTATTGCCTCCTATGCCAACCTTACGTCGGAGCGTGTTCATGACCTGTTAAGGATGTTGTGGCGCATGAACATCGTACGCTATATTCCGGCATATCGCTCGCCTATGGTCCTGTTCAATGAGGAGCGCCTTCCGGCGAAGGATATAGTTATTTCGGAGAATAGCTATCAGCAGCGCTATCGTCTGCGCAAGGAGCGCTTTGAGAGTATGCTTCAATACGCTACAAACGATACAGCGTGCCGCAGCCTTATTATCGAGCGATATTTCGGTGATGCCGATGCTCAGGCGTGCGGGGTATGTGACACATGTCTGCGAAATAGAGGGCGACGAAGCGGTGATGTCGATGTCGAGGAGCACGTTGTAGCGCTGTTGGCGGCAGGGGAGTTGAGTGTCAAGGAGCTTGTTGCGGCGCTACGTGGCGACGAAGAGAAGATGGTAGATATGGTGGATAAAATGATTCGTGACGGTAAAATATTTATTACTCCAAGCGGAAAACTAAAAATAAATAAGTAACTTTGCGCCTATTGCGTAGATTTATTGTCTGACCTATGATAGAGTTTCGAGCCACGATAGATAACGATACGGTTGCAGCGATGCCTGCCGCTCGCTTTGGCGGGCGTATTGTGGTTGTCGATCGCGAGGAGCAGATTGAGGCCGCTTGTCGTGATTTGAGTTCGTGCGATGTTATAGGTTTCGATACCGAGACACGACCCTCGTTCAAGGCGGGGGTGTCGCATAGGGTGTCGCTGTTGCAGCTCTCTACCGACAAGACCTGCTATCTCTTTCGTCTCAACCGAATACGTCTCGACAACCGCATTTTGAAGCTACTCGGGTCGAATCGTGTGCATAAGGTTGGTGTCGATGTGGCGGGAGATATACGTTCGTTGCATGCGCTACGTCACTTTCAGGAGGGGGGCTTTATCGATTTGCAACACGAGGCTCCACGCTGGGGCATCGAGGAGAAGAGTCTGCGCAAACTCTCGGCAATAGTCCTTGGCGAGCGTATCTCGAAGGCGCAACGATTGAGTAATTGGGAGGCGGGGGTACTTACTTCGCAGCAGATGGAGTATGCGGCTACCGATGCATGGGCGTGTATCCGTATTTTGGAGGAGTTGCAACGCCATAAGCCGATAAGTGGTGAGGAGGGGTCATCGAGGATTGAGGCTCCCAAGCCGGAGGGGGCGAACCCGACAACGCAACCCGAGGAGAAGTCTTCGTCGAGTAGCAAGCGCCGGGTACGTAGAGTTTGGCATCGCCGAGCGAAGCACGATAAGCAGGAGTAGTGTGGTGGTATAAGAGAGAGATTTTGGGATATTCATAGATTATAGTAAAGTAGTATATTACAACGAGTTGATATATGGCAAGGAGTAGTAGTTTGGCAACCGTTCATCTTCGCCGAGGCAAGGAGGAGTCGCTGTTGCGACGTCACCCGTGGGTGTTTTCGGGCGCTATCGACCATATCGACGAGTGCGAAACGCCTCTTGCAGAGGGAGCTATTGTCGATGTAGTTACGCGTCAGGGCGACTTCATAGCCCGCGGACACTATCAGATAGGCTCTATCGCAGTACGTATCCTCACGTTCGAGAGGGAGGATATCAACGAGGCGTGGTGGTGTCGTCGTATTGTCGCCGCCAAGCAGTTGCGTGAGGCATTGGGCATGATAGCTAACGAGCAAACGACATGCTATCGCTTGGTGCATGGTGAGGGCGACCTGCTTCCGGGCTTGGTTGTTGATATCTATGGTCGCACGGCCGTAGTTCAGTGTCACTCGGTGGGCATGTATCACTCGCGTATGCTCATTGCAGCGGCTATCCGCGAGGCGTATGGCGAGCATATCGAGGCAATCTACGATAAGAGCTCGCAGACGCTGCCGTTCAAGGCAGATTTGGGTGCCATAGATGGTTATCTGTGGGGTCGTGCAGCAGAGCGCGATTGCACGGTCTTGGAGAACGGTTTGCAGTTTAAGGTAAATTGGGAGGAGGGTCAGAAGACCGGTTTCTTCATCGACCAGCGCGAGAATCGTGATTTGGTGCGTCGCTATGCGCGTGGTCGCAAGGTGCTCAATACCTTCTGCTATACGGGAGGTTTCTCGGTTGCTGCGTTGGCGGGTGGCGCAAGTGAGGTTGTATCTATCGATCTCTCGGAGCGTGCCGTGAAGCTTGCCGAGGAGAATGTGCGCCTTAATTTTGGCGACAATGTCCGTCACGAGGCGATAGCCTGCAATGCTGTGGAGTATCTCAAAGATATCGACGACAGCTACGACCTTATCATCCTCGACCCGCCGGCATTTGCCAAGCACCACAAGGTGTTGGGTAATGCGTTGCAGGGCTACAAGAAGATCAACGTGCGAGCTTTGCAGAAGATACGCCCGGGAGGCATACTCTTCACCTTCTCATGTTCGCAGGCGGTGAGTCGCGAGCTCTTCCGCACAACAATATTTACGGCGGCGGCAATTGCCGGGCGCAAGGTGCGCATCATAGGTCAGCTTACGCAGCCCGCCGACCACCCCATCAACATCTACCATCCCGAGGGCGAGTACCTTAAAGGTTTGGTTGTTGCGGTCGAATAGGAGCGATACGGAGTGTAACGAAATCTAAAATACTTTTTTATGACAATGAAAAAAATGGTGTTTTTACTTGCTGCCGCGGCAACCTTTGTGGCATGTGGCGCAGATAAGAGTGGTGGCATCAAGATCGATGAGATTGATGCCGAGAATCAGGCGTTTGCCGATGGTGAGCGTCTTGCCGAGGCCCTTGTCAATGCCGAGACCATGGCGGAGTTCGAGGCAGTTAGGAGCGAGATAGAGCAGTATCAGGATGCCTATCGCTCACGTTTTGGCGGTCAGGCATATATCAACTTCCTGACAACCACGACCGATAATATTAGCGAGTCGCTTGGCTTGTAGTTGTGTAACTCGAAAAAATGATGTGAGCTATGAAGAGAAGAAAGTTTTTCAGAAGATTTATGGTCGTGTTGAGTTACACGATGGTTGTGGCTGTTATCTTGCTCTTGGCGCAGTGCGAGGGTCCTACCAAGATTACCAACCCCTATAAGGATGCGCAGCGTGTTAAGGAGGCTGCCGAGGGTGTATATAACGAGCCTACAATGCGTTATGTCGATGCTATGTTCAACGAGATTTATATCGCCTACCAGAAGCATATCGATGGTGCTACGGCCATACAGTTCTACAAACTTGCCGAGCCTATTGTCGAGGAGGCGGGCGCTCGTCTCGATGCCATAAAGAAGCATCAGGATGAGCTCGCTGCTATGGAGCAGACGCTCGACACCATGCTCTCGAACCTCGAAAAGACATGGAACGTATCTACTGATACGGCAGATGCAGATAGAACACTTATTGAGGAGAATCGCAAGAGAGTTGATGAGTTGAAGGCGGAGTATGAGAGTGTGAAGGCTCTGTCGGAGGAGGCAGGAGCCATGATTTGGGAGTATTGGAGCGATCAGGATGGCGAGGAGTTTAAGCGCTATACCAAGCAGCAGCAGGAGTCGGAGGCTCGAATGGTTGAGATTGAGAAGGAGATTGCCGACATCGAGTTGCAGAATACCATCTTGGAGCTTGCCTATGCCAAGCAGGGCGTCGAGCTCTTTCCCGCAGTAGCCGAGGAGTCTGCAAATGTCGAGGTTGTTTCTGCCGACGTTGCTGAGCCGGTGGAGGCAGTTGTTGAGTAGTGCCAACATAGATACTTTACATATCAACCCTTTACTAAAAGCCGTACTTTAAGTCGTAAGGTATGGCTTTTTTTGTGTCGTGTGGCCTCGGTCTGCCAAGGATATAAAGAGATAAAAACGAGATAGTGTCGCAAAAAAGAGGCGTAAAATTTTTGCTATTGCAAAATTAAACGTATATTTGTAGTTGCGAAAGTAGATTAAATGGAAATTTTTAGGATAAAATTTATATCACAAACAATCTAATACAGAACAATTATGGCAAATGTACCTGCAAATTTGAAGTACTCTAACGACCACGAGTGGTGCCGTGTAGAGGGTGATGTTGCTGTTATCGGCATTACTGACTATGCACAGTCGCAGCTTGGCGATATCGTCTTTGTTGATGTTCCCACCGTGGGTGAGACTATCGAGGCAAATGAGGTATTTGGTTCTATCGAGGCTGTTAAGACCGTATCTGACGCCTTTACTCCCGTTAGCGGCGAGGTTATCGAGTTCAACGAGGCTGTTGAGGCCGACTCTTCACTCGTAAACCGCGATCCCTATGGCGAGGGTTGGTTGATTAAGATTAAGATGTCTAATCCTGCGGAGGTTGATGCTCTGTTGGATGCGGCAGCTTACGAGGCTTTGATTGGCTAATACGCTATATCGAGAATTAAGTTGTCGGGGAGGTCATTCGCTCCCGACAAAGTTTTGGGGTGTTCAACGTCTGTGTTGAACACCCCGATTGTTTTCTCTCCGATTTCGTTTTGTTTGTGTCATGGGTTCATAGGTTGTCGCTCGCGCGACATAAATTATTGGGCTGTTATTGCACATTTGTTAGAGGTGCTTCCCAAATTTTTGATTGCAACGTAGTAGTCGCACGTTGCTGTAGGGACCCATCGGCATACGCATACATCGCTCTCTCCAAGATCGTCGGTTATGAGGTTGGCGTCGAGGTCGAAGATGTAGAGGTCGATGTCGGAGCTGCCATCGCCCACAACGGTTATGATGGCTTCCACACCCTTCGTTGCATGATAGGTGTAGTATGCAATGTCTTCTGATGCTACAACAAAGGTTTCGACTTGGACGTCAGAGTTGCGCACGATAGTGTTGTTATCTGCCTCATGGGCGGTCGTTGCTGCATAGGCGCTCTCGATTGCGAAGAGTGATGCAGCGGCGGTCAGAATTGTGAAGATGCGTTTCATAGTCGTAATGTTTTTTAAGTTCATGTTATCTCCAATATTGTGCCCCATCAGGGGCTCTTTGTAATTATAGAGGTGTGCCGCATAGGAAATCTATCATGGCTATCCGTTTTTTTTAGGGGAATTATCTACTTTTAGGCATCTGTCTCCATTGCAAGAGCCGTGAGACCCATGGCATTTTGTCAGTTTGTGCGCGGGTATTATTTTTAGTACCCGCACAGTTAGTTGTGTGTGCGCTATTGTTGTGGGTTTACTTTTGCCTACCCGTGTCGCGGGTGGAGTTGCTCGTTTTGGTGATGGGGTGGAAGCATCGCCTCCTTTGTGGCGTTTTGCATGTCGGCGTAGTCAATGCTGCATGTCGGCGAGGTGTTACCCTTGGATAGCGCGCTTTGCTCTTTTGCTTCCCTTTCTCTACTCTTCTTCCCCTTTCGTGCTTACCTCTGTGCGGGTATTATTTTTAGTACCCGCGTAGTTAGTTGTATGTAACGTATTTATGTGTGTACTTTTGTTGCGGGTATTATTTTTAATACCCGTGTAGTTCGCTGTGTGTGCGCTATTGTTGTGGGTTTACTTTTGCCTACCCGTGTCGCGGGTGGAGTTGCTTGTTTTGGGGTGGGGTGGAAGCATCGCCTCCTTTGTGGCGTTTTGCATGTCGGCGTAGTCAATGCTGCATGCCGACGAGGTGTTACCCTTGGATAGCGCGCTTTGCTATAGCGCCCCCCCTTCTCTACTCTTTTGCTCCCCTTTCGCGCGTACCTCTGTGCGGGTATTATTTTTAATACCCGTGCAGTTCGCTGAGTGTAGCGTATGTCTGTGTGTGCTTTTGTTGCGGGTATTATTTTTAGTACCCGCGTAGTTAGTTGTGTGTGCGCTATTGTTGTGGGTTTGCTTTTGCCTACCCGTGTCGCGGGTGGAGGCGCTTGTTTTGGGGTGGGGTGGAAGCAGCGCCCCCTTTGCGGCGTTTTGCATGGCGGCGTAGTCAATGCTGCATGCCGGCGAGGTATCCCCCTTGGATAGCCCGCTTTGCTATTGCGCTCCCCCTTCTCTACTCTTTTGCTCCCCTTTCTCTACTCTTCTTCCCCTTTCGCGCTTACCTCTGTGTGGGTATTATTTTTAATACCCGTGCAGTTAGTTGTATGTAGCGTATGTCTGTGCGTACTTTTGTTGTGGGTGTTATTTTTAATACCCGCGTAGTTCGTTGTGTGTAGCGTATTTATGTGCGTGCTTTTGTTGCGGATATTATTTTTAGTACCCGCGCAGTTAGTTGTGTGTAGCGTATGTCTGTGTGTACTTTTGTGTGCGGGTATTATTTTAATACCCGTGCAGAGGTGGGGTACGTGTGTTCGTGGGACGGGGCGGCGGTGGGCTTTATGCTTGATTTATGGCACGTTGGAGACTCTCTCGCTCACCACGTTCGCTTTGTATGGTGTCCCGGTTTTGCGCGACAAGAAGGAGATAATTTTCTCTCTTTGGAGTGACAATGCTATAAATAAAGTAGGGGCTGACCATTGTGGGCACCCGTTATTTTATTTTAACTAATTGATTTTCAGTGTTAGTTTTTACGAAAATTGCGAAATCCTACATAGAAGACTACATGGAGGTCGTAACTAAGCCAAAAAACTACGACTGCAAAGGTAAATAAAACTTTTGAAAGTAAAGCACTGAAATCAAGCATCTTTCGAAGATGCATTGTGAATAAACTAAGGTGGCGTATGAGTGAACTACAAAGTTCCCTACATACGCCACTTTTGTATATTATTGGTTCTAATTAGTTTAGATTATTTGCATCTGATTGAGGGTGTATAGGAGTCACCTATATATTATTTATATTTAGTGGAGATCGGTTTTATGAGGATATCAATATGTTGGTTATTCAATATATGTTCCATTGCTT
>JAFQOR010000028.1 GCA_017403125.1 Alistipes sp. | reverse complement strand
GAAAGAAGGTTTTGAAACTTGCCAAGGGTAACTTTGGTTCAAGGGGAAACGTATGGACAGTTGCGAAAAATACTGTCGAGAAGGGTTTGCAGTTTGCATATGCACACCGTCGTGAGAAGAAGAGAACTTATCGTTCGTTGTGGATCGTTCGTATCAACGCTGCGGTTCGCATGTACGGTATGACCTATTCGGAGTTTATCGGTAAGATGAATGTGAAGGGTATCGCCCTCAACCGTAAGGTTTTGGCTGACCTCGCACTCAACGAGCCCAAGGCATTCGAGGCAATTGTTAATGCAGTTAAATAGTCGCTTCCACTCTGGAAGATGTGAGGGATAGGCTTCGAGCCTGTCCCTTATTTTTTTTGTGGTGGGTGAAGGGGGAATAGGGGGAATAGGGAGAATAGGGAGAATAGGGGGGGGCTCTCCCTAAACTCCTTAAACTCTTTAACCCTCCCTCTCAAAGCAAATGCCCCAAGAGTTTACTAAACTCTTGGGGCATTGTAGTGTTATGTGTCACTGCCTACTTCTCGAGAATCTCGTCGAGACGCTCTATAACCATGTCGGGAGTTATGGCACGCAGACAGCGATAGTCGCCAAATTTACACCTCTTATTGCCATATACTGAACAGGGACGACACGGCATCTCGGCTTGTAGGATGCCTCTATCTCCCATGCCGTAGCCCATAAATCCGAGTTGTGGGTGTGTAGCACCCCAAATCGAGACGGTGGGTGTGGCAACGAGCGACGCAAGGTGCATAACAAGCGAGTCCATGGTGACGACGCCATCAAGGTGTGAGATAAGGTCGCGCTCCTCGCGTAGCTTCACCTTGCCCCAGAGAGCTGTGACATTGGGATACGTAGCCTCCATCTGCTCGGCAAAGGCTGCCTCGTCGCCTCCGCCACTATGTATAAAGACCCTGTCGTAGCGCTCGGCAAGTAGGCGTACGAGCTCTGCACGCATATCCGCAGGATAGGTCTTGCCCTCGTGTGCCGAGAATGGTGCAAAGCCCACCCAGCGTCCCTCCTTCGTGCCCATGGGGCAGGGGAGCGAGGGTTTGGTTGCGGGTGCGGGGTCGTCGAAATCGAAGCCCAGGCGACGCAAGACGTCGTTGTAGCGAACAACAGTGTGTTTCAGTTGCACGGCGCTCGCGCGGTTATAGCCGAGACGGAACCACTTCTCGACACGACCCTTGCGGATAGCCTTGAAGGGGATTAGACCTCGCAACCAACACATCCAGCGCAGCGTGCGCGAACGCAACATGCCATGCGTGTCGGCTATGGCATCTACGCCGGCGCGCTTAACTTCGCCGGCAAGGCGCCAAATGCCGCAAAAGCCCTTGTGCTTGCCCTTGGTGTCGGCGAAGATGAAATCTACGTCGAGGCCATCGAACATGGGGCGTAGGAACTCGCGCGTGAGTACCGTGACCTTAACTTCGGGATACGCCTCTTTGAAGGCGCGCACGGTGTGGGCCAACATTGCAACGTCGCCCAACGCCGAGAGGCGCACCAACAATATGTGGCGGTATCGAATCTTTTTACTGCTTGTTGCCATAGAGCACAGGATTGAGTGATGGGTCGTTGTACATCTTCATCTGCTTGTAGGTCTTCATGTACTTACGACCGGCCTCAATATCCTCGATAAGCTCCTCGATGGCTGTCGAGAGATCGACGCGCTGCTGCAATAGCGTATCCAGCTTCTTCTGGCAAGCCTCGCGGTGAGCGTCATCAACGTCGGTGCGGACAACCTCACAGTGCATGTGGTATATTTTGAGTGCGAGAATCGATAGGCGGTCGATAGCCCATGCCGGAGTCTCGGTGTTGAGGCGAGCATCCTTGGCGGGAACAATATCCTTATATTTGTCGAGCATGTAAGAGTCGATATACTCCACCATGTCGGTACGTACCTGATTCGAGCGGTCGATGCGGCGCTTAATCTCCAACGCCTTTACGGGGTCGATATTTGGGTCACGGATGATGTCCTCCAAGTGCCACTGCACGGCATCAATCCAATTCTTCTCGTAGAGCAAAGCGTTTAGTGAGCCTGCTTCGTAGGGGTTAGCCATAGGCTGGTCCACATTGTCCCACTTGTGGTAATCCTCAATCGAACGAACGAAGATGTTGTTTGCATTTTCCGTAAACATAGTAGTAGTTTTTGTTGATTATTTGAGTATAAAATTATATCTTTGCGAGTGTAAGTTCCACAAATAATTATACAAATATAATGAATTTTTCCCGTAAAACAATTTTTGGCGTGTTATTTATAGCTTTTCAGCTATGCATGGCGGGTGTGGCAGAGGCACAGGTTGCCGAACCCGATGACATAAAGGCGAAGGAGCCGGTCGAGGGTTGGGTGAAGATGACACGCGAGGAGTATATCGTAAAGTGGCGTGGCTTGGCAATAGACAATATGGAGGTATATGGCATCCCTGCAAGTATTACCATGGGACAGGCTATCTTGGAGTCGGGCTTTGGCAATGGCTACCTCGCGCGCGTGGCAAACAACCACTTCTGCATAAAGTGCAAGAGTTCGTGGACGGGACCTACCATAACACACGAGGATGATAACCCCGATGACTGTTTCCGCGTATATGATAGTGTCGAGGAGTCGTTTAGAGATCATGCCGAGTTTCTGTGCAACGGCTCGCGCTATGATTTCCTCTTTGCCTACGACATCACCGACTATAAGAGTTGGGCAAAGGGTCTGAAAAAGGCCGGATATGCCACAGCTTCAGACTATGCCGAGCGCCTGATACGTGTTATCGAAAATTCGCGCCTCGACCTACTCGACCAGGAGAATGGTTTGGCTCTGCACGATAAGTTTATGGCAGAGGAGTTGGGTATAGTCGTTGGACCGGTTGTGGAGCAGAACGATACGGATTCAACTTCGAATCAGAGTGCCATAGAGCCGTCGGATGAGGTAATCACGCCGCGTGACATGACAACCGCCTATGCCGACCGAGGTATCGACCCGAATAACTTCCGTGTGACGATAAATGCCCATGGTGGTTATAACGTCTATATGACCAATGGCTCACACTATGTTATTGCACGCGAGGGCGACAGCTACGAGAAGTTGGGCAAGCTCTTCGAAGTGTCGGCATCGACCCTGCGTCGCTTCAATGACCGTGAGGCAAAGACACAGCCCGCAGCGGGCGATATCGTCTATATCGACCGTAAGTCGGCGCGTTGGAGTGGCGCTAATATGGTACACGTCGTTGCCAAGGGTGAGGATATGTATATGCTCTCGCAAATCTATGGCATACGCATGGACCAGCTTGCAAAGATGAATCGCATACGTCCAACCTCTCCGCTGGTTGAGGGGCAGACCATCAAATTACGATAATAAATTTGGAGGGGCTATAAAATTGGTTAGAGCCGATTTTCGCGAGGTAACCGAAATTGAATCGCTCGGCTAAAAAAACTTGTTTACTAAACGTTTTTTTGAATATCACTTAAATATACCATAAGACATGGGTACACTACGTGAGAAAATCTTGGAGTCGATAGTACGTAAATCGACACTCAAACAGCAGATCTTCGACAACACCTTCTCGACATTCAACGAGCTCAAAGAGACGCTTTTCGAGATGGCATCGGAGATTGACGACGAGTTGGACGGTAAGCTCGATAGGCGCGTGCGCATCGAGTATCGCGACCGTGGTAAGTTCGAGGCGCAGTTGCAGTTGGCAAGCGACATACTTCTGTTCCAGATGCATACCGATATCTTCGAGTTCGACTCGAACCATATTATCTGGCAGAACAACTATGTGCAGAGCGACCATAATAACTCCTACATCGGCGTTATCAACATCTACAACTTCCTTTCTGACTCGTTGAAGTACAATCGTAATGCCGACGAGGGCTATCTCATTGGTCGCATCTTCATCAACCGCGAGAAGTGCTTCTGGGTCGAGGGTAAGCGACAGACCTTGGTGCGCCCCATGACATTCGGTACGCGCAAGATCGATCGTGAGGCACTTGTAGCCATCATCGAGACAGCGATAAACTATGCGTTGAATTTCGACCTACTGATGCCCCCCTACGAGGAGAATATTCGTGTTACGGTGGATCAGTTTAACTCGAAGCTCGACAACTCGAAGTTTACGACGGGTAAGCGCCTCAGTTACGACTTCTCGATAGACGATATTTAGGGGGTTTGCACTCCGCGTTGTGCTTTTAGAGTGCGTGGCGAGCCCTATGTTTTTAGCTGTGATACTAACTAAAACCTAATAACTACCATGAAAAAACTGATATTTACGATAGTTGCACTTGCCTCGATGGCTACGGCAGAGGCGCAGGTTAGCTATTTGGAGATGGTTGAGGCGCGTGAGCCTGCGACCTCCTACATCAATCCCGCATTACTTACGCCCGTTGATGGGACTGATAAGTATATGGAGCTCGATGGTAAGCGCGTAGTGATGTACGACTATGCCAAAAGCTCGGAGGGACGTGTCGAGTTTACGAGCGACAACGTTCTAATGTCCTACAAGAAGTCGCCCGACGGCACTATGGCAATATATGAGAAGTGGGAGGGTTGTTCGCCCCGCAAGGAGATATATCGCCACTCGTTCACGTCGGACTACTACATCGCATGTGCCGATGGCTCGACCATAAAGATTGACGATGTGCGCGACATTTCGTTCTCGCCCGACAACAAGTTCCTGGCAATGGCATACAACAACGATATCTTCCTCTACGACCTCACGACAAACGATATCTACAACATCACCGATGATGGTGAGTGGAATCACATCATCAATGGTACGACGGATTGGGTATATGAGGAGGAGTATGGCTTTACGAAGGCATATCAGTTCTCGCCCGACGGTCGTGAGCTCGCCTACTTGAAGTTTGACGAGAGCCGCGTTAAGGAGTTTGAGATGATGCGCTTCGATGGTGCACTCTATAACTCGGCATACAGTTTCAAGTATCCCAAGGCGGGCGAGGAGAACTCCATCGTTACGCTGCACGTGTATGATATGACGAGTGGTCAGACGCGTGAAATCGAGGTAGGCGCCGAGAACGACCAGTATATCCCGCGCATTGACTATACGCCCGCTGGCAACCTCTTCTACTATCGTGTGAACCGTCTGCAAAACCACTTTGAGGTGGTTATGGTCGAGCGAGATGGCACGCAGCGTGTTATCTACGACGAGCACGACGAGCGCTATGTTGAGCGTCCGAGCGTGGCAACCATCACCTTTATTGACGAGAGCCGCTTCATCGTTCGCGAGGAGACATCGGCCGGATGGTTCCACCTCTATCTGCACTCGGTGGATGAGGGGCGTCTTTATGCTATCACCGAGGGCGAGTGGGAGGTAACGCAGTTGGTTGGCGTCTCGCCTAACAAGAAGACGGTGTACTATATGTCCACCGAGAAGTCGCCTGTTGAGCGTCACTTCTATTCGATATCTATCGACGGTAAGGATAAGAAGTGCCTACTCTCGAAGCCCGGCTATTGGCGTGTATATCCTTCGGCGGATATGCGTTACTTCGCTGCCGAGCACTCGGCAACAGATTGTTATCCTACGGCTGCCGTTTATAATAGCAAGGGCAAGCAGGTGCGCAGCTTGATGCAGGGCGAACCCTCGACCGCTGTGCCCGCCTATCAGCGCAACTACTATACGTTCCAAACCGAGCGTGGCGACGAGTTGAGCTACTTCCTTATCTACCCCGAGAAGTTCGACCCCAACAAGCAGTATCCCGTGCTTATGACACAATATTCGGGCCCCGGCTCGCAGGAGATTGCTAACCGCTATGTTACGGATTGGGAGGAGACGTTGGCTCGTAACGGCTATATCGTGGCATGCTGCGATGCTCGTGGTACGGGTTTCCGTGGCGAGGAGTTTAAGAAGGTTACCTACGCAAATCTTGGTAAAGCCGAGGTTGAGGATCAGCTCTCGTTTGCACGTCATCTGGCATCGCTGTCCTTCATCGATGGGGAGCGTGTAGGTATCTATGGTTGGTCGTATGGTGGTTTCATGGCTTTGGGTTGTGCCTTGAAGGGTAATGGTCTCTTTAAGATGGCTATTGCCGTGGCTCCCGTAACATCGTGGCGTTTCTACGACTCAATCTATACCGAGATATACAATGGTCTGCCACAGGATAACCCAGCAGGTTATGACGATAACTCGCCTATCAACTTCGCTGACCGTTTGAGCAACAATACGCGTCTGCTTATAATCCACGGTACGGCTGATGATAACGTACATTTCCAGAATACGATAGAGATGTGTCGTGCGCTGAATCGCGCGGGCAAGCAGTATGATATGATGGTATATCCCGATCAGAATCACTCGATGCGTCCCGACGATATGTATAACGTGCGTCAGAAGATGGTGGACTACTGTCTTGAAAACTTGTAATGGGCTATGGATGCAAATAGAAAGAGCCTCTTCTCGCGCCTTTTGGGCGGTTTCTCGATATTTAGACTACGGTGGTCGTTCTCGAAACTTCGTTTCTGGAAGGTACGCACGCCGGGTAAGGATCCCGACATCGAGGTGTAGAGACTATGGCATTTAGCTGATATTGGGGAGGGTGGGGAACGTAGTGAGTTTTAGGGTGTTATGCCTTGCCACTATCCCTGACCTCCCCAATTTCCGTATGGCGCGCTGTAAGCGTATGGACGCGGGAGTAGCGCTACTTTGAGGTTGCGTTTTGTGCTTGTTAGCGCGTTTACACCTTCTCGCACGTACCTTCTTGCACGTACTCTCTCGTATGCTCCCTCTCTCGCGCAGCCTGTCTTACGCCCCCTCGTATGTGCTCCC
Source organism: Alistipes sp. (assembly GCA_017403125.1). GTDB lineage: Bacteria > Bacteroidota > Bacteroidia > Bacteroidales > Rikenellaceae > Alistipes. The sequence goes on along the minus strand of JAFQOR010000028.1, from coordinate 50,794 downwards.
GATAGATGGTCTTCCTACAAAAAAAAGGTAGCCACGCATATCTCTATGCTGTGGCTATCTCTTTTTTTGCATAGTGGCGACTTGTGTTCGCCAACGACGCTTGTTATCGCACGATTACTACTCGTCAAGGGGTAGGTGTACACACTCGATGCCTACCTTGCGTAGAAGATTCAAGCCCTCCTCCAAGCGATATGACTCGCTATATACCACACGTTTGATGCCCGCCTGAATGATAAGTTTGGCACACTCGATGCAGGGTGAAGCGGTGATATAGAGTGTCGAGCCGTCGCAGTTGTTGGCACTCTTGGCAACTTTCGTGATGGCGTTCGCCTCGGCATGCAGAACATAGGGCTTGGTCTGACCCATATCATCCTCACATACATTCTCGAAGCCTGCGGGTGTGCCGTTGTAGCCATCCGAGATAATCATGTTGTCCTTGACCAATAGTGCCCCAACCTTGCGTCGTACGCAGTATGAGTTCTCGGCCCATACGCGCGCCATCTGCAAGTAGCGCATGTCGAACTGACGCTGTTTCTGCTCCTTGTATCCCATGTTCCAAAAAAGGTACTTCTCACGTTAATAACTACATGCCCTTGCCGTGGCAGTGCTTGTACTTCTTGCCCGAGCCGCAGGGACATGGGTCGTTGCGACCTACCGTCTTATCGACCTTGATAGGCGAGGTCTTGCCCTTGTCGCCCTGACCTGCTGCCGCTGCCGCTGCCATGCGCGATGCCTGCAACTTGTTCACGTCAATCTTCTGTTTCTGCTCCTGATTACGCTGTATAGCCTCGGCATTGTTGTCGCGTACGGCAATCGACGACTTGTTGAGTATGGCAAGCACGTCGCGGTTTATCTGCTCCAACATCTTCGAGAAGAGCTGGAACGACTCCAACTTGTAGATAAGGAGCGGGTCCTTCTGCTCGTAGGTCGCATTCTGAACACTCTGGCGCAGGTCGTCCATCTCGCGCAGGTGCTCACGCCATGCATCGTCGATGGTCGTAAACAGTGCTACCTTGGCAAATACGCGATATATCTCGGCACCGTCGGTATCCTTGCACTTCTGCAACTCAACGGGAATAGAGTAGCGCAGACGTCCATCCGTAAGCGGGAAGGCGATGCGCATATCCATCTGCTCCTTGCGCTCCTCGTAGATACGTGTCATGGTGGGGCGTACGATGTCGGCAATGCTCTTTGCCTTGCGCTCGAAGTGGGCTGCGAGGTCCTCGACGATAGAGTCGATAATCTCCAACGGTTTCTTTGCCTCCAACTGCTCGGCGCTGAGCGATGTCTCGATAGCCACTTCGCGCATAAGGTCAATGCGGAATTCGTCGTAAGAGCACCCCTCGTGAGCCTCTACGAACTTGGTGGCGTAGTCGTAACGCAGGTTGTTCATGTCGATGTCGATACGCTCGCCATAGAGGGCATGACGGCGACGTGTGTAGATAACTTCACGCTGAGAGTTCATAACATCGTCGTACTCCAACAGGCGCTTACGCACGCCAAAGTGGTTCTCCTCAACCTTCTTCTGTGCGCGCTCGATGGCCTTGGTCATCATGCCTGCCTGGATTACCTCACCCTCTTTCAGACCCATACGATCCATGAGGCGTGCGATACGCTCCGAGCCAAAGAGACGCATGAGGTTATCCTCCAACGAGACGAAGAATTGTGATGAACCGGGGTCTCCCTGACGTCCCGAACGACCGCGAAGCTGGCGATCTACGCGGCGACTCTCATGACGCTCGGTGCCGATGATGGCCAAACCTCCAAGCTCCTTGACCTCCTGCGAGAGTTTGATATCGGTACCACGACCCGCCATGTTGGTAGCAATGGTGACCTGACTGCGACGTCCTGCCTCGGCAACAATCTGTGCCTCCAACTGGTGCTGCTTGGCATTCAATACGTTATGCTTGATGCCGCGAAGTTTGAGCATGCGGCTCAAAAGTTCCGAAATCTCGACTGACGTCGTACCTACCAATACGGGGCGACCCTCCTCTACAAGGCGCTCAATCTCGGCAATTACGGCGTTATACTTCTCGCGTGCCGTCTTATAGACCAAGTCCTGACGGTCGTCACGTATAACCGGCTTGTTTGTGGGGATGACCACAACGTCGAGCTTATAGATGCTCCAAAACTCCGATGCCTCGGTCTCTGCCGTACCAGTCATACCGGCAAGCTTGTGATACATACGGAAGTAGTTCTGCAAGGTGATGGTTGCGAAGGTCTGTGTTGCATCCTCCACCTTTACGTTCTCCTTCGCCTCGATAGCCTGATGCAGACCATCCGAGTAGCGGCGACCCTCCATGATACGACCCGTCTGCTCGTCCACAATCTTTACCTTGTTGTCGATAAGCACATACTCAACCTCCTTCTCGAACATGAAGTATGCCTTCAACAACTGATTCATGGTATGAACGCGCTCGGACTTCACGGCGTAGTCGCTCAACAGAGCATCCTTGCGCTGTGCTCGCTCCTCGACCGAAGCGTCGCTGTGCTCAATCTCGGCGATGCAAGCACCGATGTCGGGCAGGATGAAGAATCCCTCCTCGCCAAAGCGCTTCGAGGCAATCTCGTGACCCTTGTCGGTGAGAATCAATGAGTTCATGCGCTCGTCGTGGATTACGAAGTTGTCGTCGGTAATCTCGTGCATGCGCTTCTCGTTGTCCTGCATATAGAAGTTCTCGGTCTTCTGCAACAATACCTTGACGCCCGGCTCAGAGAGGAACTTAATCAACGCCTTGTACTTGGGCATAGCCTTGTGGGCGCGAAGAAGTAACTTACCCGCCTCCTCGGTGTTACCGGCGTTGTAGAGGCGCTTTGCCTCGGCAACATCTGCCGACGACATCTTGCTCTGCAAGTCGTAGATATACTTGGCTGCGGGCTGATACTCGGCAAAGAGTTGGTCGCCACCCTTGGGTACGGGACCAGATATAATGAGCGGCGTACGTGCATCATCGATAAGCACCGAGTCCACCTCATCGACTATGGCGAAGTGGTGCTTGCGCTGTACCAAATCCTTGGGAGCTGATGCCATGTTATCGCGCAGATAGTCGAAGCCAAACTCGTTGTTGGTACCAAAGGTGATATCTGCCATGTAGGCCTTGCGACGCTCCGGAGAGTTGGGGCGTGTGTTGTCGATACATGCTACCGACAGACCATGGAACTGATACATGGGACCCATCCACTCGGCATCGCGTCGTGCCAGATAGTCGTTCACCGTAACCACGTGTACACCCTTGTGGGCAAGAGCGTTGAGGAATACGGGAAGGGTAGCTACAAGGGTCTTACCCTCACCCGTCGCCATCTCGGCGATGCGGCCCTTGTGCAGTACCACGCCACCAAAGAGCTGTACATCGTAGTGTATCATATCCCACTTGATGTCGTTACCGCCGGCAGTCCAGTGGTTGCTATATACCGCCTTGTCGCCATCGATATATACCAAATCCTGACGCTCGGTAGCAAGGTTGCGGTCGAAGTCGGTTGCCGTAACCACAATCTCCTCGTTCTCGGCGAAGCGGCGTGCCGTATCCTTCATGATGGCAAATGCCTCGGGAAGAATCTCTTCGAGCTTCTGCTCAATCTTCTCGTCGATACGCTTTGTGGTGTCGTCGATATCCTTCGAAATACGCTCCTTATCTTGTAGTGATGTTGTCGGAAGTTCGAGCTTTGCCTTCTGCTCGACGATGTGCTGCTCGTCCTCGGCAATGAAGTCGGCAATAGATTTGCTCAATGCTGCCGAACGCTCACGCAACTCGTCGTTAGACAACTGTGCCATTGTGGCATAGACGCTCTTAATCTTCTCTACGTAGGGAAGAATCTCCTTGCGGTCCTTATCGGCCTTCGAGCCAAAGAAAATCTTAATAAATTTCGATACTAAATCCATCGTATTCTATGTTGTTATATTTTTAATCATCACCTATGTGTGGTGCAATATTCACGGTGCTACACCGTGCCTACTCGCGCGCACGCGCATATATCACGCAAAGATATGATAATTTTGCGATATATCAAAACGATACGCCCTATTTTGACTACAAAATGGGGCGCAAAGGTGGGTGATGGGTGTGGAATGTAGTCTTTTAATCCTCGTCGGGATAGCCTGTGAGGTGGCGAGCAAAGGGGCAACGCTGGCATGCTCCCTTCTCGCAGTACTCCTTGGAGAGTTGGAGTAGCGCTTGTGACTCGAAGGCTGTAACGGCTATGCGTTCATAGTGATTCCAACCCTTGATGTAGCGATTGTCCTCCGCAGGAATATCCTCCAAGAGGTTGGTAGCACTCTCGATTATCGTATCCGAACCTAAAAATCTGCCGTAGGCGTAGTTTATCTGTGCTACAACGTTGATGCCCAGGATGTCGCTTTTGAGTGTGCCGATGTGTCGTGATAGTCTATCGACATTGGCATTGGGCATGATGCGCCTTATCCAGTACTCCGATGTTGGAACCTTGAATATCTTATGCAAATCTTGGCGCGACCTGCATGCCGTGACGCTGTGAATCGAGAGTTTGCGACTATGATAGCAGGCTGCAATCTGCACGAGGCGTAGTGCCGGGTGATTGTTGGGGTAGATGTGTGTCAGCTGCCATTCGCTTGCATCCATGCTCTGGATATTGTACTTGGTGGCAAGGTGTTGGTATTCGGCTTTGAGACGACCGATGTAGTCATCCTTTCGGAATATGTTCAGCAGACCCGACGCTCCGAGCAACAGCGACTCGATAGATACTACGGAGCTGCCTTCGCGTGCAATGATGTCGTGGGGCACGAGGTGCGCAAGTTTGTCGAAGGGCTTCTGGTTGTCGCTACCTCCCAACATGCGGAAGAGCAACACATGAAGCGTTTGTGACCAATCGCCCAACGACTCTTTATGTATGGCGTTTACATCTCGATTCTTGCGATTCAGCCTTTCGTAGGCGAGTGTGTTGTAAATCGACGAGCGATATACGCCCTCCATGGTCGTGACAATATATTGACATAGACCAGTGCTACATCCGGCTTTTAGCTCCTCTAATGTGTATAACCTCTCCGATTTACAAAGCATCATGCATCCTAAAATAGGTTAAGCTCCAAGAGCGCCTCCTCCGAAAGCATCGACTTGTCCCACTGTGGCTCGAACGTGAGCGTAATATTCACCTTATTCACGCCTGCAACCTTGCCTACCTCACGGTTGATGTCGGCAAGCAGCTGGTCCGCCATGGGGCAGTTGGGGGCGGTGAGTGTCATGATGATGTCTGCCGTACCCGACGGATCGTAGTTAATCTCGTAGATTAACCCCAAGTCGTAGATATTGACCGGAATCTCCGGGTCATAGATGTTTTTTAGTGTGAGAACGATATTCTTCTCAACTGCGAGTATCTCTTCGGGTGTCATGATTGACCTTGTTTATGCGTTTTGAATTACAGAGTATCGCAAAGCATCGAGCTTCATGCGACTTATCATCGAGCGAAGGCCATTGCTACGTGTTGGCGATAGGTTCTCGCCAAGACCTATGGCGTCGATAAAGTAGAGGTCGATATGCGCCAACTCCTCGGCGCTACGCCCGTTCATAACTCTAATGAGCAGAGCAATGATGCCCTTGGTGATGATGGCATCGCTGTCTGCCGTGAAATAGACCTTGCCGTCGCGTAGCTCCGAGGCTACCCATACGCGCGACTGACAACCCTCGATGAGGTTGCCCTCGGTGCGCTTCGCAGCTTCGATCATGGGCAGCGAGTCGCTCAATCCGATGAGGTAGTCATACTTGTCGAGCCAATCGTCGAAGAGCTCGAACTCCTCGATTATGGCATCCTGTATTGCATCCTTACTCATATATCTCAATCTTGTTTTTACTTCAATATCAAACTATTTTGCTTACTCAATCTCAACTATACGGTGCCCCGATGCTGCCCACGGCGTCCCGATGCCTATCAGATGGCTAATCGTAGCTGCCAGTTGTGTGATGTCGGTTTCGCGCTCGATGGTCTGTGCCTCGATGCCTCCGCCATAGATTATCAAAGGTATGTGGCTATCGTAGTTATAGCCCGACAGCGATGTCGAGCGGTAGTCGCCATTCTCGATAATCCATCCCGGCAGAGGGTCCAAAACTATATCTCCCGAACGTGTGGCGTAGAAACTGCGTTGCATCATGCGTCCGCGACCCTCCTCAAACGAAGTGTTGCGCAGTGCTGTTGTCGAACGTGCCGTGGCTACGCCTCGAAGTTGTAGCACAAATACTGCCACCTCGTCGCGTATGGCGTCTATCGATAGGTCCTTGTCGCGGATGAGCGTGTGATTCAGGTATATAGCATTATTGGCAAAGCCTAAAATATAGTTGTCGGAGCCATGTTTTGCGCCAAGGAAGGCGTTTACGATGACCTCCATCTGTCGTGTGTTGAACCTCTCGCGCTCGTCGCCACCAACGGGGTTATACGAGGGCGATGTGCCGTGGTCCGAGCATAGTACAACCACGATGTCCGACGCATCGCCTACCTGTGCATAGGCATAGAGCAGGAACTCCTCCAAATCCTTGTCCAAGCGATAGAGCATATCCTCATACTCCATCGACTCCGGCCCATAGGTCTCGGCGACGTATCGTGGTGTGTCGAGGCATATATTTAGAATGTCGGGGGCGTCATCTTGCCCCAACTTCTCCTGTGCAATAGCACTTGCGGCGAACTTCAAAAGCATGGTGTTACCTGCCGGTGTGTAGCGCATCTTGCCATATATATCCTTGGCAAGGTTGAGGTTGATATCGCTTAACAGACGAGTGCTCTTGCCACTGATACCCTCAACAACAGCCACTTCGTCGTTGCGATACGATGTGGCGTTATAGAGTGTTGTCCAGCGCGACAGCGTGTAGTAAGAGTTGGTATCGCTCTGGTTATACTCCTTGACCCACTTGGGCAGCTTGTTGGTATATGCCGATGATGTTGTCCAATGTGTCTGATTCGTTTCCGCCCAATATGCTACGCCCGATTTGCCATTCATGGTTATTGCCGATACCGGGTCTATGGCTATGGTTATCTGCTTGTTGCGCGAATCATCTGCGATGAGCATATCGCCCAACGTAGGTGCTACAAGGCGGTGGGGCGAGTAGTTGCCGCTACCGGTGCTGAAATCTACCGAGTAGCTCTTATTGTCGTTGATAAGTTCCACGCGTGTACCATCCACAAAGTTCCACCAATGTGTGCCTACGACGCCATGCTCCGAGGGTTGTGCGCCTGTGGTAATTGTTGCCAAGCCTGCGGGGGTCGAGGTATTCAGGTAGCCCAGGTGTGCGTTTGTGAAGTGGGCGCCACCGTTGCGTAGTCGCTCGAAGCCGCCGTCGGAAAAGTTTGCGGCATAGCGGTCGAGGTCGTTGGCGCGCATCGAGCTTACAACGATGTTGATGACAAGTCGAGGGCGATGGCTTTTGTTGTCACTATCAGCTATTTGCACATCTGCGTCGGCATGTGACGTAGCCCACACACTGCCCATAGAGCAGAGCGCAGCAACGCATATTGCAACGAGGTATGTCGAGAATATCTTCATTCGTAGCGTCAAATAATCTACAAAATTACAAATTTATTTGTAATATACGCTCAAACATCCTCTTTTCTTCCGAAAAATCTATCTCGGCGAGTTGCTCAATGGCTGCGAGCTGTTTGCGACAAAACGCCTTATGCTCCTCGCTTTTGGGATTTAGAGGTCGATGTTGTGCTGCACGCACTATTTGGCGTATTTGTGGCATAAGCTCCTTGGCGCGGGGCGAGAGAGCGGCATCAAAGAAGCGTTTGGCGATATACTCTATGGCGGTGGGCGAGGGGTGTGTCATGTCCTCGGCGTAGAAGCGATAGTCGCGAAGGTCGTCCATGAGAATTTCGTACGATGGGAAGTAGCCAACGTTGTCGTGGCGTTTGGTGAGCTCTTCGATGGCAAGACGCAGTGTCGCCTTGCTTAATGAGTTACCCGCGAGGCCGTCGCCCAAGTGGCGTACGGGGCTTACGGTAAGTGTGATGTGCATCGGGCGTGGAAGTTGCTCGATAGCGCGGCTCATAATATCTGCAATCTCCTCTACGCCAAGCATCTCGCGGTGGAAGAGTCGTTGTGGTTGCTTGTGGCAGTTGGCTACGATGTCTCCGTTTGCGTTAAGGCGATAGACCCATGCTGTGCCAAGTGTGAGAATCAGAAAGTCAGTACTTTGTAGGGCTCTGTGTGCGTGACCTATTGCCTTGTTCATTATTTGCAGTGCGCTCTCCGGACTTTCGCCACCAAGCGACGAGTGAAAGTCGTAGCTTACGTAGCGACCATCGCAGAGGATTAGTTCGTCGGAGCTAACCTCTCGACACTCAACGATGCGCTCCAACGCCGAGGCTATGGATGCGGGGTTGAAGAGTATGCCCGTTGGTGATGCCGTAACGCGAAACTTATTTTCGCGTAGTTTTGCCGAAATGTTGTCGGCGAAGCATGAGCCGAGGCTTAAAATATTGTGGTGGTAGTCGATAGGGTGTTGCCATCTATCGATGTCTATCTCGGTGCGAAAGTTCATATTCTCACAATATGTTGTTTTGTACTCCGCGAAGATAGTATATTTTGTGCGAAAGTCGAAAAAATTATTAACTTTGCAACATCCTAAATTGAACTTAACATATTACAAATTATGAAAAAGGGTGTAGTTTCATCTTTTGATGTAGATCACAGAACACTCGATGCGGGGCTCTATCTTCGCTCGGTATATACGATTAACGATGAGTTTCAGGTGCGTTCGTGGGACTTGCGCTTCCGTGCCCCTATGGCGCATGCGCCTCTTGGCTCGGGTGAGGTGCACACCATCGAACACCTCATGGCGTACTATCTGCGTCTCGACGAGAAGATTGGCAAGAGCATAGTGTCGTTCTGCCCCATGGGTTGTAAGACGGGTTTCTACCTCTCGACGATGCAGGATGTCGAGGCAGAGGATATACGTCGCGCGTTGGCAAATGCCTACAAGCAGGCATTCCCCTTGAAGTCGGCAGCGGATGTCGTGGGCCTAAACGAGATTCAGTGCGGTAATCCCGGTCTCTATGCCATCGACACTACAAATGCCGCCATGGCGGAGTATATGCGCACACTCTTTACGGCAGATGAGGCGGCGGAGCTTGGTATAGGTGATGTTTACAAGCGTTGGTGGTAGTATGAAGGTGTTGATATGTGCTCCTACGGCGCGCGAGTATCGCGCCATGCGCTATGCTCTGGATAGGGCGCAGTCGCTACGCAACAGCTACGACCTTGTGGAGGTAGGCATAGGCAAGGCTTTGTCGTCGGCAGGAGTGTCGCGTGCGCTGACCCTCGCCGAGTGTAAATACGATATGCTTGCTGTCATAGGCTTTGCGGCAGCTGCCATAGGTCGCAAGCAGGGCGATATTGTCATGCCTTGCAAGGCAATACACCACGATGCCATAATTCCCGAGGGCTTCTGCCCCGAGATTACCGACCCGCGTAGCCTGCGAGGTGGCGACGAAGAGGTCGTTTTCACAGGCGATTCGTTCGTTAATGGCGATATTGTGCGAGAGGTTAAGGCTCGTTTTGGCGTGGAGCGTGCGCTCTTCGATATGGAGATTGCGGCTATATGTCAGGTTGCCGAACTATATGACAATCTGCCGGTTGTAGCCGTAAAGTATGTGTCGGATGTCCCGGAGGAGGGGCACTCCGAGCTCTCGTACGAGGAGTTTGCAAATGCTCACTCGGACTTCACGCCGCTGCTCGAAAAGTTGGAACTCGTCTAACCAGACTATCCCCCTGCTCTGTCGGTTGGCTTGCAGCGCAAGAGGGGCGTTCGAGCATACGCAAATGACTTTATCTATATAACAAACAACTCCGCAACCAGACAGGTTGCGGAGTTGTTTGTTTTAGGATACTTTGGCTTTTTATGCCTCCAAAGCGAAACGCTTGTAAGCAACAACCGTAGCACCACTCTCTGTGCGGTTGATGAGCTCGCGGATAGACTCCTTCTCGCCAACAACGCACTGGTTGAGAAGAGTGTTCTCCTCGAAGAACTTACGCATCTTACCCTCTGCAATCTTCTCCAAGATAGCCTCGGGCTTGTTAGCGTTCTTCGGATCCTGCTTCATCATCTCCAAAGCGATAGCCTTCTCCTTCTCAACAACCTCTGCGGGGCAGTCGTTCTCGTCGATAGATATAGGAGCCATGGCGGTAGCCTGCATAGCAACAGTCTTTGCTACCTCCTCGGCGATAGGCTTGTTGAAACCAAGGATGGTGCCGAGCTTCTTGTTGAAGTGAACGTAAGCCACGCAGTAGGGAGCCTCGATGCGTGCATAGTATGCCAACTCCACCTTCTCGCCAGTCTGACCCGACTTCTCGGTAACCATCTCCTCTACGGTGTGACCCTCGCTGTCCTTAACACCCATAAGTGTCTCGCGGTCAGCAGCGTCAGCTGCAACAGCAACCTCCAACATAGCGTTTGCCGAAGCACCGAACTCAACGTTCTGGGCTACGAAGTCAGTCTCGCAAGCGAGGCAAAGGATGTATGCCTTCTCGCCAACAATCTTGGTTACAACAACACCCTCGGTAGCTGTACGATCCGAACGCTTTGCAACAATAAGTTTACCCTTCTCGCGGATGATATCCTTTGCGCGGTCGAAATCGCCCTCAGCCTCCTGCAAGGCCTTCTTGCAATCCATCATACCTGCACCGGTCATCTTGCGGAGCTTCATTACATCAGCTGCTTTGATTTCCATAATATATGAATCTGTTTTAATCGTTAATAACTGTTTAATAAACCTTGGGCGAGCGGACCACTGTCTGCCCGCCCATAAGGTTAAAAGCTTTTGAGAATTGGTTTAGGATAGCAGGATTACTCCTCCTTGGCACCCTCCTCGGTAGCAGCTACTACCTCGGCGAGAACCTGCTCCTCGGTATCAACAGCAGCCTTAACAGCCTTCTTGATGCGGGGCTTTGCCTCCTTCTTCGAAGCAGCCTCCTGGGCCTCTGCCTCCTGAGCCTCCTTCTCCTTCTCCAACTTGCGCTCCTCGGCACCCTCTGCGATAGCAGCACATACTACATCGAGGATGGTAGCGATAGACTTCTGAGCGTCGTCATTTGCCGGAATAACGTAATCGATGTCGGTTGGATCACAACAAGTATCTACCATAGCAAATACGGGGATGCTCAAACGCTTTGCCTCCTTAACGGCGTTCTGCTCCTTCTGTACGTCGATAACGAAGAGAGCTGCGGGCAGACGGTTAAGGTCGGCGATTGAACCGAGGTTCTTCTCCAACTTTGCACGCTGACGTGCAATCTGGAGCTTCTCGCGCTTTGAGAAATTGTCGAAAGTGCCGTCGTTGGTCATCTTATCGATGGTAGCCATCTTCTTAACGGCCTTACGTATAGTGGGGAAGTTTGTAAGCATACCGCCAGCCCAACGCTCTGTAACGTAAGGCATACCTACGGCTGCTACCTTCTCGGCAACGATCTCCTTTGCCTGCTTCTTTGTTGCTACGAACAATACGCGACGACCGCTCTTTACGATCTGCTTCATGGCAGCAGCTGCCTCATCAAGCTTGATTACGGTCTTGTGAAGATCGATGATGTGGATGCCGTTCTTCTCCATGAAGATGTAGGGAGCCATTTTAGGGTTCCACTTACGCTTCAAGTGACCGAAGTGTACACCGGCCTCCAAAAGTGTATTAAAATCTGTACGTGACATGACTGTTTTGTTTTTTTTGTTTTTTTACTCTTTTTATCAACCTGCAAGTAGCACTCTTATGTTTGGAGTGTTCTTGCCGGTTTTCCGCAACCGGGCAACCACTTGGGCAGCACACCGCGAGAAGTATTGTAGGCCTATGCCCCTTTTCGCCATCGCTCGCGCGATATATAATAATAGGTGTAGTCCCAAAGGTTTCGAACCCTGATTGTGCCTTTTTGTTTTGCCGAAGTCGGTCGGTAAGGATTAACGCTTACTGAACTGGAACTTACGACGTGCTCCGGGCTGACCGGGCTTCTTACGCTCAACCTCGCGTGAGTCACGCATGAGGAAGCCGTTCTTCTTCAATACAGGACGCATCTCTGCATCGATCTGGCAGAGTGCACGAGCGATACCCATGCGGGCAGCCTCGGCCTGACCCTTGATACCACCACCTACGAGGTTGATAGTAACGTCGTAGTTCTCCAATGTATTGGTTACGAGCAAGGGCTGTTTAACCTCATACTGAAGAATGTGCAAGGGGAAGTAAACCTCCAACTCCTTGTGGTTGATTGTAATCTTACCATTGCCCGGCTTCACGAATACGCGAGCCACAGCTGCCTTACGGCGACCTACGGTGTTTACAACTTCCATAACTCTTACTTAATCTCGTTTAACTTAATCTCCTTGGGGTTCTGTGCAGCGTGAGGATGCTCGGCGCCTGCATAAACCTTCAAATTCTTCATGATTGCCTCGCCCAAACGGGTCTTGGGCAACATGCCGCGTACTGCGTGCTCAACAACAAACTCCGGCTTCTTGTCGGTAGTGAGGAAGTCGGCAGGAGTAGCGAAACGCTGACCGCCGGGGAAACCGGTGTAGCGTGTATAGACCTTATCGGTCATCTTTGCGCCCGTAAGCTTCACCTTGTCCGCATTAATTACGATAACGAAGTCACCGCAGTTAGTGTGGGGAGTGTAGCTGGGCTTGTTCTTGCCGCGGAGGATCTTTGCCACCTGCGAAGCAAGGCGTCCCAAAATCTCGTTCGTAGCGTCAATCACGAACCACTCCTTCTGAGCGTCCTCTGCCTTGACCGAGATTGTCTTGTAACTCTTTGAATCCACTTTACTTTACGTTTAATTTATAAATACTAATTGTAATCCAATACTCTTTTAAGAGCGTGCAAAGATACTAATTTTTCAGCATCCACAAATTTTTCGTAAAATACTTTTTTTAGAGCAACTGTCAATGTGTTAGTAATTAGTGAGATAACGTTATTTCGAGGTGGTATTTTTTTTGTTGCCACTCCCCAAAAACAGTAAACGATGGGGCGTTGGGCGGGTATAGTAATGTCGTCTGTTCGATGCTGGGCGATGGTCTGAATATTTGGGGGTTGGCGCCCCGCCTCGGCTCCAATAAAAAATGGGCGAAGAGCAACTATGTATCGTGCTCTTCGCCCGTAGTCCTATTCCTCTTGTCGTCCCTCGCTTTTTAGCTTACGACCTCGGCATTAACCTTAACATAGTTGTAGCCCAAACGGCGCAACTGCACCGCAACACCCGCCTCGAACATAACCTTCGTAGTGCGGGCAAAGATGTGGAACGCCATGACGCTCTGCGCCTCGATGCCCTCCTTGCGTATGAGCATCTGCGCAGTCTCTGCCGTCGAGCGTATCATATCCTCGATGCGCTCCGCCTCCTGCGAACCGAGGGGCAGGGCGAGCAATATCTCGGTTATGTACTCGTCCATGCAGTCGAAGCCACGAGGCTCGGTAAGCATCTTGTGAATATCCTCTACACCTTCATAACGGCTCCACTCCTTGTCCCAGAGCGTGGCGGCAGCCATGCCTTCATACATTGCCCAGGCTATGGCTACAAGCGGGTATTTTGCAATTTCGGGTACGGCATCTGCCATGTAGGAGGGTGCTGCGGCATGCCACTTCTCGTTGAGCTCCTCAACCTCCAAAAGGCGACCCTCCAACCATTTACCCTCGGTAAGGCGCTCCGTAAGAGTCTTGCGTAGTGCCTCCTCGTATTTGTTTAGCAGGTCGTGTTGTTGTTCGTTCATATCTATCTCTTTGTTTTTTCGATTCTCTTATGTCGCTTCATGGTGCGCTTGCGTACCGACCATCCGAAGTGCCCTATGAGCTTGCCCAAGGTGAAGTACTCGCCGTGTGAATAGACTATGGGGTGAGCCCTCTCCAACGAGAACTTCCCCGTCTCCGGGTCGATATATCGCTCGTCGGCCTCGATGCCTACGACGTCGGCAAGGAACATATCGTGTGTCCCGAGCTCGATGACTTGTCGCACCTTGCAGCATATCGACAGCGGCGACTCGGCAATTATGGGTGCCGACACATGGTCGCATGTCATGGGCGTAAGACCCATCTCCTGCCACTTATCTACCTGTGCCCCCGACTTCACGCCGCACCAATCCGTGGCGCGTGCCATCTCCTCGGTGGTGAGGTTGATGACAAAATCGCCTGTACGACGTATAATGTCGTAGGAGTGTCGCTGCTTGCGTACCGAGATATAGCACATTGGAGGCTCGGTGCAAACCGTGCCGGTCCACGCTATGGTGAGCATGTTATACTCCTCGGGCGAGGCGCCGCAGCTAACCAAGACCGCGGGAAGAGGGTAGATGAGTGTTCCCGGCTTCCACGACTGCTTCGTAAAACTCTTCGTTTGGCTATCCATCCTAAATCCTAAAATTATTGTGTCGGCTCGATGCTTCGGTCGTTACTCGCTATAACCCGTATCTTCCAACAAGTTGCCCGATTGTGCTGCTGCCACAGCGAGGTGGTCGCAACGGTTGTTCTCGATGGTCGAGGCGTGACCCTTGACCCACACGAAACGCACGTTGTGTCGGCGGTATATGCGCAAGAAACGCATCCACAGATCGGGATTCTTCTTGCCGCGGAAGTTGCTCTTCTCCCAATTTAGCACCCAGCGCTGGTTTACTGCCTCGACAACATACTTCGAGTCGGAGTAAAGTGTGACATTGCTGCCGGCAAAACGCAACGACTCCAATGCCACGCACACCGCCATAAGCTCCATGCGGTTGTTTGTTGTAAGACGATAACCCTGCGATAACTCCTTGCGGTAGGGGCCCGAAAGCATCACCACACCATAACCGCCCGGCCCCGGATTTCCCAGAGCCGAGCCGTCGGTATAGATTGTGATATCTGCCGCCATAGCCTATGCCAAAGCCTTGATTTGCTCCTTGATAGCAGCAATCTTTGCCTCGGCATCAGCCTGCTTGGCGCGCTCGTTGGCTACAACCTTCTCGGGGGCTGAACTTACGAAACGCTCGTTCGACAGCTTCTTCATTACCGAGGCGAGGAAGCCTTCGAGGTATTCGAGGTCGGCATGCAGCTTCTCCAACTCTGCCTCCTTATCAATCTTGCCCTCCATCGGTACGAAATACTGCGTGGTCTTTACCATGAATGCGGCAGCCGTAGCATCCTTCTCGGTCGTTGCCGTAATCGAAGAGATGTTGCCCATCTTGGCAATAACGGCTTCGTACTCCAATGGATAGTTGTCGTCGGCTATGTAGTTGAGCGTGATGCTCTCCTTCTGTGCTATATTCTTCTGCTTGCGGATGTTACGTATTGAAGAGACAACCTCCTGTGCTACGGCAAAGCGGGCGAGAATCTGCTCGTTGGCTTTGCGCTCGCTCTTGGGCTGCTGCGCAACAACGATAGATATGCAGCTCTTTTCGGGCTTCAAGTCCTGCCATATCTCCTCCGTAACAAACGGCATGAAGGGGTGGAGCAGACGCAACAGCTGGTCGAAGTAGTACTTGGTGCGAGCTATGGTCTTTGCATCGGCGGGTGCCTGATATGCGGGCTTTATAATCTCCAAATACCAGCCGCTGAAATCGTCCCAGAAGAGGCGGTAAAGCTCCATGAAGGCGTCCGATATGCGGTACTGGCGCATCTCGTCGTCGATGCGCGCAATGCGCTCGGTCATAACCTCGTCGAACCACTCGATAGCCTCGCGGCAAGCGTCGCTCTGGGGCAGCGTCTCATCTACCGACCACATGTTCACCAAGCGGTAGGCGTTCCATATCTTATTGCAGAAGTTTCGGCCCTGCTCGCATAGTCCCTCGTCGAACATCACATCGTTGCCTGCCGAGGTGGACATAAGCATGGCTACGCGCATGCCATCGGCGCCATACTTGGCAATGAGGTCGAGCGGGTCGGGTGAGTTGCCAAGCTGTTTCGACATCTTGCGCCCGAGCTTATCGCGCACGATACCTGTGAAATATACGTTGCCAAAGGGCTTCTCGTTGCGATACTCATAACCCGCCATAATCATACGTGCTACCCAGAAGAAGATGATGTCGGGACCGGTGATGAGGTCGTTGGTGGGGTAGTAGTACTTTATCTCGTCGTTGTCGGGATAGCGCAAGCCGTCGAATACCGAGATTGGCCAGAGCCACGACGAGAACCACGTGTCGAGCACATCCTCGTCCTGGCGCAAATCTGCCATGGTGAGCGAGGCATCCTTCTCGCGTGCAAGTGCCAAGGCCTCCTCGGCGGTCTCGGCTACGACATATCCTCCCTTGGGTAGATAGTATGCCGGGATGCGCTGTCCCCACCACAGCTGGCGCGAGATACACCAATCCTTGATGTTCTCCATCCAGTGACGGTAGGTATTCTTATATTTTGCAGGAACAAACTTGATGATATCCTCCAATACAGCCTTCGTAGCGGGCTTTGCCAGCTCCTCCATCGAGAGGAACCACTGCATCGAGAGCTTGGGCTCGATAGCTACACCCGTACGCTCCGAGTAGCCAACGTTGTTGGTATATGGCTCAACCCTCTCCATAAGACCGGCTGCGGTGAGGTCGCCCTCGATGATACGACGGCACTCAAAACGCTCGACACCGACGTACAATCCCACCTTGTCGTTGATTGTGCCGTTGTCGTTGAAGATGTCGATGCTCTCCAAGCCATACTTCTCGCCAAGCATATAGTCGTTTACGTCGTGCGCGGGAGTTACCTTCAAGGCGCCTGTACCAAACTCCAAATCGACATACTCGTCGCGGATGATGGGTATCGAGCGACCTACGAGGGGCACGATGACGCGAGCATCCTCGGGCAACCACTTGTAACGCTCGTCGTTGGGATTGACACACAATGCCGTATCGCCGAGAATGGTCTCGGGGCGTGTGGTGGCAACAACGATATATTTGTCGCTACCCTCAATCATGTAGCGCAAATAGTACAACTTGCCCTGCGACTCCTTGTATATTACCTCCTCGTCCGAGAGGGCGGTAAGAGCCGATGGATCCCAGTTTACCATGCGCACGCCGCGGTAGATGCGTCCCTTGCGGAAGAGATCTACAAAGACCTTGATTACGCCCGCCGTGCGAGCCTCGTCCATCGTGAAGCACGTGCGCTCCCAGTCGCATGAGGCGCCTAACTTGCGCAACTGCTGCAATATGATGCCACCGTGCTTCTCCTTCCACTCCCATGCGTGAGCCAGAAACTCCTCGCGTGTGAGAGTTGACTTGTCGATACCTTCGGCTTTGAGCTTTGCTACGACCTTTGCCTCCGTAGCAATTGATGCGTGGTCGGTTCCCGGCACCCAGCAGGCGTTCTTGCCCTGCATGCGGGCACGACGTACCAACACATCCTGCAACGTGTTGTTGAGCATGTGGCCCATGTGCAGCATGCCTGTGACATTGGGGGGCGGAATAACAATAGTATAGGGCTCGCGCTCGTCAGGCTCCGAGTGGAAAAGGTTATTTTCAATCCAGAAGTCATACCACTTCTGTTCGAGATTTTCGGGTGAATACTTGTCTGCTAACTGCATAATGTGCTGTATGTTAAAGTTTTTTATTGTCGTATTATGGTGTGTGTATTCAGTACTTACAACACACATCTTCCAAAAATAGGCATATATTCGTGCAAATATACGAAACAAATTGTAATTAGCAATTAACTTCCTTCAAAAAAAGAGCTTGTCTAACAAGGCTACTTTGTCGTTATGCTCGTTCGGGAAATCCTCATTTACGCAGAGTAAACTGCGGTTTAGGCGTAGTGGTAGGGTGGGGAGGTTAGGGAAATTAGAGAGTTTAGAGAGATTAGGGAAGAGAGGATAGTGAGAAAAAATGAATATAATGGAGTTTGTTTCGCCGCTATAATTTCCTTAATCTCTCCATAAAAATGTGTGTGCTATTTGGCGAAAATCCTTTTTTATATGGTAAAATGCGATTTTTTGTCATCGAGGTTTCGTTATTTCGGGGAATTTGGTTACCTTTGTATGATTATACGCAAATCAAATAATTAAAGATAAATTTTATGGAACAGGAACAGGTAAAAACATCTCTACCCGACAACGCCTATCGTGAGCTGAAACCGGGCGAGGAGTACAAGCCAATAATGGGCCCTGAACAGAGCCCTGCGGAGGTTACGCCCTACTCGGTGTCGATGGGCCTCCTTATGGCGGTCATCTTCTCGGCGGCGGCTGCCTATCTTGGTTTGAAGGTGGGTCAGGTATTTGAGGCGGCAATTCCCATTGCCATCATCGCCGTAGGTCTGGGTCAGATTCGCGGCAAGAAAAACATGCTTGGGCAGAACGTTATCATTCAGTCGATTGGAGCTTCGTCGGGCGTGATTGTGGCAGGCGCAATCTTCACTCTGCCGGCGCTCTACATCCTTGGCTTGGATGCTCAATTCTATCAGGTATTCCTATCGTCGCTGTTGGGTGGTATTTTGGGTATCGTGCTTCTGATACCCTTCCGCAAGTATTTCGTGAAGCAGATGCATGGTAAGTATCCCTTCCCCGAGGCTACGGCAACTACGGAGGTGCTTGTATCGGGTGAGAAGGGTGGCTCGCAGGCAAAGATTTTGGTTGTTGCAGGTCTTATCGGTGGTCTCTACGACTTTATCGTATCGACCTTCGGAGCGTGGACCTCGTCGATATCTACCGAGATGTGGGAGTGGGGTCAGAACCTTGCTGCAAAGGCTAAACTTACGTTTGGCGTAAACACCTCGGCTGCGGTGCTCGGCTTGGGCTTTATCATCGGTTTGAAGTATGCGTTGATTATTGCGGCCGGCTCGGCGTTGATTTGGTTTGTGATTATTCCTATGGTGGGACCGCTGCTCTCGATGTTCGATGCCTCGATATACGAGACTATCAACAGCATGGGTATAAACATCACTGCCGACTCGTCGGCACAAGAGATCTTCCAGGAGGTGGGTCGCCCCATCGGTATTGGCGGTATCGCCATGGCGGGTCTTATTGGTATTATCCGTCAGGTGGGCATCATCAAGTCGGCATTGTCGTTGGCAAAGAATGAGCTCGGTGGCAAGGGCGCTGCGGTTAAGGAGGAGCGTACGCAGCAGGATATTCGCATGAAGACCATCATGACGATTCTGGTTGCTACGCTTATCACGACGCTTATCTTCTTCCAATTTGGTGTGCTTAATAACTGGTTCCAGACAATCGTTGCACTACTCATTGTATTCATCATAGCCTTCCTCTTCACTACCGTTGCGGCAAATGCTATCGCTATTGTGGGCTCGAATCCCGTGTCGGGCATGACGCTCATGACGCTCATCCTCTCGTCGTTGGTGCTCGTAACCATCGGTCTTACCGGCACACAGGGTATGGTTGCAGCGTTGGTTATCGGTGGTGTGGTATGTACCGCACTATCTATGGCGGGTGGCTTCATTACGGACCTGAAAATCGGCTATTGGCTGGGTACAACGCCGCGTAAGCAGGAGACATGGAAGTTCGTCGGCACGTTCGTGTCGGCAGCTACGGTTGCGGGTGTGATGATTATCATGAACAAGACCTATGGCTTCACGGGTGACGGTGCGTTGGTTGCTCCGCAGGCTAATGCCATGGCAGCCGTAATTAAGCCCCTGATGTCGGGTGGTGCCACACCGTGGTTGCTCTACGGTATTGGTGCGGTGTTGGCGCTGTTGCTCACCTTCTTGAAGGTGCCGGCGCTCCCCTTCGCCCTCGGTATGTTTATCCCCATGGAGCTCAATGCTCCGCTCGTGGTGGGTGGCTTGGTAGCTTGGGCTGTGGCTCGCCACAAGGATAAGGAGCAGGCAAAGGCTAACACTAATCGAGGTACGCTCATCGCTTCGGGCTTTATCGCAGGTGGAGCGTTGATGGGTGTTGTAAGTGCTATTTTGGCATTCATAGGCGTAAATTGGCAGCTCACAGGTTGGGCAGGTACGTCGGGTGCCGAGTGGTTGGGTCTGTTTATGTATGCGGCAATCGTTGCCTACTTCATATGGCACTCGCGTCGTGCAAAGATTGGAGAATAACGTGTAAAACCTAAAACTAAAATATCGCTATGGAGTTAAAAGATAGATTTTTGAAATATGTCTCGTTCGACACACAGTCGTCGGAGATGAGCGAGTCGTTCCCCTCGACCGATAAGCAGCTCACGCTGTTGCGCTACTTAAAGGAGGAGTTGGAGACAATAGGTCTGAAAGAGGTTACGATGGATGAGTATGGCTACGTTATGGCTACGTTGCCCGCTACCCCGGGTAAGGAGGGTGCTCCGACCATCGGCTTCATTTCGCATGTCGATACATCGCCCGACATGAGCGGAGCGAATATCCATCCCCGCTTTATCGAGAACTACGATGGCCGTGATATTCTGCTCGGCAATAACATCTGGATGAAGGTCGAGGAGTTCCCTGAGCTCTCGTTCTTCAAGGGCCACACGCTCATTCACACCGATGGCACAACGTTGCTTGGTGCCGACGATAAGGCTGGTGTAGCCGAGATTGTCACCGCCATGGAGTGGCTTGTGGCTCACCCCGAGGTGGCACACGGCAAGATTCGCGTGGGCTTTACGCCCGACGAGGAGATTGGGCGTGGTGTAGATTTCTTCTCGGTCGAGAAGTTTGCTGCCGACTTCGCATATACCGTCGATGGCGGTATGGAGGGCGAGTTGGAGTACGAGAACTTCAATGCTGCCGGCGCCAAGATTACGGTTAAGGGCCGTAACGTACACCCCGGTGCTGCCAAGAATAAGATGATAAACGCCATCGACATCGTGGCGGAGCTCAATGGTCTGCTCCCCGCAGCGGAGCGTCCCCAGCATACCGAGGACTACGAGGGCTTCTTCCACTGTGTAGGCATCAGTGGCACTGTCGAGCAGGCAGAGATAAGCTATATCATTCGTGACCACGATAGCGATAAGTTCGAGCACCGCAAGCAACTTATGTGGGATGTTGTGAACTTCTTGCAGCGCAAGTATGGCGAGGAGGTTTTGACACTCTCGATGCGCGACCAATACTACAACATGCGCAAGATGGTTGAGCCGCATCCGCGTCTTATCGAGAAGGCGAAGAAGGCTATGTTGGAGGCGGGTGTTAAGCCGCTGGTTAAGCCCATACGTGGTGGTACCGATGGCTCGCGTCTATCGTTCATGGGTCTTCCCTGCCCCAACCTCTTTACGGGCGGTATGAACTTCCACGGTCGTTATGAGTATGCGTCGCTTACGACGATGAACAAGGCGATGAACACCATTATCAACCTTGCACGTATCTGGGCGGAGTAGAGTAGTTGTATGGGTATAGACGTGCGGTGTCATGATGCAGATGTAGGGCATTGGTCACCGCATGTCGTAACCTAAAAACATCGATTTTAGATATGAACAACCAATATGGATACATGAGAGTTGCTGCGGCAGTTCCGCGCGTGCACATCGCCGATGCGCGACGCAATGCCGAGGAGGCTCTTAAAATCATGCAGGATGCCTTTGCCGAGGGTGTCGAGATTGTGGTTATGCCCGAGTTGTCGCTTGTGGGTTATACTTGTGGCGATATGGTTTTGCAGAAGAAGCTGTTGAGCGATGCCGAGAAGTCGTTGGAGTGGCTTATGGAGGAGTGTGCCGACATCCCCACGGTGGGCATTGTAGGTCTGCCGGTGGTCTATGCCGACCGCCTCTACAATTGTGCTGCGGTCTTTGCGCAGGGCGAGTTGTGGGGCATTGTCCCCAAGTGCTACATCCCCAACTATGGCGAGTTTTCGGAGCTTCGTTGGTGGGTGTCGGGATTTGGTATTACCGACCGCACCATGCGCTATGCGGGTCATGAATGTTGCTTCGGTAGCGACCTTATGTTCGAGCTGCACGGCGTGCAGTTTGGCATTGAGATATGCGAGGATATGTGGGTTCCGGTACCTCCATCGTCGATGCAGGCGGTGCAGGGTGCCAAACTACTGTTCAACCTCTCGGCATCACCCGAGTCGGTATGCAAGCACGACTACCTTAAATCGCTTATTGCCGAGCAGTCATCGCGAACTATGGCTGCCTATGTCTATGCTTCGGCAGGTCATGGCGAGTCGTCGAGTGACTTGGTGTTTGCCGGTAACGCAATCATCGCAGAGCTGGGTCGTGTACTTGGTGTTAGTGAGCGCTTCGTGCGAAATAGTCGCATGGTCATAAGTGATATCGATATCGAGTATATCTCGACCCGTCGTACGGCGCGCAACACCTTCTACTATCCCGATGCACCGGAGATGCGTATCGTAGAGCTTGCCGTAGATGAGATTTGCTATCATGGCGACGTGCGCCGTCATATCGAGCCTCTGTATTTCGTGCCCGAGGATGAGGCTGCACGCGATATTCACTGTCGCGAGGTCTTTGCCATTCAGAGTGCAGGCTTGGCGCAGCGTCTCGAACATACGTCGTGCAAGAATGTTGTTTTGGGGATCTCGGGAGGGTTGGACTCTACGCTTGCGTTGTTGGCCGTATGCGATACCTTCGACCTATTGGGGCTCGACCACAAGGGTATCATCGGTGTTACGATGCCGGGCTTCGGCACTACCGACCGCACCTATCATAATGCGGTGAAGATGGTCGAGGCGTTGGGCTGTACGTTGCGCGAAATATCTATCCGCAAGGCGTGTGAGCAGCACTTCGAGGATATAGGCTTGGATGCTAACGAGCGTGGCGTGGCATACGAAAATTCGCAGGCACGCGAGCGTACACAGATACTCATGGATGTTGCCAACATGTGTGGCGGCATGGTCGTAGGTACGGGCGATATGAGTGAGCTGGCATTGGGCTGGGCTACCTACAATGGCGACCAGATGTCGATGTATGGTATCAACTCGTCGGTGCCCAAGACCCTCATACGCTTCATGGTAGATTGGTATGCCAGCAACCGCGCCGAGGGCGTGTTGCGTGATGTCTTGCTCGATGTCGTTGCAACGCCCGTGAGTCCGGAGCTCTTGCCCGCATGCGAAGATGGTAGCATAGCGCAGCGTACCGAGGAGGTTGTAGGGCCCTATGAGCTTCACGACTTCTTCCTCTACTGTGCGCTACGTCGTCGTTACTCGCCGGCAAAGATAGCTATGCTCGCCTCTATTGCCTTCGAGGGCGTCTATGACAAGAAGACCATCCTACGTTGGCTCAAAGTCTTCTTCCATCGCTTCTTTGGTCAGCAGTTCAAGCGTTCGGCGATGCCCGATGGACCAAAGGTTGGCGTGGTGGGTCTCTCGCCGCGAGGCGATTTGCGCATGCCGAGTGATGCACAGGAGCGCGCATGGCTCGCCGAGGTCGAGGAGGTCGAGGAGCAACTCAATAGTCTGGGCTGGTAGAGTTCTTTCTACCTGCTCGGACATGTTTTGCGCTACGTAGCATAATAAAAATAGGTATAGGGTAGTTTATATTATGTGTCGTCGTCAGTGGAGTGTGTGTGGAGAGTGAGTCGATTGGCGCATATTAAACCCTGTGTATCGTAATACAGATTTTTATGAAGAGATTAACTATCCTTATGTTGGCATTTGTTGCCAGCATGGCGTTGCCGACGCATGTCTCGGCACAATTCGATTTGGGCAAGGCGTTCAAATCTCTTATCGGAGGCGACGACGAGCCTACGCCCTATGAGCTCATAGCGCAGAATGCCCCTGCGGCAAGCGATGTAGTGGGTACTTGGGTCTATAACGGTGCCGATATAGAGTACTTCGGAAGCAATGTTTTGGCAGACTACGCTATCTCGGAGGCGAAGAGCTATGCTCTCTCGGAGGTGCGTAAGGCGGGGGTGACGCCCGGCTCGGCTGTCATGACCATAAAGCGCAATGGCAATGCCCAGATTAAGTGGAAGGATGAGACGTTGAGTGGCAAGTATGTCTATGACGATAGCAATGGCTCGTTGCAAATTATTGCCGAGATTGAGGGTAAGCAGGTCAAGTGTGATGGCTTTGTCCGTCTGTCGGGCGATACGCTTACGGTGCTTATCGATGCCAACGATGTCGTTGAGGCGTATAAGAGCCTCCGTCCCGGTGATACCGATAGCTCGGCACTATCTATTGCCGAGGGCATATTGGATAACTTCTCGCAGATATATGGTGCGGGGGTGTTTGTGCGCCGCAAATAACAGCTGTCGAACGATTATAAAGGCGAACTGCTGCGTTACGCTCGTTTGCAAAATGCTCACATACGCACAAGTATGCTGCGCTTTTGCAATCTTCGCAAGCCTTGCATTTCATCCTTTATAATCGTTCGTCGGCTTTCGCGCAGAGGCGAACTGCTGCGTTACACATCTCTATTAGAGAGTTTAGAGAGTATAGGGAGATTAGGGAATTTGGTGAGAAAACCTCACCATTCCTAACCTCCCTAACTTCTTTAACCACCCTAAACTCTCTCTTCTATTACCATGTTCTGCCGTAGGTGCTTGCTATATTGCAAAATTCTCCTTAACTTTGTTTGTGGCTATCGAGAGAGTAAAACCCCTAAACCTATATAGTTATGAGCCCCAATGACAATCCTCATGCCGACAATGCTGTATATATTCAGTCTGTTGAGGAGTTGCGTTCGCTTGCTTTGCAGGGCGTCGCATCCGCACAATACAATTTAGGTCTGTACTATGCCAATGGTACGGGCGTTGAGAGAGATTACGTTGAGGCTGTGCGCTGGTTTCGCATGGCTGCGGTGCAGGGTCACGCCGGTGCTCAATACTGTTTGGGACTCTCCTATGTCCGTGGTAAAGGCGTTGATAGTGATGCCGAGGAGGCAGTGAGGTGGTTTACGATGGCGGCGGAGAGTGAGCATACCGAAGCGCAGTATAACCTCGGCATATGCTACCTGTCGGGCATTGGCGTAAAGCCCAATTACGAGTTAGGCATTACGCTTATGCGTAAGGCTGCTACGAAGAATCACTCCAATGCAGCATTGAAAGTTGGCATATGCTACTATAACGGTTTTGGAGTGGAAATCGACAAGTCGGAGGCTATAAAGTGGCTGCGTAAGGCAAAAACACTTGGTTCCCCCTATGCAGATGAACTTCTCATTGCGCTCGGCTACTCTGATGAGGCGGATGCCGACGAGGATCTTGGTTACGACCTATCGCTCATAACCGAGGAGGCGCAGGCGCTATACAACACCGGTGTGCAACATTACATAGGACACGATGTCCCACAAGATTATGAGATGGCATTGGTGTGGTTTAGAGATGCGGCGCGACATAACCACCCCTCGGCGATGTACGACATAGGAATATGCTATTTCAAGGGGCAAGGTGTCGAGCAAAACTATCCGGAGGCGATAAAGTGGTGGCGTATGGCTGCCGACTATGGGCACAAGAATGCGATGTATGGCCTCGGCATCTGCTATCAGAGTGGTAGGGGTGCTGCGATAGATTACAAAGAGGCGGCAAAGTGGTACCGCATGGCGGCAGAGCGAGGACACGAAAAGGCAAAGGAGCACTTGCAGAGGATGCCGAGTGTGGTTGTAGTGTCGGCACCGAGGGGAGAGGAGAAGAACAATAGTGGTGAGGAGGATGTGGAGGAGATTATGCGTATGGCAGCAAAGTACTATGAGGGCGATGGCGTAGTGCGCGATATCAACAGGGCGTTGCAGTTGTATGTCAAGGCGGCAACGATGGGCGAGGGCAAGGCGCAATTGAACGCCGCCATAATATACTCCTCAACCGGGCAATATGGCGAGGCATTACGATGGTTTATGGCATTGGCGGAGATGGAGAAGCACCCCGTGGCGCAATATTGTATAGGCATGTTCTATCACCGTGGCCTGGCGGTGCAGAAGAGCTACTCCGAGGCGGCGAGATGGTATCGCAAGGCTGCGGTCCAAGGCAACAGGGATGCTATAAACGCACTCTTCACGTTGGGCGAGAGGTGGAAGGGTTAGATGCTACGTAACGAAACGCAGATGGGCAGACCGAAATTTGGTTTCGGTCTGCCCATAATATTATAGGTAATGATGCAAAAAGCGCCGCTTTTTAATCTTTCGGTATAACTCAACGGTTTTTACTCCTCCTCGCGCTGCAATAGCCACTCGGCGTACTCCATGTCTTCGGGTGTAGTAAGCTTTATGTTGCTGCGTTCACCTTCGACCAGCGATATGCGCTTGCCCATAGCCTCCACCACCGAAGCATCGTCGGTAAACGACGGGGTGTAGGGCTGTTCATAGGCACTACGAAGCAGCGGGGCGCTGAATATCTGCGGAGTCTGCACTATGCGCAGTCTGCTGCGTGGCACGATATGCGAGCCTCCGTCGGTCTCCATGGCGCGGTACGAGTCGCTAACCTCTATTACGGGTACTGTTGCACCACTCTTTTCGGCATCCAGCATGGCGCGTATCACAAGGCGCTTGGTGGCTAACGCCCTCACGGCATCGTGTACGGCGATATACTCGACCTCGCTGCCGAGGGCCTCGATGCCACACCTTACCGAGTGAAAACGCTCCTTACCCCCGGCTACCGTGCGGTGGGGTGCAATATCGAAGCGTGCTGCGAGGTTGTTCCACAGAGCTATGTAGGCCTCGGGAAGCACCACTACGATGTCGGACGAGGGTAGCGCCTCGGCAAACAGATTTATCGTACGTGCCAATACGGGCATGCCGCCAAGCATAAGGAACTGCTTGGGGATGGCAGAGTGCATGCGACTTCCCATGCCTCCGGCAACGATTATTACTCCGCGCTTTGCCATATCAGTTTTTTACCAAATCCAAGAGTGTTATCCGTGAGTTTTAGGTATGTGGGGCGCACCATCCATAGCGTCAGGGGAGCCACAGCAGCATAGGGGAAACGCTTTATGTAGCGCTTGCGTGCCTCGTCGTCGCCACGCTGGGCAATGCCACGAATCTGTAAGCCCTGGACGCGCCCTACGATGCGTGTTTCGAGCACTATGCTCATTGCAACATGGTTGTTGCGTGCCATGTCGCCACCGTGACGAGTGGTGTCGTCGGAGGTAAATACAAAGTAGTTACGCTTGCTGTCGTAGGCATAGAAGCAGTTGGCGACATAGGGCTCGCCATCATCCGAGAGCGTGGCAAGCGTAAGCACATGGTGCTTCGCTATGAACTTGCCAAAACGTGGGTCGAGAGTGCTCTCCATGGCTACTACTCCTCGGCTTTGGGTGCCTCCTCCTCGGTTGTTCTACCAAAGATGTCGTCGTCGGTGATAGGCTCGAAATCCTCCGTCGTGCCATCAAGTTCGGCAACTACGCGGTCGCGCACCGCCTCGAAGGCTGCGCGATGCTTGTCGTCGATAGGCTCTGCCGGCTCCTGTGGGATTTTCAATGGGTCGATGGGGGTATCATTCTTCCAGATGCGATAGTCGAGATGTGGCCCTGTCGATGTTCCCGTCGAGCCTACGTAGCCGATAAGCTGTCCTTGACTTACGACCGTACCCACCTTGATGCCCTTGGCAAACTTGCTCAAATGCAGGTATCCGGTTTTAAGGTTGCCCGCATGCTGAATCTTGATGGTGTTACCACCGCCACCTCCCCATCCGCAGAATATCACCTTGCCGTCGGCTACCGAGTGTACCTCGGTGCCCATAGGAGCGGCATAGTCCACGCCGTGGTGCGGGCGATATACCTTGTGTACGGGGTGTAGTCGCGAGTTCGAAAACTTCGAGCTGATGCGCGTATATTTGAGCGGTGCTTTGAGCAGCTGCTTGCGCAACGACTCGCCGTTGTACTCCCAGTAGCGGAGCTTGCCCTCCTCCTGCGCATAGGGTATGGCATAGTACTCCTTGTCGCCATGCTTGAACTTTGCGCCCCAGATGCGACCTATACCCACCGACTTGCCATCTACCATCTTGTGGTCGAAGATTACCGTGAAGCTGTCACCCTCCTGTATGCCGAAGAAATCAACTGTCCACTGATATATGTCCTCGAACTCGGCGGCAAGAGCATAGGGTAGGTCTTGCTCCATGATAGAGCCCCAGAGCGATGAGGTTATAACCGATTCGTTGCGCTGACGCACGATATCCACCGGACGAGTGCCCAGTGTCATGTTCACCGAGTCGCCAACGAAGGCGAATGTAACGTAATCTATGGCGTTCTTGTGATATACCATGTAGTCGAGTACCTCGCGGCTGCCTGTCGAATCGGTCACGGTGCGTGTGAATGTGGTGTAGGCGTTGTCGGCGCGTATGCTGCGCGGGGAGAAACCCTCGACCTTCATCTTATCGAGCTTATCGACCTTGACCGCCGAGATGCCTCGGCGTCCCAAAATCACGCCCAACGACTCGCCCGAACGTATGGTGTCGTTCTTTATGGTGTAGCCCTCGACGTCGATGCCGTAGAGTAGTTCCGGCTCGCGCACCACCTCTTCCTCGATGGTTGCGGCTGATGTGTTATTATCGCTAATTTGCCCGTTTTCGGTCGAGCCTCCGCCACATGCTATGCCCAATGTTGCGAGCAGTAGAAGGGTCAATTTCGACAGCTGTTTCATATCTGACAAAGATATGAATTTTTTATTGTTTTATAACTATTTTATCCGCAAAATATGCAAAGTAACATCTATTTTTTTTCTCTTTTACCGCCAACTCCATCAGTGCCGCACGTGCGCCTTCTCACATTCGTGGGCATAGTCGCGTTCACATGATTGGCTACGTGCTGCGCATATCTGCTAAAAAAAAGCGTTATACTCGCCAATGATGAGCAATACGTAGAACGAAACAACATCGCATATTTATTGTGTCGAACGCTAATTTCGTGAAAATATTTGCCTAATCGGAATTTTATATCTATCTTTGATGCTGATGCCGACCGCGAGGTTGGCAGATATGCGAGGTGTTTATTGTGTTTTTAGTATCGGAAGACACAATGAATGTTTGCGTATTGTATTGAATATGAAGGTAGTACGAATCATATTATCGTGGATATACGTAGCGGTGATAGCCTTGCGCCATCGCCTCTACGACTGGGGTGTGTTCAAGAGTCGCACCTTCGATATTCCGATTGTATGCATAGGCAACATCACCGTTGGTGGCACGGGCAAAACGCCCACGGCAGAGTTCTTGTTGTCGGAACTATCGGCTACCTACAACATTGCACTGCTCTCGCGAGGCTATGGTCGTCGCACGAAGGGCTACCGTGAGGTTGGTGTCGATGACTCCTACCTCGACGTGGGTGACGAGCCGCTACAAATGAAGTTGAAGTTCCCGAACACGGTGGTCGTCGTCGCGGAGGATAGGGTGGCGGGCATCGAGCGCATACGCCGAGAGCATCCCG
Source organism: Alistipes sp. (assembly GCA_017403125.1). Classification (GTDB taxonomy): domain Bacteria; phylum Bacteroidota; class Bacteroidia; order Bacteroidales; family Rikenellaceae; genus Alistipes. The sequence goes on along the minus strand of JAFQOR010000028.1, from coordinate 21,699 downwards.
AGGTGACGCTTATCCTGATGGACGATGGCTTCCAGCATCGCAGTGTCAAGGCGAAAGTCAATATCCTCATTATGGATGCAACACGACCTATCGAGAACGATAGGTATCTGCCCGCAGGACGTCTTCGCGACCTTCGTTCAAGGGTTAAGGAGGGTCACTTCTTTATCGTTACGAAGTGTCCCGAAACTATGACACCTCTCGACAGACGTCTATGGAGCAAGAAGCTGCGAAGCATGGCATATCAGAAGGTCTATTTCTCGAATATAGGACTGCGCCATATCGAGCCACTCTTCGAGTGCCCCGACAGAGAGGATGTTGCCTATGGTCAGCAGGCGATACTGCTTTGCGGTATCGGCAACCCGCGCCCCTACATAAAGTCTGCCGAGGAGCGATTCAACGTGGTGGATAAGATGGTTGTTGGCGACCACCATCGCTATACCATCGAGGATATGCAGATGCTCTATGCGAAGTTGAAGAGCCATCCGCGAGCCATAATTCTTATGACGGAGAAGGATGCTGTTAAGTTGCGCCGTATGAGCAAGGTGCCCTCGTTGATGCGTAAGGCGATGTACTATCAGCCCATCGAGATGGAGTTTATCGAGGGTCCCGACCGCGACTTTGTTGGTCGGTTGATTGACGAAATCGAGAGTAGGAATGAGTATGGCGGCGAACCGAGGTAGTGTTGGAGTGATGCAGGGGGGGAGTGAGGAGATACTCGGGTAGAGATAATGTTGAATAAAAGAAAGAGTAGAGATATATGATAAACAAGGTTATACTTCTTGGAAATGTGGGTCAAGACCCCGAGATAAGAACGTTGGAGAGTGGTGTTAAGTCGGCGCGTATCCGTTTGGCTACAACCGAGCGCATATTCAATCGTCAGACGAACGAGACCACGGAGCATACCGAGTGGCATAGCGTTACGCTGTGGCGCGGTTTGGCAGATGTTGTGGATAAGTATGTGCGCAAGGGCTCGCAGCTCTATATCGAGGGTCGTATTCGCTATCGTGATTGGGAGAAGGATGGCGTGAAGCACTATGGCGTTGATATCATTGCCGATGATATGAAGCTCCTTGGCCGCCGTCAGGAGGGTGCTGCACCGCAGATGTCGCAGCCCATGGCCGGAGGCTACCAGCAACCGCAACAGCCGCAATATCAGCAGCCACAGTACCAACAACCGCAGCAGCCACAGTATCAGCCATCTGTGCCCATGCCTGCGGCGCCTGCTATGCCGCAGGATGATGCCGAAGATTTGCCCTTCTAATTTGCCGCAACGCTCCTTAATCGAGTAGGCAGAGCGTGTTATATAGTTGGAGGTAAAGATTTGGGGTGCTCAAAAACTTTTGAGCACCCCGCGTGTTTTATTGGTGGTGATGCAAAATGCTCATGCGTGTGGCGCCACTTGTGCATCAAAAAAACTGCTTCGGGCCTGCGTTGGTCCGATTACTCCTGTGCCTCGCTAACGTTGGTGCGGTCTAACTCGGCAAGCAGCGAGTTGTAGATATCGGTGCAGCACTCGAATATAGCATCGCTGTTGCGCTTGACACGCGCCTCGTCGAAGGTGGTGCCGTTTGCCTCGTAATGCGCAATGACATCTTGCTCGATGCGCTCGGCGAGTGTCGCCATCTCGCTCTCTATCTCGCTTACGATACGTTCGGTGTCGGTCATGATATACTCGCGCAGAGCGTTGCAATGTTCGTTGGCAGCAGCTACACAGCTCTCATATACATCCTGCACATCGCTATCGACGATTGCTGTTGTAGCGGCGGGCGTAGTCGGCTCCTCGTTGGATGATAGCAGGTCGCTACGCAACAGCATGACAATGGCTATGATGACAACGACGATGGCGGCGAGGGTGAGTATTACCGTGCCCCAGCGGCGACGAACGGGAATGATGTCGGTGTCGATGGCGGGGAGTATCTCGCTCGATGTGCAGAAGCTGCTCCATCCGCTATATCCGATGTAGCGTGCGAGTGTAGATAGGGTTGCGGGGCGCAATGTGCGCACGGGGTGTGAGCCTATGCCGTAGAGCTCTTCGAGAATTGTGCTGTCGCACGTTGTGCCAACCTCCTCGAAGATGGCATTGGCGAGTGCCTCGCACGTCTCCTTGCTACTTATGGCTTGCCCAAACTTCTCGCTTACAAGCTCTTTGAGTCGCTCTATGTACTGTTCCTGCGTTGTCATCGATGTCGCTATCTTTGAAAATGTTATCTCTATAATCTATGAACGCTTATGCGAAATCTATATTGTGCTACAAACCCGTAATGCGTTTTATCTCATTGAGCTTGTTTAGTGCTTCAAGGGGCGTCAGGGAGTTGATATCTAAACCCTTGATTTGGTCGCGTATGGCGACAAGAACAGGGTCGTCGAGCTGGAACATCGAGAGTTGGATGTTATCTTTGCTCTCGATGGCAGAGGTGGCTACGGCGTGTTTGGCTTTGCGCTGACGCAGCGAACTGCTTGGCACAATCTCGCCCGAGCCATAGACCTTCTCCAAGTTGGCAAGTATAGCCTCGGCGCGACCTACGACCGAGGTCGGCATACCCGACATACGTGCTACGTGGATGCCGAACGAGTGCTCGGTGCTTCCGCGTTCCAACTTGCGCAAAAAGACGATGCTCTTGTCTATCTCCTTAACCGTGACGTGGTAGTTCTTGACGCGTGGCAACATATTCTCCAACTCGTTGAGCTCGTGATAGTGTGTGGCAAAGAGCGTTTTGGCAGCACCCTGTGCGTTGTTGTGCAGATACTCGACCATAGCCCATGCTATTGATATGCCGTCGTAGGTGCTTGTGCCACGACCAATCTCATCGAGGATGACAAGGCTGCGGGGCGATATGTTGTTGAGAATGCTTGCCGACTCCAACATCTCGACCATAAAGGTGGATTCGCCCTCGGAGAGGTTGTCCGATGCTCCTACACGTGTGAAAATCTTATCGACGATACCTATGCGAGCGCTGCGGGCAGGTACGAACGAGCCCATCTGTGCCATAAGCACTATCAGTGCCGTCTGTCTTAGTAGTGCCGACTTACCCGACATGTTGGGACCTGTGATGATGATTATCTGTTGGTTGTCGTTGTCGAGCTTCACGTCGTTCGGGATATACTCCTCGCCCAGGGGCATCAACGTCTCGATGACGGGGTGGCGTCCCTGCTTAATCTCTATTGTGGTGCTCTCATCTACCGTTGGACGAACATAGCGGCGTTCGACAGCAAGGCGGGCAAAAGATTGCAAGCAGTCGATGCGTGCTACAACGCGTGCATTGCGCTGGATAGCTTGGATGTGTTGTGCTATGTAGGCGACGAGTTCGGCGTAGAGCGTGGCCTCGATTTGCAGTATGCGCTCCTCGGCACCCAAAATCTTCTGCTCGTACTCCTTCAACTCCTCGGTGATATATCTCTCGGCACCGGTTAGGGTCTGCTTGCGTATCCAACTCTCGGGAACCTTATCTTTGTGGGTGTTGCGTACCTCGATGTAGTAGCCAAAGACGTTGTTGTATCCCACTTTGAGCGACGGTATGCCCGTCATCTCACTCTCGCGCTGTTGCAGCGACTGCAAGAAGTCCTTGCCATGACGAGCTATGCGCCTCAAATCGTCCAACTCGGCAGACACTCCATCGGCGATGATGCCGCCTTTTTGTATCTGGTTGCTCTCGGGGTCGGGGTAGATGTCGTGAGCTATGCGCTCGCGCACCTCGACCAGGGGCTCGACGGCTGTGGCGATACGGTGCATGGCATCGCTCGCCGACGACTCCATGAGGGCTTTGAGAATCTCGATGGCAGAGAGCGAGTGTTTTAGTTGTATGAGTTCACGCGGCAGTATGCGCTGCGTGGCTATGCGGGAGGCTATGCGCTCCAAGTCACCAACCAACGCTATCTGCTCTCGTAGCGCCGCTGCATAGTCGGCATCGGTCGTAAGGAGCTCGACAATATCCTGACGTCGCTTTATCTTCTCGATATCCATCAGCGGCATCGCTATCCAACGTTTGAGCTGACGGCCTCCCATCGCCGTAAGCGTGCGATCCACGACCTCCGAGAAGCTGCGGTGCTCGACCGAGGCGTTTGAGGCAAAGAGTTCGAGGTTGCGTATGGTGAATTTGTCAATCCACACGGCGTCGCCACGCTCGATGCGTGTGATGGATGATATGTGTGCCGTGAACTTATGTTCGGTGAACTCCAAGTAGTAGAGTATGGCTCCCGCAGCCGAGATGCCCGCTGTCATGTTCTCTATGCCGAACCCTTTGAGCGAGTGCACGTTGAGTTGCTTGCATAGCTTATCGCGATTGACGCTCTCGGAGAATACCCATTCGTCCAAACGATAGGTGTAGTGCTTCGTGCCAAAGAGTTCGTTGAAGAGCTCCTCTTTGCCGCGCTGGAAGATTATCTCCTTGGGTTGCAGGTTCGATATAAGCTTATCGAGATACGAGGCGCTGCCCTCGGCGACATAGAACTCGCCCGTCGAGAGATCGAGAAAGGCAATACCCATGGTATGCTTGCCGAAATATACCGATGCGAGAAAGGTGTTCTCCTTGCTCGATACGATGTTGTCACCCATCGCAACACCCGGTGTAACGAGCTCGATAACACCGCGTTGCACGAGTTTCTTGGTCATCTTCGGGTCTTCTAACTGCTCGCATATCGCAACGCGCTTGCCTGCGCGCACGAGTTTGGGCAGATAGGTGTCGAGAGCATGGTGTGGGAAGCCCGCCAGCTCCACGTACGACGCTGCGCCGTTGGCTCGTCGTGTGAGTGTTATGCCAAGTATGCTGCTGGCTTCGATGGCGTCATCGCCAAAGGTCTCGTAGAAGTCGCCAACGCGGAATAGGAGTATGGCATCGGGATGTACCGCCTTAATCTCGTAGTATTGATTCATCAGCGGTGTCTCGGCATACCTCTTTGCTTGTGGCTTATCGTCGTTGTTCGATTTTATGTCTGCTCTCTTCTTGCTCATCTTCCAAAAAGGATATAATCATGCAAAGATACTCAAAATTGATGGAAAATGCAAACGCTACCTCGGACTATTGTCAAAGAACCCATCGTCGAAGTTTACTAAATAGACGCGCTCCGTGGCGCGTGTAATTGCCGTATAGAGCCAGCGTAACATATCTCTTGTCATGGGCTCGTCGCCAAAGGTGCAGCGGTCGATGAATACTGCTTTCCACTGTCCGCCCTGCGCCTTGTGGCATGTCACGGCATAGGCAAATTTCACCTGTATGGCATTGAAGTGCTGATTCTCGCGTACGGCTTTATAGCGCTTCGCCTTTGCCTTTATGTCGTCGTAGTCGCGCTCAACCTCCTCGAAGAGCTTGCGGCTTTGCTCGCGTGTGAGCGACGGCGACTCCGAAGATATGGTGTCGAGCAAGATCTTGGCGTCGAGCATATAGTCGTTGTAGTCCGGAAATTGCAGTTGGGCGTCGGCAAAGCGGAAGCCGTAGAACTCCTCGAAGCGACGTATGCGTTTTAGGCGTGCCACATCTCCATTAGCGATGAACGACATGGGGGCATGTTCGTCGTTCTCGGCATAGAAGTAGTTGTTCTTTACGATCATCAGCATGTCTCCACTCTCGATCTCCTCCTCGGCCGATAGGTTATAGCGACGTATGCCCTCGTTGTAGCGGTTTGCGCGTTTGTTAGAGCGTGTGATGACTATGGTCTCATCTCTGCCATATCTGTCGTAGCACTCTTGCAGAGCTTCGAGAAGTTCCCCTCCGCTGATGCGTTTGAAATCGGCGTAGGAGGTGTCGAAGCGCGGGTACTCCCAAATATTGTTTTCGAGCATGCAGCGCACCACCGTGGCGTTGAAGAGTATGCCCGAGTCGTGCGACTGTCTTACAACCTCGTTCATCGTAGCAAACTCTACGTCGCCATAGGGGAGCATCTCCCTTGCGTCGAGTGCCGGGCTGAACTCGTCGCCTACGGGGGGCAGCTGCGCATCATCGCCCACAAACATCAGACGACACTGCTTGCCCGAACGAACATATTGCACAAGGTCGTCGAGGAGGTTTCCCGAGCCAAATGCCGACACCTCGCCCGAGCTTGCCGATATCATCGACGCTTCATCTACGATGAATACTGCGCCCTTCTCGCGATTGTAGTCAAGGCTGAATTTCGACTCGTAATCGGTGATGCTGCGCTCGCGATATATGCGCTTGTGTATCGTAAAGGCATCCTGCGAGGCATAGTGCGAGAGCACCTTGGCAGCACGTCCCGTGGGGGCTAAAAGTATGGTTTTGATACCCAATGTTTTGAGGGCATCTACTACGGCTGCGATGATTGTTGTTTTGCCCGTACCGGCATAGCCATTCAGTATAAATATGCGTCCAAAGTCATCGTCCGAGAGCCATGAAGATAGCTGTTCAATAATTTTTTTTTGATTATTTGTTGCGTCGAACGATAATTTTGCGTAAATTTGATGCGAAATATGTGCGCTATGCATAGTGTGGCGTTTTATGTAAATCGATAAATAACGATACAAACTTAATAACAAATAATCAAAAATGAAAAAGAGAAACACTATTTTGTTGTCTTTGCAGGGCCTCTTGGCTGTCGGTGTAGTCTTCGTGCTCTACTGGAACTACTCGCTAATCGAGAAGCCTGTGAGATTCGAGGCGTACAAGGAGTCACGCATGGAGGCTGTGAAGAATCACATGGAGAAGTATCTCATTCCGCTTACACGTGCTTATCGCGATGCTGACACAGCGAAGCTTTACACAACAGATTGGGATGCTCTTATCAACTTTGCGTTGAATGGTACCATCGAGTATCGCAGCAAGATCTACGATGAGAACAACCTTAAGTATCCCGAGATTGAGGCGGCAATGAAGGCTAAGGATCCCAATTGGACCAACGATCGCGTGGTGCGTGTAGCTGCTCGTGATACTCTCTTCGATGATGTTCACGGTCGTGCAATGCTCACCGAAGCCGAGATTCGCGATTTGCGTTACATCCCCAACTCAAACGATAAGGAGTTCATACTCGATACTGCATCTATGCAGAGTGGTAACACAACGTTCCACCTTATTCGTTGCCACGCTCCCTATGTTGATTTCCTCAGCATGGATGAGTTCAATCAGGAGATTTGGAATATGCTCAACGACGAGTTTGAGTTCTTGGTAAACAACTCGGAGGCAAGCGAGCAGTTCAAGAAGATGAAGTCGGAGGGCTTGAAGGAGTGCTTCGGCCAGAAGCCTGCAACAAACGAGAAGGGTGAGGTTATCCCCGGTAAGTTCGAGCCCAAGTATCTCATGGGTGACAACAACCCCATCCCCTTCGATATCGAGTACTTCGGTTTGACATTCGGTAGCCTCGAAAACGTTGCTAACGAGTCTTGTAACTGGAAATCGGGTGGCGCACAGTAATGGCTGACACACTACAAAACAACAATAACGTGTCCATTCAACTACTGTTGGGTGGACACTCTTTTTCGAAGCAGATAGCAGCACGTCTTACGGAGCTCGATGCCGCAGAGCATATTACTATCTATGTGCCTACGTCGAAGTCTGTGGCTGTGCCCGCCGAGCAATATTCCGAGGCATCTGCTGCGGAGCATCTTGCAGCGTTGGGTAGCGCACCATCTGCCGAGGAGTGTATCGTTGTGGATTGTCCGACCGAGGGTGTTGTCGTGCTTATGGCTTTGGAGCGAAGTCTTCATGATGAGATTGAGGCGTGCTATGGTGGTAAGGTAGAGTACCGTTCGCCGATGTTCATGGATGATGCGGTGTCGGATGGTGTAACTCTTCGTCTTGCCCACGATGTGTTATACATTCGCCTTTATGCAGGTGGCAGGATGCTGCTCGCCGAGGCTGTTGCCGCAAAGAGCGATGCCGATATTATCTACTATCTTGCCTCGATCGACGAGGTCTATGCCATATTTAATAATGCGCGCGCGCACGTGCGCGGGGATGTCAAGCGTCTTCGCCCCGTAGCCAAGCGCCTATTCAAGCATATATCATGCGAATAATAAGTGGAAGATATAGAGGTAGGATGATAAACCCTCCACGCAACCTGCGTGCACGTCCTACGACCGACTTTGCAAAGGAGAACCTCTTTAATGTGCTTGTCAATATAGTAGATTTTGAGGAGATAGACGTCCTCGATCTCTTCTCCGGTACGGGTTCGATAAGCTATGAGTTCGCATCGCGCGATGCACGTAGCGTGACAAGCGTCGAGATAAATCGCGTGCACCATAACTTTATTCGCCAGACAGCCAGAGAGCTCCGCTTCGAGAACTTCTATGCTGTAAACGCAAATGTCTTTCTCTATTTGAAGAGCTGCACCAAGCAGTTTGACCTTATATTCTCCGATGCCCCCTACGACTTGGAGGGGAGCGAGGAGGTCGTAAAGCTGGTTTTCGAGCGCAATCTACTCCGCGAGGAGGGTATTCTGATTTTTGAGCACTCCAAAGAGCAGGACTTTTCGTCGCACGAAAAGTTTTGGCAATTAAGGAGTTATGGCAGCGTTCAATTTTCGTTTTTCAGAAAGTGATATTTTTTCTTGAAAAAAGTTGATAAAATATTTGCACATTCAAAAAAATGTAGTACCTTTGCATCGCAATCGAGACAAATAGTTGAGGTTGATGGTTCTTAAAATTGGTGCGTTAGTTCAGCTGGTTAGAATACGTGCCTGTCACGCACGGGGTCAGGGGTTCGAGTCCCCTACGCACCGCCAGAGAGGATAACTTGAAATAGTTATCCTTTTTTTGTTTATATCGGTGGTGCTTGGAAAAGGGTAGTTAAGGGTAGCAAAAGGGTAGCAAAAGAGTAGCGAAAAGGAATACAAGCGGCGTCAGCTGCGCATAATCACACCCGTTCCCACAAAAAAACGTATGGCGCTCCGAACAATGGGAGCGCCATATATTCTGTGCTCTGCGTTGTGGCAGTTTAGCTCTTGTTGGTCATGATATGCAAAATCATGGCATCGGTGTGCGTCATAGCATCGCGACCTATGTCCGTGAGGTTGCGTATCGAGCGATCTACATCGTCGTCGATAATGCCCTCGACAGATGTTACACAGCGCTCGTGAATGGCCATAAGTGCCGATACCACAGCTGTTGAAACGCCCGAGGCGCACTTCATTGAGCATGAGGGCTTGGCACCGTCACAAATCATACCTGCAAGGTTGGCAATCATATTCTTTACGGCGCGTGTAACCTCCTGGTAGCCACCTCCCATAAGGTAGGTAATGCCACAGCTCGAACCCGTAGCTGCAACTACACAGCCACAAAGTGCCGATAGACGTCCAAGGCTCTGCTTGATATATATCACCGTGAGGTGGCTCAATATAAGTGCGCGTATGGTCTGCTCCTCCGACGCCTTTGACTGCTCGGCATAGACAACGACGGGGACTGTCGAGGTAAGACCCTGATTACCACTACCCGAGTTGCTCATAACGGGAATCATGGCGCCCGCCATACGGGCATCACACGCCGCAGCTGTCATGCCGACAATCTGGCAATGTAGGGTGTCGCCCATGATGTTGCGCTCCGACTCCGAGCGGAAGAGCTTACCTATGGCGTGTCCGTAGTCGCCTTTGAGGGATTCGTAGGCAGCGTTCATATTCAGACGGCGAGCATCGAGGATGAATCGCAACTCGTCGAGGGGGGCTGTCATGGCGAAATCCCATACGCGACGCATCGTAAGCTCGGGGTCGCGCTGTGTAGTAGCCTGCGTATTATCGCTGCTGTTACCACCCTGTTCGTTGAAGAGTGTGTCACCATTGCGCGATACCCATACAAAACGTGTGTGTCCGCCCGAGATTATAGCAACGGCGCTATTGCTGCCCGCCTTAACCTCTACCTCGATATATAGCTTCTCGGTTATATCTTGTTTGAGCGTTACCGATATGCGCTTCTCGTCGATAAAGCGACGACCCTCTGCAACAGCATCGGGTGTCAGGTCCTTCAATACTTCGAGCTCATACTCCGACTTACCAATCAAGGCTCCAAGAGCCATTGCTATCGGCAGACCTGTCATGCCGGTGCCGGGAATACCCACACCCATGGCATTTTTCAGGACGTTGGCACTCAAACGTGCCTCGATATGTTCGGGACGCTCTCCGAGTGCCTCGGTAGCCTTGGCAACGCAGAGTGCGACGGCGATGGGCTCGGTACAACCTATGGCGGGTATAATCTCGCGATTCATGAGGGCGATAATCTCCTTACGCTCCTCGGCAGTAAATTGGTTGTTCATATTGTCATATTTTTAGTTTCGGTTGGTATAGGTACAATTCACCCCTACGAAGATAGTGCTTTTTCCTAAAACCACAAAATTATGTTGAGTTTTTTTACGTGACGATGTTGTCTATGTTTGATAATGGCGGACGCAGCCCTTTCATGGCGCTTAAATGCGTGGTGTTGCGGTAAAATTTTTGTTAGTCAAATTTTGAGGTCATAACTATTTTGCATATCTTTGTAAGATAGAAAACTGAATTTATTAACTCGAAAAGACTATAAGATTATGGCAGGAAAGACCCCCACTCCACACATCGGAGCACAGTATGGCGAAATCGCCGACAAGGTAATAATGGCAGGCGACCCGTTGCGTGCAAAGTTCATGGCGGAGAACTTCTTGGAGAACCCCGTGCAGTATAACGGCGTGCGAGGTATGCTCGGATATACGGGTACATACAAGGGTAAGCGTGTCTCGGTTCAGGGGCATGGCATGGGCATCCCATCGATAGGTATCTACACCTACGAGCTCTTCAACTTCTACGACGTGCAGCGCATAATACGTTGTGGCTCGGCAGGTGCCTACGACCCATCGTTGAAGTTGGGCGATGTAGTGTTCGGCATGGGCTCGTGTACCGACTCTAACTACGGTGCACAGTTCAACCTCCCCGGCACCTTTGCTCCTATTGCCGATTTTGAGTTGCTACGCAGTGCCGCCCAGAAGGCCGAGGAGTTGGGCATAAGCTATAAGGTGGGTAACATTCTTGCCAGCGACGTATTCTATGGCGATGACCCCGATGGCTGGAAACAGTGGCAGAAGATGGGTGTCATGGCTGTTGAGATGGAGGCTACCGCCCTCTATATGAACGCAGCACGTGCCGGCAAGAGTGCACTTTGCATCTGCACCATCTCCGACTCTCTCGTTCATGGCACCGCTTGTACGGCAGAGGAGCGTCAGACGTCGTTTACTAATATGATGGAAATCGCATTTAACATCATTTAATAGCGTATATAAAGGCGACCTGCGGCGTTATGCTTGTTTGCAAAATGCTCACATACGCACAAGTATGCTGCGCTTTTGCAAACTTCGCAAGCCTTGCATTTCATCCTTTATATCCGCTATTAACCAGACGTAAAGGCGAACTGCTGCGTTATGCTCGTTTGCAAAATGCTCACATACGCACAAGTATGCTGCGCTTTTGCAAACTTCGCAAGTCTTGCATTTCATCCTTTATATCCGCTATCAGCCCGATGTAAAGGCGACCTGCTGCGGTACTATTATACGATAGGGAGGTTAGGGAACTTGATGAGTTTAGGGAGTTTAGGGAGAGTCTATGCATTACTATCTCCTTAGCCTCCCTAAACTCTCCGACTTCCCTAACTTCTCTAACCTCGCTAATTACCATAATCTTTCTTGCGCTATGGCAGAGATAGTAAACACCACAAATGACCGTATAACGTCTATTGTAGCTACGCAGCGCAGCTTCTTTGCGAAGCATCGTACGCTCGATGTTGAGTATCGTTTGGAGGCATTGCGCAGGTTGCGCATCGCTATTGTTAGATACGAGAAGGCGCTTACGCAGGCGCTATACGCCGACCTGAATAAGAGCTACGAGGAGGCATATCTCACCGAGATAAGCATCGTCTTGGGCGAGATAGATAACTTCTTGAAGCACCTGAAACGTTGGGCTGCCCCCTCGAAGCGTAAGACGCCGATGAAACTCTTCCCCTCGAAGAGCTATATCCTCACCGAGCCACTTGGCGTATCGCTCATCATTGCTCCATGGAACTATCCCGTGCAGCTACTGCTTAATCCGTTGGTGGGTGCTATTGCTGCGGGGTGTACGGCGGTGTTGAAGCCTTCGCCCTATGTGCCACATGTGGCGTTGGTGTTGCAACAACTCATCGAGGAGTGCTTCGACGAGGAGTATGTGGCTGTGGTGCAGGGAAATCGTGAGGTAAATAGTGCTTTGCTCAAAGAGCGCTACGATATAATATTCTTCACCGGCTCACCCTATTTGGGGCGTGTTGTGATGCGTGCAGCGGCGGAGAACCTGACGCCCGTGGTATTGGAGCTTGGAGGTAAGAGTCCCGTAGTTATCGACAAGACGGCAGATGTGAAGATTGCGGCAAAGCGCGTGGCATGGGGTAAGACGCTCAATGCCGGGCAAACATGTATAGCGCCAGACTATCTGCTTATCGACAATAGCATCAAGGAGCGCTTTATCGAGGCGTATATCGAGGCACTTCGTATGCTGCATGGCGAGGATGCGCGCCAAAGCAAACACTACGTACGCATGGTGTCGGATAGCGCTTTTGAGCGTGTAAAGAGCTATATGGATGGGGGTAGGGTGCGTTGTGGCGGCAGGGTGGTTGCCCAGGAGCGCTATATCGAGCCTACGCTACTGGACGATGTGGCGGAGGATAGCCCCGTTATGCGTGAGGAGATTTTTGGTCCGGTTCTACCGATGATGGGCATAGATAGCATAGATGAGGCGATAGCATTTATAAATAGACGAGAGAAGCCCTTGGCGCTCTATGTCTTTGCCGATAAGCGTGTGGCACAGCGTGTTATCGACCACACGTCATCGGGCGGAGCGTGCATAAACGACGTTATAATGCACATTGCAAACGAGAAGATGCCCTTTGGAGGCGTGGGAAACTCGGGCATGGGTCGCTACCACGGGCGAGATTCGCTATACGCATTTTCGCATCGTCGTTCGGTGCTCTCTACGTCCACATGGCTCGACCTGCCGTTTAGGTATATGCCATATAAATGGTTTAAGTATGTTAAACGCCTGCTGTGATAAGTGGGCGTTTTCCATTTTTATTTCTTTATTTACATTATTTTTCATATCTTTGTCCCTACAACATGAAGAATTATGAACAGAATACTTAAAACTACTATTTTTATTGCGGTGACACTCTTTGGTGTGTCTGTCGCAGGAGCCCAGGATTTGCAGTCGCAGCGTGGTGAGTCGCAGAGCGTAGATAAGGTCCCGGGAGAGGTACTTGACCATGATGGACTAATGCTCAATCCCATACCCCAGCATGTCGAGCGCATGTTCGAGGAGGTGGATATAACGCGCGGCTTTGCTCTGCGTGGCAAGGCGAAGGGCTATGCCGAGGAGCTCGGCTTTTTGAAAATAGATAAGCGTGGTCTGCCCATAAATATTGTATGCTCGGAGCGCGCAGCCGATAAACTCGACATGGAGGAGATTGTTGGCACCTACATGTTAAAGGTGTCGAAAGCGGGTGTCACTATTACCGCAGCAGATGATACGGGCGTATTCTACGCCATACAGACCCTGCGTCAAATAATCGAGAGCGAAGATGCCCACGATGGAGGGGTTCGCGAGGTAACGGTCTATGACTATCCCAACCTGAAATACCGTGGCGTTGTCGAGGGTTTCTATGGTGAGCCGTGGTCGCACGAGACGCGTCTATCGCTTATCGACTTCTATGGCAGGTATAAGATGAACTACTATATCTACGGTCCCAAGGATGACCCATATCACAGCTGTCCTAATTGGCGTTTGCCCTATCCCGACGATGAGGCGAAGAACATTCATGAGTTGGTTGAGGCGTGTCGTCGCAATCGCGTGAACTTCGTGTGGGCGATACATCCGGGTGCCGATATAAAGTGGAACGAGGAGGATTACAACAACCTGTTGTCGAAGTTCGAGAGTATGTATGAGCTTGGCGTGCGTGCCTTTGCCATACACTTCGACGACATCTCTGGTGAGGGTGCAAACCCATTGAAGCAGACAGAGTTGCTGAATCGCCTGAACGAGGAGTTTGTGGCAGCGAAGCGTGATGTGGCATCGCTCATAGTCTGCCCCACGGACTATACACGCCTATGGGCAAACCCCACCGAGCGCGGAAGTCTTGTGCGTTATGGCGAGACGCTTCACCCCTCAATCGACGTATTTTGGACGGGAGATGCTGTTTGTAGCAACATGACGACATCGACTATGGAGTGGGTAAATTCGCGTATTCAGCGTCCGGCGCTCTTCTGGTGGAACTTCCCCGTTACCGACTATGCGCGTCATATCGTCATGCAGGGCCCTGTATATGGTTTAAGCGCGGATATCGACGATGATTATGCACGTGGCATTGTTACGAACCCTATGGAGCATGGCGAGGCGTCGAAGTTAGCGATGTTCAGCGTAGCGGACTATGCATGGAATGTCGAGAAGTACAATCCTATGGATAGCTGGTATCGTGCCTTTTCGGCTGTGGCGCCCGAGGTTAAGGAGGCATATCAGCTCTTTGCCATACACTCGTGCGATACCGAGACAGGGTATCGAAGATTGGAGTCGTGGCTGACGGAGACCTTCCGCATGAACGAATATACGCCCGAGCTTGCGGCGAAGCTTATGGAGGAGTTCAAGGCGATTGAGGAGGTGCCGCATGCAATGCTCAATTGCAACAATAAGGCGTTGCTCGGAGAGCTTGCACCGTGGCTCTACGAGTTCGGAAAGCTGGGTACACGTTGCCGCAAGGCGTTGGAGATGCTCATAAACTACCATAGCGCACCATATAATAAGTTTGCCGGATTTTGGGATGCCTACATAGCCAACAAAATGTCCAAGGCAGACGAGGACTCCTATCTGGCGCACTGTTGCGGTACGATGAAGTTGCAGCCATTCTACGAGAATGTCATGGATGACATGGCGGCAGCATACTATTTCAGCCTCACCGGAGAGTTGGCATCGACACTCAATGCTTGTGGTACCTATCGCTCGATATACTCAACACAGAGTAAGGCTATGTTCGACAATGAACCCGAAACCTACTATCACTCGGGTGTGGCGCAACGCACCGACCATTGGGTGGGAGTAGATATGCAGTGTGTGCGCAGCGTCTCGGCAGTAAATGTTATTCAGGGTCGCAACTCGGTCGATGATGTCGATTACTTCGACCATGCTATCTTGGAGTACTCGTTGGATGGCGAGACGTGGATGGCATTAGGCGAGCCTATGGTGGGTGTCTATGATGTGATGTGGCGTGGCGAGGCTGTTGATGCGCGCTATGTGCGCCTGCGCAAGTTGGAGTCGTCGAAGACAAATTGGTTGGCTGTGCGTTCGTTCGAGATAAATCCCGTACCCACATCGGAGTACCATATCGATGGCAACCCCTTCACATCGTTGCCTGTTGGAGTAGGTGCAACCATCGATGTGCCAGCGGAGGCTACACACTGTCATCTGCTCTTGGGTAAGCTTATGGTTGAGCTTGCGCCCTACTATCGTCTGCTCGATGAGGCGGGTAATGTCGTTGGCGAGGGTTTGATAACCTCTTCGGATTGGCTCCTCACCACGGATGGTAAGGTGGCGCGTATCGAGATTTCGGGCGTAGAGTGCATCTACGAGGCAATCTTCAAGCGCGAGGTAATCCAAAACCAAGATGGTTTGAATGTAGCAAGCCATGGCAATCTTGCACAACGATAGGAGATGGGGAAGATTCCAGTGTTCACTCCATCCTTTCGGCATGGCACTCCGGTTTTAGATGCCGAAGGCAGATAATTACAAAATAGAATCAGGGAGCTTTTTAGCTCCCTGATTCTATTTGTGTGTCATGATACTTTGATATTTTAGTGTAATTAACATTAGAATAATACTCTTTTGTCCATTGATGGCATAGCACCCTGCTTCGTGCAAACATAAGTAGCGAGCGTTGAGGCGAGCTGATGTGCCTCTGTTACAGACCTGCCTTTAAGTAGGGCAGATATGAATGCTGCGGTAAAGGAGTCCCCGGCACCTACGAAGTCGCTATTTGCATCTTTGGCAATACCAAGTTGCGAAAGCAGTTCGTCTATCCGATTACAGCAATGATTTTTCAGAATTTGCTGACCCTCTTTATAATATACTATACTTCCCTTTTCGCCCAAGGTATGAATCAGCATTTTTAGATTGCACTCTTCTATGAAAAATTTGCATATATCTTCGTCAGAAAGCTCACTCACTCCATAAAGTCCAGCAAGTTTATGGAGCTCGGGCTCATTTATTTTCAGTACATTTGCTAATTCAAGGTTGGCCCTGAAGATGTCGTCTGCCTCGCCAACGTCGCATGTCGGTCTCATATTGATGTCATATACCTTTAATACGTCGTCGTCGAGCATCCCAAGCAATCTTCTGATTGTCGCTGCGCTCTCCCCATTCTCCCTTTGTGCCAAAGTTCCGAAGCATACAGCTCCAATTTCGGGCACAAGGGTTTCGAGCTCCGGCGTAAAGGGTATGTGGTCGTAAGCAACCTTTGCGATAATATCATACTCGACATCGCCATTAGCCATAGAACGCGCCTTTACCATGCCGGTTGGGTAGTCGTTCTGAACCTTTATGAGCAACTTAATCCCACGAGCTTCAAGCTCGTTTATAAGTTTTCGTCCCTTTTCGTCGTTGCCAACTGCACTTACGACTACTGCGTTCATGTTCAATTGGGTTGCGTGGAAGACGAAATTAGCAGGCGCACCACCAAGTTTCTCGGCAGAGATTACATCATTCATGTCGCAGAAGCAGTCCCATAAAGCCTCTCCAACGCCAATTATAAGATTCTTCATAATGCTTTGATACTTTTGTTTTTTTTGAGTGATGTCCTATAAATGTGGTTTTTATCTTTGCCGCCGCAGCGTTTATGCCTGCTTGGCAATGGGGAGTGTCATCATAAACTCCAAGCCTCCCGAGGTGCGATTCTTCACCGAGATGTCGCCACCGTGGAAGAGTATGGCGTTCTTAACTATCGAGAGTCCTAAACCCGTGCCGCCAAGTTTGCGCGAACGCCCCTTATCTATGCGGTAGAAACGCTCGAAGATGTGGGACAAGTGCTCCTCGTCGATGCCTATACCGTTGTCGGCGAACGTTATGTGATACATGCCGTTATTGACCGTGGCGTTGATATAGATGTCGCGTCCGCCGGAGTAGGCGAGGGCATTGTCCGTGAGATTCTTGAATATGGACATCAGCAGCGTGGGGTTGGCGCACACCATCATCGGCTTCGGCAGATTGATATTAAGGCGCATGCGTGCCTCCTCGGGCAACAGAGCAACATCGGAGCGTATCTCCTCGATAATGGCGCACAGGTCGGTATTCTCGCACTCGATGCGACTGCTGCCATCCTCCAATCGAGTAATCGTAGATACGTCCTGCAATAGTTGTGTCAGGCGTTGGCTGTTGGCGTAACACTTGCTGATAAACGAGTTGCGCTCATCGTCGGTGAGGTCTTTGTTTGTAGTGATGGTTTCGAGGTAGCCCTGAATGGCTGCTACGGGAGTCTTCAACTCGTGGTTGATGTTGTTCGTAAGCTGTCGCTTGATGCGCAGCTTCTCCTGATGCTCGTGCATCGCCTTGTCATGCTCGCGCTCGACGTCGCTCGATGCCTGTTGCAGACGCTTATACAGATCTATAATGTGGCGCGAAATATCGCCAATCTCGTCGTGTGCAAAGTCGGGTATCGACTCAATGTCGGCACCTCGCTCCATGGCCTCGGCAACACGTTTCAGGTTGCGTATGTTGCGGTTGATGCGCATGGCAAGCAGTAGCGCGATAATCGATGCAAGGGCGGCAACACCAATGATGGCGTAGAAGATGCCCTCGTCGATGCTGTTCGCAGAAGATATGTGGCTCAACAGCGAGTAGCGATAGCCGATAAGGCCGCCCGCAAGGAGCAAAATGAGTAGCGCCAGAAGTAGGTACATACCTCCGCGATAGGTCAAACCTCTATTCTTCGAATCCATAGCCATATCCCGTACGTGTTATAATGTGGTTGCCATATTGCTTCAATTTCTTGCGCATGCGCGTGATGTTCACATCGATGGTGCGGTCCAAGACAATGACCTCCTCTCGCCACACGCGTTTCATAATCTGTTCGCGCGAGAGTATCGTTCCGCGGTTTGTGAGCAGCAGTAACAGTATGTCGAACTCCTTGCGCGTGAGTTGTATCTCCTCGCCATCGATGCGGCAGCTCTTGTTCAGATTGTTGATGACAAGCCCCTCGTAGCTTATTATGTTCTCGTCATCGGTCTGTGGCTCGGCATCGAGGTTGCGCTGTGTGCGACGCAAGACCGAGCGCACGCGCGCCATGACCTCGGCCACGGAGAAGGGTTTGGCAATGTAGTCGTCGGCGCCAAGGTCCAAGCCTCGAACTTTATCCTCCTCGGCATCGCGTGCGGTGCAGAAGATTATCGGCATGTTGCTCGTCTCGCTACGTTTGCGCAGAATCTTGGCAAGAGAGAAGCCGCTAACCTCTCCCATCATAACATCCAATATCGCGAGGTCGAACTTGCCTACGTCGAGCGTTAATGCCTCCTCGGCACTATTGGCTGTCGTGACGTCGTAACCCTCGCGCGTAAGGTTGAATTTTAGTATCTCGCACAACGACTCCTCGTCATCGACTACGAGAATGTGGTATTTGTTCATCTCTTAAAACTCTGTTTTTGTCGTTTTATGCTTGTAGCAAAGGTGGTTTTCATTATGACCACGTGATGACATCTACAAATTTAACGTAAATTTAGTAATATTGCAACCTTTTATCTCTTTTTTTTCGTGCGTAACACTTTTATTTGCTGATATATGGTGCGATATTGAGTAATGGAATGTTACAAAATTATTAAAGCTGTAACAATTATGTAACAAAAATGTAACATGAATTTTGTATATTTGCACCAACTGTTATAATTATGTGTGTAGCGCAATAGACTTATAGTGGCTTTGGCTTGCTGCGGACCAATACTCCGTGGTGAGCTATTTTTTATTTTGGGTCAGAGCAAGTTACACGCGAAAATTATTTACTTATGGATCTGTTTATAGTTATCACTCTTGCCCTGTTGGCAGTTATCGGTATTGTTGTAGGTGTGTCGAATGATGCGGTGAACTTTCTTAATTCGGCATTCGGCTCGAAGGTGGCCTCGAAGCGAGTCATCCTTACCACAGCGGGTATAGGTGTTATCGTGGGTGTTATGACGTCGAGTGGTATGATGGACGTGGCGCGAAGTGGTGTGTTCCATCCCGAGATGTTCTCCTATAACGAAATCATGGTGCTCTTCCTCGGCATGATGTTGTCTAACATCATCCTCCTCGACATATATAACTCGTTGGGATTACCCACATCTACTACCGTATCGTTGGTATTCGGATTGTTGGGCTCCGCCATGGCTGTCGCGCTCTACAACATCTGGGGCGGCACGACGGATGCCGGTTTGAGCAGCTTTATAAATTCGGGCAATGCACTCGCTATCGTGTCAGGTATCTTGGTGTCGGTGGCTTTGGCATTCATCACGGGACACCTTTTGATGTATGTATCGCGACTCATATTCACCTTCCGTTACCACAAGATTTTCCGCCGTTTCGGTGCTATGTGGTGTGGCGTTACGTTGGCGGGTATCATCTACTTTACGGTGTTCAAGGGCTTGAAGAGCACGAATATAATACCGGACAGTATTAAGGATTTCGTAAACGAGAATACGTTGATGGCTCTGCTTATCCTATGGGCGGCGAGCTCCGTGCTGTTGTGGATATTGCAGCGTCTGAACGTAAATATCTTGCGTGCGTCGATTCTTGCCGGCACCTTCGCCTTGGCATTGGCATTTGCCGGTAACGACCTTGTAAACTTTATTGGTGTGCCCTACGCAGGCTACGACTCATATGTATTGGCGCATGCTGCCGATGCCCCTCTGGAATCGATGGAGGGTCTGTCGGAGCCCACGCAGGCAAACTTCTGGATAATGATGGCTGCGGGTTTGGTGATGGTCGTAACGCTCTTTATGTCGAAGAAGGCTATGCGCGTTATCGAGACCGAGCGTAAGCTATCGTCGCAGAACGAGACGGCACCCCTCTCGGCAGAGGCTACCAACGCTTCGCGCGGCATAGTACGTGGCGTGCGCAGCTTCAATAATACGCTCGCCCGATTCACCCCAAATAGGGTGCGCGAAGGTATCGCACATCGTTTCGAGCAGCTCCCCGAGGAGGAGCGTGGCGATGCAAACTACGACCTTATACGCGCCACGGTGAATCTTACAGCGGCAGCTATCCTTATCTCGATAGGTACGCAGCTAAAACTTCCGTTATCAACGACCTATGTGGTGTTCATGGTCAGCATGGGTTCGTCGCTTGCCGACCGTGCGTGGGGTCGTGAGAGTGCCGTATATCGTATCACGGGTGTTATGACCGTTATCACGGGATGGTTCGTAACGGCTCTTGGTGGATTCCTCATTGCGCTGGTGGTGACGTTGATACTCATCTATGGAGGTCCTGTTGCAATTGTCGGTGTGACGATAATTTGTGGATACCTTATTATAAAGAGTAATATCAAGTCAAAAACACCTGCCGACGAGGAGGAGGATGTGCCGGCATCGGTATCAGGTGACGACTTGAAGCGTAGTCCCGAGGAAACGCTCATCGACTATACCGAGCAGGTGTGTGCGTCGATGGAGCGCGTAACGCATATCTACGACCGTACTATTGTGGCGGTGTTCAAGGAGAATCGCAAGGTGCTTAAAGATATGGTCAAGGAGTCGGAGGACTTCTTTCATGCTACGCGCAAGCAGAAGTATGACATCATGCCGATGTTGCGTAACCTCGAAGATAGCGATGTGAGCACCGGACACTTCTATGTTCAGGTTGTCGATTACATCTCGGAGACAAGCAAGGCGCTGTTGCACATCACGCGTCCCTGCTTTAAGCATATCGACAATAACCATACGGGATTGAGCAAGGAGCAGGTCTATGACCTGAAACAGATAAACGATAGGGTAGAGGAGATATTCTCGATGATTAACGATATGTTGCGCTCGCGCTCATTCGAAAATATGGAGAGTGTTATGAACAAGCGCGACGAACTCTTCGACTTTATCGACGAGGTTATGCAGAATCAGCTACGTCGTCTGCGCGATACGGGTGGCTCATCGTCGGCGAACATGCTCTTCTTCAATATTCTTACCGAGACAAAGACCATGGTGCTTCACTCGCGTAATATCATGAAGTCGTTGGAGCACTTCGTTCACTCTGCCGAATAGCGGCGAGGTTTCGGTCGCAGGGTTGCTTGCAGCTCGGATGGGGGAGGCGCTCCGTCCGAGCTGCTTGTTTTGTGGTGCGGGAGAGTGAGTTGAGGAAAAGTAGGGGAGATGAGGGAGATTAGGGAGATTAGGGAGTGCTATAATAGAATCACTCTCCCTAACCTCCCTAATTTCTTTAACTTTTCTACTTCCCCTACTTTTCCTACCCACACGCCTAAAAACACAAAAGGCAACCCTCGGGTTGCCTTTTGTATTAGTTCGCAGTGAACTAATGCAAACTATTTCTGTGCGAAGAAGTTCTTAATCTCCTCGTCCTCCAAGATGTTCTGTGTCTGGAATACGTAAGCACCGGTCTTCTCCGACTTCACCATCTTGATACACTTTGTGTACTTCTTTGCTGTACCCGTTTTAAGGGTTGCAACTACTTTCTTTGCCATACTTTACCTTCTTGTTAAAATTACTTAATCTCACGGTGTAAAGTTACTCGCTTCAAGTAAGGATTGTACTTCTTACGCTCCAAACGGTCGGG
>JAFQOR010000027.1 GCA_017403125.1 Alistipes sp. | reverse complement strand
CGTAAATTCAGCCCTTGACTTCACCGGCAAGACATTTGAGAGTGGTTCGGAGACCTTCTAATCGTTTACAACGATAATTCCAAAGCAGCATCCCAAAGGGGTGCTGCTTTTTTGTTGTATCGGACGCAAAAGAGTAGCAAAGGGAAGGAAAGTGAAAGGGCGGAGAAACCAACAAGCGCAGCGCCATCAAGGGTAAAGCCCACCGGCAAACAAAGCCAGCCGGCACCACACCATCCAAACACCCGTTTCTCTCTCCGTGTGCGGGTATTATTTTTAATACCCGCATACAAGTGTGGGCAAAGAGTAGCGGGAGGACAGCAAAAGAGTAGCGGGAGGACAGCAAAAGAGTAGCGAAAGGGAGAAAACCACCCCCGAACCACACACCGCCAGGCGAAGCGCCACCAAGCAAAGCAAAAATAGGGATTGAGATAATTACATATTTTTTTGTATATTTGCTCGAATTTTGCTCTGCGTGGCAAATAAATAGATAACAGCATGCAAGAAAATATCACGGATAGGCAGAACGGACTGCCCGAAACAACAAACTTCTCGGCAGAAGATAGGGAGTTTATGAGAATGGCGATAGAGCTATCCATCGAAAATATTGACGAGGGTGGAGGTCCGTTTGGCGCAGTAATAGTACGCGACGGCAAGGTTGTGGCAAAGGGCGCAAACCGAGTGGTTCCGAACAACGACCCCACGGCACATGCCGAGGTGATGGCGATACGTAACGCATGCCGAGAGTTGCAAAACTTCGACCTCTCGGGATGCACCGTATATAGTTCGTGCGAGCCCTGCCCCATGTGTTTGAGTGCACTATATTGGGCGGGCATACAACGTATATGTTACGCCAATACCAAGCGTGATGCTGCCGCCATAGACTTCGACGACTCGTTCATATACGACCAACTGCGTTTGGACTACGACCGTCGTTCGATACACTGCGAGCACTTCATGCGCGACGAGGCGATGGAGGCATTTCGCAAGTGGGAGGACAAAACCGATAAAGTAGAGTACTAAACATCAAACAAAAGACAACGCCAACATGAAACTTAAATATAATGTAGAAGACCGCCTTCCCGCATCACAGCTAATACTTTACTCGGTACAGTGGTTTGTTCTCGCCGTAGCCGTAGTCGTAACGAGCGTATTTGTGGCAGAGGGCACGCCTGCCGACAAGCTATTCTACGCACAGAAGATGTTCGCCGTGATGGGCATAGCGGGGCTTGTGCAGATTATATGGGGACACCGTCTGCCCTTGGTAGTGGGACCCGCTGCTGTGCTCCTCGTAGGTGTACTTTCGGCAAAAGGTGCAGAGAGCAATGCTATATACTCCTCGATTGCCATAGGCGGTGTGCTCATATCGCTGATGACCATTGGTGGCATGATGCGCTATGTTCAGCGACTATTTACCCCGCGCATCATCGTGGTAATACTCATGCTCATTGCCTTCACTCTAACACCCACGATAGCCAACAAACTTGTGTTTGCGCCCCATGCGACACACGACCAGAACATCTTCGGCTTGATATTCGCCATTGTGGGTGTTGTAGGCATGGTTGTCCTCAACCGCAAGCTGCGTGGCGTAGCCAAGAGCCTTGTGATACCCATTGCGCTGATAGTAGGCAGCGTAGCCTACTATGCCATGTTTGCGCTACCCGAGAAGACGGCGAGTGCAGCGTCGATGGAGAGTCTTGTGATAAGCGACGTCACGATAGATTGGAGCCTTATCATCGCCTTTGTCATATGTTACGTCGCTCTACTGATAAACGACATAGGCTCAATTGAGTCACTCGGCGCGATGCTTGGCTCCGACAATATGGATAAACGCATGAAGCGAGGTGTGAGGGTGACAGGCGCGATGAACATCGTGGCAGGAGCCATGGGCGTACTCGGCCCCGTGAACTACTCGATGAGTCCGGGCGTGATAGCATCGACGGGGTGTGCAGCGCGACGCGCACTGATACCTGCAACCGTAATGCTCGCCCTATGTGCTCTATCGCCCGATTTGGTATGGGTGCTGACAAGCATACCCAACCCCGTTATTGGCGTAATTCTACTCTTCCTTATGGGCACACAGCTCGCTGCGTCGTTCGAGATGTTGCAGTCGTCGAAGTCGGCAGAGACATTTGCCGACGCCCTGACGTTGGGACTGCCACTGATGGTTGCTATGCTCTTCCAGATGATGCCCGCAGGCATAGCTCCCGCAGTAATGCAACCGCTGCTGGGCAACGGCTTTGCAATGGGCGTTGTGACGGTGATTATCATGGAGCATGTCATAAACCGCGCAAAAAGATAGCCAATTTTTCATAATCTGTTGAAAAATTAGAGGCACAAGAGGGTCCACGTATCACAAAATTCACTACTTTTGTAGGCGTAAAACTATGCCATGAGGTATTGTGGCTAAAAAAAAGAACTACTATGAGCAAGACACTGGTTGTTGTAGGTGCCCAATGGGGTGACGAGGGCAAGGGTAAAATCACGGACTTCTATGCAGGAGGTGCCGATGTTGTTGTGCGCCATCAGGGCGGTAACAACGCCGGGCACACCATCGTTTTTGGCGGCAAGAAGTTTGCCTTGCAGTCGATACCTTCGGGAGTCTTCAACCCCCACATCATAAATGTCATGGCAAATGGCATGGTCATCAACCCCGTATCACTTATCGAGGAGTTGGAGAGATTGCATAGTGCCGGCATCACCGATTACAAACTATTCATCTCGGACCGCGCAGCATGCGTCATGCCCTACCACTCGATGCTCGACGGAGCCTACGAGGCATTGAAGGGCGGTCGCCAGATTGGCACCACCAAGAAGGGTATAGGTCCGGCATACACCGATAAGTACAGCCGTGTGGGTATTCGCATGGGCGACCTTCTGAACAAGGAGTACTTCGCCGAGAGATTGCGCGACGCTCTTGCACAAAAGAACTTGGAGTTGAAGGCACTCGGCATGGAGCCCTGCGACTTCGACACGATATACAACCAATATTTGGCGTTAGGCGAGACGTTGCGCCCTATGATTTGCGACACCTCGGTACTACTCAACCGTCTGATTGAGGAAGGTAAGAAGGTGCTGTTCGAGGGTGCACAGGGCGTGATGCTCTGCATAGACCACGGTACCTACCCCTTTGTGACGTCGTCGAGCCCCACAGCAGCGAGTGTACCCGTAAATACGGGTATTGCACCTCGCTACATCAACAACGTTATGGGCGTAGCAAAGGCATACACCACACGTGTAGGCGAGGGTCCCTTCCCCACCGAACTCTTTGACGAGCGCGCCGACTACATCCGCGAGCGAGGTCATGAGTATGGCACTGTAACAGGACGCCCACGCCGTGTAGGTTGGCTGGATACGGTGGTGTTGAACCACGTGCGCCGCATAAGTGGTCTGAACTACCTTGCCCTGATGCTCTTCGATGTGCTCACGGGCGTAGATAAGATTCGCATCTGCACAGGCTACAAACTCGATGGCAAGGCGATAGACTACGTGCCCTCGACCATAGCTGACCTTGCTCGCGTAGAGGCAGAGTATATCGAGATGGATGGCTGGAGCGAGGATATTACGGCAATAAAGTCTTACGACGAGCTGCCACAGAATGCGAAACTCTACATAGCCAAGTTGGAGGAGCTTACCAAGACCGAGGTTGCAGTGGTTTCGGTAGGTCCCGATCGCGAACAGACCATTATTCGCAAGGAGATATTCTAAATCGATACACGATATAGTGCAGAGCCTGCTCAACTTCTACGTTGAGCAGGCTCTAATATTGTATAGCGAAATTATCTGCGTTGGACGTCGGCATCATTGCGAGTCTTACTACAAGTCGTGGCAATCTTCCACATTGAAGGCGGGGGGGGGAGAGATTTTCAGCACTCGCTCGTTTAGCTCGGAAAGATGTTCTTATTTTTATATACCGAATGAAGATAATTCGCTTATATGTCTTTTCGCACCGCTACTTGCGTTCGTTCTCGAAGGGTTCGAACTCACTATCGGGCATGCGCCACGAGGGTTTGCGACGAGCGTATATTACCATGGGCGCAACAACAACTATCAACGCTCCGATGATAAGTACCGCAAACCACACGGTGGTGCTACCAACGGCAATCTGCGACGGCGGGATGAAGCTCAACACAAAGGCGAGCAACGCTCCACAGAAGCCCATGCCAGCAAGCAGCCACATCAGCCAATTACCCTTACCAAGGCGGAAGGGGCGCTCCATCTTCGGAAGCTTGTAGCGCAGGGTGATGGCAGCAGCAAACATCAGCATATACATAATAAGGTATAGCAGTACGGTGAGCTGCGACATAATCTGATAGAAGGATTGCACCGAGGGCATGACCACAAACAGAAGGCTCAATATGGTTACAATAACACCCTGCACAAGCAGAATATTACGCTGAACACCACGCTTATTGGCACGCTGGAAGAATGGGGGCAGATAGCCGGCACGTCCCACAGCAAATATACCCTTCGAGGGTCCTGCAACCCACGTAAGCACACCTGCCAACACACCAAACACCAACGCCACAGCAATGATAGGTCCCGCCCACGACATATGGAAGTAGTGGAAGTAGTTATCGAAACCTATGAGTAGCGACTGCGTGAGACTTATATCCTTTGCCGGAATGATAAAGCCCAACGAGAATGTGCCAAGGACGAATATAGCCACCGTAACAAGCGAGCCAATGATGATGGCACGCGGATAGTTACGCTTTGGATTATCGACCTCCATAACGTGAATACCCATCATCTCCATACCGGCATAAAAGAGGAAGATGCTGCTTGCAAGAACCAGGTTATTGAAGTTCGAGAGATCGGGGAAGAAGCTCTGATTCATATCCATATTGTTGTGTCCCCCCGACAACAGGTAGCAAAGGCCCAGGATGATGAGTAGTGCTGCGGGGATAATAGTACCGATGATACCACCCCACTTACTGACCTTACCTACCCAACCTATGCCACGCAGCGATATGAACGTAGCAGTCCAATAGATAAGTAACACTATACATAGTGTAAATAGGCGATTCGAGGCGAGCGCCGCATCAGCCGTGGGGTTTACACCCATGAAAGCGATACTCACAGCACCGAACGTAAGTACCGTAGGATACCAAATTGTAGATTGTATCCACTGCAACCATATAGCCACAAAGCCTGCGCGGGCACCAAAAGCCTCACCTACCCAACGAAAGACACCACCCTGCTTCGATGAGAACATTGCAGCAAGCTCGGCTGCCACCATAGCCGTAGGAATAAGAAATACGATAGCGGCAAAGAGGTAGTAAAAAGCCGATGCCGGACCATATACCGCCTCGGTTGCCAAACCACGAAGGCTCACAACGGCGGTGATGTTCATTATGGCAAGCGTCATAACGCTCAACCTGAAAGTGTTTTTTGTACTCGTTTGCATAACGACTCGTTTTAAGGTTTTAGGCATCGTTACGCAATTATGATGCAAAAGAGCGTGAAAAGCAAAATTTTTGACAACAGGCGCCACTTTTATATATTGGTGATTATTATATCGTTTCGATTTGCTATAACACACACTTATACAAACATAGAAATATATAATCGTTTTTATGTTGCAAATAACAAAATTGTTTTTAACTTTGCAACAGAGAAACAGAGAAAAACAGTTAATAACCCTATAAAACAAAAAAAGCTATGAAAGAGTTAAAAGGAACCAAAACTGAGAAGAACTTGTGGGAGGCATACGCCGGTGAGTCACAGGCTCGTAACAAGTACACGTACTTTGCATCGAAGGCAAAGAAGGATGGATATGTTCAGATTGCAAAGATTTTTGAGGAGACAGCAGCTAACGAGAAGGAGCATGCCGAGATTTGGTTTAAGCTTCTGGGTGGCATTGGCTCGACAGCCGAGAACTTGAAGTCTGCTGCCGAGGGCGAGAACTACGAGTGGACCGACATGTATGCCAAGATGGCAAAGGATGCTCGCGAGGAGGGCTTCGACCACATCGCATTCCTCTTCGACGAGGTTGGCAAGATTGAGAAGGAGCACGAGGAGCGCTACTTGAAGCTTCTTGCAAACGTCGAGGGCGGTTTGGTATTCTCGCGCGACGGTGATGTCATCTGGCAGTGCTCGAACTGCGGTCATATCCGCATCGGCAAGAAGGCTCCGGAGATGTGTCCTGTATGCGCTCACCCCCAGGCCTACTTCCAGATTAAGGCAGAAAACTACTAATGGATAAGTTGTTAGCCCAATCTGCATAAGGTTGGGCTAATTTTTGCTTTTTTATTGCTAACGCCACAATTTTACTCATGGAGATATTAGCTATACTTACTCTTCCGTTCCTGGGGACAATATTGGGTGCATCGTCAGTGCTCTTCACACGCCATAGCGTATCGGCACGCCTACAAAAGGCTCTACTCGGATTTGCTGCGGGCGTGATGGTTGCTGCTTCGGTGTGGTCACTTATAATGCCTGCAATGGAGCTATCTGATGATCTTGGCAGGATGAGTTGGATGCCGGCAGCAGTGGGTATAATACTTGGCATGCTCTTTCTGTTGGCATTAGA
The DNA here is from genome assembly GCA_017403125.1 of Alistipes sp. Taxonomy (GTDB): domain Bacteria; phylum Bacteroidota; class Bacteroidia; order Bacteroidales; family Rikenellaceae; genus Alistipes. Next base: position 55,702 of record JAFQOR010000027.1, on the reverse strand, counting down.
CAGCCTTGTTCCGCACCTCCACCCCACATCCGACACCCCCGAGGGACGACACTCGTCGTTGGGCAAGCGCCAGATGTTGATGATGGCCGTAACGCTGCACAACATACCCGAAGGCATGGCGGTAGGTGCCGTTGTTGCAGGTGCGCTAAATGGCGATAGTGGCATATCCATGGCAGCTGCACTTGCACTGGCTATGGGTATGGCGATACAGAATGTTCCCGAGGGAGCGATAATATCTCTTCCGCTACGTGCCGACGGCATGACACGCAAGCGCTCGTGGCTCTATGGCAGCCTGTCGGGTATTGTAGAGCCCATATCTGCCGGAATCATGATTCTGCTGTTTGAGCACATATCGCCCATGCTACCCTACCTTCTCGCCTTCTCGGCAGGAGCAATGCTATATGTCGTGGTCGAGGAGCTGATACCCGAGACACAGCAAGGCAAACACTCCGATACGGGTACGATTACGTTTGCAATCGGATTCGTTCTGATGATGATATTAGACGTAGCTCTTGGATAAGAGCTACGTCTAATATCTTACGTATAATAAGCCTACTTAACGCGGATAAGATTTATTCCGTCGCGAATGGGTAGAATAACGTTATCGACACGCTCATCATCGCGTACCATGCGGTTAAACTCGACTATCGCCTCGGTATGTCGGTCATTATGAGCAATAGGCTGTGCCACCTTGCCATACCACAATATATTGTCGGCAAGAATGAAGGAGCCACGACGAAGATAACCACCCTCCATAAGCATGCGATAGTAGGCCGGATACTCCCTCTTATCACCATCCATAAAGACCATATCGTAGCACTCGCCCAGCGTGGGCACAACATCCAATGCCGAGCCAATGTGCTGACGGATACGTCCGCCATAGCTCGAAGCCTCGAAAAAGCGGGCAGCAATCTCCTCCAACTCGTCATCCACCTCGATGGTATCGAGCCTCGCATCATCGTCCAAACCACGAGCAATACTCAACGCCGAGTAGCCCGTAAATGTGCCTATTTCGAGAACACGCCTGGGACGTATCATGCGTACTATCATCTCCAAGAGCTTGCCTTGAAGATGTCCCGAAATCATACGCGGATTGATGACTCGCAGATATGTCTCACGTTCGAGGCGGTGCATAAGCTCCTCCTCGGGCTTGGTATTATCCAAGATATATTGCTCCAAAGCATCCATAGTGAATAGCTATATTTTAATCCTAAAAAAAATGCACCACGACTATCGATATATCAGACGCGAAAGGCTACCGAGGCACTCGTTGGCAACCTCCAACAACTGCTCCGACGTAATTGCCATAACCTTGCGGTATGCCTCCTCCAACGTATCGATGTCGCGATAGATAAGATAGCTCTTGCCTGCTCCCAACATATAACCCTCGTTCGACTCCATAGATATTGCCATCTGCGCAACAAACTGACGCTTGGCAATGCTCAAACGACGCGGCGTAATGGGCTCGCGCCCAAGACGCGCAACCTCTCCCTCGATAAGTTCGATACACTGTGAGGCATGGTCATGGTCCGACGAGAAGTAGATGCCAACGATGCCACTATCGGAGTAGGGCGTATAGCTCGCCTCAACATTATAGGACAAGGCGTAGCGCTCGCGCAAAAGTAGGTTCAGAAGCGAATTTGCCGAGGGACCTCCGAGAATATTGATGAGCAGTGCCAACGGCAGGCGCTTATCACACGTTATACCGTAACCACGTGTGCCAATTATGCCATGTGCTTGATGTGTATGTCGTGCCAAACGCAGGTCGAAGGGCTCGTATGCCGCTACACGCTGTCGCTCATACTCCCTCGTCGTTGCAGCATGCTTCGCGAGGTATCGCTCGGCAACACTGCGAGCCGTGGCTGCGGAGAAGTTTCCGATAGACGAAAAGACCATCTGGTCGGTAGTATAGGTGCGCTCGACAAAGCGATGAAGATCAGCAGACGTAAAGCGCGAAATCGACGCCTTCGAGCCAAGAATGTTGTGACCAAGTTCCGAATTACGAAATATCAGGTCTTCGAAGTCGTCGTAGATACGCTCCGATGGCGAATCCTTATAGGTATTTATTTCGTCGGCAATGACCTCGCGCTCCTTGCGCAGCTCATGCTCCGGAAAGGTTGAGCAAAACATCACATCGGACAGTAGCTCGACAGCACGCGAAAAGTCGTGACGCAACGTCGTAGCATGCAACGTCGTATCCTCCTTGGTTGTGTAGGCATTAAGCTCGCCGCCGAGATTCTCCAAACGGCAATTCACCTGATATGCCCTACGACGCTCCGTGCCCTTGAACAGGGCGTGTTCGGTGAAGTGAGCAATGCCATACTCGCCCCGGCGCTCATCGCGACTACCGGCATTTACGACCAATGCACAGTGTGTAACCCCACTGCGCACCTGACGATGAATACCACGTATGCCATTAGGTAGTATATATGTTTCAAACTCCTTCATAACAACGTTTTAAGAATTGACCCGTGAAGCTCCTCTCACACCGAGCCACCTCCTCGGGTGTACCCTCAACAACAATATCGCCGCCCTCGCTACCGGCATCGGGACCAAGATCGATAATCCAGTCGGCGCACTTTATAACATCCATATTATGCTCCACCACCACGACCGTATGTCCGCGCTCGATAAGTGCATCGAACGCACGTAGCAGTCGCTCTATGTCGTGGAAGTGAAGACCCGTGGTTGGCTCATCGAAGATAAACATCAGACGTCGCACACTACGCTCCTTGAAGAGAAACGACGCCAATTTCAGACGTTGCAACTCACCGCCCGACAGCGTAGATGACGACTGACCGAGTTTAACGTAGCCCAAGCCCACCTGCTGCAACGGCATAAGGCGCTCAACAATGCGCTGACAACGGCTACACTTTTTATCCTCGGCAAAGAAGTCGATAGCCTCGTCCACCGACATCTCCAAGACGTCGTATATCGAGTGTTCACGATACTTTATATCTAATATCTCGGGCATAAAACGCTTGCCACCACACGCCTCGCACGTAAGCTCGACATCTGCCATAAACTGCATGCTCACCTTTATGCGCCCCTCACCCTCGCACTCCTCGCAACGGCCTCCCGGCTGATTGAACGAGAAGGCTATGGGACCCACACCCTCGTACTTGCTACGTGGCTGGTCGGCAAAGAGATAGCGTATCTCGTCATACGCCTTGATGTAGGTCACGGGATTGGAGCGTGCAGACCTGCCAATGGGCGACTGCGTAACCATCTCGACACCCTGCAACAGAGCAATGTCGCCATCCATCGTATCGTGGTCGCCGGGGATGCTCTCCGTCTCGCCGAGGCGACGTTTGAGTGCCGGATAGAGAATATCATCCGCCAACGACGACTTGCCCGAGCCCGAAACACCCGTAATACAGGTAAAGACGCCAAGGGGAATCTTGACATCGATATTTTTTAGATTGTTGTGTCTTGCCCCGTGGATATTGATGTAGCCCGCAGCAGCACGCCTACGCTGGGGTATAGCAATGCTGCGACGTCTTGTTAGGTAGTCTGCCGTGAGCGAGTTCTGCGCCGTGACAATACTCTCCGCACTGCCGTTATAGACAACCTCGCCACCGCCAATACCTGCCGCAGGGCCCATATCTACAATCCAGTCGGCAGAGCGAATAACCTCCTCTTCGTGTTCGACGACGATAACCGTATTATCCAGATCGCGCAACTGCTTCATGACGCCCACCAAACGATGTGTATCGCGCGGATGAAGTCCAATGCTCGGCTCATCGAGGATATACATCGAGCCTACAAGGTTGCTACCCAACGACGTAGAGAGGTTGATGCGTTGCGACTCGCCACCCGAGAGCGTTGAGCTCAATCTATCGAGTGTGAGGTAGTGAAGACCCACATCCATGAGATATCCAAGACGATTACGTATCTCGATAAGCACTCGCTCGGCAGTCTTTGCATCGTGCTCATCGAGCTGCAACGCGTCGAAGAACCTAACCAACTCACCTATGGTCATCCTCACCAACTCCGCTATGCTCTTTCCTCCGACCTTCACGTACAACGCCTCCCTACGCAGACGCGCACCCTGACAATCGGGGCAGAGCGTCTTACCCGTATATCGCGCTTTGAGCACTCGGTATTGTACCTTATGTCGCTGGCTATCGACATGGCGGAAGAAGTCGTCGATACCATGAAAATACTCCGTTCCCTGCCACAGCATACGTCGCTCTTCGTCGCTCAACGCATGATAGGGGGTATGTATCGGGAAGTCGCACTTCGAGGCTGCCATGATAAGCTCTTTGCGCCAAAGGCCCATAGTTGCTCCATTCCAGCACGCCACAGCGCCATCGTAGATGCTCTTCGACTTATCCGGAATAACCAAATCCTCGTCGATACCCACAATCTTGCCATAGCCGCCACACGTTGGACATGCGCCAATAGGATTGTTGAACGAGAAGAGGTGCTCGGTAGGACGTTCGTAGGATATGCCCTCCTCCTCGAAACGCGACGAGAAGGTCTCGACACCCTCACCCAAGAGGTGTAACGTGCCGGCACCATAGCCCATGGCACGTGCAACAGAGTCGTTGATACGCGATATTGTATCTTGCTCGTGGCTGACACGCAGACGGTCCACAATAATCATCACCTCCGAGAGCTCCGCAACCTTATCGACATGAGGCATAAACTCCTCGACAAGCATAATATCACCACGATAGCTTACACGATTTACGCCATCCTCCATGAGCGTAAGCATGCGTTCTACAATGCTCTCCGACCCCTTCAAGAGCAACGGAGCGGCAATAACAACACGCTCGCCATCACCCTTGTTGAGTATAATATCGACAACATCATCAACCTCGTAGCAACGTATCTCACGCCCCGTGATAGGTGAGTAGGTGTGCCCTACGCGCCAAAACAGCAGACGCAGATAGTCATATATCTCTGTTGATGTTCCCACCGTTGAACGTGGATTGCGCGACACCACCTTCTGCTCGATAGCTATGGCAGGGGCAATACCCTCGATACTATCGACATCGGGCTTCGCAACACGTCCCAGAAACTGACGTGCATATGCCGATAGGCTCTCGACATAGCGTCGCTGACCCTCGGCAAATATAGTGTCAAATGCCAAGGTCGATTTACCCGACCCCGACAATCCCGTGACCACAACCAACTTGTTGTGCGGAATCTCGACATCTATGTTTTTGAGGTTGTGAACCCTCGCGCCCTTGATTTTTATCTTGTTATCCACACCCTGATGCTTGTAGGAATGTTCTATAATATGTTTTTGGGGCCGCGAACTTCGCAGCCCACACTACGGCAAAATATCTATCGTAGCCCCCTCGACCTTACTCAATCGTCCAATGAGTTGTTCCGACTCGGACTCGCGTATAGCAAGACGCATACGACATAGGTTATCGAACTCCTGACTCTTAATGCAAGGCTGCATCTCCTTGACGATGCGCATGACATCATTCATCACAACATACGAGAAGCTGACCTCGAACTCCACATCCACCGTACGCTCCACAATCTCACACTCGGCGAGTACCAGCGCTGTGGACTCCTTGTATGCAGCTATAAGGCCCGGAACACCGAGCTTCGTGCCACCAAAGTAGCGCACTACAACTACAAGGCAATTCGTTACTTCGTGTGATAGGAGCTGCCCCAAAATGGGCTTTCCCGCCGTCGATGAGGGCTCACCATCGTCGTTGGCTCGCGACAACTCGCCATGGGCGCCTAAACGCCAAGCATAGCAGTGATGCGTAGCGTCGAACCACTGCTTGCGCAGAGCATCCAGATGGCTCTTAATCTCCGCCTCCGTCTCTACGGGATAGGCATAGACCAAGAACTTGCTACTCAACTGACGATAGGTTGTCTCGGCAGCACGCGCAATTGTCTTATAGCTATCTGTTGCCACAGCCCTACTCTATCGATGTAAACATTCTATCCCAACGAATATCACCCGATATCGGATCCTTCGAGAACCATATATACTTCGCCTTACCCACGATGTGGTCCTCGGGGACAAAGCCCCAAAAGCGCGAGTCGAGCGACTCGTGACGGTTATCGCCCATCATGAAGTAGTAGTCCATAAGGAATGTATAGTGTGTAGCTCTCTGACCATCGACATAGTAGGCCGTAACGCCACCCTCCTGCTCCTGACGCAGACTGCGATGCTCATATACGGTGATGCAACGTCCGTACATCTCGATATTTTCGGGTGTGAGGGCTATGGTCATGCCCGCCTTGGGAACCCACACGGGACCGAAGTCGTCGAGCGTCCATCGCGACAATGGATTGTGAGGTATGAGTGCACAACTGCCGGCATAGTCGTGAGCAAGGCTCCATGTCGAGGCATCCATACCCTCCATCTCGGCATCGGTAATGAGGCGCCTGCCGCCACTCTTGATATTTTGGTAGTGGTACTGACGTTGCGGGATGAAGCCCTCCATCGCGCCATTGCAAACAACCTTGCCTGCAACGACCTGCAACGTATCACCCGGCATACCCACACAGCGCTTGATGTAGTTCTCCTTTTTATCCAACGGTCGTACGGCAATAGTATATCGCGAGAGTATATCCTCTCGGCGCTCCTCAACATCCCTGCCGCGACGCAACACATCGTACTCGTTCGACGAGTTATGAAGTAGCTGGTAGTAATCCATCTCGGGCATCTCCATAATCACAGTATCGCCCTCGGGGAAATTGAACACCACAACATCGCCACGCTCAACCTGTCCCGTACCTGCCAAACGGCGATACGAACGCTCCCATGCCGTAGAGAATGATGCCTTCTCCGGATTCATGGGCATGGTGTTGTGCACAAAGGGGAACGAGAGCGGTGTCATGGGCACACGCGGACCATAGCACACCTTATCTACGAGGATGTAGTCGCCAGCGAGTAGCGTACCCTCCATCGAGCCCGTGGGGATTACAAACATCTGGAACCAATAGAGCTGTACCAACGTCGCCACAACCGTAGCAAAGAGTATGGCATGCACCCAGCCATACAACCACTTATAGGTCTTGGTATTGACTTTGAGTTCGTTCCACAGGGCATAGGCCAACACAACGCCAAAGGTTAGGAGAAACGGCGTGTTCCACCTGAATATCAACATGTGAACAAGAATACCCACAACCAATGCAAAGACCATAGCGCACCACACAGCCCATGCTATACGCCACCAACGGTAGCGCTCCATGAGTCGATGGTGAAAGCCACGTATCCGGCGCGAGATGTAGTAGTCGTAGATGAGCGGCAACGAGATGATGAGCGACCACCACACGCCATACCACACCGAGAAGAGCGTAACCAAGAGCATCACAAGCGACATCAGCGTCCAGCGGTTGGTAACAGCTCCTCGAATTGTGCCATATATCTCCTTAATCTTCATATCTTATCAACTTTAACTTTATTTTACGCTTTACATCCTACAAAAGGTCGTCCATAGAGTGAACACCGCGCTTGTCGGCAAGATACTCTCCTGCAACAACAGCACCCATAGCCAAGGCTCGGCGGTTAGTAATCGAGTGACGCAACTCTATAACGTCGTCTGCCGAGGTGTAGCTCACACTATGTATGCCCGGCACCATGCCCTCACGAATAGAGGTTATGGCAAGCTGGCTCTCACGCTCTGCCGCACCACATACCCACTCGCTCTTGCGGTCGAGATTCTGGATAATACCCTCGGCAAGAGTTATAGCCGTGCCGCTGGGTGCATCCCTCTTCCAGATGTGGTGTGTCTCCTCAATGTGCACTTCATAACCACCATAGGGATTCATCAACTCGGCAAGACGCTTATTGAGCCTAAACATCATATTCACACCTATCGAGAAGTTCGAGGCATAGAATATTGCACCACCCTTCAAGGTGGCAAGCTGCTGCATATCGGCAAGACTATCCAACCAGCCCGTAGTGCCGCACACAACCCTACCTCCGGCATCCAACACGCGCCTTACGTTCTCGGCAGCCGTCGAGGGCGTAGTGAACTCGAAGCACACATCGACACCTCCAACAGCCTCTGCCGTAAGCTCTTCCGTATTATGTTCATCTATTACAAGATTTACGCTATGGCCACGCTCCACGAGGATACGTTCAATCTCGTGCCCCATCTTTCCGTAACCTATGATTGCACATTTCATACTATACCTCCATCTATTTTATAAAATAACGCGGTAAAGATACAAAAAAAGGTGTAAAGCCGAAAGCCTTTTTCCGAAAATCAACCCACCAAACAGTCACAATGAGGCGCTCTACACTATCACGCAGCACCATAAAAGTTTTGTGGACCGCAATCAGCAGTCCACAAAACCCTAAATATTTAGTCGCTAACGGCAACTACCGCCAACGCACTACGCCTTTGTGTGCGTCACTACTTCACCTCCTCGAACTCTACGTCCTCGGGCTGCGCCTGCTGTGCACCACCCTGCGCACCGTCGGTGGGCTGACCCTGTGCCTGCTGTGCCTGCTGCTGTGCATAGATATCCTGTGATGCAGCCTGCCATGCAGCGTTCAAAGCCTCAATCGACGAGTCGATAGCCGCGATATCCTGTGACTTGTGAGCCTCTTTGAGCTTGCCCAAAGCCTCCTCGATAGCCGCCTTCTTGTCGGCAGGAAGCTTATCGCCATACTCTTTGAGTTGCTTCTCGGTAGCAAAGATGTTCGAGTCGGCAGCATTCACCTTATCCACACGCTCCTTCTCCGCCTTATCCTTCGCCTCGTTTGCCTTTGCCTCGTCGCGCATGCGCTGAATCTCCTGCTCGGTAAGACCACTCGATGCTTCGATACGAATCTTCTGCTCCTTACCCGTACCCTTATCCTTTGCCGATACGTTGAGAATACCATTGGCGTCGATGTCGAACGTAACCTCAATCTGGGGCACACCACGCGGTGCTGCGGGGATACCATCGAGGTGGAAACGACCGATAGACTTGTTGTCACGCGCCATGGGACGCTCACCCTGACATACGTTAATCTCAACCGAAGGCTGGTTGTCGGCAGCCGTAGAGAAGACCTCGCTCTTGCGCGTAGGAATAGTGGTATTTGATTCGATGAGCTTCGTGAATACACCACCCAAAGTCTCGATACCGAGCGACAGCGGAGTAACATCCAACAAAAGCACATCCTTGACCTCGCCTGTGAGTACACCACCTTGAATTGCAGCGCCCACAGCAACAACCTCGTCGGGATTTACCGAACGGTTGGGGGTCTTACCAAAGAACTCCTCAACGACCTTCTGGATGGCAGGAATACGTGTCGAACCACCCACGAGGATAACCTCGTCGATTTGACTTGCCTGCAAGCCTGCGTCGCGCAATGCAATGCGGCAAGGCTCGATAGTCTTCTGCACAAGGTGGTCGCAAAGCTGCTCGAACTTGGCACGTGTAAGCGACATCACAAGGTGCTGGGGAATACCGTTCACGGGCATGATGTAGGGAAGATTGATATCGGTTGTCGTAGCCGACGAGAGCTCAATCTTCGCCTTCTCAGCAGCCTCCTTCAAACGCTGCAACGCCATGGGGTCCTGACGAAGGTCGATATGGTGCTCGGCCTTGAATGCCTCTGCCATGTAGTCGATAAGTACGTGGTCGAAGTCATCGCCACCAAGGTGCGTATCGCCATTCGTAGATTTAACCTCAAAGACACCGTCACCAAGCTCCAAAATCGAGATATCGAAGGTACCACCACCAAGGTCATATACGGCAATCTTCATCTCGTCCTGCTTCTTATCCAAGCCATATGCCAAAGCAGCTGCCGTGGGCTCGTTGATAATACGACGCACCTTCAAACCGGCAATCTCACCAGCCTCCTTGGTTGCCTGACGCTGCGAGTCCGAGAAGTATGCGGGCACGGTGATAACAGCCTCCGTAACCTCCTGTCCGAGATAATCCTCGGCAGTCTTCTTCATCTTCTGCAAGGTGATAGCCGAAATCTCCTGCGGAGTATATTGACGACCATCGATTTCGACACGCGGAGTGTTGTTATCACCCTTTACGATAGTATAGGGCGCACGTGCGATATCTGATGCAACATTGTCATAACGCTCACCCATGAAACGCTTGATAGAGAACACCGTACGCTTTGGGTTAGTGATAGCCTGACGCTTTGCCGGATCACCCACCTTGCGCTCTCCACCCTCGGTAAAAGCAACTACCGACGGCGTTGTACGATGACCCTCGGCGTTGGGAATTACCACAGGCTCGTTACCCTCCATTACAGCCACACATGAGTTGGTTGTACCTAAATCAATACCAATAATCTTACTCATAGTCTAAAAGTTTTATTTGTTAATTACATATTTTACACTCTCAATCATCTGGTTGTCGCCCCCGATGTCGATATAGCAAGAGGCAAACGGCATACCAAACAAAAAAATGTGCCAAAACTGACACATTTATTTAGTATTGTGTGACAAAACTGTCACCATAAACCAACCGCCACTGACAAAATGTCAGCCACAGCCTAATATTTCACGTCCGACAGGAAGAGTCCGCAGGCGGGAGCTCCGGCGCTCGAACGCGACAAATCGCGCGACCGCACTATATCCTCAAACTCCTCGACAGAGTATCTGCCGCGCCCGACATCCACCAGCGTACCCACGATAGCTCGCACCATATTGCGCAAAAAACGGTCTGCGCGAATCGTAAAGCGTAACGTGCCATCCGCCTCGACAACCCAGCATGCATGAGTTATGTGACATATGTTTGTCTTATTGTTAGAATTTAGCTTTGCAAACGTCGTAAAATCATCGTATTCGAGAAGTTTTGAGGCTGCCTCATTCATGCTATCGACATCCAAATCCACAGCGAAATACCATGCCGAGAAGCGACGAAACGGCTGTTTATGCGACGTAAGCAGATAGGTGTACTCCCTCTCGCGGGCATCGAATCGCGCATGCTTTGCGGCATCGACCTCGTAGATACGCAAAATTGCAATGTCATCGGGCAGAACCTTGTTGAGTTTGTATTTCAGCTGTTCGAGGTTGGCTATGCAAGAGGCAGAGTCGAAGTGTGCCACATAGAACGAGGCATTGACACCCGTATCTGTTCGCCCCGCACCCACAATCTCGGTCGGTTGTCGCAGGAGCATCGACAGCTTCTGCTCTATTGTACCCTGCACCGTAACCACATCGGTCTGTCGCTGCCAGCCAAAATATGCTGCCCCGTCGTATTGTAACTCTATGAAATATCGCACGTTAATCACTGTTTATATCCGCAAAGATATGAATAAATTTGCAATGGAATACACTCCCTCTACTCGATATGAACTTTAAGCAACTCCTCACCTATCGCATGAAGATGGCGTTCAATATCCCTCATACGCTCATACGACGGCTTTTTGCGCCCACTAACATACTGATGCATCAACTTGGGGTTAATACCCAAATCGCGAGCTATTGAGTTCACGTTCAGCTCGGGAAACCTCTCAAACACCGCTCCAATAGGATTCTCACGCTCGAGGAGTGATAGTTGCTTATCCATATCGCTCTTTTTTATTTTTTTTTACAAAGATATAAATTTTGTTAAGGCTCCGCAATAGGCGCACTATTTTTTTGTGGAATTATCTACTTCTTTCATACACCGCATACTATTACATCCGGAAATACTATTGCCCAGCATGTTAAGAATATCGATTGTTGCAGACAGACAAAATGACTATAAGCTTTTAGACATGTTTTTTTGGGGAGGGGGCGGGTGAGTTAGACATACAACAGCTCTATTTCAACACATGTCGCGGACATACTTTTATCTACCCGTGTTTAGGAGAGGAGGAGGGGATTATTGTAACTGTAACTGTAACTGTAAACGTGATTATGACTCTACATTATGTAATTTCATTGTGGGTATACTTTTGCCTACCCGCGTTTAGGGGATGGGGGGTATTGCAACTGCAACTGTGACCGTGACTGTGACTGTGACTGTGACTGCGACTGTGACTGCAACTGTAACTACGATTCTACGATATACAATTCTGTTGCGGGTATACTTTTGCCTATCCGCGTTTAGGGAAGGAGGGGGTTATTGTAACTATAACTGTGACCGTGACTGCGACTGCGACTGCGACTGTGACTGTGACTGCGACTGCGACTACGACTACGATATACAATTCTGTTGCGGGTGTACTTTTGCCTACCCGTATCAGTATGGCAACAAGACTTTGTAAAATTCTTTATATTACTCTTTCGTCGCACATTAAAGTTAAAATAACTCCCGCCTTCCCACTGCACATTGCACTTCCAATAATACCCATCTCTCTCCAAATCATACTCATACTATTGCTGGTATACTTTTTTCTACCTGCACAGAGAGAAAGAGGTGTCATCGTGCCCAGCCAACCGACACTGCTTTGATGTTATCGGATAAAAGTATACCTACAAGAACACTACCATACATATCATACGGACACTCTTATATGGGCTGACAAAAGTATCACCGCGACAGAATGCTGTCGGCACTTACTATATCTGTTTCAACTAAAATGTGGGTAGATAAAAGTATAGCTGCAATGAGATGTATCACACCAACTTTAATTACTAACCACATCCAAACGCGGGTAGGCAAACGTATACCCGCACAGAGAGTAGGCACAATATGCTGACCCCACAATACCCATACCTACATGGGCAAAAGAATTCCGGCGAGAAGATGGGTACAGGATACTCCACCACAACACTGCTACATCCATTTTACTGGCAGAAAAAACATCCCCGATACCCATGAAGGACACCAACAAAACTCTCTATATTGGACTCAATCATAATGTGGGTAGGCAAAAGTATACCCGTGTTGTGTAGGGTCGTGCCATTGTATGAATATTTTATACAGAAGAGTCCTCTCGCCAAGTGCGGGTAGGCAAAAATATACCCGCAATAAAATTACGTAATGAAGGGTCACAATCGCAGTCGCAGTTGCAGTTGCAATACTACCACTACAATCACTTCTCCTAAACACGGGTAGATAAAAGTATACCCGCAACAGAATTGTGTGGCGTAGAATAGTAGTCGCAGTCGTAGTCACGGTCAGGGTCGCAGTAGCAGTCACAGTTACAGTTGCAATAACCCCCTCCTCCTCTAAACGCGGGTAGGCAAAAGTATACCCACAACAATTGGGAAAATAGGAAAATCATAGGTAGATTCCCATTTTCCCATTGAGATGAAGGAGGAGATAACGGGGAAGAAAAAAGTAGCAATGGCGGTTGCACCTTTGAAACATAGCTCCGTCAAGCAAAGGACTCAAAGCGCATTGCCGGCAAGCAAAGAGTAGCAAAGAGTGCGAAAAAGTAGCAAGGGCGGGCTGCACCCTTAAAACGCTGCACCGTCGAGCAAAGTGACCCAAGCGCGTTGCCGTCAAGCAAAGCGCATGCAAGCAAAGCATAGCCGAGGTGCAAAGCTCACTTGGATGACGAGTGCAGAACTCACGTGTATGACGAGTGCAGAACTCACTTGGATGACGAGTGCAGAACTGCCATGGTTACACTACAATGGAATGGGAATTTGGGAAAAACATAGGAGTTTTCCCAAATTCCCATTCCGAAGCGCAACAATAAATTAAATAGTATTATTCGTATCGCTTAATACTCTCTGGCGCCGAAGATGGCTGTGCCGACACGAACCATTGTCGTACCATATTCCAAGGCTATGGGATAGTCGTCGGACATGCCTATGGAGAGTGTATCGAAGTTCGCGTCGAAACCCGGTTTAAGTTCCTCGTAGATATGGCGTATGCGCTCAAAGTCACCGCGCACAACACGCTCGTCGTCACTATTCGTGGCGATAGTCATAACGCCCCTGACACGCACATGCGACATCTGCGCCAACACTCCCGACGCAAGGTAGCTGCGAAGCTCGTCTATATCCCAGCCCGACTTACTCTCTTCGCTCGCCACGTGCACCTCCAAGAGTATATCTATCTGACGATTACAGCGCTCTGCCTGCTTCTCGATTTCGGCTATGAGGCGCTCGGAATCCACCGACGTAATCATCGACACGAAGGGGGCTATGAGTTTGACCTTATTGGTTTGCAGGTGACCTATCATCAGCCACTCTATATCTCGCGGGAGTTCCGCCGCCTTGGCTGCCATCTCCTGTGGACGGCTCTCGCCAAAGAGACGCTGACCAGCCTCGTAAGCCTCCATAATACGCTCCGAGGGGTGAAACTTTGATACTGCAACAAGACTTACGCCCGCAGGCAATGTGCGACGTATGTCGTCAAGACGCTGTGCTATGCTCATAAGTTTTAGCTCTATTTATTGTACAAAAGTACAAAATATAGGGCAACGTTACAACTATTTCGAAATAATTTTGTATCTTTCGGAGATTTTTCGAACCTAATATATAAATAATACTAACACTAACAAGCATAACATTGCATCAGAAAGTATGAACAAACTATTCAAGACGATTGCCCTTGTGGGCGCATTCATAGGCTCGATAGCTACTGCCGATGCCTGCACGAACTTTATCATCACAAAGGGGGCCTCGGCCGACGGCTCTAACATGGTAACCTACGCTGCCGACTCGCATGGCCTCTATGGCTCGCTTTACAGCTACGTTCCCGGCAAATACACAGCCTTAATGGATGTTACGGAGTGGGATACGGGTCGCTATCTGGGTCAGATAAGCCAGGCGCAAGTGACATACCGCACCCTGAGTAACTCGAACGAACATTCGCTATTTATCACCGAGACAACATTTGGTGGACGTCCCGAGCTCGAAGACCCCAAGGGTGGCATCGACTACGGCTCGTTGATATACATCACGCTGCAACGTGCAAAGACCGCACGTGAGGCTATCGACATCATCGTGGAGTTGGCAAACACCTATGGTTACTGCTCGTCGGGCGAGTCGTTCTCGCTCATCGATACCGAGGAGGCGTGGATTATGGAGCTCATTGGCAAGGGTCCCGAGGATAAGGGTATCGTATGGGTTGCTCGTCGCATCCCCGATGGCTATGTTTCGGCACACGCCAACCAAGCACGCATCACGACATTCCCCTGGGATGACCCCGAGAACTGCATCTATGCTCCGGATGTTGCGGACGTAGCTCGTAAGTTCGGCTGGTTCGAGGGCGAGGACAAGGATTTCAGCTTTGCCGATGCCTATGCTCCGCTCGACTTTGGTGCTATGCGTGGTTGCGAGGCTCGTGTATGGAGTTTCTTCCGCATGGTAGCCGACGACATGGACCAATATGTGGACTACGCTATGGGACACAACAAGCAGAACCGCATGCCTCTGTGGGTTATGCCCCGCCAGAAGGTGACCGTTAAGATGCTTATGGATGCCATGCGCGACCACTACGAGGGTACGCCTATGGATATGACACAGGATTTTGGCGCAGGTGGCGAGCAGTGCCCCTATCGTTGGCGTCCGATGTACTTCGAGGTTGATGGCGTGGAGTACTGCAACGAGCGTGCTACGGCTACGCAGCAGACAGGCTTCTGGCTCGTAGGTCAGGCACGTCCGGGCAAGGTGGGTATCCTTTGGTTTGGCACCGACGATGCTGCAACATCACCCCTGACACCCGTCTATGTCACCTCTACCGAGGTTCCCGAGTGCTTGAAGGAGGGCAATGGCACGATGCTTAAATATTCGGATAGCTCGATGTTCTGGATTACGAACCGCATAGCACAGTTTGCATACTTGCGCTATAACATTATCGGCAAGCACGTACGTGAGGAGGTTGATAAGTGGGAAAACGCCATGATTGAGCAGATCCAAATTACGGATAAGGCTATTGCCGATGCGCCCAAGAGGGCTAAAAAGATTGCAACGGAGTTTACGGTAGCCTCGGCACAGCAGCTCTTCGACAAGTGGGTAGAGCTCGACAAATACCTTATGGTTAAGTACATAGATGGCAACATCAAGGGCGAAGACCAGAACGGCTTCATCGACAACGGCAACGGCAAAGATATACCCGGCAAGATTGAGCAGCCCGGCTACACCGAGGCGTGGAAGCGTGCCGTAGCCGCAGACAATGGCGAGGTGCTGAAAGTGGTAAAATAGTTGCGTCGAAGCAAGAGGTTAAGTACTAAAAAAAATACACATTATAGCTATGGAAAGATACGACATAATAGTTATCGGTAGCGGTCCCGGAGGATACGTTGCTGCGATTCGTGCTGCACAGTGTGGCAAGCGTGTTGCCATCGTCGAGAAGGCAGATGCCGGTGGCGTGTGCCTGAACTGGGGCTGTATCCCCACCAAGGCGCTGGTACGCTCGGCACAGGTATTCGCCGATTGCAAGGCTGCTGCCTCGTTTGGCGTTGCTATCGAGGGCGAGGTTAAGCCCGAATGGTCGAAGATGGTCGAGAGAGAGAGAGTGGTTGCTACGACCATGAACAAGGGCGTTCAGTTCCTCTTAAAGAAGAACAACATCGACGTATTGGCAGGCTTTGGCTCGCTCAAAGCGGCTCACGTTGTAGATGTAGATGGTGTTGAGTACGAGGCTGATAACATCATTCTCGCCACAGGTGCACGTCCGCGCGAGATGCCCTTCATGCCCATCGACGGCAAGCACATCATATCGTCGAAGGAGGCTCTGGTGCTGCCCGAGCTACCCGAGACGATGGTTGTCGTAGGCTCGGGCGCTATCGGCTCGGAGTTTGCCTACATCTACGCTACACTCGGCGTTAAGGTAACTATCGTGGAGTATATGCCACAGATTATGCCCTTGGAGGACGAGGATACTGCCAAGGCTATGGAGCGTGCCTTCCGCAAGTTGCGCGCCACGGTGATGACATCTACGACCGTGAAGCAGGTATCGGTACGCGAGGATGGCAAGTGTGTTATCGACATCGAGGGCAAGAAGGGTGCACAGAGCTTGGAGGCAGAC
Source organism: Alistipes sp. (assembly GCA_017403125.1). GTDB lineage: Bacteria > Bacteroidota > Bacteroidia > Bacteroidales > Rikenellaceae > Alistipes. The sequence goes on along the minus strand of JAFQOR010000027.1, from coordinate 38,905 downwards.
ATCGTACTCTCGGCTGTGGGCATCAAGTCTAATATCGAGAACATGGGCTTGGAGGCTCTCGGCATCGCTATCGAGCGCGATAAAATCAAGGTCGATGAGCACTATAAAACCAATATTGACGGCATCTACGCTATCGGCGACATCATAGCTACCCCCGCATTGGCTCACGTTGCCTCAACCGAGGCTATTCACTGCGTAGAGCATATCTGCGGTCTTAACCCCGAGCCCGTCGATTATGCCATTATCCCGTCGTGCATCTTCACCTCACCCGAGGTTGCATCGGTGGGTATGACCGAGGCACAGGTTAAGGCACAGGGCATTGAGTATAAGGTAGGTAAGTTCCCCTACACAGCATCGGGCAAGGCTACGGCAGCCGGCGAGCGCGACGGCTTCGTTAAGCTCATCTTCTCTGCCGACGAAAAGTTGCTGGGTGCACACTTCGTAGGACACAACGTCACGGAGATGATTGGCGAGCCCACGTTGGCAATGGCTCTGGGCAGCACAGCACACCGCATCGCCCGCACCATTCACGCACACCCCTCGATGCACGAGGCGGTGATGGAGGCAGCCGAGGATGCTCTGGGCTGCGCAATACACATGTAGTAGCAACAGAAGAGGGGGGGGGAACTCCGCCGCCTTCGGGTTTTTAGATATAGCCTCGACGAGCTTGCGCCCGTTGGGGCTATGTTATTTTGGCAGCTTCGCATAGAGGGAGATGGCGACATCAACCACCATCTGGAATGATTAGTCGGCTTGGAGGGTCTCTTGTACGGGAAAAATGGGAATGGGAAAATGGGAATTTCCCTATGTTTTTCCCAAATTCCCATTGCGAAAAGGGGCATCAAAGGGCGGAGAAAGAGTGGCTTGGAGGGGGGAATGGGAAAATGGGAATTTCCCTATGTTTTTCCCATTTTCCCATTGGGGAAAGGGGCATCAAAGGGCGGAGAAAGAGTGTCAAAAGAAGGGACTTTCTCCTTGACCTAAATCACCCTCCTTGGAGCTCTACGCACCGTAAGTAGCAACAGAAAATAATATATGTAATATAGTATCAACGAGTAAGATAGTATGAACGAATATAGATATATTCTTGATAAGTATCGTGGTCGCAGCACTCGACATCGCTCTCCGCAGTGTGGAGAGCAAACATACATTTACACGTTATATTGATACGCATAACAATAACAGGTATCTCTCGGATAACGTGGGTAAATGTAATCATCTTGATAATTATCACTACACACCACGTCAGTACTTTGCCGATAACCCATGGAGGCGCGATGCTCAATGGGAAAATGGGAAAAACATAGGGAAATTCCCATTTTCCCATTCCCATTCCGACCAAAAGAGAGGCCATAAGATTCTTTTATTCACAATTTTTTTACTACCTTTGTCCGATTATCGTGTTATGCTCTCACCTTGGCACAACACAAATAGTCCCACTTCTTGGAGTACAGAGTAGAAACAAAATATTAAGGAGTATGCTTAACGATATCTTTACGTCGCTCGACTGCTACAACACGCTGCTCGTCGTAATGGCAGCCATAGCTCTTGTCGTATTCGTCGCCCTCTACTTCGTGGAGGCAGGATATGGCTATCTGTTCAACCCAAAGTTCGGATTTCCGGTAGGCAACAAACTCGGCTGGGTGATGATGGAGTGTCCGGTGTTCATAGCTATGCTGGTGCTGTGGTATCTGTCACCCTACAAGTATGAGAGTGCCCCACTGCTGCTCTTCCTTACCTTCGAGCTGCACTACTTCCAACGCTCGTTTATCTTCCCGCTGCTCATGCGCGGAAGGTCGAAGATGCCTATCGGCATAGTTGCAATGGGCATGGTCTTCAACACGCTAAATGCCGTAATGCAGGGTGGTTGGATATTCTACCACGGCCCCAAGATGGGCTACTACGACGATTGGATGTCGCAGCCCTACATCTACATAGGACTTGCCGTATTCGCATTTGGCATGGCGACCAACCTCCACTCCGACCACGTTATACGCAATCTGCGCAAGCCCGGCGATACCAAGCACTATATCCCCAAGGGCGGCATGTTCCGTTACGTGTCGTCGGCAAACTACTTTGGTGAGTTGATGGAGTGGGTAGGCTTTGCCATAGCTTCGTGGTCGTGGGCGGGCGTTGTCTTTGCATGGTGGACCTTCGCTAACCTCGGTCCTCGCTCGGCATCGCTCTACAAACGTTACGAGAGGGAGTTTGGCGACGAGTTTAGGCAGTTGCATCGCAAGCGCATAATACCCTTCATATACTAAATCAACAACGAAACCGACAAAACAGATTATAATAACCTAAACATTATGGATAATAAGCAAAGACTCGACGAGTCGAAGTTGTTTACACCCTACAAATTAGGCAGCGTAACACTCCGCAACCGCGTCATACGTTCGGCAGCGTTCGAATCCATGGGCAAGGACTTCGCACCTACCGACGCCCTCAAAGATTACCACGTGAGTGTGGCAAAGGGCGGCGTGGGTATGACTACCGTAGCCTACGCCTCGATAAATCGTAGCGGCATATCGTTCAACAAGCAGTTGTGGCTGCGCGACGAGATTGTAGCGTCACTGCGCGACCTTACCGACGCCGTGCATCGTGAGGGTGCTGCCGTGGGCATACAGCTCGGACACTGCGGCAACATGACACACTGGTCAACGGCAGGAAGTTTTCCGGTATCGGCATCCAACGGCTTCAACCTCTACTCGCCAACGTTCCATCGCCGCATGAAGCGTAGCGAGATTACGACCTTTGCCAAGGACTTTGGCAAGGCTGTGGAGGTGGCATACAACGCCGGTTTCGACTCGGTGGAGGTGCATGCCGGACACGGATACCTCATATCGCAGTTTCTCTCACCCTATACGAACCATCGACGCGACGAGTTCGGAGGCTCGCTCGAAAACCGCATGCGCTTCATGAACATGTGTTTGGAGGAGGTTATGGAGGCGGCACGCAAGCGTGGCATGGGCGTTTTGGTTAAGCACAACATGGAGGATGGCTTCAAAAGGGGCATACAGATTCCGGAGTCGATAGAGATAGCCAAGCAAATCGAGAGCTTTGGCGTCGATGGCATAGTTCTCTCGTCGGGCTTCGTGTCGAAGGCTCCGATGGCAGTCATGCGCGGCAGGATACCCACAAAGACCATGGGCTACTACATGGGCTGGAACGAGTGGTTGCAGAAGATTGTCGTCACGCTCTTCGGCAAGTGGCTTATCAAGCAGTACGACTTCGAGGAGTGCTACTTTTTGGAGAACGCCAAGAAGTTCCGCAAGGAGTTGAAGGGTCCGCTGGTCTATGTCGGCGGTCTGGTGTCGCGCGAGGGTATCGAAAGAGTCCTCGACGAGGGCTTCGAGTTGGTGCAGATGGCACGTGCCTTAGTCAATGACCCCGCGTTTGTAAACAAGCTCAAAGAGGGCGACATGGCAACACGCAGCGGCTGCGACCACCGCGACTACTGCATGGCACGCATGTACTCGGTGGATATGCAGTGCTGCCACAACTGCAAGGAGCATATCCCCGATAGATTGTGGAGGGAGATAAACAAGATTAAGTAAAAACGATAGCATGGACTATCGGCAGCATGTGCTGTCGATGGTATAAACTGACAAAGAGAACATGTGTTGGGGAAAGAAGAATAGGGGCGCAGTACCGCGCGGCAAGGCGTGGGCGTTGGTTACGGGCTCTGCCACGGGCATTGGACGACAGTATGCCGAGCAGTTGGCAGCCTTGGGCTATAATCTCTATATGGTAGATATAAACCCCGCTATCGAGAGCGAGGCGCAGATTATATCACATGCGCACAGTGTGAAGTGTGTTGCCGAGGTTGCAAACCTTGCCACAGAGGGTGCAGCACGCATGTTGCATGATAAGACCGTAGCCGAGGGCTATCTCTTCGACGTGGTGATAAACAATGCCGGCATCTTCTCGTTCTGCGACGTGCTGACAACACCCCCCGAGAGGTTGGAGCAGATAATTCTGCTGCACGACCTTACGCTGACGATGATGTGCCGCCTCTATGGCGAGGATATGAGGCGTCGAGGCAAGGGTCGCATACTCAATATGTCGTCCTACTCGATATGGATGCCCTTCCCCGGCTTGGCGACATATAGCGCCAGCAAGGCGTATGTCAAGAGCTTCACGCAGGCGTTTGCCAAGGAGTTGCACAAGAGCGGCGTCACGGTAACCGCCATCTGCCCTGCGGGCATCGCCACCGACCTCTATGGTCTGTCGAAGGGGTTGCAGCGTTTCGGCGTTAAGTGGGGCATATTGATGAGCCCAAAGAGTTGTGCCCGACGTGGATTGAAGGCTATGTTCAAGGGTAGGCGTGTGGTGGTACCCGACTGGTGGTTCCGAATCCTTATACCGATATGCAAGTATCTCCCCGACTTTCTGATACGTCCGCTACGCAACTTTACGATGAGATGGCAGAAGTAGCCGTCGCCTGCGATGCGATATAGTGCAACAACCCGAAAACGATATTTAAGAACAACTATGAGTAACAGAGATAACGACACCATGGCAACGAACACATCGAACATCGTAGCAGATGCCACGAACGCCGACAACGCATCGAATAGAGGCGAAGAGATGACGAAGCCATCAACGGCAAAACCTAAACGCCGAAAGTGGCTACGCCGCACACTCCTTGCACTCGGCATAGTGCTACTGCTGCTGCTTATCGCCGTAGGTGTGGTTATAGCATGGTTAGGGCCTATTGCAGAGTGGTATGTCGAGAAGAATAGCAAGGAGCTCGTTGGTCGCACAATCACCATGGATGACCTCCATCTGCGCCTGTTTAGTGGCACGGGTGACGTAGATAACATCGTACTCTACGAGGCGGACGACACGACACACTTTGTTGCAATGGAGCATGTCGATGTCTCGATGGACGTATGGGACATCCTCGATGGACACCTGCATATCACCTCGGCACACATCCAAAATCCCGTTATTCGCGTCACGCAGAATGGCGATAGCTTCAACTTCGACGACATGGTTGAGTTTATCTTTGTCGAGTATATCCTCCCCGCCATGGTCGAGACCGACGACGGCGATGAGTGGCTTATAACCGTCGAGAACATAACCATCAGCGGCGGACATATCGAGTATATCGACGAGGAGATAGAGCAGCGCTGGACGTTGAGCGACATGGAGCTTCACACCGACCAACTCTTCATGGAGGACCGCATGAGCGACATCGAGGTGAGCATGCGCATAAACGAGGCTCCGATGCGAGGCGTGTTGCAATTCAACTACGACAGCTTCGACTTCGAACTCAACGGCACTCTCGACAGCCTCAACCTCGCCGACACCTACAAGTATTGGACGCCCTATATGAACGTAAGTAGCGTGGATGGCATGGTTAGTGCCGATGCCCATATTACGGGTAATATCGACAATATCTGGGCTATGAACATCGCAGGCGACGCAACAATAGCCGACCTCCACATTACGGGTCCCGACGGACGCGATATGCTCACCAGCAAGCACGTAGGAACGAACATCCGGCAGCTAAACATCGACGAGGAGCGCTACGTCTTGGGCTCGTTGCATGCCACCGACTACTTCACGCAGTTCGTTATGGCAGATGACGGCTCCACGAACTTCGACCTGCTCTTCTATGGCGAGCCCGAAGTCTCGGTAGAGACCACAACCGAACTCGTTGCCAACGACATGTACGACGTCAAAGAGCGTGTGACCATCACCACCAACGAGGAGGTTGCCCCGTTCGAGGATATTACGCTTCGGATAGATACCCTCGACCTGCGTGATGGACGCCTCTACTTCGCCGACAACACCATGCACAAACCCTTCGAGTATGAGCTGCGCCGCATGAACATCAAGAGCCATAACTTCGACATCATGGGCAACAACAGCCTAACGATAACGAGCGACATGCAGGGTCACGGCTCGGCAACAATACGCTGGGAGGGTTCGCTCATGGACTTCTACAACCAGAGCCTTCTGGCGATACTCAACAACGTCGATATCAAAGACTTCTCGCCCTACATCGAGCACTTCACCGCCTTCCCCGTAAGGTCGGGAAACCTCACTTTCCAGAGCCAGAACGTCATTACGAATGGCGAGTTGAATGGTGTGAATCGTCTGGGCACCTACCAATTCAAGGTCGATAAGAAGGATAAGCAGATAGACGCCGAGTTCAACCTGCCGCTCAAACTCGGACTCTTCTTCCTCACCGACAACAAGGGACATATCGACATCGACCTGCCCATAAAGGGACATATCGACTCACCGGAGTTCTCGTATCGCAAGATTATCATGAAGGCTATCGGCAACGTTCTGCTCAAAGTTGTGGCATCACCCTTCACGTGGATGGCGGGCAACAAGCAGGATGCCTTCCGCCACATCAACATCGACGCCATGCAACCCGCCTTCGATTCGGAGCAGTATGCCCGCATAGATAAGATGGCAGAGGCACTTGCCGAGGATGACGAACTTAAAGTACGCCTCACACAGCGACTTAACTACCAGAATGCAAAGCGACAGATAGCCGACCTCGATTTGAAAATTGCCTACTACAACTCAACGCGCACCAACCCCAACGAGCGCCTCGACATGCTCGACTTCTCCGCCATAGAGCAGATGCGAATGTCGAATAGCGACATAATGATATATGCCGACTCGCAGCTCATCACTCGCGGCATCGACCCCACGACACTTCGCACAAGCGAGAAAGCTATGGTGCTGTATGGCGATATGGTTGATAATCAGCTCGAAGAGATGATGAAGCACCGCAACCGAGTATTGCGCGACTACATAGCATTCCAGCATAGCGAACTTGCCGCCGATAGGTTTACAATCGATAGCATAGACATCGAGAGCATCCGGAGCTACAACGGCAAAGACCGCTATACGATAGCTCTTGTCATCGACGACGAGGTGGTGGAGATTGACTCCCCCGACGACGAGGCAGAAGCAACGAATACCGAAGCAACGGAGGCGGAACAGTCGGAACAAACGGAGCAAACGGAAGAAACGGAACAGATAGAACAATAAACATTTAATATTAAAACAGTTAGAAGCAATGAAAAGATTATTTAAGATGTGCTGCATAGCAGCTATCACAGCCTCTATGGTGTCGTGCGCAGGTAGCGCCAAGAACACCTCGGAGGGTCTCGACTCACTCTCTTACACTGTGGGTGCACAGAGCGCCTTGTCACTCAAATTTACCGAGATGAAGTACCTCGATTTTGACACCGAGCGCATGTGCCAGGGTATGAAGGATGTGTTGCACATGGAGAGCGTAAACGAAGAGGAGATGATGGCATTGCAGCAGGAGATTATGGGCTATGTTATGTTCGCACAGCAGGGCATCTACATGCGCATGATGAACGAACAGATGGGTGTATCGGAGGAGGATAGCGAGGTTGAGCTTCCGGCACTATACAACGATAAATACACCCGCGAGGACATGTCGTACAAGATGGGTCGCAGTGCCATTATGTCATTAAAGTTCAACGATATAAACATCGACGAGGCAACACTCATCGAGGGTTTCAACGATGGTATGGCAGCCCAGAGCTACGAGACCATCAACGACGACCTTAAACTTACCGAGGAGCAGATGACCAAGCAGATGATATCACTCAACACGTTGCTCCAAGAGCGTTTCATGGAGAAGCAGAATGCCATAAAGCGCGAGAATGCCGAGAAGTCTGCTGCATGGCTTGCCGAGATTGAGAAGATGGAGGGTGTTCAGAAGAGCGAGAGCGGCCTTCTCTATCGCATCGATCGTAGCGGAAATGGCGTATTCCCCACCGAGGATAGCGACGTTGTATTGGTAAACTACGAGGGTAAACTCGACGACGGAGCAATCTTTGATTCGAGCTACGAGCGCAATGAGCCTATCTCATTCCCCCTAAATGGCGTTATTCCCGGCTGGACCGAGGGTTTGAAGTATATCGACGAGGGAGGTCAGATTACACTCTGGATACCCTCTGACTTGGCGTATGGCGAGCATCCCCGTCAGGGAGGCATCATCGAGCCCAACGACGCTTTGGAGTTCAAGGTCGAGCTCTTGAAGGTCAATCCCGAGGAGTAGTCGTCCGTCGCACACTACGCTACACACAAAAAAACAGATACTGCCGAGCCTCACGTGAGGCTCGGCAGTATCTTTTCGGGCAATCTCGACCGATAGCGTCGATAAGCCTCCTATGAGGCGCTACACTTGGTTAGCATAGCTGATAGCGCAAAGCGCCATGGCAGCCTACCCTACCTCTTGTTCTTGTCGAGAAGTTCGGTAAGCGAGCCGAGAGCTCCAACAAGGTTGCTCGCCTCGTAGGGCAGAAATACCGTCTTCGCCTGCTCACCCGCACCAATCTCTTTCAGCGTCTCTACATACTTCATAAGCAGCATATAGGTTGCCGGATCGGTCTTCGACTTTGCAATGGCATCTGCCACCTTCTGTATAGCCTCTGCCTCGGCTGTCGCCCCCAAGACACGTGCATCAGCCTCACCCTGGGCCTTTAATATCTGCGTCTGCTTCTCTGCCTCCGCTTGATTTATCTGCGACTGTTTCTCACCCTCGGATTTGAGAATCATCGCCTCCTTCTGACCCTCTGCCTCCAAGACCTTGGCACGACGTTCGCGCTCGGCCTGCATCTGCAACTCCATGGTGCGACGCACCGATTCGGGAGGCGTAATATCCTGCAACTCAACGCGATTAACCTTCACACCCCACTTATTCGTAGCATCATCCAAAACGGAACGCAGCTTCGAGTTAATGATGTCGCGCGAGGTGAGCGTCTCGTCGAGTTCGAGTTCACCTACGACGTTACGCAGCGTCGTCTGCGTGAGCTTCTCGATGGCATTCGGAAGGTTATCAATCTCATATACCGACTTCACAGGGTCGGTAATCTGGAAATATAGCAGGGCGTTTATCGTAGTCGTAACATTATCCTTCGTAATAACGCTCTGCTTCGGGAAATCATAGACCTGTTCACGAAGATCTATTCGCGATGTACGATGCATACGAACACTCTTCGAGCCGTCGGCATAGATTATCTCGTCGCGCTGTACGACCTCGCGTGCACGATCTATTATGGGCAACATGTAGTTTATGCCCGACTTCAAAGTACGGTCATAGCGTCCCAAACGCTCCACAACACGTGTCTCGGATTGGGGAATGATTTTGAACCCTTTGAGTACGTATATCACCGCAATCACGGCGATGATTATAAAGATGGTTAGCGGCGTAATCTGTATCTCCTCCATAACTATAATTTTTTAACTGTTAGTAATATGCTATCTATTGCAACAATCTCAACCTTATCGCCCACCTTCAACGCCTCGTTGTCGATGCCCTGTGCCTTCCAATCCACACCATCGACCATTACACGCCCCTCGCCACCGGACGCTATATCCACACAGACAACACCTCGTCTGCCGATAATTGCATCGGCATTCGTAAGCACCTTCTCACCCCTATTGAATAGGAGACGTTTAAGTAGCGGACGCACCGAAACGAGCGACAACAACGACACAACGGCAAAGAGCAAAAACTGCATCTCCAACGACAGCCCCACTGCCGCAGCAACAGCAGCACCGAAACAGCCTATCGAGAGGCAGATAACGGCAAAGCCAACGGTAAAGATTTCGACAATGATAAACAGCAGGGCAACGATAACCCATATATGCCAAACATCCATAGTGTTATAGTATTAGATTTAAGTTTAACATCACTACCCACAAAGTTACAAAAATTTATGAATAACCGCAAATTACGAGCACAATAAAAATGGATGTACAACAAAATTTATACTATATTAAAAAAAGAGCGCTCTTTTGGGACTCGGTCCCAAAAATTTTGCTTATATTTGTATGATTTAGCAGATACTAAACTACAAAACCTTCACAGAGTATGATACGACATATCGTAATGTGGCGTTTTCGCCGTGACATGGAGCAGAGCCCCACGGAGGTAGCTCGCGAGATGAAGAGCCGCTTGGAGGCTCTCAATGGCAAGATTGATGGACTTATCCGCGCCGAAGTAGGAGTAAACTGCCGCGAGTCGGCATCGTCGTTCGACGCCGTACTCACCGCCGACTTCGAGTCGTGGGAGGCTATGGATGCCTACAAGATTCACCCGCTGCACGTGGTTATTAGCGACTATTGCAAGAGCCGCCGCGAGGAGCGCGTAGATGTCGATTACGAGATATAGCAACAAAAGTTGGCAAAGTAGCATACGACACAACCAAAAACGAGTAGAAATAATACAACTAAAACTATAACACACTATGCAGAAAAGAATTATCGAGTGCGTACCTAACTTCTCGGAGGGTCGCAACGCAGAGACCATCAAGCAGATTACCGATGTCATCGATGCCGCCAAGGGCGTTAAGCTTTTGGACGTTGATCCGGGTGAGGCAACAAATCGCACGGTCGTAACCTTCGTGGGCGAACCCGAGGCAGTATGCGATGCTGCCGTGGCAGCCATCAAGCGTGCCACCGAACTTATCGACATGCGCCAGCACAAGGGTGCACACCCCCGCATGGGTGCTTGCGACGTATGCCCGCTGATTCCCGTATCGGGCATCACGTTGGAGGAGTGTGCCGAGTTGGCACGCGCACTTGCAAAGCGTATCGCCGAGGAGCTTAACGTTCCCACCTACTGCTACGAGGCAGCAGCCTTCAAGCCCGAGCGTCGCAACCTCGCTGTATGCCGCGCCGGTGAGTATGAGGCATTGCCCGAGAAGATGATGTCGGAGGAGCGCAAGCCCGACTTTGGAGCTCGTCCCTACGACGAGGGCGTAGCTCGCACAGGTGCTACGGCTGTTGGTGCCCGCGACTTCTTGGTTGCTGTGAACTACAACCTCAACACCACATCGACACGTCGTGCCAATGCCATCGCATTTGATGTTCGCGAGAAGGGCCGTCCCATGCGCGAGGGTAATCCCATCGTAGGCAAGATTATGAAGGACGAGAATGGTAATACCATCATGAAGCCCGGCACGTTGAAGGCGTGCAAGGCCATCGGTTGGTTTATCGAGGAGTATGGCATCGCACAGGTATCGATGAACATGACCAACCTCTCTGTTACACCGCTTCACGCAGCCTTCGACGAGGTATGTCGTGCAGCCGAGGCTCGTGGCGTACGCGTTACGGGCGCCGAGATTGTGGGTCTTGTTCCGAAGAGTGCTCTGGTTGATGCAGGACGTCACTTCCTCCGCAAGCAGAATCGCTCGACAGGTCTTCCCGAGCGTGAGCTCGTACGCATAGCTATCGAGTCTATGGGTCTTTCGAACCTAAAGGAGTTCAAGCCCGAGGAGAAGGTCGTAGAGTATATCTTGGAGGCCGACGAGCAGAAGGGCATCAAGCGCCTTGTAGATATGACCTGCACGGGCTTTGCCGAGGAGACGGCAAGCGAGTCTCCTGCCCCCGGTGGTGGCTCTATCTCGGCATATATGGGTGCTTTGGCAGCAGCTCTGGGCACCATGGTTGCCAACCTCTCGTCGCACAAAGCCGGTTGGGACGACCGCTGGGAGTTCTTCTCGAATTGGGCAGACAATGGCATGGGTGTAATGAACGAGTTACTCTACTTGGTAGATGAGGATACCGCAGCCTTCAACAAGATTATGGACGTCTTCGGCATGCCCAAGGGCACCGACGAGGAGAAGGCGGCACGTGCAGCAGCCATGGAGGAGGCTACGCTCTACGCCACACAGGTGCCTTTGCGTACCATGAAGGTTGCCTACAAGGCATTCGACGTCGTTCGCGCCATGGCAGAGGAGGGCAACCCCAACTCGGTTACCGACGCAGGTGTAGGTGCCTTGGCAGCTCGTTCGGCAGTGATGGGCGCATGCCTCAACGTTAAGATTAACGCCGCAGGCTTGAAGGACCGTGCAATGGCCGATGCCTTGGTTAAGGAGGCAGAGGAGATTCAGGCAGCAGCACAGAGAGCCGAGGCAGAGATTTTGGCAGTTGTCGAGAGCAAAATCAAGTAGTTCAACACATTAAGCACAACAGCAATGACAGATTTTCAGAAAGATATATTAGCGGGCATACCCGACCCACTACCCGCGAAGAAGGCATACGACCCCACGGCAAATCATGCTCCCAAGCGTAAGGATATACTTACCGACGAGGAGAAAAAACTCGCCTTGGCAAACGCCCTGCGTTACTTTCCCGCAAAGCACCATGCCGAGCTTGCTCCCGAGTTCTTGGAGGAGTTGAAGACCTATGGACGTATCTACATGTATCGCCTGCGCCCCGACTACGAGATGTACGCACGTTCGATTGACGACTATCCGGCACGTTCGCGCCAGGCAGCAGCCATCATGCTCATGATACAGAACAATCTCGACAAGGCGGTGGCACAGCACCCCCACGAGCTTATCACCTATGGTGGCAACGGCGCCGTATTCCAGAACTGGGCACAGTATCGTTTGGCTATGAAATACCTCGCCGAGATGACCGACGAGCAGACCCTGGTGATGTATTCGGGACACCCTCTGGGCTTGTTCCCCTCGCACAAGGATGCACCTCGCGTAATCGTAACCAACGGCATGGTTATCCCCAACCACTCGTCGCAGGACGATTGGGAGCGCTTCAACGCTATGGGCGTATCGCAGTATGGTCAGATGACCGCAGGCTCGTATATGTACATCGGTCCACAAGGCATCGTGCACGGCACAACAATCACCGTTATGAATGCTGCACGCAAGCGTATGAAGCCCGGGCAGAAGGATCTTCGCGGCATGCTGTTCGTTACGGCAGGTCTTGGCGGCATGTCGGGCGCACAGCCCAAGGCGGGCAATATCTCGGGCGTTGTGAGCATCACCGCCGAGGTGAATATTGCAGCTGCCGAGAAGCGTCATAAGCAGGGATGGGTAGATGAGTTGTACTCGTCGCTCGACGAGCTTATTCCTCGCGTAAAACAGGCTGTGGAGAACAAGGAGGTCATCTCGTTTGCCTACGTTGGCAACGTCGTAGATCTCTGGGAGCGCCTGGCAGAGGAGGATATCAACGTCGATTTGGGTTCGGACCAGACGTCGTTGCACAACCCTTGGGCAGGTGGCTACTACCCCGTAGGCTACTCCTACGAAGAGTCGAACCGCATGATGGCAGAGGAGCCGGAGCGCTTCCACGAGTGCGTACGCGAGTCGTTGCGTCGCCATGTGGCAGCCATCAACAAACTCACTGCACGCGGCATGTACTTCTTCGACTATGGCAACGCCTTCCTCTTGGAGTCATCGCGCGCGGGTGCCGACATCATGGGCGAGAATGGCAAGTTCCGCTATCCGTCCTATGTTCAAGACATCATGGGTCCCATGTTCTTCGACTATGGTTTTGGTCCGTTCCGCTGGGTATGCACCTCGGGCAAGGAGGAGGACCTCGCAACTTCGGACCGCATAGCAGCCGAGGTACTCGATGCAATGCTCAAAGAGGCTCCCGCCGAGATTCATGGTCAGCTGGCAGACAACCTGCACTGGATTCGTGAGGCTATGCAGAACAAGCTTGTCGTAGGCTCGCAGGCACGTATTCTCTACGCCGACTCGGAGGGTCGTACACGCATCGCCTTGGCATTCAACGAGGCTATCAAGCGTGGCGAGATTTCGGCACCCATAGTTTTGGGTCGCGACCACCACGACGTATCGGGTACCGACTCACCATATCGCGAGACATCGAACATCTACGATGGCTCGCAGTTCTGTGCCGACATGGCGGTACACAACGTCATCGGCGACTCGTTCCGTGGCGCAACGTGGGTATCAATCCACAATGGCGGCGGCGTAGGCTGGGGCGAGGTTATCAACGGAGGCTTCGGCATGGTTATCGACGGCTCGGAGGAGTCGGCACGCCACATCGAGCAGATGTTGCTCTGGGACGTAAACAACGGCATCGCACGCCGCAGTTGGGCACGTAACGAGGGGGCAATGTTCGCCATCAAGCGACAGATGGAGCGTACACCGCTGATGAAAGTAACGCTTCCAAACCTTGCAGACATGGAGCTTATCGAGCGCATATATAACGAAAATAGATAGTTGTCAAACACAGTAAAACCTTTTAGAATTATGATTCATTATATTAGTGCCGAGCGTCTTACTATTGCCCGCGTCGAGGAGATTCTCACCCGTGGCTATAAACTCGCACTGAGCGACGATGCAAAGCAACGCATCAACCACTGTCGCGAGTACCTCGACCAGAAGATGGAGAACGCCGGACGCCCCATATATGGTGTAACAACCGGCTTCGGCTCGCTGTGCAATATCTCGGTAGAGAAGGAGGGCTTGTCGCAGTTGCAGAAGAATCTGATGATGTCGCACGCCTGTGGCACAGGTCAGCGTGTACCCTCGGAGATTGCTCGACTGATGATTCTTTTGAAGGTACAGTCGTTGTCGTATGGCCATTCTGGCGTACAGCTCATCACCGTAGAGCGCCTTATCGAGATGTTCAACAACAACATCATCCCCGTAGTCTATGAGCAGGGCTCGTTGGGTGCTTCGGGCGACCTTTCGCCTTTAGCGCACATGTGTCTTCCGCTGTTGGGCTTGGGACATGTCGAAATCGACGGTGAAGTTGTCGAGGGTAGCGTGATGATGGAGAAGATGGGCTGGGAGCCTATCACACTCTGTTCGAAGGAGGGCTTGGCGCTACTCAACGGCACACAGTTCATGTCGGCATACGGCGTATATTCGCTTATCAATGCACAACGTTTGAGCCGCTGGGCAGACTACATCGGAGCAATGTCGTTGGACGCCTTCGACGGTCGCATGGAGCCCTTCGAGCACAACGTACACGCCATACGTCCCCACAACGGACAGATTGCCACCGCCAAGAACTTCCGCGAGTTGCTCGCCGGCAGCGAGATTGGCAAGCAGCCCAAGCAGCATGTTCAGGACCCCTACTCGTTCCGCTGCATACCACAGGTACACGGAGCATCAAAGGATACTATCGCCTACGTTGCCAGCGTCTTGGAGACCGAGATTAACTCGGCTACGGACAACCCCACCGTATTCCCCGATAGCGATGAGGTAATATCGGCAGGCAACTTCCACGGTCAGCCTATCGCCGTAGCTATGGACTTCCTTGCAATAGGTGTTGCCGAGTTGGGCAATATCTCGGAGCGTCGCACCTACAAACTTATATCGGGCGCACGTAACCTTCCGAACTTCCTCGTTGCCAACCCCGGTCTGAATAGCGGTTTTATGATTCCGCAGTACACCGCAGCCTCTATCGTCAGCCAGTCGAAGGGCTTGTGCTGGCCCGCATCATGCGACTCTATACCCTCGTCACAGGGTCAGGAGGACCACGTGAGCATGGGTTCGAACGCTGCAACCAAGCTATGGAAGGTGGTACAGAATACCGAGCGCGTATTGGCTATCGAGCTTATGAACTCGGCACAGGCATTGGAGTTCCGTCGTCCGCTGCGTTCGTCGGCGGCCGTAGAGGCGCTCTTCGATGCCTACCGCAAGGTTGTGCCGTTTGTTGCTGACGACACGGTAATGTATCCGCATATCGCCTCATCGGTAAAGTTCCTCAACGACTATGAGCCTGCTTGTTAAAAACATAGGAGCTATTGTCGGTATCGACGAGAGCGGACGTGAGCGCATCGAGGGCAAGGCTATGTCCGAGATTACAATCTTGGAAAAGGCTTGGCTCGTGACCGAAGGCGACCGCATCAAAGATTACGGCACCATGGATAAGCTACCCCACATCGAGGATTGTGAAGTCCTCAATGCCGAGGGCGGCTGGCTCTTCCCCTCGTTCTGCGACTCGCATACACATATCGTATATGCCGGAAGCCGCGAGCGCGAGTTCCTCGACAAGATTAACGGACTGTCATACGAGGAGATAGCAAAGCGTGGCGGAGGTATTCTGAACTCGGCAGACCGTCTGCACGACACCTCCGAGGACGAACTCTATCGTCAGGCGATGGAGCGTATCGACGAGATTGTAGGCATGGGAACAGGACTTGTCGAGATTAAGTCGGGCTATGGTCTTACGCTCGAAGATGAGCTCAAAATATTGCGCGTAATACGCCGCATACGTCAAACAGCACCGTTGGAGGTGCGCGCCACGTTCCTCGGGGCACACGCTGTGGGCAGAGCCTATGCCGGACGTCAGGAAGACTATGTTGAGCATGTTTGCCGCGACATGATACCCGCCGTAGCACGCGAGGGGCTTGCCGACTTTGTGGATGTATTCTGCGACCGCGGATTCTTCACCGTAGAGCAGACAGCAAAGATTATGGCCGAGGGCGAGAAGTATGGTCTGCGCGCCAAGATTCACGCCAACGAACTCGCCGTATCGGGCGGTGTGGAGATAGGTGTCGAGCACGGAGCCCTATCGGTGGACCACTTGGAGTCGATGGGAGATGCACAGATTGAGGCACTGCGTGGCAGCAAGACCATGCCCACGATGCTTCCCGGATGCGCCTTCTTCCTCGGCATAGGCTATCCTCCCGCACGCAAGATGATAGATGCAGGCTTGGCAGTAGCCCTCGCCTCGGACTTCAACCCGGGCACAGCGCCCTCGGGAAATATGCGTTTTGTGGTATCGCTGGCATCGATAAAGATGAAGATGACACCCGCCGAGGCCATCAACGCAGCAACTCTGAACAGCGCATGCGCCATGGGCGAGAGCCGCGACTATGGCTCGATAACACGTGGCAAGGTGGCAAACTTCTATATCACGCGTGAGCTTCCGTCGTTAGCATACCTACCCTATGCTCACCAGACACCCGTGATACGAAACATTATCCTTAAAGGTAAACAGATAAAGAGAGCATAACAGTATGAAAGATGTCTTGAAATATGGTACGGTACTGATGTCTGCCATAGCATTGGCAGGCTGTTGCAACGACGACTGCAAGAAGCAGGAGGCAGCGTGCTGTACAGCCACAACAGAGCTTACACAGGAGCAGGCGGTGATGGATAACATACTATCACGTCGCTCGATACGCAACTACACCACCGAGCCCGTAAACCGCGAGCAGATGGCAAAGGTTTTGGAGTGCGGCATCTACGCACCCAACGCCATGAACGCGCAAACATGGGCTGTACGCGTCGTAGATGCTCCGGACTTTATCGAGGGCATAACCAAGATTGCCGTAGAGGCAAACCCGAGCATTGCCGAGCAGGAGGGCTTCCGCAACATCTTCCGCAACGCACCCACAGTAGCCTTCGTTGCTGCTCCGGAGCAGAGTTATAGCGGCGAGTATGATTGCGGTCTGCTATCCGAGAATATGATGCTTGCTGCATGGTCGATGGGCATCGGCTCGTGCTGCCTCGGAAGCATTGTCCCCATAATGCAGATGGAGGAGGCGAAGCCATATATGGAGCGATTGCAGCTGCCCGAAGGTTACAAACTCCTTGTAGGCATAGCCTTTGGCTACCCCGAGGGTGACACTCCCCAAGCTCCCGAGCGCGATGCCAGCAAGGCATACTACGTGGAGTAAGCCAAAGCAAGTAGCACAGAGGCTGTTCATCGCTATTTAACGTTGGACAGCCTCTGTTGTTATTTGTATAGTTACGATATTTAGTGCTTTAACACGTAACGCACCATAAGGAAATTCAGCGGGAAGGTAATGGTATATACCAACGGCGTAACGATAATGTCCGGAACGTCGAGCCATGCACACAGAGCATAGACACACATCTGCAACAAGTAGTATATTGCCGAGCTAAATACAAAACCTACGGCACGACGCATAGTAGGGCGCGTCTTGAAGGTTACGTAGTTCGACAATAGGAAGTTTACCACCATCCACGACACATAGCCTAACGAATAGGCAAGCGTGCCTCCCACGACGTCGAGAAGCAGCATATAAACCACATTGTGGACGACAAACGAGATGCCACCCACAATCAGAAACTTTATAAACTCGCTGCGTGTACGCGACTTCGAAGACATACTACTCGGTGAATTTATCGGGCTCACCCGGACGTGGCCAGATGTAAATCTTGGACTCGGTACCCTCTCTCAAACGCTTGATGTTCTTGCGGTGTGTCCAGATAAGCAACACGGCAATAACCCACGAAAAGACGATAAACGGCACACTCATAAAGGGAGCCGCCTTGTCGTATGTTATAGACGAGAATACCAATACGAATATAGGGAAGCAGCAGCCTGCAATCATCGACGCAAGCGACACATAGTGCCAAATAGCGAAGACCAAAGCCCAAACCGCGAAACAAAGGAGCATAATCGGAGGATAGATACCCGTTACTGCACCCACCAACGTAGCTACTCCCTTACCGCCCTTGAAGTTGGCAAAAATGGGAAATATGTGTCCTGCGACCACGGCAATCGTGGCGATGATACGCAAATTGATGAGCCACGCCGGAGATATCGATTCATCGAACTTCATAATGAAGGTTATCTGCACCGCCAAGAAGCCCTTGAAGAAGTCTATGATAAATACAGGAATTGCAGCACGCTTACCCAAAACGCGCAACATATTTGTCGTACCCGCATTCTTCGAACCGTGCTCACGAATATCTATGCCATAATATTTCTTACCAATCCACACCGCACTCGGTATCGAACCCAGCAAATATGCTATAATTAAAAGTGTAATTGCGCAGTAGTATGTTAAGATATCCCAAGATCCCATAATATACATATTTATTTGTACAACAACGTGTTACCGATAAAATAAGCAACACCTATCATACAAAGTTATGAATAATTTGGTTAATTTCAAAATTTATTCTCATCTTTTAACATTGCACACCGCCCCTCCAAGACGAAGAGTTTTTCAATTATAGCAAGCTTCATAAAGAGAATGATAAAAAATTACGTATTCTGCTTTGTATGTTTCGAAAAAAAAGCGTACCTTTGAAGGTTGATTGAGCATAATTAAACTACAACTGCATATTTATGAAGCTACAACTAAACTTTGCAAACATGGCTTCATCGACCAAATCATCGCTCAGCGATTGGAGATGGTGGTCATCTATCGGTCAGATAGTATTTGGCTGCCTCTTGGTGTCGATAGCCTTCGTAATCTTTATCAACCCATACGACATGGTGCCTGGTGGCATCTACGGCTTGGCGCTTGTGCTACACAACATCTTTCCCTCGATTCAGGTGGGAACCTTTGGCTACATGTTCGATGTGCCTCTGATTCTCACGGCGATACTGATATTTGGAGGCAAGTTTGGCGGACGAACAATCTTTGCTTCATTCCTCACGCCGGGTCTTATGAACCTATTGGACTACTTGGTATATCCCAATAGCGAGGCTATCGAGGCTCTCGACCCCACGCAGTTGTTGGGTGGCACGGTAAATTTGTCGGAGCATCTTATGCTTGCTGCAATCATCGGTGGATGTTTCAGCGGTGTGGGCGTGGGTATCGTAATTCGCAACAATGCCGCAACAGGTGGTACCGATATTACGGGTATGCTACTCCACCGTTTTGCTCACATGAAGTTTGCTAACGGTGTGCTTCTCTCGGATGCCATCATCGTACTTTGCGGTCTTATTGTCATCGGCTTCGGCATCGGTCTTCCCGAGGGCAAAGAGGCGCAGGGTTTGTTGCTATCGCTCTACTCGGCAGTATGTATCTTCGTCAATGCCAAAGTTTTGGGCTATACCATCGATGGTGCTTCGCGCGAAAAGCTACTATTCATAATATGCGACGAACACTCGGAGGCTATGCGCAACTACATACTCCACGACTTGGACCGTGGCGGCACCTATATTAAAGCAAGCGGTATGTACACCAACAACGAGAAGGAGATGATCTTCCTCGTTGTAAGTCGCAAGGAGGTGCGCAACATACAGCACAAAATCAAGGAGTTTGACCCACGCGCCTTTGTTGTGGTAACCGACGCCTACGACACATTTGGCGAGGGCTTCAAGCCATTCCCTCACGAGGATGCAATGCCCGTAGAGTAGCCCGACACCGTATTTCGATAGGAGATAACACACATTATATAAGATAACTTTGAATACAACACTGAATATAAATGGTTTGCGACCGCTCACAGGTAGTGGTCGCAAACTCTATATCGAGACCTATGGTTGCCAAATGAATGTCGGCGACTCGGAGATTGTAGTATCTATAATGCAGGAGGAGGGTTACCGCTATACCGAGGAGCTCGCCGAGGCTGACATAGTGCTAATCAACACATGTTCGATACGCGACAACGCCGAACAGCGAATATGGGGACGACTGAGCGAGATGCGTCGCATGCGCAAGCAGAAACCATCGCTCATCATAGGCATCATAGGTTGCATGGCAGAGCGTCTGAAAGAGGAGCTTACGAAGGGGGGCACAGGCGTAGATATCGTCGCAGGCCCCGACGCCTACCGCGACCTGCCGGCATTGGTGCGCGCCGTGGATGATGGCGGCAAGGGGATAAACGTTGAGCTATCGAAGGAGGAGACTTATGCCGAGATAGCCCCCGTACGTCTTGATAAAAATGGCGTGAGCGCCTTTATAGCCATCATGCGTGGTTGCAACAACTACTGCTCATACTGCGTAGTACCCTATACACGAGGCATAGAACGCAGCCGCGATGCACAGACCATCGTGGATGAGGCACGTACACTCTTCGAGAACGGCTACCGCGAGGTGACGCTCCTGGGTCAGAACGTGAACTCGTATCGCACGGGAGATGTCGATTTCCCGGAGCTCTTGCGCCGTGTTGCAGCCATATCTCCTCTGCTACGCGTACGCTTCGCAACATCGCATCCAAAAGATATCAGCGACAGCCTCTTGGAGACTATGGCAGCAACGCCCAACATCTGCAAGGCGATACACCTGCCCGCACAATCGGGCTCGACAGAGATGCTGAAACGCATGAACCGTAAATATACGCGCGAGTGGTATCTGGAACGTGTAGCCGCCATACGTCGCTACATGCCCGACTGCGCCATAACAACCGACCTTATCGCAGGCTTTGCCCACGAGAGCGAGGAGGAGCATGAGGCAACACTATCGCTGATGCGAGAGGTGGGCTACGACTTCGCCTATATGTTCAAGTACTCGGAGCGCCCCGGAACTTTTGCCCAGCGCAACCTCGGCGACGACATCCCCGAAGATGTGAAGACACGACGCCTCACCGAAATTATCGACCTACAAAATAGTCTCTCGGAGCAGAGCAACAAACGCGACATAGGCAAGGAGTTCGAAATTTTGGTGGAGTGCACCTCAAAGCGTAGCGACGAACAGCTGTCGGGACGCACCTCACAAAACAAGATGGTGGTCTTCGATCGCGGCAACCACAAGGTTGGCGACTATGTCAAAGTACGCATCACAGGATGCTCTTCGGCAACACTCTTCGGCGAAGAGATTTAACCCAAGGGGCGAGAATCGAGGAGACCAGAAGATTGGATTATGGCGCAGATATATATATAGAGAGAGAAAGAGAATAGAGAAGTTAGGGAAGTTAGGGAAGTTAGAGAAGTTAGATATTAAGGTAAAGTAATCTTTAACGCTAAATTCCTTAAACTCACTAAATCCCCCTACCAAACAACAAATGTGGGTGACTAAAAATTAGATTAGTCACCCACATTTAGTTAAGTAGTCGAATAACCTCCTATGCCCAGAGGTCACGCGGATACTCACCCGCCTCGATTAACTCCTCGATCTTTGCCATAAGCTGGGGCTTATCCTCCTTGTAGGTCACGCCAAACCAGTTGGCTGTGGTGGAGAGAACACGCATGGTCGCCGTACCCTCGCTGATAACCTTATTCACCATGAGAGGGATGAAGAACTCTGATTTGAGATTGTCAATGTTTGCTTTGAGGAACTCCTTGAAATACGCCTCCGAGTGGCGGAAGTAGTCGGGGGTAAAGCCAAAGAGATTCATCGACACGGGAGTATTCTCTGCAAGAGGCTCGTCCGTGCCCTCGTCGTGGAATACGATGGTGCCATTCACGCGCTCAATCTTCGTACGTTCAACCATGCTCGTGAGATTGTTATCGCTATCCACCGTACACACACCGCGCGACACCGTACCATTCTCCGAGAGAGTCTTGCACACCTCGTAGCCTACCATGCAATACCTACCCTCGCTACCCTCCAAGTCCGAGAGATAGCGACCTATAACGGCATATCCGTCACGGCCATAGAAGTCATCGGCGTTGATAACGGCAAATGGCGTATCGATGACGTTGGCAGCCATCATCACAGCGTGGTTCGTACCCCACGGTTTAACACGCTCCTCGGGTTTGGTGAAACCCTCGGGAAGATTGTCGAGCTCCTGATATACATACTCCACCTCTATCTTATTGCCAAAACGCTCACGGCTGAACACCTCGCAGAACTCATCGGCAAACGAGTGGCGAATGACAAAGACAACCTTGCCAAAACCTGCACGTATTGCATCATATACCGAATAGTCGATGATAGCCTCGCCGTTAGGACCTACGCCATCCATCTGTTTGAGCGAGCCATAGCGCGAACCCATGCCCGCTGCCAATACCAAAAGTGTTGGTTTTACCATAATCAAATAAGTTTATTTTAGTCTTTCGTAGCGCAAAGTTAAAAAAGTTATGTGTAATATACAAAGTATCCCACTTTTTTTCGTTATCTTTGCGTGATATAATGTGACTAAAAAATTGTAGAGAGGTTCTCGGTATTAGGTCGAGTTGATTTTGGATACTGTTTTGGTTATACCTCCGATCCGTTGCGAGAGCGCAACGCGAGCATTGCCGCAGAGCAAAAGTGAGAATTACACCAAAATAAGCACACAAAGGCGACCGAAATAGAGTCTCTCGGCAACGGATAACTTGTTTAATAATTTATAGAACCTCCCTGTAATGCGAAGATTCTGGAATTACATAACCGATAAGCGACAGATATCGATGCGCGACCGTGCGAGCGACGAGGTTCATTGGAAGATGAATATATCGCCCATAGGGCTGTGGGGAGGCATACTGACGTTGCTGCTTATCATCATCGTCATACTCATGCTACTCATGGCGCACACCTCGCTACTCTACACCATCTTCCCATCGTACCGCACACAAGTAGATAGGATGCACGACGAGATGGTGGCCAATGTTATGCGCGTAGATTCGTTGGAGCGACAGATAGCCATGACCATAGAGTACAACGAGGCGGTGGTTACAATCATGCGTGGTAGCACACCAACGCTTAAATCGTCCATGGCGAGTGATACCATACGTTACGACAAGTCACTCATACTGCCCACACGCGCCGACACCCTGCTACGAGCAGCTATCGAGAGCACTACGGGCGACTACTCGCTCACGAACACCAAGACCGTAAAGAGCGTCTCGGCGCGCTTCATAAGCCCCATGCACGGCACTATAACACGCGATTTCGATGCTCCCGACTCGGATTTCGACATCGTAATCATGAGTTTAAGTGGCGAAAACTCGGTGGTAGCAATAGCCGACGGCACGGTTATGCGTTCGGAGATGATAAACGGATACTACACCATAAGCATACACCACGCCGATGGCTATGTATCTACGTATAAGGGTCTGGGCGAGGCACTCGTACGTCGCGGACAGAGAGTAAACAGCAATGCCGTAATAGGACGAGTGGGTACTACGACCGAGGCAGGCAACAGCGAGGCTACGGCAAGCTATATGCTCGCCTTTGAACTATGGCGCGACGGCTCGCCGCTAAATCCCACGGCGTATATCGACATCGAAAAAGCAACCGTAGGCAATGAGTAGCAAGCAACGCATAACCATACTTGGCTCAACCGGGTCGATAGGGGCGCAGACGCTCGACATCGTGCGTAGCTATCCCGAACGTTTCGCCATCACGACACTCGTTGCCAACAGTAATTGGCAGCGTCTTGCCCAAGATGCCCTGATGTTTGGCGCCCAGCGCGTGGTAATTGGTGACAAAAGCCACTATAACGCACTGTGTGAAGCGCTTTCGGGCAGCAACATCGTCGTCGAGGCGGGGAGCGACGCTATATGTGCCGCAGCCGCCGATGCCGACTGCGACATGGTTGTAAATGCATTGGTCGGATATGCAGGTCTGCACCCCACGGCGGCAGCTATCGAGAGTGGCAAACGCATAGCTCTGGCAAACAAGGAGACATTAGTCGTAGGTGGCGACATTATCATGCGCGAGGCTCGCAAGCATGGCGTGGAGATAGTTCCTATCGACTCGGAACACTCTGCCATAATGCAGTGTTTGGAGGGTGAGCGCAGAGAGCACTTGCGACGTTTGATTATAACTTGCAGCGGTGGCGCACTGCGTGACATACCATGTGAGGAGCTTCGTACGGTAACACCCGACATGGCACTACGACACCCACAGTGGTCGATGGGGGCAAAGATTACCATCGACTCGGCGACACTCGTAAACAAGGGCTTTGAAGTTATTGAGGCTCACTGGCTCTTCAACGTCGAGGCTGAGCGCATAAAAGTTGTTATACATCCGCAATCTATCGTGCACTCCATGGTTGAGTTTAGCGATGGTTCGGTGAAGGCTCAACTCGGCACCGCCGACATGCGTACACCCATAAGCTATGCGATGTTCTATCCCGAGCGTGCACCACACCCGCAGGAGGAGTTCTCGATATTGGACTACCCCACGTTGAGTTTCCGCGAGGTGGATAACGCAAAGTACCCTGCATTGGGCATCGCCTACGAGTGCTTGGAGCGTAGAGGCACGGCTGCATGTACGATGAATGGAGCAAATGAGGTTGCCGTAGCCGCCTTTCTTGGTGGCAAGTGCGGGTATTGCGATATCGTAGGCGCCATACGCTATGCGTTGGATAACGCATCGTTCAGCTCGTCGCCCACACTCGACGACTACGACAAAGCAAACATCGAGGCACGCGAATTGGCATCGCAATACCTCAAATTATAAGACAATAAAGAGATAAAAGAGATAAAGCAAACAGATTTAGAGGGAGAGTGACACTATGAGCATTATTCTAATCAAGATTCTACAATTCGTACTTTCGTTATCGTTCCTCGTGTTGGTTCACGAGTTTGGACACTTCATCGCGGCACGCATCTTCAAGATTCGTGTCGAAAAGTTCTACATATTCTTCAACCCGTGGTTTACACTCTACAAGCGCAAGTTTGGCGAGACGGAGTATGGCGTGGGATGGTTACCGCTTGGAGGCTACGTATCGCTCTCGGGAATGATTGATGAATCGATGAACACCGAGCAGATGAACCAGCCGCCACAGCCATGGGAGTTCCGCACCAAGCCGGCATGGCAGCGCCTTATAGTTATGCTTGCCGGTATCATGATGAACGTTATTACGGCGATGGTTATCTACTCGGCAATACTTCTTACGTGGGGCGATAACTACTACCGCAATAGCGACATGAAAAATGGTTATGTCTATAACGAGGCGGGCTTGGAGCTTGGCTTCGAGCATGGCGACCGCATCGTAAGCATCAACGGAGAGCATATCGAGCGCACGAACGACATCATCAGCAATCTATTCATCGTGGGCGATGATGTGAGCGTTGATGTAGCTCGTGGTAACGACACCGTAACGCTCGCGTTACCCAACAGCACAATACGTTCGATTCGCGAGCGCAAGGGCTACGAGAACTTCATAAGAGAGTTTATACCGTTCGAGGTAGTAGGCATTATGGAGGAGTCGAAGAATCGTGATAGCTATCAGATAGGTGACCGCATCTACGCCATAAACGGAGAGCAAATCATCGACTACGTTGATGGCAGCAAGATACTCGAAAAGCTGAAAGGCAAGAGCGCCGACATCGATGTCGTGCGCGGCACAGATACGCTTCGCATAGCAACACATATCGACCAGAACGGATCGATTGGCATCTATACAAATGCTCCTACCGGACAGCACCATGTAAGCTACAACTTCTTTGAGTCGATACCTGCCGGCATATCACGTACAGGCGAACAGTTGGCATCGTATTGGAATCAGGTGAAGCTCATCTTCAACCCCGAATCGGGACTCTACAAGGAGGTGGGCGGATTCATCGCCATAGGCAGCATCTTCCCCGATGAGTGGAATTGGCAAAGCTTCTGGGCACTCACCGCATTCCTATCTATCGCATTGGCAATCATGAACCTGCTACCCATACCGGGTCTCGATGGCGGACACGCACTGTTCACCCTTTGGGAGATTATCACACGTCGCAAGCCAAGCGATAAGTTCCTCACGGTAATGCAGTGGATAGGTTTGATATTCCTGCTCATGCTCATGGTATTTGCCAACGGCAACGACATCATAAAGCTCTTTGGCTAACAACAAGGCATCGAACAAATTATATGGCAGGCAAGGTTAAGCGGGCGTTTTTCTGCTCATCGTGCGGTTACGAGACTCCCAAGTGGCTCGGCAAGTGTCCCTCGTGTGGCGAGTGGAACACCATAACCGAGCACGTCATTGCCAAGGAGTCGAAGTCGATAGCAGCACAGGTTGCAAGTCTTCCGCGTGCCACAGCACAACGTGTGCAAGATATTTCGGAGCAGGAGAATCGACGCATAGATTTGGGCAACAAGGAGCTTAACCGTGTGCTTGGTGGAGGCTTGGTGCCGGGCTCACTCATTCTCTTGGGTGGTGAGCCGGGCATAGGCAAATCGACCTTGTCGCTACAACTTGCACTCACCGATAACAACCTATCGACGCTCTATGTCTCGGGCGAGGAGTCGGCGGAGCAGATTAAGATGCGTGCTACGCGCATTGGCATCCACAACGAGGAGTGTACGGTATATACCGAGACGCTATTGGAGAATATAGCCTCGCAAATCGAGGAACAACACCCCGACATCGTCATCATTGACTCGATACAAACGATGTACACCGACTTTGTGGAGTCGTCGGCGGGCAGCGTAACGCAGATTCGAGAGTGTGCTGCTACGCTGTTGAAGATAGCCAAGAGTAGTGGCACAGCTATATTCATCATTGGACATATCACAAAGGATGGCACCATAGCCGGACCCAAGATTTTGGAGCACATAGTGGATGTGGTGCTGCAATTCGAGGGCGACCACAACAACACCTACCGCATACTGCGCGGCATAAAGAATCGCTTTGGCGCAACCTACGAGATTGGTGTATTCGAGATGCGCGATAACGGATTGCGCAGCGTCGAAAACCCATCGGAGATACTACTATCACACTACGAGGAACCTCTGGCAGGCATAGCCGTAGGAGCTGCCGTAGATGGCATACGCCCCTATCTTATCGAGGTGCAGGCTCTGGTAAGCGGAGCTGCTTATGGTACTCCCCAACGCTCAACAACGGGCTTCGACCAGCGTAGGCTTAACATGTTGCTCGCCGTTTTAGAGAAGCGCGTAGGCATGAAGATGTTCCAGAAGGATGTCTTTCTAAATTTCGCAGGTGGCTTCAAGATTGCCGATACGGGTATGGACTTGGCTGTTGTAGCAGCCATCATTTCGTCGTACTACGACCGAGCTCTCGCCGAAGGCGTATGTTGCGCAGGTGAGATAGGACTCTCGGGCGAGGTGCGACCCGCTCCACGTACCGAACAGCGTATATCGGAGGCAGCACGTCTTGGCTTCAAGCGTATCGTTGTTTCGAGCTTTGTCGAGAAGAGCATCAAGCGTAGCAAGGGTATCGAGGTAGTATTCATATCGAGCATCGAACAGCTTCCCAGAGCACTATTTGCCGAATAACATATCCGCCACCAAGCTTTGGCGTAGATTTTGAAACCCTCTGCATAGAACAACTACAATGCAGAGGGTTTTTAGCTTTGCGGAACACACCAAACCCCGACGGGCTACGAAATAATGTACAAAACGATATAGGATGGAAACAACAGACTTTGACAATATCATCGCATCGGACAATCTGATTCTCATCGACTTCTATGCAACATGGTGTGGTGCATGTCGGGCAATAGACCCCATATTGGACCGTACGGCACTTGCCATGAGCAATTGCCTCACAATAATACGCATAGACATCGACACTCGTTCGAGCCACGAACTTGTACGACGCTTTAACATAGTCTCGGTCCCTACGCTCATGCTCTTCTCGCGTGGCGAGAGGCTATGGCGCGAGAGCGGTGTTATATCATTCGATAGATTAAACTCATTGCTCCGCCGCTTCCGCAACGTAGCAACATACTGAAATAGGTGAGGAAAGTATCAACTTACACTCTGCTTCGCCACGATGGCTACATATACTCCATGCGCCACTCCAACTCCTCGACGATGCGCTGCTTGGTGGGGCAATCGTCTATGCGCTCCAACATTACGGGGATACCGACCTTAACAGATTTATCGCGCGACGCCACGTAGCACATGAGTGCCACGACGCCCTGTGCAATATACTCCGACTTGGGATTAGCCCTCACGGCACGCTCCGACGCCACAAAGGCAACCTCTGTGGTGGTGCGCTCGTTGCGCGATGCCGCCATAAGAGCTGCATAAGCTACCATCTCGTTGCTCTCGGTGGACCACACGCCCATAAGCGAGTTGATATCGTAAATCTTTGACAATAGCGCAAATGCCAACTCCTCTGCCAACTCGGCATTAGCAATGCCACGCGACCAGAACGGGAACTCGTGGGTATCGACCATCTTGGCATCGGCAATATGACAAGCGGCGAGCTTCAACTCTCGAATCTGCTGACGATACAGATACTTGGCAAATTCGTAATCTCTCTTTTCCGAAGCCACAATCTCGCGTATGGTAGCTATGCTGACACCATAGTTCAGACCGTAGTTCTCGCCATGTTGTGCCATGCTCTCGGCAACAGCTCCATTCATCTGCTTGCGCAGACGACCCAAGAGCTCAATCATGTGTTGCGTATTATCCATAGCGCGATGTTGTTACTTTGTGGGAGTGAGGAACATTACGGTCGCACCAAGCTCATAGATGGGCAGCACACGGCTTACCAACACCTCTTGGCCCACGCTCACCGTGACCGTTGCGTTATTGGCGTAGCGATACTCTACCCTACCCTTAACATCACTCGCAGGATAGACCATGTCGCTGGGAGCAATGTTGAGCATAACGATATTACCAGCCAAATTATCGCTTGCCAACAGACCCTCCTCGGGGCTGAATCGAGCAATTATGGGCGCCGTATTATCAGCCTCAACGGGGAGCTTTATGATATGCTTCGTTTGACAGATATAGTGCTTTCCAAAGAAGAGTTCGATAAGTTGGTGTTCGAGTTTATCTATCTCACGCAAGGCACTCTCCAATCCCGCGCCATAGACACCCTCGCCAAACTCCCCTGTGATAAGGTCGAGGCGCGTACGTCGCAGCTCGAAAATGCGCTCGGCAGCCTCCTCGGCAGCCTCGTCGGCAGTCATCTCACCCATGGCAATCTTGTCGGGCAGGAGTTTTGCAAAGCTATCAACACCGCCCAGATGGTCATCAACAACGCTCTGGGCAGGCACATCCGAAGTAACACTATTTAGATTATCGGCAACCGCAACATCGGCAGCAACAATACGATACTGTGTGCGATCTACCAACGGCGCACGAACACCCAAATACTTCTGTGCATAGCGAGCATAGGGCCCGACAACCACACGCTCACACTCCACCGTAAGATTAACTACGAGCGTTGTCGTAGCCTCCTCAATAACGACGTTACCATCCTCGATGAAGGCTCCCACGCGCTTCTTCGTAACCGACTGTGCCGAAACATCGACAACCAAAATCGACAGCACAGCGACGAATATAAGTGTTGAAATTCGTTTCATATCTCTTATCACATTTATTAGCTCTGGGCAAAGATACAAATTATTGCCACTATATCAAAATCCAAGATAAAATTCTTCGGTGAGCAGACGATATTCATCGCTATATTTACCTCCACGCCCATATATCGTCATCGTGCTGCATCGTGGCATCAGAGGTTTTGCTACGCGCCTAAACTCCATAAGCGTACGCTTGGGTTGCTCCCCCTCGCATGTTACAACATCTTCGAGGCGCGCAAGCCATAGTCTGCCATATGCCTCGCGGCGGAAGCGCGCAGCACACTCCGTAGGTAGTACGACACTCAACATTCCACCCTCGACCAACAACCTCTCGGCAGCCCCCATAAGTTCGTCGTAAGCAAGCGTCGCAGCATGACGCGCCGTAGTGCGCGCCGCATCGGGCGAGTGTAGTGAGTTCAGAAAGTAGGGAGGGTTACTAATGATATGGTCGAAGCATCGCTGTGTCTGATATGTGCGTATATCGCCACAAACGACCTCGATACGTTCGCTCCACGGCGAGTTTGCAACATTACTCTGCGCATCCACTATCGCTGCCTCATCAATCTCGATAGCCGTAACTCGCGCCTCGGGGCTACGCTGCGCAACCATAAGCGATATGAGCGCCGTACCTGCACCTACATCCAAAATGCGACGACTCGATACCACATCTGCCCAAGCACCAATAAGTACTCCATCGGTGCCGACCTTCATGGCGCAATGCTCATCAACAATCTCGAACTGCTTGAAGCGAAACATGTTCTACAAAAGACTCTTTTTCTTCTCTGCTATACCCCAGCCAAACAGAGCATAGTCGTAACGTACGGGGTCCTCTGGCGAGAAGTTACGCAACGTGGCAGTAAGCTCCTCGACAGCCCTCCAATCATCCTGCTTGCGCCGTAACAGCCCAAGGCTGCGTCCCATGCGACCCGTATGAATATCGAGAGGCATATAGAGAGCCGACATCGGTATCTTGCGCCACAAACCAAAATCTACACCCCTATCGTCGGCTCTTACGAACCAACGAAGATACATACACAAACGCTTGCATGCCGCACCACGCTCGATGTTCGATATGTGCTTCTCGGCGTGTTTGTCGTGCTCGATAGCAAAGAAGTCGCGGCGGAACATTGCCAACACGCGACGCATATCGCCACACTCCTCGAAGCGCTGCTCGAAATATCCGCCGATGCTACCCCATCCACTTATAATATGGCGCAATGAACCTACAAACGTCTTGAAATCCTCGCCATTGAAGGTACGATGCACAAAACTCTGCAACGTTGCAATATCGCTATCCGAAGCATTCAGAACAAAGTCGGCGGGAGCACCATCCATATAGCGCATCATGCGGTGCGAACTCTGCACTATGGCACGACGATTACCCCACGCAATGGTAGCCGCCATGAAACCCGCAATCTCTCGGTCGAGTGTAGCAGAGAAACTATGTGGCACACTTATGGGATCCTCCTCAATGAAGTCTGAAGTGTTGTAGCGATCGTGTAGCGACTCCAAAAGATCGTACATCTCGGCATGCGTCATATCAGCATATAATACGTCCATCGCTCATCTCAACTTTTCTATCGGACATCTGCGCCAACGCCTCATCGTGCGTAACGATAAGGAAGGTTTGACCTGTTTGCTCTCTTAAATCGAAGAATAGCTGCTGTATCTCGCCACGTGTCACCGTATCGAGATTTCCCGTAGGCTCGTCGGCGAGGACCACCGAAGGTGAGTTCGCCAAGGCACGAGCTATGGCTATGCGCTGCTGCTCACCTCCCGAGAGAGCCGCAGGCTTGTGCGATGCACGGTGCGACATCGACACCATCTCCAAAAGCTCCGTAGCACGCTTCACGGCATCGCGACGCTTAACGCCGGCTATGAGCTGTGGCAATACAACATTCTCCAACGCCGTAAACTCGGCAAGGAGATGATGGAACTGAAAGACAAAGCCTATATGCTGGCAACGGAACTTCGATAACTCGGCATCGTTCATACCCAAAGTATCGACGCCCCCAATAAGCACGCGACCCTCGTCGGCACGTAACAACGTACCGGCAATCTGTAACAGCGTGGTCTTACCTGCGCCACTGGCACCAACCAACGACACTATCTCGGACTTACGGACCTCCATGCTAACGCCATGCAAGACCTCGAGCGAGCCGAAACGCTTTATGATATTTTCGACCTTAATCATCGGGCGTAGGGTTTATAGTGGTAATACATATCAACAATCTGGCGCGTGGCTGCAACATCGTGCACACGCAGTATCGAGGCTCCGCGCTGCATCGCCTCCCATGCCATGACCAACGAGCCGGGAAGAGCCTCGTCGGGTGTAATATTCAACGTTTTGTATATCATCGACTTGCGCGATACACCCACGAGCAATGGGTAGCCAAGCGCACCCAGCATCTCCAACCCTGCCAGCAGCTCCATATTCTGCTCCGTACTCTTTGCAAAGCCAAAGCCGGGGTCGAGGATAACTCGGTTTCGGGCAATGCCACAAGCCTCAATCTCTGCCGTGCGACGACGAAAATAGCTCACAACGCCCTCGACAACACCGTCGTCATAATCCGTAAGCGACTGCATCGTTGTCGGCACACCTCGCATGTGCATAGCCACATACATAAGGTCATGATGCGCAACAACACTCAACATCTTATCATCCATCTCACCTGCCGAGATATCGTTTACCATGATTCGTCCGTAGCTATCGACTGCACGCTGCACAATCTCGGAACGGAACGTATCGATAGAGACTACAACACCTCTCTCGACACGTCGCACGGCTTCAAGCCCCATGCTTACCCTGCGCCACTCCTCCTCTACATCGACATCAGCAGCCCCCGGACGCGACGAATATCCGCCTATATCGACAATCGTAGCACCTTCGTTCACAGCGCGTTCAACACGCTGCTCGACATCCGACAACGCCTCGCTACGGCTCGCCGAATAGAACGAGTCGGGCGTGACATTGACAATAGCCATTACGTGACATTGCGATAGATTCAGGTTATTTGGCTCTTGCATCATAACTTAAACGTCGGTGTAGTTGCTCCACCTCCTCATCCAGCTCATCGAGCGAGATATTCAATATTGCATACTTTGCCCTGCGTGCAAGCTCGTCGTCGGAGAGTTGCGCCCTCATGCGCTCCTCGATCTGCTCACGCGTAGCACCATCGCGCTGCATGGCTCGCTCCAAACGCAACGAACATGGCGCCATTACCGCAACAACAGCATCCAACTTATCATCCAAGCCCGCCTCAAAGATTATGGCAGACTCCATGACTACATACGCAGTCTGCTGCTCGGCAGCCCACCGCTCAAAGTCTCGCATAACCGCAGGATGCACCATAGAGTTCAACTCCGCAAGAGCAACCTTGTCGGTAAATACACGTGCTGCAAGCACTTGGCGATTAAGCATACCATCGACATAGACATCGGCACCGAAGCGCTGCGAAACAAGCCTTACGAGCTCCGCATCGGTAACCATGAGCTGCTTGGCTCGGCTATCCGAGTCGTATATAGGTACGCCACGCACGGCAAGCATCTTGCAGACAGAACTCTTGCCGGAACCTATACCTCCTGTGATGCCAACCTTATACATACATATATTATTAGAAAACGTAGATACCGCAACCTCGGGCTACTGCCCCGTAGATGTAGCGACTGTATTGTTTACGATGATAGGCTCGATGACACCCACGGCAATGACCTCGACATCGCTCATACGCGCAGCCAATGCCTGTTGCAACGATACGGGCGATATGTGGCGATGCGTGACATTTCCCTCCTCGTCGTGTATCTCACCATCGAACGTCAGCTCCTTGTCCGAGAGTTGGAAGTTGCTACGGCGCGACGACCACTTATAGCCAATAAGATCGGTGCCCTTGCCACGAATGGTGCAATCCACCGACAGCGACTGGTTATCAACAACGATTGTTACTTCGTGATCGACGGTATATACATCGCCCAACTTGGTAATATACCACAACACAAATGCCGCAACAAGCATGGTCACAAACACGGGCGATATGTGACGACGCAACCAAATAAAGATTATTTCGATATACTTCATATACAACGCAATAACATAGTGTTGCTACAACTCTGCAAGAGATAGACACAGACCTTACCGACGCCATATCGAGCCTTGCGTAGCAATCATCTGCAAAGGTATAAAAAAATAGGTCGCAACCAAAATGTTGCGACCTATTTTTAACCCTCGACGAGGATTACTCGGCTGACGGGAGCTCCGCAGCCTTCTCTGCCTTCTTTGCCTCCTTATTCGCCTTACGACGCTGGATGTCATAAGCGATGGGGGTTGCAATGAAGATTGAAGAGTAGGTACCGATAATCACACCGAGAATCAACGCGAATACGAAACCACGAATTGTCTCACCACCCAAGATGAAGATTGACAACAAGGTTACGAGTGTTGTACCCGACGTATTGATTGTACGTGACAACGTAGCACAAATAGCATTGTCGATATTGGTGCGCAAGTCACGCTTGGGATACAAGCCAATGTACTCACGAATACGGTCGAAGATAACCACAGTATCGTTGATAGAGTAACCGATGATTGTCAAGATAGCGGCGATGAATGCCTGATTAACCTCCAAGTTGAAGGGCATGATGGCATAAAGCATCGAGAAGATACCAACAACGAGGAAGGCATTGTGAGCCAACGCCAAGGTAGCACCAACGGCCCAAGCCAAACGGCGGAAGCGGATTACGATGTAGATACCGATAGCAAACAGCGCGATAACAACGGCAATAAGTGAATCACGCGTCATCTCGTTAGAGATTGAACCATCAACCTGGTTGTAAGACTCGATACCACGCTCGTTATCCTCGGCAAACTCGCCATAGCCGATAGGCGATGCATACATGTCGGCAAGTGCCTCGTAAATCATATACTTCAAGACGAGCTCATCATCAACAACGAGCTGCTCGCCATCGCTTGCTACGATACCAATATCGATAGAGCCACTCTTTACAGCCTCGTCAAACTCGGCAACCATAGCCGCCGAAGGGACAAACTGCGTTGTGATACGCACCTTGTCACCATCGCCATAACGCTTAACCTCGAACGAGGCATTAGCAGCATCCTCGGTATCGACGAACTGCAATGCAATATTCTCACGAACTTTCTCTACATCGACGCTATTATCGAACTTGATTACATAGTCGCTACCACCCGTAAACTCGATACCGAGGTTAAGCTTCATGGTGAACAACGAGATAACCGAAGCAACGATAAGTATTCCCGATAAGATGTAAGAGTACTTACGCTTGTTAACAAAGCTGAACTTAACGTTACGCAAGAAGTTCTCGGTAAACTTACGCGAGAAAGCCACAGTACCACGCTTCTGTGCACGGCTTTCGAGTAGTACGCGTGTAATAAATATAGAGCAGAACAACGAAGTGATGATACCGATAACCAACGTTGTAGCGAAACCCTTGATAGGACCTGTACCGAGGAAGAAAAGAACGATACCGGTGATGATGGTGGTGATATTACCATCGATAATTGCCGAATATGCATTCTTGAAACCATCCTTGATAGCAAGCGAAAGACCCTTGCCGGCACGCAACTCCTCCTTAACACGCTCGAAGATAATGACATTGGCATCCACAGCCATACCCATCGTAAGGACGATACCCGCAATACCGGGGAGAGTAAGAACTGCACCGAACGATACCAAGACACCCATCAATAACAATACGTTGCATACAAGAGCTACGTTTGCAATCCAACCCGCAGTCTTGTAGAAGAATGCCATATAGAGCAATACCAGGATGAAGGCGATAAGGAACGAAATCATACCCGACTGGATAGACTTCTCACCAAGTGACGGACCAACCACCTCGGTATGAACGATGGTAGCCTTTGCGGGAGCCTTACCTGCGTTAAGAACGCCTGCCAACTCCTCTGCCTCCTGCACTGTAAAGCCGCCCTCGATAGACGAACGACCATCCTCGATAGCAACATTAACGGTGGGAGCCGAATATACATAGTCATCCAAAACGATAGCTACGGGCGACTTGGTAGCAGCCTTACGACGTGTGATGTCTGCCCAAGCATCAGCCTCGGCACGCTCCATGGTCATGGTAACCTCAACACCACCGTTGATAGGATTTGTAGATACGTCGGCAGTAATGCCCGAGCCAATCATCAAAGGTTTAGCCATGCCACCCTCGCCCTTCAAAGCGTAGAGATAGAAATCGCCACGTGACTTGCCGTTGATGCTCTTGTTTGCCCAGCAGAACTTAACGTCGGCAGGGAACATACCACGAATGGCAGGTGATGCCAAACACTCGCTGATGAGTGCCATATTGTTCTTGGCTGCAATAGCCACAACGCCATCGCCACCGGTAGGCATCAACCAACCGCCCTCCGAGAAGAGGATGTCGATTTGGGCATCAGACATATCCTTCTGCTTAGATAGGAACTCGCGAACTGCACTGTTGAACTGCTCGCTTACGAACTTATCATAGATAGTGTTAGAGTCACGACCGCTGCATACCGACCAGAACTGCAACTCGGCAGTAGAGGCCAACATACGTGTTACGCGCTCGGGCTCCTTAACACCGGGAAGCTCGACCATGATACGGTTCGAGTTCGAGATCTTCTGGATGTTGGGCTGAACGACACCAAGCATGTCGATACGAGTCTGCAACACCTCGTAGGTTGCATCTACGGCGCTGTTTACGCGTGATGTAATCTCCGAGCTGATAGCTGCTGCATCCTCGCTCTTGAAGATTGCTTTGAGGTCCTCGGCGCTACATACTGCCATGAAGTCCTCGACAACATCTTCGGGAGTATCATTGATATTGGTTGCTGCCAAACGCTCCTCCAAAAGCTCATATACCGTAGCCTTCTGCACCTCGCCAATCTCGCCGGCATAGCCACGAATAACGTCCTGTGCCTTGATTTCGAGCATTACGTTCATACCACCACGCAAGTCAAGACCGAGGTTGAGCTCCTTCTCCTTACACTCGCCATAGGTGTACTCAACAACACCCAAATTATAGACTACCTCGTCCCACTTCTGCTCGATGAACTGGTCATAAGCTGCGTTGTAGGCATCCTGGTAAGCCTTGTTGATATTTACGGCAGTCAACTCCTCGGTTGATTCTGCACTCATCGCCTTCATCTCATCAACCATCAAGGTTGCCTGCTGCTTGGCGTAGTCATCAGCGTCTGACTCAACTCCGCGTGTAACGAAGGTGAACGAGAGCTGGAAGATGCTGGCAACACCCAAGAGGAGTGCCAGCCACTTAATAATACCTTTACTCTGCATTGTTAAATGAATTTTGTTATTATTCGTTATTGTCTTTTCTTCCAATTTTTAGCACCACGCAAATAGCTCCCCTCTCATATACGCACCTCCTCCACACTTACATTCGCGCGTTAATCGCGCAAAGATAGCAAAAAAATCGCAATCCACAAATATGGACTGCGATAAATAGAGTTTTTTTACACGATTTTTGCTATGCCGTACGAAGCTCAACGACGTAATCTATTGTGTCCGCCACAACACCTACGTTAAGTTCGATGCCCCCCTCGACTCTCTGCCACTCGATGGGCATGCCATCAACGAAACACTTTGCCTCACGAACCTCACACTCCAAAGGCAAGAAGAGTTTACCCTCTGCGAGCTCGAAGATATGCACAAAGAGCCTATCTCCCTTGCGCGTGGTGCATCCCCACTCTTGCTGCTTGACATCGCCCGCCTCGGTGCCATAGATGGTCTCGCCATAGAGCTTCATCCAATCTCCAATGGCATGCAAACGCTCAACAGCCGCTGCCGGAAGTTCGCCGTTGGGTTGGGGCCCGACGTTGAGCAGAAGATTTGCACCCTTGCCAGCAGCACTCACCAAGTAGCGCACCAGTGTCTCCACAGACTTATAGTTCTGGTCCACAACTTTATAGCCCCACATACCATTCATCGTTTGACACGTCTCCAACGGCAGACGACTTATCGCCTGACCCGATAGTCCATACTCATTTTCGCCGGGCAGGTCACGCTCAAAAATCTGAATATCCTCACCCTCGAATGGCACTTGGTGGTGGTTGTTTGCAACAAGACACGCGGGTTGCAGACGGTGTACCATAGCGTACTGCTCGTCGAGCTGCCAATCGAAGGGCGTCACATCCTCGTCGTGGTCCCACCAGCCATCGAACCATATAGCGCCAATCTTGCCATAGCGCGTCAAGAGTTCGGTAATCTGTCGGTTCATAAATCCATAGTACTCCTGCCAATTTATGCGCGTGGAGTCACGACCCGTGACACCCTTTGCTGTACGTCCTCGCGGATACTCGTCGCGCGACCAATCGGCATGCGAGTAGTAGAGATGTAGCTTTATATCCTGACGGCGACACTCCTTTGCAAGCTCCTTCAAAACATCGCGACCAAAGGGCGTGGCATCCACAATGTTGTATTCCGACTCGTCGGTATCCCACATCGAGAAGCTGTCGTGGTGACGCGTGGTAAAACATATATATTTTGCCCCCGAAGCCTTGATTGCCGACACCCACTCCTTGGCATCGAAGCGATGGGGATAGAAGGCATCGGCAGCCTTGGCATACTCGTCGCGGTCGAGACCTGCATTTTGCAGATACCACTCACCCTGTGCAAACATGCTGTATATTCCCCAATGTATAAATACTCCAAAACGGCTATCTGCAAACTCCTCACGAGCGCGCAGATTCTCGTCGGTTGGCACATACTGCGCCGATGTAGATGTTGCCACGACAACAATCGTCAGTATTGAAAGTATTGCTCTCTTCATATTGCTTGATTTTATGATTTTGATGCTACTCTGTCGGTTGTTAATGGAAGGGTGTTCGAGGGTAGGGAGTTTAGTAAGTTTGGGAATTTAAGTTTTTTACTTCAACGACTTATACATCATACTCACTAAATTCATTATATTCTCTATAACTATCGTTCGAGAGTCGCGGTTGAGCCACGTTATTGGCTCCTCCGGAGCGGCAGACGGGGCTCGAACCCGCGCTTCGTGCAGTTTTCATATTCACACCCCCAACCCCTGAAAGGGGCGTTCGAGGGTCGCGGTTGAGCCGCGTTATGGGCTCCTTCGGAGCGGCAGACGGGGCTCGAACCCGCGCTTCGCGCAGTTTTCATATTCACACCCCCAACCCCTGAAAGGGGCGTTCGAGGGTCGCGGTTGAGCCGCGTTATTGGCTCCTTTGGAGCGGCAGACGGGGCTCGAACCCGCGCTTCGCGCAGTTTTCATATTCACACCCCCAACCCCTGAAAGGGGCGTTCGAGGGTCGCGGTTGAGCCGCGTTATT
>JAFQOR010000026.1 GCA_017403125.1 Alistipes sp. | reverse complement strand
CATATCTCGCCCATTTTCGAGCGAGACCTTGCAACCCCTAACCGGATTTCGTTGTGGGAAGAGATGGATTCGAACCACCGAAGGCGTACGCCAGCAGATTTACAGTCTGCCCCATTTGGCCACTCTGGTATCTTCCCAATATTTTGCCCGCATATCCGAGCCTCCTCGCGGTGGAGCCGATGGAGGGATTCGAACCCCCGACCAGCTGATTACAAATCAGCTGCTCTGGCCAACTGAGCTACATCGGCATTAACCGTATCGGGTTGCAAAGGTACGAATAATTTTTATACTTGCAAATTTTTCGTGAAAAAAAATTGCAAAAAATTCATCGTACTACTCTCTCAAAGAACCGGATTCTCCATCAAATTTGACTTTAACGGAAAATCGAGTGCAAATATATAACTATTTTGCGAAACGTGAAACTCTATGCCCACTTTTTTTTTGACTAACCCTCATTTTTTTGAATTTATGCATGATTAAGTATGCACACCTATATATAATATATAGTGATTCGAGGATAAATCTACCTCTTTTTAGGCATAGACGATGCGACAATGGTTGCGATTCGCGAGCGCAGTGCCGTCATATCGAATAGATTACAATCACACCCCTCTTCCGCAAGCAATATAATAGCCAAGTCCATCTCCCTATCAATAACGATTGAGGCACCCGAAGTATCGGCGCACGCAACAGCAGCACTCGTGAGCAGGTCACCGGCAGCCGTAGAGTAGCCTCGACAGAGCATCCAGCCGAGTGCACGCTCCCACTCCTCAAAGCCACGTGGCGCGGTGAGCATAGCATCAACACCTCTCGCCGACAATATCTCTTTACCCTGCCACTCGCCACCATTAAGAAGCATAGCTGCATAGATTGCCAAATCCTCGACTGTGGAGTTGAGTGCCAAACCCTGCCCACCGCCACAAGGCGCGACTTTTACACAATCGGTATTGGTCATGGAGAGAGGCTCGAAAATATGCTCCTTGACATAAGAGCCGAAATCGACGCCCGAGACTCTACTCACGACATCCGACAAGAGCATATAGTTGAGTGGGGAATAGCACGAATTTGTGCGAGGTTCGAAATCATTGGTAGAATCAGAAGTATGGGCCAACAAATCCAATATACGCACATTTTGCCCCTGCCACTCTTTGCTCGACTCGCCCGCCGAACTCCTATCGAGAGCGGGGAGATACATCGCAAGTTCATCTTCGAACGAAATGATGCCACACTCCACAAGTTGCATTACAGCAGGAGCGACAGCCACCGCCTCGGCAATGCCACTCATCGCAAATCGTCTATCAAGAGTCATCGGCAGCTCCTCGCCTTCATGGATATAGCTACCAAAAGCCTCGGCATAGACCAACTTATCTTGATGCACAATGCCCACAACAGCACCCGTTATCGCCCTCTGC
Organism: Alistipes sp.; assembly: GCA_017403125.1. Classification (GTDB taxonomy): domain Bacteria; phylum Bacteroidota; class Bacteroidia; order Bacteroidales; family Rikenellaceae; genus Alistipes. Next base: position 16,244 of record JAFQOR010000026.1, on the reverse strand, counting down.
TCGATACAAAACCTCACGATATTGTCGATAGCCGCAAGACGCTCACCACACATTCCCACACTCTCGGCAGCACCTCTTTCGATAGAGCCGACCCTCACCTTTGCGCTCTCATCCTCCACTCTATTCATCTCACGTTGCAAGACATAGACCGCCAAGGCCAATACCGCCAAAGCGACAATACACCACAAGGTCACAGACAGCGACACACGTATTCTCTCATTCATACACCACGATTTTTACACGTTGAAACTTCCACGTTTCAATACAACATTTTAAGCAATTACCCCGATGGTATGCAACCAAGTTGCACTCCATACGGGGTAATATGACTCTCGCCACAAAGGCGACTATCTTCAAAGATTAGCGCACCTTGAAATCGGGGTCCGCCATCTGCGGTATAGGCTTGATATACTCACCACGCTCGAACTTATCGCGCACAGCCTTGAAGGTATTGATAGTGTACTCAACATCCTCCATAGTGTGAGCTGCCGTAGGAATAACACGCAAGATAATCTCGCCCTTCGGAATAACAGGATAGATAACAATCGAGCAGAAGAGACCGTAGTTCTCGCGAAGATCGACGATAAGGTTGGTACCCTCCTCGTTACCGCCCTTCATATAGATGGGCGTCACGGGCGACTGTGTTACACCGATGTTAAAGCCATTCTCGGTAAGGCCCTTCTGCAAAGCGCGGGTAATCTCCCACAACTTCTCCTGATACTCGGGGTGCTTACGGATAAGGTCAAGGCGCTTCAAAGCACCAATAACCATAGGCATAGGCAACGACTTTGCATAGAGCTGTGAACGCATGTTGTAGCGGAAGAGGTTGATCAACCAACGGGGACCCGATACGAAAGCACCGATACCTGCCATCGACTTGGCAAAGGTATTGAACAATACGTCAATCTGATCCTGAACGCCGAAGTGGTCACCTGTACCACGACCACCCTTACCCATAGTACCAAAGCCATGAGCATCATCAACCAAGAGACGGAAATCGAAATCCTGCTTGCACTTAACGATAACATCGAGGAAGCCGAGGTCACCCTTCATACCGAATACACCCTCGGTAATAACGAGTACACCACCATTCTGCTGGTCAGCCAACTCCGAAGCGTGCTTGAGCTGCAAACGCAACGACTCCTCATCGTTGTGAGCATATACGAAACGCTTACCGGGGTGCATGCGCAAACCATCGATGATACATGCGTGACACTCCTTGTCATATACAACAACGTCACGGGGAGTGAGCAGGCAGTCAATAATAGAGATCATACCCTGGTAGCCGTAGTTCAACAGGAAGGCATCCTCCTTGCCTACGAACTCTGCCAACTCTCTTTCGAGCTGCTCGTGATACTTCGTCTGACCCGACATCATACGAGCACCCATGGGGTATGCCATACCGAAATCCTTACCGCCCTGGGCATCAGCCTCACGTACTTCGGGATGGTTAGCCAAGCCGAGGTAGTTGTTCAAGCTCCAATTCAATACGGGCTTGCCACGGAATACCATGTGAGGACCGAGCTCTCCCTCCAACTTGGGGAAAGCAAAATAGCCATGCACAGCCGACATATACTGACCAATAGGACCGCCGGCATTCTTCGATAAACGATCAAAAATATCTACCATTATATCTGTAAGTTTGGTTAAAATTTCCATCTACGTAGCCACCGCCATCGACTAATGGCAACTCAATGACCACAATATCTCTACAAAGGTAGTGTTTTTTTTGGTTATTTACGCCGATACCCAACAAAAAGCGCAAAACCCCGCAACGAAATAAGTACAAATACTTACTTGGGCATCGGATAAACCAAACTCCACCACTACATGAAGAGTTTGACACCTACGAAGAATGTACGAGGCAACGACGGACCGTAGATGTATGCCGAGTCACGACCAGCACCCACATCGAGATCGCGCTGGTAGGCATCGAAGATGTTCTTCACGCCGGCATTTACCTCCAAATTGATGATATCCGACAGGCGGAAGGTATAGCCCAACTTAACACCTATATCCCAGAATGACTCGGTCACGACCTCTGAATCGCCATACTCCACACCACCTATCGAGTAGGCGTTGTGCTGAACAAGCATAGGGCCGGTATATGTACCGAAGAGCGATGCATTGAACTGCTTGGTAATATAGAAGTTGGAGTTTAGGTATCCATAGTGGTCGGGCGAGCGGAACATACGGCGCTGTGCCACCACGGCATCGGACCACTGCTCTGGCTCGACATAGAGGCTCTTTTGGAAAGTATAGCCCACCTGCACATCGAAGATGTTGGGAATACCCACCTTCAACTCTGCCGTGATGCCGCCAACACGCGCTCCCGAAGCATTACGACGCTCTTTAAGAATATTGCCTTCGGCATCCTCGCCCACCTTCTCCAACGCAAATACATCGTTGAGAATGGTATAAAAGCCCTCGACAAGAAGGTTTGTCTGAACACGACCAAATGTATGGTAGTAGTCCAAAGAGGCGCTAAACGAGTGCGAGAACTCGGGGCGAAGGTCATCGGCAATGCTGATGATAGATACAGCATGGTTCAGAGCATCGATATGCAAATCCTCGTTATAGGCCTGCGGCGCACGATAGCCACTCGAATAACTCGCTCTTATGCCGAGGTCGTCGATGGGGCTATAACGCACATTAACACGCGGCGAGAAGACCGGCTTTTTTATCATATTGTGCTTATCAAGACGAAAACCTATAAGGATATTTATTCTGTCGCTCCTCCACTCGTTTTGCGCAAACAAACCATAGACCGAGGTCTTCTGCTTCAAGTGTCGCTCCATAGCCATATAGATGTCATTCAACGAGTTGTGATTATACTCGGCACCTACCGTAAGCTCGGCTGGCAGACCTGCCTTATAGTTGTAGGTGTACTGCGCACCTCCGACAATCGTAAAGTCCTTGGTTACTCCATATGCATCGGGATCCATATCCGTTCCAAAGTAGCTCGAACGACCGATACCCTGCGCCGAGACGTATGCCGAAAAGCGATGACGCATCGTAGGGAAGAGGTCGAAACGCAAACCGCCACCATCGATATTGTGGTCGAGCTGCTCGCAAATCATCGCCATGTGCGGCGCTTTATCCATGTTATCGCCACCACGGCGGAACTCGTGGATGTGGTGATACTCTGCCGTAAGGCGCGAGTGCGCCGATGTCTTGTAGTAGGCTCTAAAACCAACGGTCTGCGATTTCAACTTTGTCACATCCGAGAAGCCATCGTCGTTGCGATCGTAACCATCACGATCCTTAACCTGACCGAAGACATAGACACCCATCTTATAATCGTCCGAAACGAAGGCTCCACCGAGCGACGTATTGAAATCGGGGGTGCCATCCTCCATGATATTTGTCGTATGACCAAGCGAAAGCGTATTACGCAACGGCTCTTTTGTGATAATGTTTACCACACCTCCAATAGCGCTCGATCCGAAGAGTGCCGAACCTCCACCACGTATAACCTCCACACGCTCGACCATCGCCACAGGCATAAGGTCGAGACCATAGACTCCGGCAAGCGACGAGAAGACTGGGCGACTATCGAGCAAAATCTGCGAATATTGACCCTCCAAACCATTGATACGCAGCTGCGGTGCACCACAGTTGCCACACGTATTCTCCACACGCAAGCCCGACTGGAAATTCATTGCCTCCGAAAGGTTGGCAGCCGCCGTGCCCTCGAAGAGTTTTGCCGAAGCGACATTTACCACCGTGGCTGTCTGACGACGATTTGTCTCGTTGCGTGTAGCCGACACCACAACCTCATCGACCAAAAGTGCCGATTCGCGGAGCGAGAAGTTGAACTCCTGCGTAAGGTGTGGCTCTGCCGTAAACGGATACTCAATGCTCTCGTAACCAATAGCCGAGATGACCAACACGTGGTCACCAAGAGGGATATTGTTTATGTTGTAGTGTCCCGTGCCATCGGCAGCACAGCCATAGGTTGTACCCTTAACGACAACCGTAGCGTAGGGAAGATGCTCACCCGTTGCCGAAACAAGCACGTGGCCAAAGATATTGGAATCTGTTGCCTTGCCATGCGGACGCTGCTCGACAACATCAGTGATTTGTGACGATGAAATATTATTGTCGGTTGCTGCAATAGCCACACATGGCATAAGTAGCAGCATACCAAAAAGTAGTTGCTTCATTGGTTTGATTTTGGTTATGTTTATGGATTATACGTAGCGCAGCCGCCTAAACATATGGGCAGGTAGTGTGCCGACGGCACACGCAATTATATTCGAAATTAGGCTACGGCTGGCGGTGCACGCAATCCGAAATTGCGCAACGCAGGAGCGATGTTTACAACGATGCTATACACCGATTCACAGCCCATAACATTCGCCACATCGGCTTGTGGTGCCTCGTAGTTGGCAACACACATATCCATCATTGCCAAACGACTTATCGTCTGAACATGGTTGGTGGTGTGCGAGTGCTCCGACGAAGTTCCACAATAGATGTGCGAGTGAACAATCTGCTCACCATCGACGATATGGCTATGCACAAAGAGGGTTATGCTGCTCAAATAGAACAACACCACGAGCATCTGCACTGTGGCATAGAGCCTTATCCTTGTATTACACATCATTGCGGGCACAAAGATATGTAAAAAACGTAAGATAGCAAAAACAGTTAAAAAAAATATATTACCATGGTTTGTATGCCACTTAATTGCATAGCCTTCGGAGCCACATTTCAACAACATCACACCACAGTAATGACAACAGATAAGGGGCATCTTCGATGACATCGAAGACACCCCTGCATCGTGGCATACGCTATAAGCCGAGTTCTGTACTCCACCGAGATGGAGCCTCTATCATTTATCTACGACTGCAATCACTTGCAGCCTCCAGCAACCTACCCCCCGACATCGGACGAGCAACCCTTAATTGTCGGTATACATGGTCTTGCAACCCACGAGACGTACTGACCAAGGAGTATTGCTACCCTTGCGGTGGGCTCTTACCCCACCTTTTCACCCTTACCACCCTTTCGGATGGCGGTCATTCTCTGTTACGCTACTATACCCTCACGAATATCAAGCCATTAACTTGCGTGGTGCTCTGCGTTGCTCGGACTTTCCTCCCCCACCCAAAGGTGGCAGCGATAGAGCGCATATGCGGCGCAAATATAGCTCTTTTTTTCGATAACGCAAACCGTCATAGCCAAGCTACATCATCTCTTTTGCACGGCGATGCACATCGTAGAGGCGATATGCCAACGATATTTGCGTTGCTCCGAACGCGATGAAGGCTATGGCAACAAACAGGACTACAACCTCTACGCCCAACGTATCGGGGAGCCATAGCACCGCGAGGGAGATGGCGATAATTATGGCAGAGCCAAATATAACCCATCCCGCATCGCGCACACCATAACCCTTCAAGTCGAGCCCCATGATAAGGGCAGTAATACCTCGATAGAGTAGCCACACGCCAAGTATAACGGGCAACATAAATGCCGATAGCACAAGATTGGACATAAGCACTATGCCGATAAATATATCGAGCAGATAGGCAAAAACTATCCACCCTCGGCGCACAAAGTAGTTATGCGACGAAAGGCTCTGCGCCATGCCTATTATGCCCGTGACAACCATCACCAAGCCCAACCATAGCGTAAACGTAAAGTAGCTCTGCGTAGGATTTATCATCACGATAAAACCTATAACAACAGCAACTATCCCCACCAATATTGACATCCACCAACTACCGATAAGATGTTCACTCCGTTCGTTAATACTCTTTTTCATAGCACATTGTTTTTAGCCACACACAACAACAATTGTGCAAAATCAGACTTTCACAACTCGCCAAAATAGCTTGTCGATTAGTCACCCTGTCCGTTTGACACCTGACCTCGTGCCATAATTGGGGAGGGGACTTGCAGATTACGTATAAAATACATATCTTTGCTTTGATTTTAGTGTCATATTATAAATTATTAGATTATACAACAATGAACATGCGACTCAACATCCTAACGTTTGCGGCACTCCTTGTGTTTGCCGCATCAAACAACCAATCATACGCTGCCAATCCGCACATCATTCCCGAGCCCGGATATATCGATATGAGCGATGATGGCCTCTTCGAACTCGATAAGAAGACTCCGATTGTCGTTAGCAACGATTTATGGAATCCTGCTGCAATATTTGCCGAGGAGGCGATGGAGTTCCTCGATTTGAAGCGTCCGCTACGCACCACCAAGCGCGCCAAAGGTGGCATCAGACTACGTATCGATCGCTTCGTACCGGAAGAGGGCTACGAAATGACCATAACCCCCGAGGAAGTTGTTATCATCGGTGGTTCGGAGGCAGGCGTCTTCTATGGCTTGCAGACTCTGCGTCAATTGGTTGCAGCTAACAATGGCAAGGTTCCTTGTGGTTATATTGCCGACGAGCCCACATTTGCCTATCGAGGAGCGCACCTCGACGTAGCACGACACTTCTTTACTGTCGAGGAGGTAAAGGAGTATATCGACATTCTTGCGGCTCACAAACTCAACCGCCTACATTGGCACCTCACCGATGACCAAGGTTGGCGCATCGAGATTAAGCGTTATCCCGAACTTACCGAGAAGGGCTCTATGCGCAAAGAGACCCTCGTCGGACATGGTCTAAAACCCGAAAAGTGGGACGGCACGCCCTACGGTGGCTACTACACACAGGAGCAGATACGCGAGGTGGTGGATTATGCAGCCAAGAGATATATCACCGTGATTCCCGAAATCGAGATGCCGGGACATGCACAGGCCGCCCTGCACGCCCTGCCGTGGCTCGGCTGCAACGAGCAGATTGTCGATGTATGGACAACATGGGGTGTAACGCCCGAAGTTATGTGTGCCGGCAAGGAATCAACATACACATTCTTGGAGAATGTTCTGTTGGAGGTTATCGAGCTCTTCCCATCGGAGTACATACATATTGGTGGCGACGAGTGTCCCAAAGAGCGCTGGGCGGAGTGCGAGCACTGCCAGGCGATGATTAAAGCACAGGAACTGAACAACACCGAGGAGCTTCAAGGATACTTGGTTGCCCGTATCGAGAAGTTCCTCAACGCACATGGCAAGAAGATGATTGGCTGGGATGAGATTCTCGACGGCGGCGTAACGTCCACAGCCACGGTAATGTCATGGCGCGGTATCAAGGGTGGCATCAAGGCAGCCGAGCGCGGTAATGACGTAATCATGACCCCCATGACACTCTGCTACCTTAACTTCTACCAGACCGAGAGCCGTGAGGGTGAGGGTCTGCATATCGGTGGACACATCCCCTTCGAGTTGATTTATGCATGGGACCCCACCGAGGGGATGTCTGACGAGGCAAAGAGCCATATTATTGGCGTACAGTGCAACATGTGGACCGAGTATATCAAAGACGCTCAAACGTTGCAACACATGCTTCTGCCGCGTCTTGCCGCAATGTCGGAGGTGCAGTGGGCAACAGATCGTCGTAATGAGCAGACCATACGCCAAAAGATGGAGACGATGCGCAAATTCTACGAAGAGTGTGGCTGGAACTGCTCGCCATACTACTTTGACGGACGCAAATAGTCATAGTGTAATAATTGACAATTTAAGTATTAACCCATTATCTTTTTAGAACAATGAGAAATCTATTTTTAGCAGCGGTAGCAATGCTTATGACCGCAACTTTTGCCTTCGCCGCAACATCGTCGCAAACTCCTTCACAAAAGGGCACTGAATACGCACAGAAAATTATCAAAGCACTTGTCGTGGAGGATTATGACGCTCTTTATCAGAACTCAGAGAGCATGGGCTACTACGTTGTGAATCTCGATGAGAGCCAGATAGATAGTTTCTTCGAGAGTTTCAACGAAGGCATATACTACTACTGCAACTACTACGGACTTGGCGAAGAGTTTGCAAGGGAATTCCTTGAGAGCTTCTACTCAAGCCTACTTGAAGAATTAGCAGCATACGACAACTAAAACGCAACTGGTTGCACAAGCATCCAAGGCCGTCTAACGCTGTTAGGCGGTCTTGCTATTTAACAATAAGTAGATTAGGAGGTCCGAGAGATCGGAGGTGTTTAAACAGTCGAAAAACTCATAGTACGCCACAATCCCACTCCTCCCTCATAAACAGTGTTATTACGCTACATTGTGCTCGCAATCCTACGCCGCACCTAAAAATATCAATCCACCTGCTTGGCTTCACATAAATTTAACCAAAAGAATAGTGTATTTTTATTCGGCAGTCCTTTGTTGATAATGAATTGTTTTGTATATTTGCGTGATATTTTGTCCAAATTATACATTAACTGAACTATGGTCGCTCTGCCGACCCACAATTTATGAAGACAACCTATACTACTACATGCCCCAAGAAGCGAGGCTCACTGCTTCGACAAGTGGCTCTGTTTGTGGCACTCGTGTGCGCTACATCGTTCACAGCAAATGCCCATAATGACAAAGAGGAGGATGGCAACGAGATATTCAAACTCGGTTTCGAGGCTCGCTTCGACTACTTGAACCAGATGCTCGACGGCAGCAAACAGCACGGCGCTTCGGGCTTCAAGGTGCGATACCTCAACCTACGCATGGACGGCACCATCGGCTCAAAATTTAGCTACTCGTGGCGCCAACGCTTCAACAAGGTCAATTCGGCGGCTGACTTCGTGGATAACATGGATTGGCTGCACCTCACCTATCAGCCTACCGCAAATTGGGCTATATCTGCGGGTAAGCAGGTTGTGATGATCGGTGGCTGGGAGTATGACCGTGCACCCATCGACCTCTACTTCTGCTCGGAGTATTGGCACAATGTGGCGTGCTATCAACTTGGCGTAAGCGGCACATATACCACCAACAAGGGTAACGATAAGCTGACACTGCAGATTTGTCATAGCCCCTATATCAAGTCTCCGGCAAACATCAAGGGCAAGGACCTCTACGCCTATAACCTCTATTGGAGTGGTTCGCACGGGTGTTACACCGCTTTGCACTCACTCAACTTCTCGGAGTATAGCCGTGGCAAGTACGATGTATATGTCGTTCTCGGCAATCAGTTTAAGTTCGGCAACAGCACCGTGCAGCTCGACCTAATGAATCGCGGTGTGAGCGCCAAGGAGCTCCTCTTCGACAACTTTTCGATAATGTTCGAGTTCTCGCAAATGATTGCCAACCGCGTAAACATCTTTGCACGTGCGACCTACGATAAGGTTGGCGACAGCTATGAGCGTGGTTTGTTCGTATATCCTGGCATGGAGATTACACGCGTAGGCGGCGGCATCGAGTACTACCCGTTGGGTGGCAAGGGCAACCGCGACGTACGTCTGCACTTGGCATACGCTCACTCATTTGGCACAAACACCAACTTCGAACCTAATGCAGAGAACATCCCCGAATTCAAGGGTACTGCACGCGACAACTTGGGTTATCTCACCGTAGGTCTTACATGGCGTATCGACATCATGTCAGCAATATACAAGATTGTAGATAAGGTGCAATCGCGTCACAACCGATAACAACTCATTGTGCAAATAAACTAAAACGAAATAATAATTATGGACAACCAGAGTGGTATCAAGAAGTATCGTACGGGTTTAATATGCCTTGCGATTGTAATCCTTCTATTCTCATGCATTGGCGGTGTCATGGGTCTTCCAAACATGCTCAACACCATCATGCACACAGCACACGACCTGTTGCTAAATACGGTGTTCTACCTTATGGCAATATGCGTTATTACGGGTGCATTAGGACGTATCTTCGTTGAGTTTGGCGTTGTAAGCCTCCTCGAACGTCTGTTGCGCCCCATGATGAAGCCGCTTTTCAACCTCCCGGGTGTTGCTTCGTTGGGCGCCGTAATGACATTCCTCTCGGACAACCCTGCAATCATCTCATTGGCAAAGGATAAGCGTTTCAGCTCATACTTCAAGAAGTTCCAATTTATCTCGCTCACCAACTTCGGTACAGCCTTTGGTATGGGCCTTTTGGTCATCGTCTTCATGATAAGCAACGGCTACTACATGGAGCCCTTCATTGGCTTGATTGGCGCCTTCATCGGCTGCATCGTATCTACACGCCTTATGCAGCGCTTCATCCTCAAACAGTATCCCAACTTTGCCGAGGAGTTTGCCGCAGTTGTAGATGAGCAGAGCACCGAGGAACAGGAGCAGATTAAGGAGACATCTCGCTTTACGCGTATTCTCAATTCGTTGCTCGATGGTGGTAAAACCGGCGTTGATGTAGGTCTTTCGATTATCCCGGGTGTGCTCATCATCTCTACTTTGGTCATGATTCTCACGTTTGGACCAAACGATGCAGGCGCATATACGGGTGCTGCATACGAGGGTGTAAGCTTCTTGCCATGGGTAGCCGGCAAGGTGAACTTCCTCTTCGATTGGACTCTTGGTTTCGAGGATCCCCACCTCATAGCATTCCCCATTACGGCTCTTGGTGCCGTAGGTGCAGCACTTGGTCTTATCCCGGGCTTTATCGAACAAGGCTGGGTTGATGGCAATGCCATAGCCGTATTTACAGCTATCGGCATGTGTTGGAGTGGCTACCTCTCTACTCACACAGCTATGCTCGACGCACTTGGCTACCGCAAGCTCACCTCGAAGGCTATCCTTGCACATACCATCGGAGGACTTGCAGCGGCTGTGTCTGCGCACTGGATCTACCTCATAATCACGCTCATATTTGGAGCGTCTGATCCTAAACCCGGCTTTGCAGATGTTCCGGAGGTGACGGTTAAGATTGAGTATGTCGATTCGAATGTAGCGTGCGTAACCATAGAGAAGGATGGCGAGTTGAAGGCAGGTCGCGTATTCGTAGATGAGTCGGGTGACAGATATACGGACGACAACTCGTTGGCTAACTATATCTACAACCAACTCTCTATGCACACGTCAATAATGAGCAAAAGTACGGGTATTGCTACGGCAAAGCTAACCAAGACTCACTTCATATTTGACTCGGATATTCCCGACACCATGTTCGAGGATGTTCGTAACGAGATACGTCGCGGCTTCAACATGTACAAGGATGATATGTCGATGATCTTCTTCGAGCGTCCTATCGACGAGTTGCTCGACAGCGAAAAGGGTGAGCTCAACAAGAGCCTTGCGTTTGACTATGACCGCAATCAGGTAGATGGCACCACCTCGTATGGCATTGTTGATGTTACGCGCTGGGAGCAGTATAAAGATGAGCTCTCTAACGTAAAGAGCGTAGCACCTACCTCGACAGCCCCTGCAACCCAGGGCACAGCTGCGACACCTCAACAGACAGCAACGACCACTGCTACCACCACCACAACGACGAATAGTGGTAGTACCGAATACTACACCGTAGATAGTGGCGACACATACACCTCGATAGCGAAGAGACATGGTTTGACAACCGCCGAGTTGAAGGCTCTCAACCCTGGTGTAAATCACGACAGAATCGATATTGGCGACAAGGTACGTGTCAAGTAGCAGAGCGAAAAACAGATATATTATGTATAGTCAAGGAGCGGGGGTAAAAAACCCCCGCTCCTTGATTAAAATGACAAAAATTTGGCGAAAAAGGGGCGCGGATGTGGCATTTTGCCAAAAATGCGCTATATTTGTAAATTGAGCGAGAGGGGGCATCGCAGATGATGATACCCGCAACGTTTGAGCCAAGAATAAAAATGATTGATGCTATGAAACAGACCTTGAATATAGGCTACGAGCATTACGAGATGATTGATGCTATGCCAAAGGGGGATTACGACCTTGTAAAAGAGGCGGAGGAGGCTACTGCAACAGCCAATGCCCCCTACTCGAAGTTTCATGTCGGTGCAGCTGTGCGCCTACGTAGTGGCATAACACTCCACGCCTCGAATTTCGAAAGCGAGGTCTATCCCGCAGGTCTATGTGCCGAACGTTCGCTACTCTTCTATGTCGAAGCAAACTACGGCAACGACCCCATCGAGGCTCTTGCCATAGCATCCAATCCATCGGAGAGGGAGTGCTACCCCTGTGGACAGTGTCGTCAGGTTATTGTCGATGTTGAGCGCCGACAGCAGAGCCCCATACGCGTAATCATGTCAGGGGCAGGCAGTGCTACGGTGGTCGATACGGCAGAGAAACTATTACCCTTCACCTTCAAACTATAAAAGATGTTTACTATAAACGACATACTCTACGAGGACAACCATCTGCTGGTTGTAAACAAGCATTGTGGCGACCTCGTACAGAGCGACCCCGATGGCACCGAGGCTATCGAGGACCAAATAAAGGCGATGATTAAGATTCGCGACCACAAGCCGGGGGCTGTATTTCTGGGCGTTGTACACCGTATCGACCGCCCCGTAAGTGGTGCCGTGCTCTTTGCCAAGACATCGAAGGCTCTCACACGCCTCAACGAGATGATACGCAACGGCGAGATTAAGAAGAGCTATTGGGCGATTACCGAAAGTCGTCCTGCGGAGGAGGAGGGGGAACTGCGCCATTGGATAGTGCGTAACGCCAAGACAAACCGCTCGCACGCCCACCAGCGCCCCAAGGGCGATGGCAAGGAGGCTCTGCTCGCCTACCGCGTGTTGGGTGCCTCGACAAACTATACGCTCGTCGAGGTGGACCTAAAAACGGGACGTCACCACCAAATTCGTGCACAGCTATCGGCGATAGGATGCTCGATAAAGGGGGACTTGAAGTATGGCGCCAAGCGCTCGAATAGGGATGGCGGCATATCACTCCACTCGCGAAGCATAGAGTTCCGCCACCCGGTACGTGGTGAGGTCATAAAGGTTACGGCACCCGTACCCAAAAGCGACAATCTATGGAGTTTCTTCGAGGAGGCTCAAAACTAAATTTGCGCAATGAGAGTTGTTATTCAGCGCGTTAAAAGCGCATGTTGTCATATCGCCAACGAACGCTACTCCGAGATTGACAAAGGCTTGGTAGTGCTGGTAGGCGTAGGTAACGACGATGGCGAGGAGGATGTTGCATGGCTTGTGAAGAAGATTTTGGCACTACGCATCTTTGATGACGAGGCAGGTGTCATGAATCGTTCGGTGGAGGATGTCGAGGGTGATATAATGCTTATCAGTCAATTTACGCTACACGCTATGACCAAGAAGGGCAACCGCCCCTCGTGGATTAAGGCTGCACCCGAGGCTATATCACGTCCCCTCTACGAGAGATTTATCGAGGAGGTAGAGCACAACTTCAAAGGCAAAGTTGCAACGGGACGTTTTGGGGCTGATATGCAGATTGAGCTTATAAACGATGGCCCTGTAACAATACTTATGGATACGAAAAATAGAGAATAAACTACTTACTAAAATGAGAAGATTTATTTGCATGTTTGTGGCTATTGCCACACTCATGGCATGCGAAAAAGAGGAGGAGTTTGCATGTCGCCTTATGGAATTAGGGGCCGAGCAGATAGGCTCTACCACAGCTACGGTCTATGCTACGGTCGATGCCACCGACTACTCACAAATCGGACAGATGGGGTTCTGCATACGTCGCAGCGGCTCTGAAAGCTATGAGTGGTACACCACGAAAACTGCACGTAGCATCAGCTATACATTCGAGGACTTGACCCCACAGACAACCTATGAGTATGCCGTCTTTGTAATGGCTGTCGGAGATTCGTGGATGCTGCCCTCTCATAAGTTCATAACGTTGGCTGCGAGTGAAGAGCCCGAGCCTACACCAGATCCGGAACCAGACCCAGAACCTGACCCGGAGCCAGACCCGGAGCCAGAACCGGAGCCAGAACCAGAACCAGACCCGGAGCCCAACCCTACCGATGGTTCGACATATCGAAGCGGATGGTTTGAGTTACCCAACGAGGCTGATGCCAACGGCAACGGTATCGATGACAACAACTCTACGTACTACTACGCTCACCACCTATGCGATGGCTCGGAGCGAAATGCCCAGAGCAGTGGTCGAGCTCGCAACTACTCGGTGTGTTTCTCGTCTGAACACCACTGCCCCGTATGGGTTGCCGCACCGCGCCACGACATGTACGAGGGCTCGGCAGATCGCACCAATGCCTATACGCAAGACCCAAAAATTCCGTCTAACATTCAGTACACAAAGAAGGATGCCGATAGCGGATGTAACAATGGCCACATGCTTGGCTCTGCGGAGCGCACCTCATCTACGGCGACAAATAGGCAGGTATTCTACTTCTCGAACATAGCTCCGCAGTACTCCGACACATTCAACACGGGAGGTGGGGCATGGAACAACCTCGAAGACCACATCGATGGTCTGGTATGCCGCGATACGCTCTATGTTGTTATCGGTTGCTACTTCGACACCTACACCGATAAGTATGGTAATACGGGACACCCACAAAAGATATCGTTCGGCGGACGCTCCGACGTATCGCGCCCCACGATGTTTTACTATGCGCTGCTGCGCACCAAGAGTGGAAATACGGGTAAGAGCGTTGCTGAATGTTCGGCATCGGAGTTGCAATGCGCAGCATTTGTAATGTGCCACGAGCAGGACAAGGGTCACAAGCCACAAGCAAAGGATATAATCTCGATTGCAGAGTTGGAGAAACTAACCGGCTTCACCTACTTCGGCAACGTGCCAAACGCGCCGAAGAGCGACGCCAACGCCTCGGACTGGCTATAATATAATAAAGGTAGCAAACAGAGTACGGTTATGCTTATAGCACTACAAAAACGCAAGGAGAATATCGCCGAGTATATCCTCTATCTGTGGCAAGTCGAGGACTTGCTGCGTGCGCTTCAATTCAGCCCCGAGGCCATATACTCTACCCTTGTAGCGAAGGTGGAGGGTTGCGATGAGCAGCAGAAGGAGAATATATTTAATTGGTATATGCAGATTGTCGAGCTTCTGCGCAAAGAGGGCAAGGAGTCGAAGGGGCACTTGGAACACACCCTGCACCTTATAGCCGACCTGCACAACCTCCACCTGCAACTTATGACACTACCCATAGGCGAGCACTATCGCACAACCTATGCCCGCCTTGCCATGGAGCTACCTCGCCTACGCGACATCATCGACAACGACGACATAAGCGATACCGAGCTATGCTTCCGTGCGCTCTATGCTGCGATGCTCTACCGTATCAAGGGTAGCGGCAAGCAGGCTATCGAGGATACTATTGCCGTAGTATCGCCCGCCATAGGCGAACTTTCGGCAATATATGGCAAAGTCGAACGCGGCGAAATAGACCTCTACAAAGATTAAGCTACGAGATATTTTGCAGCAAGAAGGGGTGTAGATATGCCCCAAAATGGCGACTTATGCAATTCGTAGAAGAGGGCGTGAGTGGCACGCAAAAGTGACTTATGAAAATAAATTTGCACTTTTATTTGCAATTAAGAAAAAAGATTGTACCTTTGCACTCCGCATTAGTAGTGTTTTACAACAAGTTTTAAGGACAAAACAATAAAAAATAGATACGACTATGGCAATGAAAAGAACTTACCAGCCTTCTCGTCGCAAGAGAATCAACAAGCACGGTTTCCGTCAGAGAATGGCTACTGCCAATGGCCGCAAGGTGTTGGCTGCACGTCGCGCAAAGGGTCGCAAGAAGTTGACCGTATCGGATGAGGCTACATTCAAGTACAACTAATCGTAGTCCGCTACGCGATGAGGTGTCGTAATCGACACCCACAATTTAGTTGAGGAGTTATCCAAGGATAGCTCCTCAACTTTTTTTTTGCACAACCATATATCATCCATATCCGCCCGCGGAGACGATGGCTTACACCCCCTCGAATGCCTGCTTTCGCAGGCACACGACACGCAACGCACCTTGCAACCGAAGGGTTGCTCGCCTCTGCCAAGACATACACCTACATCCGAAAACCAACCCGGAACAGAAACGGCCCGCATTACTGCGAGCCGTAAAAGTGGAGGTGGCGGGGGTCGAACGTAAAAGCCATGCTTTTTCGTAGCCGCATAGCGGGAACAGAGGTTCTCGATATGCGGCAACCCCGTATAAAATCACCGCCACGGGAACGCCAAAGACTCGGCAGAGGCGTGAGCCGAAGGCTCGTGCGGGGAGGGGAGTGTGACTCGAATGCCTGCTTTCGCAGGCACACGACACGCAACGCACCTTGCAACCGAAAGGTTGCTCGCCTCTGCCAAAACATACACCTACATCCGAAAACCACCCCGAAACAGAAACGGCCCGCATTGCTGCGAGCCGTAAAAGTGGAGGTGGCGGGGGTCGAACGTAAAAGCCATGCTTTTTCGTAGCCGCATAGCGGGAACAGAGGTT
>JAFQOR010000025.1 GCA_017403125.1 Alistipes sp. | reverse complement strand
GTTGCAAAACCTAATCGCCCACAAGCGAAATAGCAAAGCGAAGGCGAGTGCTAATGTTCAGTAAACCGTAGAGAGGTGGCTACAAATAGAGGCCACCTCTCTTCGATTTTGTCAATTCAAAAATTATTTGTAAATTTGTCGTAAGCAACTGTAGTTCTGAAGTTTGTATGGCAAAAGTCGGACTCGAAAACGACACCCTGAACCCTCCCAAGTGTCCCTCGAATTGGGAGTATAGTACTGGGCAATGGTAATTGCTTGATATACAGAGTGGAGAGCAGATGGACAGACTCTCGTTTTCACTCTGCATAACTCTGTTTCTCTATTATATTTATCCACACAAATCAGCTTGTGGTTGTCGATAGTCTTACAAAGTTAAATAAATTTAGCATATAGAAGTCAATTATAGGATAAAAAAGCGTGTATAAGATTGGATTATTGTAGAATATGATTGATGCGACCTTGGCTAATCACCGAAGAATATACACCGCCTTATCGCTGTACCTATCAAGTGTGAAATGCAGGGTGCTGAGGGAGCTGGTGTTGTCGAATTGAGTGAAGTATATCTCGTAGGCGAGGTCGGCGGCGCCCCAGTTGCGTTGTTGGGCGGAGTTCCAGCTATGGCGTGTGTAGCCACGAAACGAAATAAACAGCAAATTCCCCTCGTTAAAAGCCGATTGTAGGCGTGGCGGGACCTTCTTATAAAGTGCTCTTCCGAGCGCAAAAATAACAGGATGCTTGCGTTCGAGTAGGTAATTCAAAATCTCTTTTTCGAGTGGGGAGTGAAAGCCGCTGATAACGACTTTGTCGGTTTGGCAGATGGACTCGGCCCATTGCAGTGCCAATTGCGTGTCGTGTGGCGTTGCTTTCCGAGAAGCGAAGAATGCCACTAACTCTCCCGAGGCGTTAAATATTAGTATCTGTGGTTGTTTTTCTGATATACTACTTCGTTTATTGCTTTATCTCTTTGTTACTGAAATCATAAATGTTACAGCGATAATGGCGATGCAGATGCCGACCACGATGTTGGTGGTAAGTGGCTCGCCGAACATCAGTGTGCCGACAAGAATGGCGGTAATAGGCTCAAAAACGCCCAGCACCGAAGCCTTTGTTGCGCCGATATTGCGTGTTGCAATGGCGAGTGTTGCTGTCGAAACAATTGTCGGCAGCAGAGCCAATCCAACCAAGTTTAGCCAATCGCCGCCTGTGGTAATGCCCGCCGTGATTGCTGTATCCGAAAAGGCAATTTCCCCAAAGAATACCACTGCTCCAACCATTAGGGCATAGAAGGTCAGTAGCGTATTGGATATCGTGGCGATAGTTTTACTGCGGTTGATGATGACGATAAATAGTGCATAGACCAATGCCGAGCCGAGTGACAACAGAACGCCGATAGGGTCTATCGCCTCGCCACCACTACCTTGCGTCATCACGAGCACACCACCAAAAGTTGCCGCTATGGCGAGCCATACGGGCCACGAAGGCACAACGCCCAAAAAGACCATAATAATTGCCACCAGCACTGGGTAGAGGAAAATGAGAGTTGTTGCCAATCCCGCAGCAATATAGTTGTACGCCTCGAAGAGGAAGATGCTACTTGAGGTGTAGAGTAAACCGAGAACGAGCAATACACCCGCCTGCTTTGCTGTGATCTTGAAACTATGTTTTGTGAGCAAAAGGAACACACCAAGCAGAACGACGGCAAATGAATATCGAAAGAATAGTATTGACTCGATGGCAGCTCCGTTATTCATCAACGGCACGGCAAATAGCGGATTGAGTCCGTATGTTATACCGGTAATAATACCGGCAGGATAGCCTATGATGGCTTCTTTACTCAACTTTTTCATATTATATCTTTATTTCCGGCACAAAGATATAGCCAAACCCCTTACGATGTATCTTAAAAAGCGTAATTCTGCCATAGCAATTTATCAACAATGGGAGCGAGCCGAGAAAAATACCGAAGAATAGCGAGATGGGCGAAGGGCAATTGTGTATTGCCGATTTGTTTTCGTGCGTCAATTCAGCGGCACAATGCAACGACCGAACAATCGCCACCAACACCCTTGCACCATTGAAAATAAGCACCTTGCACGGTCTTCTAAATTTACTCCTTCTCATTTGCGTTGTGATTTAATAGTTAGACTATTATTAGAGTAGGAGTTTTGGGGGCTTTGGGTTGGCAATAGTTGTGAAGTATATGCATATCACAAACAGAAAATTTCATTATCTTTATGAAATAATAAATAAAAATCTTAATACCTAAAGATGGCGCCAATTTCGGACTCATCCACAGAATTTCTATAGAAATTTTCCTGAATTTTACTTATTCTTGCACTCTTTCTCTCTTTGTTTTTGAATTATGCGTAACTTTGGGGTAAAATAGACCCATTATGACACCGCATCAATTTATCGAGAAGTTTCGCGAGGCGTTTGGCGAGGTTGCGCCAATGCCTATTGCCTTTTGGTATGGCAACACAGCCGTTAATCCCGAGAGCCGTGTGCCAAGATGTATGATTGGTGCAATTCGCAAAGTGTGCGATGGCGCCCCTCTGACACTCACGACCGAGAATGTGCAGTGTGGAGGTGGCGGACTATATACGGCCTTTCGCCCAATGCCCGAGCGAGTACCACTCTTTGTATCAGAAACGGAGCATTACAAGCAGACCCCCGAGCAGGTGCGAAAGTATGTCGAGAGCCTCGAAATCAAACCTGCCGACAAGCCCTACCTCAACTTTGTGCGTGTCGATAGGCTCACGAGCTGGGAGGGCATTGAGGCAGTTGTTTTCTTCGCTACGCCCGATGTGCTGTCGGGGCTTTGCACTTGGGCGTTCTATGACAATGATGCCGACAATGCTGTTGTGACTAAGTTCGCATCGGGTTGCGCAGCAATAGTTTCGTTTGCCACGGTAGAGAATCGCAGGGGTGGTCGCAGCTGTTTTCTCGGTATGTTCGATCCTTCGGCACGCCCACTTGTTCCGAAGAATGAATTGACCTTCGCCGTGCCGATGAGCCGCTTTGAGGAGATGCTCCAAACGATGCCCGACTCGGCACTCTACCGGAAGGCATTTTCGGTTGTTAAACGAAGGATAAATGGAGAGATAAAATGAAGAAGATAAAAATTACCGTGATGCGTATTACGCAGTATGCAGACCTTATGGCGCAATACGAAAATCCCATTGAACATACTTGCGATATGCATCTTGGGCAGAGCTTTATCGTGGAGAATTGTGCAAAACCTGAAGGTATGTGCGATAGTGCTTGGGAGACGCTGTTGCCATTTGTGCGCGAGTTGGCAGAGGGCGGGGGTAACTTCTTTGATGGGTGGATGCAGAATCCCCATTCGGCAATGCTATCGTGTAATGACGGCTTTCGACCGGTCAGTTTTTATGTCGAAGTAGTTGAATAAATGTGAACTACTTGATGCTGAAAAGTGAATAATAGATAATTATGAAGATAACAACCATATATTTTAGTGCCACTTACACCACCAAGCGCGTGGTTGAGGCGGTGGCCGACAACCTCTCAAACGAGGTAATGGCCTACGATATAACCAACGATACATCAACCGACGAGGTTGCTATTTCTGCCGATGAGGTTGTAGTTGTCGGCGTGCCTGTATATGCGGGGCGTGTGCCTGCGATGGCGGTGGAGCGTCTGCGTCGTTTCCGTGGCAACAATACCCCTGCGGTGGTCGTGGCCGTCTATGGCAATCGCCACTATGACGATGCCGTTTTGGAGTTGCATGACATTATGACCGAGCAAGGGTTCCGCACCGTCTCGGCAGGTGCTTTCATTGCACAGCACTCCATCTTCCCGAAGGTTGGCAAGGCTCGCCCCGATGCAGAGGATATATCAGACATTAAGGCTTTTGCAGAGAAGAGCGCCAAGTTGGTTGCAAAAAGTTTTGGCAAGATAACACTCCATGGCAACCGACCCTATAAAGTACCTGGCGGAATACCAATTTGGCCCACTGCATCGAAGAAATGCACCGCCTGCGGAGCGTGTGCCCGACTATGCCCAACGGGAGCAATAGACCCCGAGTCGCCAAAGGGCGTGGACAAAACGAAGTGCATCAAGTGTGGGCGTTGCATCGTGGTCTGCCCCACAAAAGCCCGCCGCTTCTACGGCATAAAATACTCACTTGCCGCCGCTCGCTTCAACTCCGCCTTCGCCACCCGCAGAGAGAACGAAATGTGGTTTGCGGAGTAGAACTAAAAAATCGTTACCTTTGGATAAGATTTATTGTGATTAGCCCCTTTCTTATGAACGAAAAAGAGAAGATGTTGCGTCAGATGTTGTATGATGCGAATAATGATACAGCTCTTATCGAAGAGCGCAAAGTGGCAAAAGAGCTTTGTTACGATTTCAACCATTTACGTCCTTCGGATATTGTTGGGCAACAGCAAATTATGCGTCAGCTATTGGGCAAAACTGCGGGCAATAGTTTCTCGATTATTGCTCCATTTTGGTGCGACTATGGCTACAACATCGAGATTGGCGAGAACTTCTTTGCCAACCACAACACGGTGATTTTGGACGGCGCGAAGGTGAAGTTTGGCAACAATGTCTTCATCGCCCCCAACTGCGGTTTTCACACGGCAGGGCACCCCATTGATGCCGAGCGCCGAAATCGGGGTTTGGAGTACGCCTATCCGATCACGGTGGGCGACAATGTATGGATTGGTGCGGGTGTGCAGGTGATGCCGGGCGTAACGATCGGCTCGAATGTCGTGATTGGCGGTGGCTCGGTGGTCGTCAAAGATATCCCGTCAAATGTGGTTGCGGTAGGCAAGCCCTGCGGTGTCGTGCGCCCGATCACCGATGAGGACAAGCGCAAATCGTGGGATCGGGAGTAGAGAGCAAACGATAGAAGAGAGAAAAAGTTTCGGCTTTTTCTCTTTTTTATTGCCGATTGTCAGAAGTTGTCAAAAATGTAGGGTTACTTTGTCGAAAAGTAACCCTTAATTATTCGGAAGCGGTTGAGAATTTTCTCACTCGCCGACCAAGAAACTATTAAAACTTGATTGTTATGTCACTTTGGGATTGGCTGCTTGCAGCATGGATTTATGAGCAGTTGTGCGATGATGACTCAGACAACTCCTCGCACGACAACTCCTCGCACGACAACTCCTCGCACGACAACACCTTGTGCGACGACACTCACGACTATGACTCGTCATACGACCACGATGATTATGAGGAGGATTATTGATATGTCACAAGCATAAGTTTTCTCGCTTGCACAAATTTAGTATCGAAATCTTTCTTAACTTTGTGGGAGATTAAATTCTACACCTGATGGTTATACTATATATTTGCATAGTTATCCTTCTTGTTGTATGGAAAGTTTGGCTTTCCAAACCAGAGAATATTGGCAAGATGGGAGAAAAGCTCGTGGCTCGAAAACTTAATTGGTTATCGAACGAGTACATTACGCTTAATGATGTGTTGTTGCCTACACGCTATGGAACTACGCAAATTGACCATATTGTGGTATCTCCGTACGGAATATTTATAATCGAAACCAAGAATTATAAAGGTAGGATATTTGGGCATCAAGACTCAGAAGAGTGGAAACAAAGTTTGCTTGGTAAGAAAACCTTTTGGGGATGGTCAAGTGAACAGCATAAATTCAGAAATCCCATTCGTCAAAACTTGGTACATTTTAGAGCAGTTAGAGATATTTTAAAAGATGTAGGAGATTTCACGATTATCCCTATTGTTGCGTTTTCAGATAGTGCAGATTTGAATATAACCGCCCCAAATCACACCGTGATAAATTGGTGCAATTTGCGTTCTGTGATAAAGTCGTATAGAACCCAGACTATATCCCCCGACAACATAGAAAGAATTGTAACAAAACTCTCAACTGCAAATATTACCACAGAGGGAAGCAGGGAACTCCATACTCGCCAAGTTCAGTCAATTCAACGAAATAGGGAGTTGACAATAGCAAATCGCCGATGTCCTAAATGCGGAGGAAATCTCGTTGAGAGAAGAGGAAAATATGGTAGTTTCTGGGGCTGTTCGAATTACCCAAATTGCAGATTTACACATAAAGATTAGAATTAACAACTATCCTCGCCTACACCTACATATCCCCGGCAAGTTTGAGCTTATTGATAGGTTCAAACCCGAGTTGTTGGACCTGCGGTATGGGCGAGGTTAGGCGTGGCAGTGCATAAGCCGTTCCATAAACTCTAAATTTATTGCTCCAATCACAGCGTAAAATAATTTTTTTACGCTACGATAAGTGTGTATCAACATCTAATATTCAGGGCGATTGTAAAAAAATAGGTCGCATAATAAAACTATAAAAACATCATAAATATAACAATAAATGTTGCATATGTAAACCTTTTTGCCTATTTTTGTCGCCGAGAATAGATATAATATCAATTTTAGTGCAGAAAAAAACTATTATTAAACAACGACAACCTATGAGAATTATGCTTCACCGACTGCTATTTATTGCGGTCTTTGCCATCTTCGCATTGGGATGTACCAAGGACGATGATGTGCCATCAGTAAACCCCGCTCCCACTCCCACTCCCAAACCGGAGGAGCCCGTACCCGATAAGGTTGAAACCCTATTCAGTGGTAATGTAGCGCTATTGAGCAATAGCAGTGACCAGATTGTAGGCTTCTTGCAGAAGCGTTTTCCCAATATCTCGACAGAGATTACGGATGACACACACGCCGTATTGCTCAACGAGGATAGCTCTGCTGCAATATTGACCAGCGACGAAAGGTTGGCAGCCATAGCTTCGCTGTGGGAGAAGGGCTGTGCCGCAATCTTCGTTAATCCCGGAAAGAGTGCTTTGCAACTTGTAGCAAAGCTAAATGCCGTATTGGTAGGCAGTGAGCCTGCGGAGATTACGGACGATGTTGCCGCATCGTTTAAGGATATTGTAATTATGATCATCAAGGCTGATGGCGATGCTCTGCTTTGCAATACTATTGGTTCGCAGAAGAAGGTGTACAACACCACAAACATTGTGAAGGACGCAGAGGGCGACGAGGCTGTTGAGGAGGCGTTGAATCCGACAGAGGACACCATTACGTTCACCCCCACAGATTATCAGTTAGGTCGTCTTGCCGAGCAGGCAAGCGAGTGGCTTAACCGTTACTACTATGGCAATGCACAGCCGTTGCACAGCGCTTTTGGTGCGACACGTGGCGATGAGGATAACTCGTACAGCGCAACGGTCGATTTCAGGCCTATGATCGCTGTTGAGCATGATATGGGTAAGCGTTATGGATGGTGCAGTTACAGTGATTGCCCCGTTACGGACTATGTCGAGGCATTGGTGCGTCTATCGGTAATATCTGGTTGGAATGAGAAGGTGGGCAAGGATATCTATGATATCACCATTATGGAGGGCTTCGATGCGACTAATACGCACCACACACACGCACTTATTCATGAGGAAGCTGCTTATAACTACCGCTACTCGGGTGGTTACTACTACGGTCCCACGGTGAAGACAAGTTTGACGACCAAAGCCAAAGACTTCTCTATGGAGAATAACAGTACGATATACTCGCCTGTGCCTGTTGCGGAGTCTGGCAGCTACTCTGTAACGCACGATCCGGGTAGCACGACGCTGGGCGGCGGCATCTCGGTTGCAGGTGGCTCGTCGGGAGTTCTGGTAACCGGCAGCTTCGATTTCAGCATCACGCTCCCCTCGACCGTTGTAGCGGTATCGGAGAAGGACATGCCTGTGAACCACACAACAAACTATAAGGACTATATCGATTGGAACTACTGCTCGACATTTACCGTAGAGCAGACACATTGGGGCACAAATCCCGATTATCAGCTTCCTCCCGAAATCACCCGCGTGAATTGTGAACTGACGCAGGCTGTAACCTATGCTGTTGGCAACTCATATTCTTTGGGCAATGATCCTGTATATCTGGACTGCACCGTCAGCTTCAAGACGCACCACGAGTTGGCACAGGCCGAGATTATCAAGGGAAGCTCGCATATCAAGGAGAATATCGACCACGTCTATGATGTGCCTCTGTACCCTCTGCCTATCGTAAAGCGTTTTAGCGAGAAGTATGAGCCCGTATGCTGTTACAACTCGGGCGACATCGAGTCATGGGAGACACTCCAATCTGTTTTGGTGCGTAATGCAAACTACAACGCCTTCAACGAAGGTTATAAGATTTGTGCAGCCACCGAGCCCGGTGTAGAGGAGGCAGCGAAGCTCGTATGGAAGTCGGCATTGGAGGATTTGGTTGAGATAAACAAGGCTCACGATGCGAAGGCAGAGTATATCATCATGCTCATAGACGAGAGCTACAGATACTTGCCTATGGCACTCCACATCAAAGGCAAGACATGGGAGATTGTCCCGGATGGTATGGCCCTGCTCCAATCGCTCGGCTAATTAAGTTGAAGTAAAGCGATTTTAGGAGTTAATCGTTTGATTAAAAAAGATGCCGACCAAAAATGTTCTTGGTCGGCATCTTTGTATTATAGAGTTACGACGTTCTACTTTCGCTTCGTGGTATTCTGAATCTTAATCTCGCGAACAAGGCATCCGGGGTAGATGCGGTCGCTACCCGATGTAATCTTGAAGGTTGTTGCTTTGAGGTAGGCATTACCGTCGGCAACCCCCTCCTCCTTCTTCGCCTTCTGACCGTCGGCAGCATAAGCCTCGGCAATCTCCAACGCACCATAGCGGTTATCCCAAATCTTGCCTGCTATGGGCTCAATAGTGCCAATTCTATTGTAGCTGATAGTGCCATCCTCATTCTCTATCTGCATAAGCACCTCGAACTTCGACTTCTCGTTGATGCCCTCTTTAAGACCTATTGCAACCTCGCAGGTGCGGGCATTCTGGTTGATGCTCATAATGGGCACACTAACCTTAAACTCGTCGAACTCACGCTGCAAATTGAGGATAGATTCGTCGAGAGCTCGTCCGCAAGCAACAGCCATCTGCTGCTCCTCGGACTTCTTGCTAAACGACTTCGATGCTGTGAAGCCCTTTGTCGTAGATGTCGAACCAACATACGTAAGCTTGAATATGTCGCTCAAATCAAATGCATTGATGCGTTCGCGTCGTTTTGCTTCGTCGGTAACGTTCTCGTCGAGCCAGAGCGTAGCATAGAGCGTATTAAGCATATCCTCGTTCCAATCCAAACGGAAGAGGTACGATGAGATATTCACGCCGAAGCCGTCAATCTCGTTGATACCGTCGGCAGCCATATCTGTGAGATCCGATATATTCGTACCGGTTACACCTCCTAAAAGCGCACCGAAGAAGCGGAGTGCACCTGCCGCCTTTGCGCTCTTCTCGCCCTTGTCGGCATAGGTGATATCATTCACCAAGAGGAAGGTCTTGCCGATGAGCTCCTCACCCTGGTCGCCAAGACTCATGATGCCATAGGCGCTGTTCTGCGCCTCGTCAATATCGTTTAGTTGTGCGCTATACATGCCGCGCTCAACGAGCAAATCGACATCCATGTTGCCATTAGCGTCGCGATTGAACCACTTGGCAATCATCTTGCGTGCAATGTCATTCTTGTTGATAAACGCCTCGATGTCGGCGAGGTTAGTCTGGTCGCGCTTGGCAGACGCCTTCTTTTTGGGCTTCGCTACCGATGACTCGAACGCCTTTATCCCGAGGTCGTGGTTATTGAATTTATCGGGAGTGGGCAACGACATAAACACCCTCTTTATGGTTGTGCCTTGGTCCTGCTTCGAGTGTGTGATAAGCACCGTGTAGAGCGAACTACGACGATACTTCTGAATCTTGCCACTATCGGTTAGTCCATCGGCATTTTGGCCCATAAGGTTGCCGGCAAATAACATTGCAGCAACTACAAACAGAAATCTCTTCATTTTGGGTTATTGTGTGTGTGGGGGGTAATAGTAGTTGTTTTGTCGTGTATGTCTAACCAATCTCTCTGATTTGGTATTGTAATTTGGGGGCAAACCGAAGATATATCGGTCGCCCCCAAATTGTGAGAGTGGCCTATGCGCTATCGACTAAAATACCCAAGGGGTATTGTAGTATGTGTCGCGCTGGTTGTTACCATACGATACACCAACCTGGCGCCATGCCTCAATCTGTGTCATGCTAATCTCGTGTGCGCGGTCAGCATCGCGTGATTCAAGGTCGCGGTAGTACTGAATGTCGCTACCTACGCGCTCCTTAATCTCTTGCGAGAGAGCCATAGCATCTTCGTAGCACGATGCCTCGGGGAGGATGAGTGCGAGATACTCGGCAGCCTCGGCAGCTGCTGCGAAGTCCAAACCGGCGTTCCATATAGCGCGAGCTTTGGCAAGATTGCGGTTAGCCTCGTCGTCGATATACTTCTGGAAGATGCCTGTTGCTACCTCCAATACCTTATGGTAGCTGGGGCATACATCGGGTACGAGTGAGAGGCGGAACAAAGCCTCCTCATACTTATAAACCTTTGCCAACGACTCTGCAATAGCGATGATGTTGTCGATCTGTCCCTCGTAGTAATCTACGATATCCTTGTTAGTCTTAACAAGGAAACTCTTCAAATTCTTGTTCGACGACGACAACTGATTGAAGCATGCAATATAGGCTTTGGTCTCGCTATTGCCTACGGCATGTGTCGAGAAGGTTGTTGCGTTGAAGATCTTTTTAGACATCACATCCACAATATAGAGTGTGATATCAATCTCCTGACGATACTTCGTGGGGGCACCAGGCAGGACCTGCATGCCTGTCTTGGTTGTGGTGTAGCTCAAACAGAACTGCGTGAAATCGGATGTTGCACCCATGCCGTTCTGTGCTGCTGCGGTCATCAACTTTGTGTTGAGGGCATTCTGTGCCTCTACCGGAATGTCACATGACTCCTCGGGGACATATACCGAGATGGGGACCTTGTTCGTTACCTCGGTCTTGCTCTCTTGTGCCATTGCTACGTTCAGCGAGGTGCAGAGCAAGGCGCAAGCTATTATTGAATTAAGTATGCTTTTCATCTTTATACTGTTTTTGTGAGTTACTCCTACTTATTGCCAATGACGAGAGTCGCCTGACCCAAGCCTTGATTCATGACCTTGATAAGCTCGATATTGTATGGCTCACCTTTGAGGAAACGGGCGAGGTCGCGAGCAAAGTTGTTGGCTGCAATGGGACGATCGCGGTCATCATACACGGGGATGCGAACATCGTCAAATGCCATGTAGAGCTCGTTGTCGTCGATGAGGTTATAGCGACCCGATACGGTGTTCTCATATACCCAATCCTCGATTATCTCGCGCAACTCATAGCCATCGTACTCGGTTTCAAGGTCAATATCCATATCGTTATCGAATACGTTGATATTCAATGCAATAGCTCGACCGTTCTTGAGTAGGTCGTCGAAGTGGTCCTGCAAACGGGTGCAGAAGAGGTCCATGTGGGCATTAACAGCAGCCGTAAGAAGCGTTGCTGTTACCACGCAGTTCGATGGGTCGCCTGTGCCTCCTGCCGATGCCACCTCGTTGTTGGTGTAGGCATCCAACGCGCGCAGTGTATAGGTGATAGACTGCTTGGGACCAATATGGTTTACGGTCCATGTGAGTTCGAGTATAATGTCGCAACGAGCTCTTTGGCGCAACTCCATAAGGTCGTTGCTCTTTACCGAGGCGTCGCCGCTCTTGTTGGTTACGGCGGCAAGCTCCGTCTGCTGACGGTTGATAGATGCCATGGTCTGCTGCAAGTCATCCAGCGGGAAGTCGCGGTCTGCCATAAGACCGTTGATTGCCGAGATTACGGGAATGAGGTCGCTACACTCTACCAGAGCGCGCTTGTAATCAGGGATGTACTCAATAACACCCTGATTATCGTATTGTTGCATATATCCGTTTTGGTAGCACCACGAGTCACTGGGAACAACCATCAAACGAGGTTTTTTCGCCTGACCAAAGGCTGCACTTACCATGAGGCACAGGCACGAGATTAAAAATAACTTCTTCATTTTATCTGATAATTTTATTTATAAACTTCCTAATGTCTATCTCTTGAACAAAGATCTACGTGTTATAGCCTACTCTATGGTTTGAGGATACCCTTATCCATAAGATAGCCTTGCAGCTCGGCGACATGAACACGAACGGTCGCAGCCTCCGTCTTCTGCCACGTCTCATCTGTCCTCTTGTTTCTCTTCTTTGTCAAGTCGTCCTGGGCCGATACAAAACGAGTCCAATCGCCATTTTCGGCAAAGAATGCGTTGAAGAATGCCTGATACTTTTGCTCGGCATTAAGCTCGGTAACCAGAGGCTTCGACAGCATAGCGTTGCCATTAACGTTCACGCCCTTGAATATGATGTCGCGCAGCGCCTGCTTCTGTGCCTGATTGCGGGCATCTTCGGTTGTAGCTCCAAAGCCCCAAGCGCGCACCACGATAGAGCCATCACCAATGTTATTCATAAATTTGGTCTCCGTAGGGATAAACGACCCCATAGTGGGAGTAACCCTCTTTGTGCAACCTACGAGCATGAGTGCTGCAACCAATACTATTAAACTATATCTCTTCATGGTCACGTTGTTTTTAGAATTGATAACCAAGTCTTATCTGCACCAAGTTCAAGAACTTCTTTCCGGCAAGGGACTTCTCGCAATACTTGTAGCCCTGCTGTGCTGTGTAGCTCAACGAGAGGGTGAAGTGGTGGCGTGTAGCTGCTCCGAATCTCAAACCCAAGGCGGGCTGAATCATCACACCGTCATTAACGGTATAGCCTGCCGAGAGCTGCCAATAGGGGACCATGCTTCGTGTATGTCCCGAGATAAATGCTCCGCGCAACTGTGCATATAGCGGGAATGACCATGCATAGTCGCGATTCTTCTCTTGGTTGTGGTAGCGCAAATCGTCCTGATGGGCGTAGTAGCGTACGCCGGCGCCAAGACCAACCATAATAAACTCGTTGAAGCGATAACCCATAGCCACATTCAAGTCTATGGGTATTGCCGGCGAGGTATTGTTCTTGGCATAACGGTCCAAAGCTACACCCAAGCCCAAATCAACCGATGCCCAATAACCCTTTTCGCGCTCTCCATACCGAACGAAGTTACTCTTCTTGGGGGCGTCGGGGATTGCGTCGAGCTGCTCGCCGCTATCGATTCTGCGAATCTCGATTTTGCGGAAGGTGTAGAGTTCGCCATTTGTGGCGTGAATCTCTATCTCGGTGTCGGTAGATGAGACAATCTCACCCTTTACAATATTGCCATTATTCAGATAGACAACATCCTTTACTTGTTGTGCCGATAGTGAAACGCCACTAAATACGAGGCACACGAGAATAATAAGTTTTTTCATTGTTGTCGTTGTTGTTGAGTGAAACACGGCATATCGGGCATTAGAAGCCGCTTGCCAAACCGCGAATGATGCCTGCTTGTTCGAGGTGCTTGCGCAGTTGCGCCGTATTCACCTGAATAATTTGACTCACCTTGTACTCCTTGCCCACCTTCATTACCTCGGGCGTACCTACGGCATTTACAACGTAGCGCATGTAGTCACCACCTTCGGCAAAGAAGGCCTCAAAAAATTCGGGATGTGCCGACATTCCGGCTGCATCACGCACCAAGGCGGGTTGTGTTGCTCCCGAGCCTGCATAGCCCTTGAAGATTACGCCATGGATAGCATTCTTTTTGGTCTGCTCGGCAGCAATATGGGGCTTCTTCGAGTAGCTCCACACCTTAACATTTGCCAAACCAGTACCCGCACTCTTGATATACTCCAACTCATATCGAAAGTTCTGCGTATCCTCGTCTGCCTTTTTCTGCTTCTTCTTGTTGCCGGCATAGGCAATCATGCAGGTACACGCCAATAGGCATAAAACTAAAAATAGTCTCTTCATAACGGTAAAATTTTAGTTATTTATTGTTTTGCTATATAATTCAAATACTACGTGAGGATGACACCATCTTAAAACATAGAGATTCAACTACTGCTGCCACACACGGGGCACACAATAGGTTTCCTACACAAAATTAGTAAAATATTCTGAATATACAAAAAAAACCGACTACAAATCTATTTAGGCTCACGGCATTGCATTCTACGTTCCGTCATGGTTGTTAATCTCCGCGTCGCACAAAACATAGTAGATTACTTAACCTTCGTGCGCTGTCGTTGCTCCTTCTCTATCAAGTGGCGTTTGCGCTCCACCTCTTTGCCTTCGCGTTTTCCGTTGTAGCCTCCCAAGCTGCCATCCGACGCTACGACGCGGTGGCACGGCACATCGGGGGCAAAGGGGTTGCGTTTTAGCGCCTGCCCAACTGCTTGCGCACTGCGACATCCTATGCGTCGCGCGAGCTCCCCATAGCTTATTGTCGTTCCCGGCTCTACGTCGAGCAGTGCCAAATAGACGCGTCGTTGGAAAGAGGTTATCTCCGCCGACTGCTCCACCATATTGCGAACGTCGTTCATGGCTACTCTCTCCATCTTTGCAGGTGCCACATCTGATGGCCCAAAAACCTCTTTGTGCCCACGCGCTTGAAGCCGAGCGAGGCGTATAGCCTCTCGGCATCGGGGTTGTCGAAATCGACAATAAGACCCACTCTTTGGTGTCCCATGGCGAAGGCTCTCTCTGTGGCGGCATCGAGTAGAGCACGCCCCACGCCCATGCCTTGATATTGTGGCAAAATGGCCAACGAGTCGAGATAGTATTCGCCGGTTTCGGTCTCATCCTCAATGTGCGGAATAGAGCCAAGATGCTCTTCGAGGAGTGGATATATGGGCTTGCGCAACTCTTCGAGCATGGCTCCGTCGTAGCTCACGATAGCTCCCGCTGCCACATCATCAACCTCGCCTATAAGTGTGTTGCGATAGCTGTATTGCGATTGTTCGTGTGCCGCAAGAGCGAGAAATACGGGATATATGGGGTGCTCGGTGTTGTAGCCAACAGCCATGCACACCACCTCGGCAATCAGCGGAGCATCCTCCATGCGTGCCTCGCGCACTATGATTCGTTGCGATTCCATACTACAAAGTTAATAAAAAATCGGATTATTCTCGCCTCTTCATGCGAGAGGTGTGCCAAACTATTTCAGAGCCCTATTTCGGTGTTTAATAAAATTTGCTTATCTTTGTAATGGCTAATGGCTTTTGCTGTTGAGCCGAACATATGAGATGATGTTTTATTGAACGTTCTTCCACGCTCAAAACTTGGCAATTTTGAACCAACGGGAAGGCGCGACAAAGCATCCACCTGCGATGTTATATCGTATGCACTGCGCATCATGGCGCGGTGTGTGTTTGCATATACATCCGGCGTGGGTAGCTTGTCGCTTATTCTTGTTGGTAGGTAGCCAAGACCTTGAGCGTAGGATAAGTGGACAACTGCCTGCGCTTTTTTATGGACTTATCCGGGAATAAAGACCTGCTTGATAGAGAGTTGGTAGCATTCTTTGCTTCGCGCAACTCGCCACCCGAGGCTCTCGACCTTGCGCGTCGCTGGGCACGCGACATTGCTCATACCGAGAAGGTTGTAATTAGTGGCTTTCACTCCCCAATCGAGCGCGTTGTATTGGATATTCTGCTTGCCGAGGGCTGTTCGGTAGTAGTTGCTTTGGGGCGCTCGCTATATCGCAAAATCCCGACACACCTGCAAGCGGCGTATGACGAAAGCCGACTGCTCTTCGTGTCATTCAGGCACTACTCTCGCCACTCGTTTCCGAGTGCGCAACTTCGAAATTGGGCGGCAGCCAAGCTCGCCTCCGAAATCATCTTTGCCCCCTTCGACTCTGGCAGCCAACTCTCGACGCTCCACTTTACGCTTTGCCACGGCGTCGCACGTTGCTCGGTATTGCACGAATAATAGTTTTTGGAGATTTTAGCGATAATTGCTACTTTTGTAAAACGTAAACCGCAAAACGTATGAAGATAGCAATAATCGGAGCCGGAAATATGGGTGGTGCCTTGGCGCGAGGTCTTGCACAGGGAAGCATTATTCCCACGTCTGACATATATGTCTCGAATCCCTCTTTCGCAAAACTCGATGCCTTGAAGAGCGCCTATCCCGAAATCAATGTGACAACCAACAATTGTGAGGCTGCTGTGGCTGCCGACATGGTTGTGCTTGCCGTAAAACCATGGAAGGTGGTGGAGGTGCTCGACGAGATAAAACCATATATGGACTACACGCGTCAGGTTGTCGCCTCGACCAAGAGATAATCGAATTAACCGATACTCCCAACCTCTCCTGACTCCAAATAGTTAAGGTCTTGCTTTCTGGCACAATTTTGGATTTTGTAAGGTAAATTCTTACAAACATTCCGATATGAAGCGTGACGAGAAAAAAATCTTAACAGCGGAGAATGGGCGACCTATCGCCGATAACGAGAATACGCAGACCGCAGGCGTGCGAGGTCCTGTAACCCTACAAGACCCTTGGCTTACCGAGAAATTGGCCCACTTCGACCGCGAGGTGATTCCCGAAAGGCGCATGCACGCCAAGGGGGCAGGGGCATATGGCACGTTCACCGTAACACACGACATTACACCCTACACGCGAGCCTCGATATTCGCGGAGGTTGGCAAGAAGACCGAGTGCTTTGTCCGTTTTTCGACCGTAGCGGGCGAGCGTGGTGCTGCCGATGCCGAGCGTGATATTCGCGGCTTTGCAATGAAGTTCTATACCGACACGGGCAATTGGGACTTGGTTGGTAATAACACTCCCGTATTCTTTCTGCGTGACCCGCTGAAATTTGCCGATCTCAACCATGCCATAAAGCGCGATCCTCGTACGGGAATGCGCTCGGCAAACAGCAATTGGGATTTCTGGACTCTGTTGCCCGAGGCGTTGCACCAAGTCACCATAACGATGTCGCCTCGTGGCATCCCACTCTCGTTTCGACATATGCACGGCTTTGGTAGCCATACATACAGTTTTATCGATGCCAACAACCGTCGCACATGGGTAAAGTTCCATCTGCGCACGTTGCAGGGCATAAGGAATATGACCGATGCCGAAGCGGAGGCGGTGATTGCCAAAGACCGAGAGTCGCACCAACGCGACCTGTTCGAAGCGATTGAGCGCGGTGACTATCCGCGCTGGCTAATGCAGGTACAGCTGATGAGTGAGGAGGAGGCGCGCAAGTACCACATTAACCCGTTCGACTTGACAAAGGTGTGGTACCACGGGGACTTCCCGCTACACGACGTTGGTATTCTGGAACTTAATCGCAACCCCGAGAACTTCTTTGCCGAGGTGGAGCAGGCGGCGTTCAATCCGATGAACATAATAGACGGCATTGGCTTCTCGCCCGATAAGATGTTGCAGGGAAGACTCTTCTCCTATGGTGATGCACAGCGCTATCGTTTGGGTGTGAATCACCACCTTATCCCCGTAAATCGACCGCGCTGCCCCTACCACGCCTATCATCGTGACGGGCAGATGCGTACGGACGACAATGCGGGCCGCACAATCTCCTATGAGCCAAATAGCTATGGCGAGTGGCAGGACTCGACTATGCTCAAAGAGCCACCGTTGCAGACGAGTGGCGATGTGTATAGCTACGATGAGCGGGAGTTAGACAGCGACTACTACACACAGCCGGGCAAGTTGTGGCGGCTGATGTCCGAGGAGGACCAGCGTGCTACGTGCGAAAATACGGCTCGTGCCATGGGTGACGCGGAACTGTTTATTAAACAGCGACATATACGTAACTGCCACCGTGCCGACCCTACCTATGGCGAGGGTGTAGCGCGGGCATTGGGGCTGTCGCTTGCCGAGGCTCTTATTGCCGACGACCCGGCACATCCAAAGTGGGATTGGAGGTAAAATAGTGGGAGACCGACTAAAAAGTGATTTTTGGTCGGTCTCTCTTGCTTGGTTTGCTCTTTGCGGAGAGGGAGGGATTGGCTACTGCGCAGACCATGTAGGTCTGCTTCGCTTAACGCCTTTCCCTACTGCTCGCCGCAGGGGCCCCTGCAAGCCCAACTGCGCAAAAAGCGGCAAGCCGTGTCTTTTGTTTCCTATACCTTTGTCTACAAGTAAACTTGTGCCAAGGTATAAAAAACAAAAGGTATCGAATTTCTCGATACCTTTTTGCTTCGTGATCTTGCTGAGAGGGAGGGATTGGCTACTGCGCAGACCATGTAGGTCTGCTTCGTTTAACGCCTTTCCCTACTGCTCGCCGCAGGGGCCCCTGCAAAGTAGCACTTCGCAAGAAGTTGATAAATCAACCATTTTGTTTCTCATGCCTACGTC
This sequence comes from Alistipes sp., assembly GCA_017403125.1. GTDB lineage: Bacteria > Bacteroidota > Bacteroidia > Bacteroidales > Rikenellaceae > Alistipes. The sequence continues at coordinate 20,422 of JAFQOR010000025.1, read as the reverse complement.
AATAATCAAGCTTATGCCGTAGGCATAAAAACAAAAGGTATCGAATTGCTCGACACCTTCTTGCTTCGTTTGCTCTTTGCGGAGAGGGAGGGATTCGAACCCCCGGAGCCTCGCAGCTCAACGGTTTTCAAGACCGCCGCAATCGACCACTCTGCCACCTCTCCGGGCACAAAAGTACAACAAGAAATTTAATCCACCAAAAAAATAGTGAAATATTTTTCAAAAATTATCTGTTCGCCACACGATAAGCATAAATAGCACATTGGCAATATCTTGGCAACCAGTATGATATATGTGCGGCGGTGGGGCCTAATCAAAGAGGATAACAGCGAAAACCGCTATCTGAACGACGAGTGCGAGAGGCACCAAAATGGTAAATTTCTTGTGCCGTGTTTTATGTCGAAATAGTGTCATGGCAAGCAGCGCGCCCGCGGCACCGCCCGCGATGGCAACACTCAACAGCCATAGCTCGGGAACGCGCCATGTCCCCATCTTGGCGAAAAGCTTGTCGAGAAGATAGATGCAGAACGCTATGCCGGAGATTATTGCTATAAGTGTAAGGTATAGAGACATAGGTGCAGAGTGTCAAAAAGCGGGGCTGACGCCAAAACGACATGCCCCGCAATGATTATATAATCTCTACTATAATCCAATTATGCGCACTCACCGCAGCACTCCTCGCCAGCGCACTCACCGCAGCACTCCTCGCCAGCGCACTCACCGCAGCACTCCTCGCCGCAAGCCTCCTTGCAGCACTCCTCGCCACAGCACTTATCGGCGCATGCAGCCTCCTTGCAGCACTCCTCACCACAGCACTCCTCGGTGCATGCAGCCTCCTTGCAGCACTCCTCGCCACAGCACTCCTCAGTGCAAGCAGCCTCCGCGCAGCACTCCTCGGTGCAGTCAGCGCACTCACCGCAGCACTCCGTAGCAACAGCAGCAGCCTCGTCTGCCTTAGCCTCGTCCTTCTTCTCGTTGCCACCACATGCTACCAACGATACGGCAGCAAACAAAAATGCAAATGCAAAAAATTTCTTCATAGTAGTAAAATTTTAAGTTGTGAATAATATGTGATGCAAATTTAGTAAAAATATCTTATTATCCAACTTTTATGGCTCTTAAATCTCTTTTATCGGCATTTGCGCAGCGGCGATTAAGGTTGCTCCTCGTTGGCAACGGCAGGTAGTTGCGGTTGCATAACCATCAGACTATCACTCTCGATGACCTCCTCTATGACGCGAACATTTTGCAAATCGCTTAACTTAATCTCCTCGTTACGCGGGAAAGCCTTGGGATAGTCTGCCGAAATGCGGCGATTCAGTATCAGAGCCTCTTCCATCGTAAGGCAGTCACCCACCGAGACCTTGAAGTATGGATTCTCATAGACCAAATAGGCGTTGATATCGGGGTACTTCTCACAGAACTCGGAGAAGGTACGCTCGGCATTTTCGCGTGCGCTCTGGTCGTTGTTGAAGAATATCACAAGGCGGTAGCCCACGACACTACTCTCCTTCTCCTGTGCCTCGATGCCACGTATGAGCATGGCCACCGAGCGATCTTCATCGACATCGACGTACGCCCCCTCGCTGTTTTGCTGGGCAAGGCGCATGATAAGGCTGTCTATGCTCTGGGCATCTGCCGAGACTGCCGCAATAAGTGCGAAGAGTGTTGTAAGAAGCAATCTATACATAAGCTGTTCGGTTTTATAACATATCGAGAAGCTCGCGCAGGCGCAACTTCGATATTGCAAAGTTAGTTAAAATTTCGGTTACGGGAATATCAAATTCGTATATTGTAGTCTTAAAGAGAGGTATGCCCGCCTTTGCCCGATATGTGATGTATATATCGTCGCCAAGACCATCGACAATCTTCCACAGCAGTCGTGTAAAGGCAAACGAACTGCGCGACGTAAAGCGTAGTGGCAGCAGCACCTCCGTGGTAGAGCGGCGGGGGAGCACCACCTTGTCGCGGAGCGTTATGGTGGCTACGGTTCTGCCCTTGATTGTGATATCTATCTCCGCCTCGTGTATTGTGACGCGGTGGCACGAGCCGTTGTCTATCTCTGCCCAGAGGTTCATGCCCGAGGTCGATAGGTGCGATGTCTTGGTAAAGCGCTCGAACCGTATCTTCTCTATAATCCTATCCTTTATCTTGCCGGCATTGGCAGATGGTGTGGCAACAAGCATAACCACAAGGCAGACCATAAGTATGCGCAATCGACGCCACATAGCTACATCTTTGTTGCCTCGTATATTTGTGCTATTCCGAAACTCTGCGAGTGGCGCTTGATGTTGCCAAAGCCGTTCTCGGCGAGTATCTGCATGAATTGCTCGGGCGCGGGGAACTCATCAACCGACTCGGGCAGATAGACATATGCCTTCTTATCCTTCGATATCATGCCACCGATGCGAGGTATGAGGCGGTGAGAGTATTGGGCGTAAATCCAACGAACAAACCTGTTGCGCGGTGTCGAGAACTCCAAGATGACGAGCTTGCCACCGGCGCACAACACACGGTGTATCTCTTGCAGGCCGCGTTCGATATTCTCGAAATTGCGCACGCCAAACGCCACCGTTACAACATCTATCGAGCCCGGAGCCACGATATTTATCTCTTCGGCATCGCATTTTTCGAGCATTATTCGCTCTTCGAGACCCTGCTTCTGAACCTTCTGCTGTGCATGTGCAAGCATCTCTGCCGAGAGATCTATGCCGAGAATCTGTGTACGGTCGCTCTTCTTTGCCATGGCTATTGCCAAGTCGCCCGTTCCGGTTGCGATGTCCATAATCTTTGTCGCCTTGGCACGGCGCACGATGCGTACCACGCGCCTACGCCACAGACGGTCGATGTTGAGCGACATGATGTGGTTCAGCTTGTCGTACGTAGGAGCTATATTATCGAACATCTCTTCGACCTGCTCCTTCTTGTTCTTCTCTTCGTTATAAGGTTTCATATCCTGTGAATATTGCGATGCCGGTGGCATCTGCCTTAACTCTTTTATGTGTTTTAATCAAATTTTATCGCTTCGGCTGGGGTTATCTTTGTCGTTAGCAACGCCGGCAGTACCATGAATGCCAAGCACACGAGCGATGTTATTGCCACCGTTGCCAACCACCAATCCCAACACAGTGCTGTGGGCACTACTGTGAGCATGTAGCCATCTGCCGGCAGGGGTATGATGCCACACAGATGCTGTGTAACGCATATTGCTATGCCAATAACCGAGCCCCAAGTTACACCGCGCAGGATGATGAAGAGTGCACGGAAGATGAAGAGGCGCATGACCATGCCTCGTGTTGCGCCCATCGAGCGGAGTATGCCTATCGTACGACGCTGCTCCAACACGATGATAAGCAGCGATGTTATGATGTTAAGTAGGGCTACGATGGTCATTATCACAACCACAACAAGGGCGTTCAGGTCGTGCGTAGCTAACCACCCATAGATATCGGGAAATATCTGTTGTAGGGTGAATGCCTCGGCGTTTATTCCCGTGTCGAAAAATAGTTCGTCGAAGTTGTCGTTGAGTCGCGCTGCAACCTTCGCGGTGTCGGCTCCCTCGGATAGCCATAACTCATACCCCGTAACGATTGTCGGGTCGCCGTCGTAGAGACGTGCAACATTACGCATGTCGGTGAGCACTATGCTCATGTCGATGACGTCCACGCCCGTTTCGAAGATGCCGGTGAGGGCAAAGCGGTCGCGTAGAATCTCGGAGTTTTCATCGACAAATATCATCTCCACACGGTCGCCAACCGTTAGGGACATTCTATCTGCCACGCTTCGTGACATCACAATATCTTTGGAGCGGGGTTCGTTGCCTATGCGAGGCATTACGCCTTCGGTGAGGTGCTGCTCGAAGAAATGGGTGTTGTAGAGCGTGTCGATGCCTTTTAGTACAACGCCAACAATATTGTCGTCGCTCTTCAAGACGCCCTCTTTTGCTGTGTATGCTGTGAAACGCTCGATGTCGTGGTCGTGGTCGAAGATGCTCTCCAACTCTTCGTTGCGCTCGATGCCCACACTCGATAGAGTTCCGCGACTCTGGGGTGAGGTGACAACAACGTCGGATGTGGCTCCCGACAGCATCTCGTTGAGATCCTGCTTGAAGCCTATGACAACCGATAGCGTCACAACGATTACGGCAAGGCTCACCGCCGTGGCAACAACTGCCACGCGCTCCATGATGCCTGCGCGAACGCCATTGTGTCGCTTCGAGAGGCGATGTGCTATGTTAAACTCTACTCTCACTGCACAAAAATCGAGTGGAGAAGGTCGCCCTACCCTTCATGGGGTAGTGAGCGATAATACTCCAATCTGCAAATATACAAAAAATATGTGAAGATGCTGTTGCCGGTAGCTAAAAAGCTGTTATTACTTATCAACAAGCGTATGTTTATAACCACGTAATAAATAATTGATAACTTACTCGTTGCATATTGCTGTGGTTCGTGGTAAAATAGCTACATTTGCGGATGTTAAAATCGTAACACTATGGCAAAACAGCATAATAAAGCGTCGAAACATAATAGCGAGGAATTTGTGCAAATCGCTGATTTGAACGGCATTGCACCTCCACAGGCCGTTGAGTTGGAGCAGGCCGTATTGGGAGCATTGATGCTCGAACGCGATGCCATCATCGAGGTGCAGGAGTATATCAAGGTCGAGACCTTCTACACCGAGGAGCACCGCTTGATATTTAAGGCTATTCAGGAGTTGTCGCAGGATTTGAAGGCGATAGACCTCTATACCGTCACCGAGAAGCTGAAAGCGCAGAAGCAGCTTACGCAGATTGGCGGAGCGAGCTACCTCGCTCAACTTACGCAGCGTGTAGCTTCGGCAGCGCATATCGAGTTTCATGCCAAGATTATTGCGCAGAAGTATGTGCAGCGCGAGTTGATACGCTCGGCTACGGAGATTCAGCGCCGCTCCTATGACGATGAGGTGGATGTTACGGAGCTTATAGGTTTTGCCGAACGTGAGGTCTTTCGCGTGTCGGACGGAAATGTCAAGCGCTCGGTAATGTCCGCTTCGGACGTATTGCGCAAGGCGTTGCTTCAAATTGAGGAGGCGGCAAAGACCAAAGGTGAGTATAATGGTGTGCGTTCGGGATTTACCGATATCGACAGCGTGACACTCGGTTGGCAGCCCTCGGACCTAATCATCATAGCGGCGCGACCCTCGATGGGTAAGACGGCATTCGTGCTTACCATGGCCCGCAACATGGCTGTGGAGTTCAAGACGCCTGTGGCATTCTTCTCGTTGGAGATGTCGTCGGTGCAGCTTATGAATCGCCTTATTGTTGCCGAAACACAGCTCAATTCCAAGGATTTGCGTACGGGAAATCTCTCTCCCGAGCAGTGGAAGCATCTCGAATCCAGCACCGTGAGTCTGGGTCGTGCACCACTCTATATCGACGATACGCCCGCTCTTTCGGTATTCGAGTTCCGCTCGAAGGCTCGCCGTTTGAAGACGCAGCACGATGTGGCAATCATCATCATCGACTATTTGCAGCTTATGACCGCTGCTACGGCCGAGACGCGAGGTAATCGTGAGCAGGAGGTGTCGCTCATATCGCGTACGCTTAAAGCTATTGCCAAGGAGTTGAATGTGCCTATTATAGCTCTATCGCAGCTCAGCCGTAATGTCGAGAATCGTGGTGGTTCGAAGCGCCCGCAGCTCTCGGACCTTCGTGAGTCGGGAGCTATCGAGCAGGATGCCGACGTTGTGGCGTTTATCCATCGCCCCGAGTATTATGGACTACTCAGCGACGAGAATGGCATGTCCACAGCCGGTATGGCGGAGATTATCATTGCCAAGCATCGTAATGGAGAGGTTACGGATGTGCCTTTGCGCTTTATCAAAGATCAGGCGAAGTTTGCCGATGCCGATAGCTCTGTTGCCAATGTTGTCACTGCATCGCAGGCGGGTCCCAATCCCTTCGACGATGGGTACGAGGACTATGTTTCGGGCGGCATGGCAGGTGGCTTTACGGGTGGCATGATGGGTGCCGATACCTCGTTCGATATAGGACCCTCGCCGCTGGATAGAAGATAGGGTGGAGCGTTTGACGTTAGAGTATAGGAGTTCAGTGCGCGAATCAGGTTTTTAGGATTATTCGGAGTTATGTTTGTAAGGGTAAATACTGGTGCTTTATCGGGTATCGAGGCTGTTGATGTGTGTGTTGAGGTGAATGTTGCCGGTGGAGGTATAGGTCTCTATCTGGTGGGTCTGCCCGACAATACCATCAAAGAGAGCGAGCAACGCATACGCTCTGCCTTCGAAAATTCGGGGTATAAGATGAATGCCAAGAAGATTGTCGTAAATCTTGCACCTGCCGATTTGCGCAAAGAGGGGTCGCTCTACGACTTGCCTATCGCCGTGGGTATTCTTGTTGCCACGGAGCAGATTGCTACGTCCATGCTCCAAGACTCGATGTTTATTGGCGAGCTGTCGTTAAATGGCTCGTTACGTCCCGTAAAGGGTGTCCTACCCCTCGTGGCGAATGCTCGCGAGAGCGGTATAAAGCGCGTGTTCCTCCCAGTGGATAATGTCTCGGAGGGTGCTGTTGTCGATGGGGTAGAGGTTGTGGGAGTAGGCTCACTTGTCGAGCTATGCGAGATTCTTGCAGGTCGCAGAGATTACATCGTTGCGCCACATGTTTTGAGCGATGACGAGGCTCATGCCGCCGATAGAGAGTATGCCGATGACTTTGCCGATGTCAAGGGTCAGGACTATGTCAAGCGCGCGTTGGAGATTGCTGCTGCCGGAGGGCACAATGTCATAATGGTTGGAGCCCCGGGTTCGGGTAAGACGATGCTTGCGCGTCGTATGCCATCGATAATGCCTCCCATGACCCTCGACGAAGCTCTCGAAACCACAAAGATACACTCCGTAGCGGGTAAGATAGGTTCACATCGCGGGCTTATGCTTCAACGTCCATTCCGTGCGCCTCACCACCTTACGTCGCAGGTGGCGCTTATAGGCGGTGGACAGTCGCCGCAGCCCGGGGAGGTGTCGTTGGCGAACAATGGTGTTCTCTTTCTCGACGAGATGCCCGAATTTGGACGTAGTGTGTTGGAGGTCCTACGCCAGCCATTGGAGGATAGGCATATCACCATTTCGCGTGCGAAGTATTCGGTAGATTATCCAGCAAACTTCATACTCGTAGCATCGATGAATCCATGCCCATGTGGCTATTACAACCATCCTACAAAGGAGTGCACATGTTCTGCGGCGGCCGTACACCGCTATATGGCGCATATCTCCGGACCTTTGATGGATCGCATTGACCTACATATTGAGGTGACGCCCGTGGGCGTCGCGGAGATGTCGAGTGATGGTCATGCAGAGCGAAGCGCCGATATACGTCGTCGTGTTGTTGCAGCGCGCGAGATACAGCGTCGTCGTTTCGAGGGACTTGATATCCACTGCAACGCCATGATGAATAGCGCGATGCTTCGTAGGTTTGTGCCGTTGAGCAAGGAGTGCTCCTCGATGTTGGAGCGCGCCATGGCGTCACTCAACCTCTCGGCGCGTGCCTACGATCGTATCATCAAGGTGGCACGCACCATTGCCGATCTTGCAGGGCGTTCGGATGTCGAGCCTATGGATATCTCCGAGGCTATCGGCTATCGCTCTCTGGACCGTGAGAATTGGGGTCGTTAGCCCTTGGTGAAACTACGGCAGTAGTAGGAATGATGCCTGTACGGAGTATGTAATCTTGCTGCTTTGAAACTCCAATACCGGCGCATCGTATGCTGCTGCTTCCTCTACAAAACGATTTTCAATAGCACGGGCTTTCATGCTTACGTGGTCGCGGAACACGATGTCGTTACCGCTATTGTAGTCGTTTATGGCTGTGCAGGAGCCAATCTTTTGGTCTATGGCCGATGCTAACTCATTTGCTTTTGTGCGAGCATCGACAATCGCCTCTCGACGCATCTCGGCATATATCTCCTCTATGTTGCTGTTAGCAATCCTTGTCAGCTCGACACTCGATAGGGCGAGGGGGTCGAGGGCGCGCATAGCCGTCATAAGCTCGTCCGAGGAGTTCAGCTTCAACTCATAGTTGGTCGTTGTGAGCGATATGCCACGCTTAAAGTAGCTACTTGCGCTATCTGCCAAGCGCAGTTGCGTTTCGACGTCGATGTTGGCATGGCGTAGAGCCTCTATCATGGCGCGCTCCTGCTCCGCAACCGATATCTTCCCCTTTGAGTCGCGTTCGGCAATCGATATGGAGAGTGTAAATTCGTTGGGCGTAACCTCGCGTTCGGCATATCCATACACATGTATGAGGTTTTTGCTTGATGTTTGTTGCGCCGAGATAGTGCTTGCGGCAAACATTGCCACTGCAATTAAAAGTAGTCGTTTCATGGTTCTTGTTTGTTTGTGTTGTTAATACATAAACGGTGCCTACATCGGCTCTATTGTGGCGTGAGTCGAGAAAAGTGGTTGCGCTGATGTGCGATATAGGATATACTTATTGTAGCATCAATAACTATGATTTGATTTTTTCATGATTTAGTCCTATATTTGCAATACCAATAAAAACACTAAAAGATTACGACTATGATTAGCAAACAACTTCACGAAGCTATTAACGCCCAGATCAATGCCGAGCTATGGTCTGCATATCTCTATCTCTCGATGTCTATGGATGCCGAGGCAAAGGGTTATAAGGGTGTTGCCAATTGGTTCTTTGTTCAGTTCCGCGAGGAGCAGGACCATGCACGTATCTTTATGAACTATCTCAACTCGCGTGAGTCGAAGGTTGAGTTGCGTCCTATTGCCGAGGTTCCACAGTCGTGGGAGTCGGTCGAGGCTATGTTCCGCTATACGTTAGAGCACGAGAAAAAGGTTACGGCTATGATTGATAACCTGATGAGCATTGCCCGAGAGGATCATGACTTTGCATCAATCAATCGCCTTGTATGGTTCGTAGATGAGCAGATCGAAGAGGAGGAGGGTGTACGCGAAATGATTACGGCATGCGAAGCAGTAGAGTGCAACAAGTATGGCATGTATATGCTCGACAAGGAGCTTGCTGCTCGTACCTATACAGCACCCGCGCTATTGACCGCTGCGGAGTAAACAACAAGAGTTATAATTCAATAAACGAGGTGCGAAGGTTCAAACATGACCTTCGCACCTCGTTTTGTTTGGCTTCGAACGGTTAAGCCTTATTGTCCGAGCCGAGAACCTCCTTAATCTTGTGGATGTAGAGCTTCTTCATGTTGTCGCGAGCGGGACCCAGGTACTTGCGGGGGTCGAACTCTGCGGGCTTCTGTGCAAATACCTCACGTACGGCAGCTGTCATTGCCAAGCGTGAGTCAGAGTCGATGTTAATCTTGCAAACAGCGCTCTTTGCAGCCTTGCGCAACTGCTCCTCGGGGATGCCTACGGCAGCCTTCAATGCGCCACCATACTTGTTGATTGTATCAACCTCGTCCTGCGGAACAGATGAAGAGCCGTGCAATACGATGGGGAAGCCTGGAAGCTGCTGCTCGATAGCTGCCAACACGTCGAATGCCAAGGGAGGGGGTACAAGACGTCCCGTCTGGGGATCGAGTGTGCACTGCTCGGGAGTGAACTTGAAGGCACCATGCGACGTGCCGATAGAGATTGCCAACGAGTCGCAACCGGTCTTGGTAACGAAATCTACAACCTCCTCGGGCTTGGTGTAGTGGCTCTCCTCTGCCGATACCTCGTCCTCTACGCCTGCCAAAACGCCGAGCTCACCCTCAACCGTAACATCAAACTGGTGTGCATACTCCACCACGCGCTTTGTAAGGGCTACGTTCTCCTCGTAGGGGAGGTGCGAACCGTCGATCATTACCGACGAGAAGCCCATGTCGATACAGCTCTTGCATGTCTCGAAGCTATCGCCGTGATCGAGGTGAAGAACAATCTGGGGATTCTCCCAGCCAAGCTCCTTTGCATACTCAACAGCGCCCTCGGCCATATAGCGCAACAGCGTCTGGTTAGCGTACTGACGAGCACCCTTCGATACCTGCAAGATTACGGGCGACTTTGTCTCTGCCGCAGCCATGATTATAGCCTGCAACTGCTCCATGTTATTGAAGTTGAATGCGGGAATTGCGTAACCGCCATCAACCGCCTTGCGGAACATCTCACGTGTGTTCACAAGACCTAAATCCTTGTAATTTACCATATTACAAAAGTGTATTTAGTTGTTAGAAAATTTTCTTACTCTTCGTGTATTACAAATACTGCACAAATATACGAAAAAAATACAGACTTAAATAATAAAAAAATTAAAAAAATCGCACTATCATCTAATGCGATTTTTCGGATGTCTATATTTTGATTAGTAGTTTTCGGCTATCTATCGACCTTTAATAGCGACGAGTCGCCATAGCTCAAAAAGCGGAAATCGTGACCGAGGGCATACTCATAAATCTTATGCCAATCGTTGCCCACGTAGGCTCCAACGAGCAGCAGTAGTGTCGATTTGGGTTGGTGGAAGTTGGTGACAATGTAGCGCACTATGCGGAAATGGTAGCCCAACGGGGTTATCATAATGCGTGTTGCTGCCTTCAAGCTATCCAATGCGTTACACTCCATGTAGTTGAGTAGTGTTTCGAGAGCCTCGCATCCTGTGAACTCTGCCGGAATATCGTATAGCTCCCACTGACCTATGGTGCGCTCCAACTGCGGCTTGCCCTCTTGGCGTATGCGCCATGCGAGTGCCGTAAGCGACTCCATGGTGCGTACCGACGTGGTGCCTACTGCTACAATCCTATCTGCATTATCGAGCAACCTTTTGATTGTAGTTTTGGTTACGGTGAAGTGCTCGGTATGCATCGGGTGTTGAGCAGCATCGTCGTCCTTTACGGGTAGGAACGTGCCTGCGCCAACATGTAGTGTAACCTCTTCGAAGCCGAAGCCACGACTGCGCATAGCCGCAATAAGGTCGGGAGTGAAGTGCAGACCTGCCGTGGGTGCTGCCACCGAGCCTTCGTACTTGGCATATACGGTTTGATAGCGGGTGTTGTCTATCTCCTCGCTATCTCGGTTGAGGTATGGAGGTATGGGTATGCGACCCAACATCTCCAAGAGTTCGCCAAAGCTGCACTCCGCCGACCAGCGAAAGCGCACAATGTGGTTGCGTTCGCCACGCTCCACAATCTCGGCGCGCAGAGTCTGTTTTGAACCCTCTAACTCGAAGTCGATGCCGACTTCGCCCTCCTTCCACTTTTTGAGGTTGCCTACGATGCAACGCCACTCTGCCTCGCCACGTATTGCAAAAGCATGCTCATAGTCTGCGGGGTTGTGTGGCTCGAGGCAGAAAACCTCGATACGTGCCCCCGATGCCTTATGCATGATGATGCGTGCGCGTACCACGCGTGTGTTGTTAAACACAAGCATCGCACCTTGCGGTAGATAGTCGGCGATATTTCGAAAGTGGTTCTCGCTTATTGTGCCATTGTCATAGACCAACAATTTAGATGATGAGCGCTCCGCCAATGGAAACTTGGCGATACGCTCATCATCGAGGTTGTAGTCGTATTCGTTTATGTCGATGTGTCGCTCCATTGCGCCTCGACGCTTAAATCGAGATATTCAGAATCTCGAGTTTGAGGACTCCTGCCGGAACCTGCACCTCAACAATCTCGCCTACCTTCTTGCCGAGCAATGCCTTGGCGATGGGAGTGCCTATGGCGAGTTTGCCCTCACGAAGGTTTGCCTCGTTCTCGGATACGATGGTGTACTCCACCTCGCGGTTTACGTTGTGGTTTAGGAGCTTTACACGGCTGAGAATCTGCACCTTCGAGGTGTCGATTTTCGTTTCGTCGATGATGCGAGCCTTTGAGAGCGTATGTTCGAGCTGTGCAATGCGCATCTCCAACAGCCCCTGTGCCTCGCGTGCTGCGTCGTACTCTGCATTCTCCGAGAGGTCACCCTTGTCGCGTGCCTCGGCGATAGCCTGTGCGGCTGCGGGACGCTCAACCGAAAGCATGTGGTTGAGTTCCTCCTTCAATTTGTTCATACCTTCTGCTGTAAGGTATATAATTTCGTTGCTCATATCTATAATTTTTATTCGGTACAAACACAAAAAAATAATGAATCCCAATCCTTATGAGATTAGAACCCTTCCGAAATACATAGCAAAGGTAGTGCATTTTTTCGAATCGGCAAATTTTTTTGGCATAAAGTATGCCCAATCACACCCACGTAAACCATCTTATGTGCAATAAATGAAAACATCTCAAACCAAGCGACAGGGCGATATTTCGCTACTTACGGGTGCAACAACCATCTTCTCGCGCCTTATTCACGATCTGCATCGTGCTCATAGGTCGATAGATATGGAGTTTTATATATTCGAGGGTGATAAACTTGGTAGTGTCATTATCGACATCTTGTGTCGCAAGGCGCGCGCCGGCGTTGTTGTGCGTCTTTTGCTCGATGGTTTTGGCTCACGGCGCCTACGCTCGTCGCAGCGCCATGCTTTGCGTACGAGTGGAGTATTGCTACATATATATAATAAGGTATCGCATCGCCGTATTCATCGTAAGTTGGTTGTCGTCGATGGCCGTATTGCCTATGTCGGCGGAGCGAATATCGCCAACCGCTACGTCGCGGGTAATGGGCTTGGGGTGTGGTACGATGCCATGTTGCGCGTCGAGGGCAGAGCGTGCAAGCCTATTGCCGATATTCTCGATGCCGATATTCGTAGTGGTATGCAAGCCACAAGTGCCGTTTCAAGCAGCGTGTGCGACATGAGAATCTACACATCGACAAGTTGTGGAGAAAGAGACAACATTGTTGCGGCCTTCGAAGAGGCATTTTGCATGGCGCATCGCAAGCTGCTGATATGTACCCCCTATTTTGCGCCCCCGCCCCACGTTATGAGCCTATTCGAAGATGCTGTTGGGCGGGGCGTGCATGTCGAACTATATGTTCCGGCGCGTTGCGGCATCCCCATTGCCGATGGTGTTATGCGGCGGCGCGCTTTGGAGGCGGCATCTTGTGGAGTTGAAGTACGACTATGCCACGATATCTTCCCACACGCAAAGCTTCTCGTTGTCGATAATCGCTATACGTTAGTCGGTAGTGCTAACCTCGACTGTCGTAGTCTTCGCTACAACAGCGAGATTATGGTGGGCATCTGCCGACACTCGGTTGTGCACGCTGCGCATGCGCTGTTTCAGCTTCTCGAGCGTAGTGCTGTCGGCGCGTCGAACTGTCGCGGGTTGCTATATATTCCGCAGTCGCTATCCCGACTTTTAGTTCATCTGTTGTAGTGTTAAGAGTGTTTGGCCCGATTTAATATCGGTGGCAAGCGAGAAAAATAGGAATATATTTGCAATATTCAAGAATTGAAGTTAAATTTGCATTGTTGTAATTAGCAATAAATAACCCAAAATACATTTATTAACACATTAAATTTTTTCAATTATGGATTTCAAGAAACTAATTCCGGATTTTGGCGCAATTGGTCGCACAGAGTGGGGAAAGCCTTACGTTGATACGAAGAACAACACGTGGCTTATCATGACTTGCGCAGCTGCATTGATGGTTATTTTCGTGTTTATCCCTTGGTTCTCTGCTACTCAATCGGGATGGGGAATGACAGTAACTGCAACTCGCTTTGGCATCACCACATGGTATGGTATTCTGGGTCTTATCTTTACGTTGGTTGCACTCTATGGTATTCTCTATAAGCAGATGCAGTTCGTATTCTGGGGTGCTGTTTTGGCGGTTGTAATGGGTCTTATCGGCTGGTTGTCAATGGCTGATGTAAATACGACTGTTTTAGGCGTTAAGAGAGAGCTGACCGTTGCTGAAATTAAGCAAGACCTCCAATGGGATCCAAATGCCTACACATTTGGTCATATTGGTGCAATCCTCTTCTTCTTTACCTCGGCAGCTTTGGCAGTATTCTCATTCTTGCAGATCAACAAGGAGAAGTAGTATATTGCTAACAAGTAGATATACTTTCGGTGTGGGCGCAGTCAATTATGGGATTGCGCCCCACTTTTTTTTGTAAACAGGTAGATGTTAAGATGGGGTAGTTCCAGAAAAATATAGAGTTTTATTGCAATTCTCATATAAATGGGTTATATTTGTGGTACGTTAATTCGTAATACATAGTAAGAAACACATTTATTAACCTATTAAACTTTTACGATTATGGATTTCAAGAAAATGGTTGAGACCTACGGTGCATGGAGTGTTGCTGCTTTTGTTATGGCGTTGGTAGTTTTGTTTATCGTGGGCATTACTGCTCTTATCGATAGCTCTACGTTCCTCAGCCGCATCCACACGACACTTATTGCATGGAACGTGCCTTTGGCAACTATTGGCGTTATCGTGTTAGCATTCGTATCGAACAAGCGCGAGGGTAAGGCAAATCACATGGCTTGGATTGCAGTAGTAATGATGGCTTTGGCACTTCTTTGCAGCAACGTAACAAAGAATGTACGACAGGATGCTTTGAGCAACAAGGAGGCTCTTGCAGATGTCGAGAAGGAGGCTGCAAAGGACAATGCTGTTGATCAGCTTATGAACTTTGGTGGCTACGATTGGTAGTAGTAGCTCTAACACCTAATATCGTAGAGCAATCCCATATGCGGGGTTGCTCTACTTTTTTGCGTCTTTATTGGAGGAGGGTAAAGAGGTGGTGCGGGCGCATTAGTTTCAGCTGGTGTGTCACATGTCAGAAAGGGTGGGGTGTGTTTGCCACTAAAAATAGAGCGGAGCTACCGAAATCATCGATAGCTCCGCACCTCTTTGTGCAAGGTAATCTGCTACTCCTCGGGAGCAATTGCCTCCGAAGGACATACACCTGCGCAAGTACCGCAATCGATACACTTGCTGGGGTCGATTACATAGATATCGCCTGATGAGATAGCCTCAACGGGACATTCGTCGATACAAGTACCGCATGCAACGCATGAATCTGAAATTTTGTAAGCCATATTACATTAGTTTTAATGAGTGTGTCAAATAGTTTAGCTCTATTTCGTAATGCAAATATACGAATTATTTTATAATTTCAAAACCTGTGTAAGGAATTAACACCTCCGGGATGCGAATTCCCTCCTCTGTTTGGTTGTTTTCGAGCAGTGCCGCAACAATTCGTGGTAGTGCAAGAGACGAGCCATTCAGCGTGTGTGCGAGCTGTGTCTTGCGATTGTCGTCGCGATAGCGTAGTTTGAGGCGGTTTGCCTGGAACGATTCGAAGTTCGATACCGACGATACCTCCAACCATCTCTTCTGTGCCTCGGAATACACCTCGAAGTCGTAGGTAAGTGCCGAAGTGAACGACATATCGCCACCACAAAGGCGGAGTATGCGGTAGGGGAGCCCGAGCGATGCCACGATGCTCTCGACGTGTGCTACCATCTTATCCAACTCTTCGTATGACTTCTCGGGGTGTGCTACCTCCACAATCTCAACCTTGTCGAACTGATGCAGGCGGTTCAGTCCACGCACATCCTTGCCATACGAGCCCGCCTCGCGACGGAAGCAGGGGGTGTAGGCTGTCATCTTCACGGGCAACTCGCTCTGCTCCAAGATAACATCGCGGAAGATGTTGGTTACGGGAACCTCTGCCGTAGGCACAAGGTAGTAGCCGTCGGCTGTGGCGTGATACATCTGCCCCTCTTTATCGGGGAGCTGACCTGTACCGAAGCCCGAAGCCTCGTTTACCATGATGGGGGGCTCAACCTCCTGATAGCCGGCCTTGGTGTTGCAGTCGAGGAAGTAGTTGATGAGTGCGCGCTGCAATCTCGCGCCCTTGCCCTTATATACGGGGAAGCCGGCACCTGTAAGCTTCACGCCAAGGTCGAAGTCTATGATGTCGTACTTCTTGGCAAGCTCCCAGTGGGGCAGTGCTTCGCCCGGAATCTCGGTGTAGTTCTCCACAAGCTTAACAACGACATTATCCTCGGCCGTAAGACCCTCGGGTACGATGTCGGCGGGGAAGTTGGGGAGTTTAACAATCTCATTTTGCAGCTCCTCTGCAACTCTATCCGACTCCTCTTTGAGCTCTGTCGAGCGGCTTTTGAGCACCGCTACCTCCTGCTTCTTGGCCTCGGCAGCCTCCTTCTCGCCCTTGCCCATGAGCATGCCAATCTGCTTGGCTGCCTGGTTCTGCTGTGCAAGGCAGTTGTCCAACTCGTTCTGCAAGGCCTTGCGCTTGTCGTCAAGTTCTTCGATATGTGCGATGACAGGGGCTGCATCTACGCCCTTCTTACCCAAACGACGTATAGCATCCTCTTTGTTGTCACGCAGTTGCTTTAATGTAAGCATACTATAATTTTTAGATTTACATTTTCCACCACAAAGATACTACATTATTGCATATCTTGTACGACATAACGCCAAAATTTTGTATCTTTGTG
Source organism: Alistipes sp. (assembly GCA_017403125.1). Lineage (GTDB taxonomy): Bacteria > Bacteroidota > Bacteroidia > Bacteroidales > Rikenellaceae > Alistipes. Next base: position 4,046 of record JAFQOR010000025.1, on the reverse strand, counting down.
CGTCAAGCGATAACCTATGCAGAGTTCAAGACGTTATATCGAGTTACTATGTCCTGCGCGCGACTACCGAGCCGCCATCGCTGCGGTGGATTGTGGTGCCGATGCGTTGTATATCGGGGCCGGCGATTTTGGAGCGCGACGTGCTGCGACAAACTCCACTGATGACATCGCGCGTGTAGTTGCCTACGCCCATCTCTTTGGTGTTAGAGTGTATGTGACACTCAACACCATACTCTATGAGGGAGAGTTGGCACGTGCCGAGAAACTTGCACGAGAACTTATAGACGTTGGTGTCGATGCCCTTATCGTGCAGGATATGGCTTATCGTGAGATGAATTTGCCGGTGGAGCTACACGCATCAACACAGGTTTGCAACATGACAGCCGAGGGTGCAAAATTCTTGGAAGATAGCGGTTTCACGCGCGTTATATTGGAGCGTGCGCTGTCGCTCGACGAGATACGCGAGATACGACGCCACACGACGGTCGATTTGGAGTGCTTCGTGCACGGAGCGATATGTGTTGGGCATAGCGGACGTTGCTATCTGTCGCGTTCGCAGTCTTCACGCTCGGGTAACCGTGGCGAGTGTTCGCAGCCCTGTCGTCTGACCTATGACTTGGTGACGGCTGCGGGAGAGCGCATAATCAAGAATAAGCATCTGCTCTCGGTCAAGGATATGGACCTCTCGGCACGCATAGGCGAACTTATCGATGCCGGTGTCATGTCGTTCAAAATCGAGGGTAGGCTCAAAGACGATACTTATATTAAGAATATAGTGAGCTTCTATCGTGACGCTATCGATGCGGCACTCGCCTCGCGACCGGAGTGTAGTAGATTGTCGGTAGGCAGCTCCGAGAGAGAGTTTACGCCCGACCCCAAGAAGAGCTTCTCGCGTGATGGTGGCGAATATATGTATTCGGGGAAGCGCTCTGGCGTGGCGTCGCTGCTTACGCCGAAGTCAGTGGGCGAGTTCTTGGGTGTGGTCGAGAGTGTGTCGTGCAACAGCTTTCGTCTAACGTCGGCGGCAAAGATAAGTGCCGGCGATGGGCTCTGTTTTATCGCTGGTGAGGGTATTGTTGGCACGAACGTAAATCGTGCCGATGGCGGTATCATTGTGCCTAATCGCATGGATGCAATAAAGGAGGGTATGAAGGTCTATCGAAACTACGACCATATCTTCTCTCAAACCGTCGAGCGCAGCCGCATACGTCGCACCATAGCGACAGAGTGCGAGCTCGATATTACGCAGCGAGCCATTGTAGCTCGCTATGTCGATTGCGAAGGTATCGCCGTTGAGGTGCGACGCGATGTCGAACTTGATGCCTCGAAGAGTGTGGATAAGATGCGTAGCGTGGCGGAGGAGCAGATGGCAAAAAGTGGCGATACCATATTCCGCGTAACATGTGTCAAGGTGCGCGGCGCAGAGTGGTTTGCAAGTGCCAAGCTACTTGCCGAGATGCGTCGCGAGGCGCTATCGCTCATGGCATCGAAGCGCGCCGATAGGGTGCTACCACACGATATACGCAGCGACAATGGTATGGCGCAGTACCCCGAGAGGCGTCTTTCGCCGCAGCATAACGTCGTAAACTCGCTGTCGCGCAAGTTCTATAAGCGTCATGGTGTTGAGCATATCGTCGAGGGCCTGGATAGTTGGAGTACAACGCATGGAGAACGTGTTATGGAGTCGAGTTACTGCATACGTCGCGAGATAGGAGAGTGCCTAAAACGGGGTACGAAGCTACGCGATACACTCTATTTGGAGCATGGCCGCCATCGCTATCGCCTCGACTTCGACTGCGAAAAGTGTCGCATGTCGCTTGTAGATTGTACCATAAAATAGTGAAACGTATAGAGTTATGATAGAACAGTTATCCCCAAGTATCAACGACTACGAACTCATAGACTGTGGAGAGGGTGAGAAGCTCGAACGCTTCGGGCGCTTTGTGGTGCGACGCCCCGAGCCACAGGCTATATGGCGCAAGAGCCTTGGAGATAGAGAGTGGTTGAGGGCCGATGCTTCGTTTCTGCGCGATGCCAAATCCAAGTCGGAGGATCGTGGCGAGTGGCGACTGAAACCCGAGATGCCGTCGCGTTGGATTGTGGGCTACGACTACCGCGATATGCATCTGCGCATGCGTCTGGCACTTACGTCGTTCAAGCATGTGGGTATCTTTCCGGAGCAGGCTGCGAATTGGAACTTCATATACGACAGTGTGGGGGAGTTGCGTCGCAAGGGTATCGAGCGACCAAAGGTGCTGAATCTCTTTGCCTATACGGGAGGGGCTACGTTGGCGGCGTGTGCTGCGGGTGCAGAGACTACGCATGTCGATTCGGTGAAGCAGGTGGTAACGTGGGCAAAGGAGAATATGGTGCAGTCGTCGATGGATGGTGTAAGATGGATTGTCGATGACGCCATGAAGTTTGTGCAGCGCGAGGTAAGACGTGGCAACCGCTACCATGGCATCATCCTTGACCCGCCAGCGTATGGACGTGGTGCCAATGGCGAGAAGTGGGTGTTGGAGGAGAATATTTGCGATATGTTGGAGTGTTGCGCAAGCCTCTTGGCGGAGCGTGACGCCTTCCTTGTATTCAACCTCTACTCCATGGGCCTCTCGTCGATGCTGGCGCGTACGGCTGTGCATCAGGCATTCGGTGCACCGCAGATGGAGCAGATGGGAGAGCTCTATTTCGAGGATCGAAGCCATAAGCAGATTCCCTTTGGCACCTACTATCGATTCCGAAGATAACGATGCGCGAGCTATTTACCATATTTTGGTCGTTCTTGAAGATTGGCGCCTTCACCTTTGGTGGTGGCTACGCCATGATACCCCTTATTCAGCATGAGGTTATAAGCAACAGGCGCTGGTTGCAGGAGCATGAGTTTGGCGATCTACTAACGCTGGCACAGGCAGCACCTGGCCCTATTGCACTAAATACGGCGGTATTCGTGGGATACAGGATGCGTGGCTACATAGGCTCTCTTGCTGCGGTACTGGGCGTTGTTGTGCCATCGTTTGTTATAATACTTATGGTTGCAATATTCTTTGCCGATATGCGACACAATCCGTGGGTCGATGCAGCGTTCAAAGGGATGCGTCCTGCGGTTGTGGCGCTTATCGTAGCCCCGATAATGGGTCTTGCGCGGGGTATGCACTATTCGCTTATTGCCGTATCGTTGGCAACGGCGTTTTTGGTTTGGTATTTTGGCCTCTCGCCCGTGTGGTTCCTTATTGCCGGAGCTGTGGGGGGCATATTGTGGGCCGTTTATCAAGGGAGGAGGGCTAAAAGGTTATGATACTCACTCTCTTACAGCTCTTTGTCAGCTACCTTAAAATAGGTTTCTTTGGCTTTGGTGGCGGCTATGCCATGCTCTCACTCATCCATAGCGAGGTTGTCACGCACAACGGGTGGCTTACTAATGGTGAGTTCTCCGATATTGTGGCCATATCGCAGATGACTCCCGGGCCTATCGCCCTAAATTCTGCGACGTACATTGGCTACGAGGTTGCGGGCATATGGGGTTCTATCGTCGCAACCACGGCAGTCTGCCTTCCGGCACTTACGATTATGATGCTTATTACGCGGTTCTTCCTTCGTCTTCACGATAATCTCTATGTCAAGGGGGTTGTCAAGGGCATGAAGCCTGTGGTTATAGGCATGATTATTGCCGCGGCGTTGCTTCTTATCTTCCCCCATTCGGACCAAGGACGTAGCTTTATTGATGGTTGGAGTTGGCTTCTATTCTTTGCTACGCTCATTGCTTCGGTACGCAAGGTAAACCCCATTCTTTTGATTCTGCTCTCGGGCGTTGCCGGCATTCTTATCTACGGCTTTGCGTAGGGGTTGCCCACTGTTATTCTAAATGTTGCACACACACACACACAGAAAAAGGGGATGATCACGAAGGACTGCCCCTTTTCGGAAGTGAATAACACATTATTTCCGAATTAACTGATTGACAAAGTGTTAAGTTGTTTGACGGTGAAACGACTTTTCGTTAAAAAACCGTTTAAACCTTTATTTTACGAAGATTCTACTCTTCTCAT
>JAFQOR010000024.1 GCA_017403125.1 Alistipes sp. | reverse complement strand
TCACGACATTCACCACCGGAATAATCATCACCGACATTACCGCCAACCACTGACGCACACTCATCACCGAGTTGTCGAAGAAGTCATTCTCGCCATCAAATTCCGATTCATCAATCCATTTGCTAAACATACGCTGTCTGTCTTTTAATCTCTCGTTAGCGAAGTTATCGGGAATGATTCAGAGGGGCAAATAATTGGGAAAATGTTTTGTAAAGATGGGTACCATTTTTACAAAATAATCGATGAAAAGGGGCCATTTTTACATTTGGAGTGCGAATCTTTACATTTTGGATGAACGAAACACCACTCTTTTGAAGAGCGGAATGGTATAAGTTTGGGTATCGGAACGGGGGTTTTATTTCTTGTCGCGGTTCAATCGCAACCACTCGGTAGTGGTTACTCCGATAACCTTTTTGAAGGCATTGTTAAAGGTGATGCGAGAGTTGAATCCACACATTTCGGCAATGGTTTCAAGGGTCAATCCCCTCTCTTTTTTAGACATCAGCAATGCCTTTGACTTCTCTATACGAAAGCCATTTACAAGGTCGAAGAAATTTTTATTCATTGTGGCATTGATAGCCTTTGATATGTTGTTATATGTAATACCTGTTGCTTGCGATACATCACGCAATGACAATTTAGGATTAACATATACCTCCGAAGTACGCAAATATTCCTCCACCTGACGGGCATATTGCTCCAATTTCTGCATCTCCTCCTTGCCGTTGTCGGCTTCGGGCTGGGGCTTCACTTCGGTAGCGATGAACTCCGCTTCCGCGTTGGCTGCGACGGTGGTCATAACCGTATCATTGCTGTATCGCTCAAGGGCTATGGCAAGTTCCGCATAGAGCAGGTAGCCCATAATGATTACCGTAAGCAGCTGGAGTAGCCACGCATCAGTGCGTGGCCAGAGGGCATAACACACCATCACCACCACGAACATAACGGCAAAAAGGGCGATGAAGCGGGGAATCCACACCTTGCGTTGCAATTCGGCGGCGGAGTAGTGGTTGCGGACAAAGTGCTTCACCCTGCGAAGATAGCGGAATATCGCATAGGAATAGCCGATGAGCTGAAGCAGCACCATCGTATAGTTCACATCGCCCAACCAAGAGTCATCGCCCATATTCTCGTTAATCATAAAGTCGTAGCGTTGACTTTGCGGCAATGAGAAGACGCTCACACAGAAGAGTATCAGCGACAGCACGGTAGGCAGGAAATGGAGTAACCGCAGGGGTGTTAATCTAAAATAGGGATTGAAGCCCCGCTGCACCAAGAGCCATAGCAGGGGCATCAGCGTGAGATTGACCGAAAAGGCTATGGGAGCGAAGCAGATGGCAACCTCATACAGCTCCAAACTGCGGCATACATTATAGATATATACGGGTACAGAGGAGACCACGATAATCATTGCGGCATAGCTGCTTTCGCCCTTAAAGCGTGCTGCCAGGCAGAGCAACAGGGCCATCACCAACAGAATGATGACGGAGGCGACATTGACTATCAGAACGAACTCATCGTATCCCATATACCTGCTATTGTAAAAAAAGCGTGGTCCAACCACTTGTCTTATGAAAGCAGGTTCTGGTAAAACCCTCGGACTAAAACAAGCAACGGCCCACGCATCAGGTATATACGACACACCCTCCACGGGAGGGGTGGATATATAACAATCTGCGTGAAGAGTCGGCTTATTCTCGTCCTGTAAATTTACCAGATTCGCTTTCAGAGAATGAAGCATCACACTTCCCAATAATACTAAATATTGCTAACCTTACGGTTTGCTTTGGCAAAGTTATGCATTTTATTCAGAATAAAGGGTAGGTTTACGACTTTTTTTAAGACCGTTGCTATCTTTTTTCTTCTGCAAAGGAATATAAAAAAAAGAAAATAGGAGGTGTTTATACCACGAAATGAGTACGAAAATCGGATGTTTGGACTGGATTATCTCTCCCGTAGCCACGCAACAGGGCTCTTCCCCGTCACTTTCTTAAAAACCAGAAAGAATGTGGAACGAGAGCGGAAGCCGCAATCCGTATAGATGCTATCGATATTGTAATCTTTTACGTCAAGTTGTAATAACAGACGCTTCGCCTCTTCGACACGCATCCGATTGATAAATTCAAAGAAGTTACAGCCCAGACACCCGTTGATGGAACGCGAGAGGGTGCGTTGCGGAATATTTATCTCCTTGGCGAAGATTGCCAACGAAATATCGGGACGTAAGTAGGCCTTCGACTCCTCCAGATATCGGGAAGCACGTTCACAGACTTCGTTCATCTGCCTATCGTCCATAGCAGGAGTGGCAGAGATTTCCGGTTCATAGGTTTCAGTAGGTTCCGGAATATCTTCGGCATTTTTTTTAATTGGCATCACCGGGTGGGCAATGGAGTTATACACCAAATAAAACATAGCAATGACATTCAAGATTTGAATGAGCCATGCATCGGTTCGCGGCCAAATGGCATAGCATACCATTACAATGACAAACAAGCCAGCAAAAAGATACTCAAAGACCGGAATCCATTCTTTCTGTACCCACTCTGCATCGGAAGCGGTATCCCTGATGGCCCGTTTCTTCCGATGAAGGAAGCGGAAGATGACTGTGAAGTAAGCCACCATCTGTACGAAAATGATAAAGGTATTGATGTCGCCTATCCAAGTGTCATCGCCTGTCATCTCGTGCTGAATGGATGCGATACGCTCCTCCGTAGGAATAGCAAGGCTAAGTCCGAGGCAAAGAAGACCGGGCAGGAGATGCAGCAGATGAATAGGTTTGAGGCGGAAGTTCAGGTCAAAATTCTTCTTGGCAAAGAGCCATAGCAATGGCATCAGCAACGTATTGACCGAGTAACTGATGGGAAACATGAAAAGAGTCAAATTGTGCCATTCCAACATTCGGCTCATATTGTATATATAGACGGGGACATTGGGTAGCACAATAATGGCAGCCGCATATCCGCTCTCTCCACGAAAACGGGTAGCAGCAAGCAGTACAGCGGCCATTCCTAATAATATGATGATGCTGGACGAATTGACTGTCAATATAAAATCATTGTATTCCATCTGAATATTACCATTACACTTCGGCGCAAAATTACGTAAAAATCTGCAAACAGAACTAAATAGCAGCCTGAAAAATCATCAGTAATAGAGGCCCTGTAAATTACACTTATCATCAGAGAGTAGCCAGAACCTCATTAGTGGCTAAACCTAATGTACATTCTCGACTCCAAAGTTAGAGGTTTTTCCGTAGTTTTCCAAATAATTAAGCAGTAAAATTTTAATTGCCTGGGGGGGGGCAATTGCTTATATACAGCGACTTACGCAAACGACCATATTCACGCGTTTCCAATTGCGAAAGTCTATTCCGCACCCAGATGACAATATCGTATTTATCCCTATATTTTATATTTATATATGTAACATTTCGCAAAACGCCACTATATCCGTAGTCACGAATGGCTGACTAATTTCGGGGATTCCTAAAGGCGCAGGAGAGAAAGCATAATAACAATATTGTTATGCATACATGTGGCTGCCATAGGCTATGCGATAATCGCGTTTATCAAATATGGCGTACAAAATTTAGTTTATCCTATTGGCTATATATCCAAAACGGACTAAACTTATTTTCGATTAGGCAGCACTCAAAAAGATGCTGACGAAAAGAGCAAGACGCTCATTCTTCTTTTTTCGCCAGCATTTATCTTAAAATTCAAAAAAAACACACCCGACCTTGATTTTTGGGTGTAAAAAAGGGTGTAAATCTCGTAACTGCTTGATTTACACCCTTTGCTGCGAAGAGGGAGGGATTGGCTACTGCGCAGACCTTGCAGGTCTGCTTCGCTTAACGCCTTTCCCTACTACTCGCCGCAGGGGCCCTTGCAAAGAGACACTTCGCAAGAAGTTGATAAATCAACCATTATTACATCGGCTCAACCTATTCTCATAAGTGGGCGATGCATCACACGAGTAGAGAAGCGAAGAGGGAGGGATTGGCTACTGCGCAGACCTTGTAGGTCTGCTTCGCTTAACGCCTTTCCCTACTGCTCGCCGCAGGGGCCCTTGCAAGCCCAACTGCGCAAAAAGCGGCAAGCCGTGTCTTTTGTTTCCTATACCTTTGTCTACAAGTAAACTTGTGCCAAGGTATAAAAAACAAAAGGTATCGAATTTCTCGATACCTTTTTGCTTCGTGATCTTGCGGAGAGGGAGGGATTCGAACCCCCGGAACAGTTGCCCGTTCACCGCATTTCGAGTGCGGCCCGATCGACCACTCCGGCACCTCTCCTTCTTTTGCGGTGCAAATATACGAACTTTTTTTCAAAATGTCTCCGCTAAACCCTCTTTTTTTTGCGCGTTAAACAATAAATAAATTGTAAGAAAGGTACAGAAATCGCAAAAAACTTGCCGCAGTTTACTCAACCCATGCACTTAATACATCAACCCTACTTCAACTCTCGACCCTCTGCAACAACTGTCGTATAGAGTTCCTCGTAGTGTGACACAAAGTTTTTCCACGAGAGAATAGTATCGAACTTCTCCTTGGCAGCAGCACCAATCTTCATGCGCAACTCCTTGTTATTAAGCAGTATATCGAGATGGGTGCTCAACGCATCTACATCCTCGGGCGAAATAAGTATGCCATTTACTCCGTTATCGACATACTCACCTTGCGAGCCATTATTTGTAGCAATAACGGGCTTACCCGCCTGCATAGCCTCCAACACCGAAAGACTCCCCGCCTCGGCAATAATCGAAGGCTGCACACATATATCCGCAGCCTGCGTAATAGACCATATATCGCTACGGAAACCTGTTGTAATAATCTTATCGGCTAATTTCGGATTCGCTAACGCGCGGTCGATATATGGCTGAACTTGGGCATGCACAGGCCCCACAAACAACAGTATAAACCGCTGGTCAGCAATATGTTCAGCGGCATCGAGGATTGTCACAATACCCTTCTCCATAACAAGTCTGCCACTGAAAAGTATCATCGGCATGTCCTCCTTTATTCCATACTCCTTGCGTATATCCGACCTACTTGAAACAGCAACCGTAGGGCGACTATTAAGTATCACGTGACACTTTTGCCGTACACCCTCCTGCTCCATACCATCGAGAAAGGCGCGACGACAAAGGTCCGAAACAAAGACCAAACGATTGATGTTGCGATAGATATAACGATACTTAAAGCCTCGCTTATGGGGCGTTACAAGATGGCGCGTCATGATAACACGATAATCGACACCGCACATACGGCATATACTACGTGCCATAAGTGCCGTATGCGCATCGGTGTAGCTATGCGTATGCACCACATCGGGGCGAAAAGCCACCATTCGACGTACAAACTTTATGAGTGTCACAGGATTAAAGCTCTTACCAAAGTTGTAGAGTGTTGGAGCTACACCCTGCTTATCTCGCAAGTTCGACACCTTATCTGCTACAACCTTGCTACGATGTGCTGCAAGCATAACATCGTGCCCATTTTCGAGCAACTGACGCGATAGGTCATACACAAACTGCTCGGTTCCACCCCAAAATGCCGAGGGAAAAAATTCTACTATACGCATATTCTATAAATACCAGACGATATAGATACTCAATATTGATACCACCAAAACCCCTAACCATTTCTACGCCAACACCATACGGGCAGAACATCAAAGAGGCGCAACGTGCGACATGCTCCACGCTCCTTAATCTTCCACAAACACACTCCGCACCACGACACATAACGCACCGTGATATTTCTGTGGCGTGGCGATATTTTGACACCCTGCTCCGACAGATAATCCACCATAGCACGATGTGCATTATACTTCTGCTGCTGCTTGGCTACCGTCTGGCGCGATTTGACCGTAGAGTTGGGATTTAGCACATAGCGATAGGCAACGTCGGGCACCGTAACCAATTTATCACTCTCGACGATAGCTCTGATAACAAACATCACATCCTCGTACTGCACACCCTCGGCAAAGCGCAACGATAGGCGATCCAACATCGAACGACGATATAGTTTATTCACGGGATGAAAGTCGGGAGGGCAGTTACATAGACGCAACTTTTGAGCCTTGTCGGTAGCTACCGTTGCCTTATCGAACGATATAACCACGCGGTTATGCAGTTGTTTCTCCTTGATTATACCGCACATAGCCACATCGGCATCGGCGCTTGTAGCAGCCGCATAAAGACGCTCGAAGTAGTCGGCTGGAATGTAGTCATCGCTATCGACCATGCCTATAAACTCGCCACGCGCAACCTTCATAGCTGCGTTGCGCGCCTTGCCCTGACGTCCATTGCTCTGGCGTATAACCACAAAGCGACTATCGCGCTCTGCCCAACTATCCAACACCGCCGCCGAGCCATCCGTAGAGCCATCATCGACACATATAACCTCTATATCGCGCAACGTCTGCGAGGCGATACTCGCCAAACAACGCGGCAACAACATCTCGGTATTATATACCGGAATGATTACACTAACCTTGGGCATGATGGTCGTTTCTGTACTCTCCACTCTTCTAAAAATTTTCACAAAGATACTATTTTATCCCCCAAAAGCAAAAGCCAACTAACAAAGCGCCATTTCGAGAATAGCCTCTGCGCACCTCTCCGGCTCCTCGTAGAATCCCATATGGCCCGACTCTTCGAGCCAAACAACACGCGCCTCAGGGTGCTCGGAAATAATTTTGTCGGCTACATCAACAGGGATATATACATCATGACGACCAAATATAAACATGTGAGGCACAGGACTCTTGCGCAACATCTCACCCCTATCCTTACGCTCAATCATACCGGCAAGGACAGCTATTACACCCTCATCCTCCGTAATCATTATAAGCTCCTCAACATCGGCGATACGGTCGGCAAGGCGACGAGCATTCTGCGGTGCAAAGCCAGCATGTGGGACCAAACGTGCCAACATATTCTTCTTGCCCGCCTTGATAAGTTCAATCTCGCGACGGCGGCGATCACACTTCTCCTGACTATCGGCCGAGGTCGTTGAGCTTAACAGCACCACCGAATCGAGCCTATCGCCATACATCTCGCACATTGCCAATGCCACGTAACCACCCATCGAGTGTCCGACGACCGAGTAACGAGATATGCCGAGCGCCTCCATGGCATTTGCCACACACTCTGCCATATACTCCATCGTGTGCACCTCACGCTCGACAAGCGAAATACCATGTCCGGGCAAGTCGAGCGTAACAACCCTTACCTTGTGTCGCAACAGCTCCACAAACTCATCCCACACCAACATCGACTCTAAATAGCCATGCAATAGGACGACACAACGCTCACCCTTCTCGGTATCGAATACATGCATTGGTGTGGCACCCGCCATAATAAACTTTTCACTCATCGCTTTCGAAAAAATTAGTTTCACAATATTAGCAAAAATTTACGAATTTTGCAACTCTTAAACAAAAATAGGGGCTTTCGGCTAAAAGAATTTTGTAGCCCCCGAAATTATTTGTAACTTTGGCGAGTATAATATCATCCTATTATAGGGACTTAAAAACGGGGCTATGCAGATAGATTTTATCAAGTGCCACGGGTCGGGCAACGACTTCATTATGGTGGATACAACAGCAAAACCATCCGACTACGACGCAGTAGATTGGTCGTCATTCGCCCGCATCGCATGCGACCGACATAGCGGCATAGGTAGCGATGGCGTGCTTCTTGTCGTACGCCACGATGACGGCATCTATGGCATGGATATGCTCAACCCCGACGGCACGCATGCCGAGATGTGCGGCAATGGCATACGATGCGTTGGACGCCTTGCCCAGGAGCGTGGCTACCTGCACAATAGCATACTTCGTTCGGGGGGCAGAGACTACCGCGTAGCAACAGCCGAGGATATTGGCGAGGGCGTGCAGAGCTTTGCTGCCGACATACCGATACGCACATGGAGCGACGATTTTGCCTTTTTTGGCAAGGAGGAGCGTTTCGTGGGTCGTGTTATAGAGGAGCTCTCTGCTGATGTAGAGTTTACGGCACTGAATCTGGGCAATCCGCATATCGTAGCAAGAGTTGATAGGATAGATATGGCTCTGCTTACGCGCCTTGGCGAGCGCGTGAAGGAGCTTCGCAATGTGCTACCACATGGCGTTAATGTGTCGCTGTATGAGTGTCGTTCACGACGCGAACTCTTTGTTGCGACCTTCGAGCGCGGCGCAGGCATCACCCTCTCATGCGGGACAGCAATGACGGCTTCGTGTACAGCAGCAACGCTCCTTGGATTGGTAGATGAGGGCGAGCGCATAGAGGTGTGCAACCGTGGCGGCAAGGTATATTGCTCGACACGCCTCGACAACAACACCATCGTCACACGCTTGGAGGGCAACGCCACGTTCGAGTGGTATGGCAGTGCCGAGTTCGACGGCGTGGCGCTCAAGTGGCGCACGGTGCGCACTACAAACGAGGAGGAGATGTGGCAGAGGCTACGAGGCTCCCTATAACAAATAGCACAATCCTCAAATCGAGCAAGATGATAGGCGGGAGATAATGGGTAGAAGAATATATACATACGTAGTAGCAGTTGCTGTCGGGATATTACTCTCCGCCTGCGATGTCACACGTACCCTACCCGAGGGCAGCTACCTGCTATCGAAGGTGAAAATCGTGGATGACAAATCGGCTCCTCGCGATGAGCGAATCACCGAGGATAGAGACGACATCGACATGTACGTACGCCAAGCCCCCAACAAGAAGATTCTCGGCATGGACTTCTATGTATGGGTGTGGGAGCAAGCAAACCCCGATAAGGATAATTGGTGGAATAAGTTCAAGCGCAAGATTGGCGAGGAGCCCGTTCTGCTCGATATGGAACTTACCGACAAGTCGATACAGAACCTTACGACATATCTGCACACGCGCGGTTACTTCTCGTCGAAGGTCGAGTGCCACATCGACACCACACGTCGTGCACGTCGTGCCGAGGCCACCTACACCATACACCAGGGTGCTCCCACGCGCATCGACTCCATCAGCTACATCTTTCTCGACAAGTCGCTGGAACAGATAATCCTTGCCGACACCGCATCTACGTTGTTGCACCGCGACGACATTCTCGATATATCGCTTCTTGACCAGGAGCGCGAGCGTATAGCCAGCAACCTGAATAACAGAGGATACTTCGACTTCTCGGTGAACAACATCTCCTACAACGTCGATACACTATCAAACAGCCTACATGCCGATGTTCAGATGGTCGTACGCCCCATGCTTGCCGGATATAGCGAGCGTGGCGTTCCACAGTGGAGCGACAATGCTATCTACCGCATACGCAGCATCAACGTCTATCCGTCGTACGACCCGATGCTTCGCTCGACAAACGGCTTCAAGAGTGATGCCACGATAGATACCACCTCATACCGCGGACTAAACATCATCCGCGACCTAAATGCTACGCCCTATCTGCGCAATGCCGTTTTGAGGCGTACCATACCCATTTACCCGAACTACATATACAATGCCGAGCAGATAGACCATACCTATAACGAGCTTATGTCGATAGGCTTCTTCCGCAACGCCAAGATTAGCTTCCGTCGCGAGCCAAGCGACTCGACCTACGTAACCTATCTCAATAAAAGTGGCGATTCACTGTCGCTAATCAACAAACGCGAGGAGTATCTTGCGTGCGACATCTTCTGTTCGCCGGCTCTAAAACAGAGCATGAAGGTGGAGCTTGAAGCCTCATCTACATCGACATTCTGCGGTATAAGTGCCACCCTCGGCTACTCCAACAACAATGTCTTTCGTGGCGCCGAGGCCTTCGATGCCGCCATACGCTTCGGCTTTGAGTATATGTACGCTCCCGATGCTGCAAAGCGCAGCGCACAGGAGGTGGGTATCACCGCGGGATTGTCGCTTCCGCGCTTCCTTGTCCCGTTCCGCGTAGCTCCGGGCGACCGCATATCGCAGCCCAAAACACGTTTCGAGCTCGCCTTCGACTTTCAGAACCGCCCCTACTATCGCCGTAACATATCGAGTGCACGCTGGGCTTACAGCTGGATGCAGGATAAGAGCTCGTCATTCGTAATACGCCCCATCGACATCAACTGGATTGACGTAAAGAGCGTAGATCAGACATTCCTTGCCGACATCAACAACAAGTACTTGAAGACCAGCTTCGAGTCGCAGCTCAATGCCGGACTATCGGCATCCTACACCTATAATAATCAACGTGTTCGACTCGACAAGAACACCACGGTGGTACGCGCCAACCTCGAAACCGCGGGCAACCTTATCCACGCCTTCGAGAAGATGCTTTCGACGCCTGCCGAGGGTCGTGACTACTACGAGATTTTGGGTGTTCGCTACTCGCAGTATGTGCGTGCCGACGTGAGCGTAAGCCATAAGATAGACCTCGGTCACAACATGGCACTTGCCGGACGCCTCTATGGTGGCGTGGGCGTTACATACGGCAACTCCGACGGACGCTCGATACCCTTCGACCGCATGTTCTATTGCGGTGGTGCCAACTCGATGCGTGGTTGGGCACCGCGCACCCTTGGTCCGGGCAACAGCCCCGCACAGGGCAACACCATATATCCGGCACAGGTTGGTGACGTAAGGCTCGAAGCAAACCTCGAATTTAGGTTCCCGATATGGTGGATATTTTCGAGCGCCGTATTCTTCGACGTGGGTAACGTATGGTATCTGCGCGAGATGGAGGGCAACAATCCCGACGAGGTCTTCCACTTCGACAGCTTCTACAAGCAGTTGGGCTTTAACACCGGTCTTGGCTTGCGTATCGACGCCACGTTTGTCATCCTACGCATAGACCTCGGCGTGCAGCTCCACAACCCCGGACGCCCCGAAGGCGAGCGCTGGATACACGACTTCAAGTGGCGAAACATGGCACTCAACTTTGGCGTAGGCTATCCATTCTAAACCAAGGAATTATCTACTTTTAAGCGTGTAAAACTTGAACTTAATTCCGAGCGAACGGAGTGAGCATGGAATTCTTCTTTCCTACGTCAATGTGAGAGATTTACACAGCGTGTAGCTAACCTCGCAATAACGCAGATACCAAAAATGAATAATTCCGAAATATAAGGTAGCTCTAACCTACTATAAATCCAAGCCCATTATGTTTATAGCAATAATAAAACTTAACAGAATGGACACCCCGTAATAGGATGCAAGAAGAATTATTTTGATTACATTAGATATATCACATTTACGATAAAGAATACGCGATATCAGTATCACAGGAATTACAATGACAATTAGTAGCAATAAAAATATCTTTGGAGAAGCGTATAAGCTATATGTAGAATCTCCGAATAAACCTTGAACCCAATATAACACACATGGAATTATTACTCCTAAAAGCATTGCTATCGTTGCAGATATGTGTATACTTCTCCATGTGGGAGTCATATGTTTTCGTTCAGTTTTGACCCTATCATCTGTGCAATTGGGGATAGCATAATGTATTAACGCCATTATAGTATTTAGCAGCATATCTTTGTCATAACCAAACATATGGCTATACTTGGAGTTGATGAACATATAGCCCACTTGATAGCTATTGAGGATAGCTTTTATACGCGGGTCATATATCTTGCATACAGCAATCTTTGATTTTGTTGATGTAATGCTTAATGTCTTTATATTATCAATATAAATTATCGTTGAAGTAGTAAGATTCTTTCCTTGGCGAATGCCCAATCTATCAACATCGGCAAAGTGTGCCTCTACGGCTGTCCGAATGTTAGCTAACTGATATTTAAGTGTCATATAGATGCTTTGAATTATTGTTTAATATTCTCCATTTCTTACTATGGAATGCTGTGATTGCTCTCGCAAAGTTACTATTTACCAATAATAGCCAATTATTGCTGATCAGTAGAGTTACTGTACAATATGCGGTAATAATGCAAAAAAGTTTCACTTCTTGCATTATTACCAACAGCATTGACTAACGCATTACATAGAAACCTCCCATGCCATCATCAACAACATGTCCACCAGATTTATTAGTTATCATATCACGTAGCATACTTAACCACGTGTCTTGATTCGTCACCTGAATATCAAAGGTATCACCAGATAATAATCTGATGGTAAGTTTGGAGGCAAAGCCATGCCTACCCTTTTTTATTGATTCAAACATATTGTATGGGAACTGGAATGCAACGTCAACACCATCAACAAAACCTTCAAGCATAGGTGCCCACGTGCGAATCCCCTTTTCAGGTCGAGCAAATATAAATCTTTCGGTAGTAAGATAGATCGTTCCTTGATGAACGTTTATAAAGCTTTTGAGATGAGTGCCTCTCACTTCCAAGACATATCTCTCATTAGGGTTTAATTGTATTGCCATAAAACAACTTATCTTTACACTATGTTAAAGTGTTGCAGCTAATATTATCATAACGAAGAATCCAATGATATTCAGTGCGATACCAAGCACAGCCCATATTCGTGCACTATCAGAGGCTTTAACCGACTCTGAATAACTACCCTGTGCCCACAAAGTATCTACTTTCGACGAATATACCAGCGACACTATGCCAAAGATTAGACCTCCAAAAATTAGTGCCATGATTGCAAGTAGCTGATGATTACTCGGCTTCACAAGATTTGGGTTTGGCTGCTGACCAAGGCTGTTATGGTTGTAGCCATGATATTGTTGTTGTGGCATCTGATATTGTTGAGGATGTTGCTGCATCTGACTTTGCTGTGGTTGTTGGTGGTCACTTGGCTGATGTGCTGTGTTAGGAGTTGTGGCTGAGCCATAGAAAAGTGACTGCGGCAAACCGCAATTAGGACATTTTTCAGCGTGATTCGACATAGTGTGACCACATTCAGGACAATTAATAAGTGCCATAGTTTTAATTTTTTTTTTAGTTTATTAAATAAGTTTATATTGTGCTTTTGTTATTATAGAGCGATGTGCAGTTCTATATCTATCACCGAACATGAAATAAAAATATACAATTATACATTTTATAAAACTTTCGTAAGCCACTTTTGACCATTTAGACGATTGCTATATAAACAGAAAGTGTGGAGTTGATCTCGTTTATCTCAAAGAAGGTTGTGGAAATACCCAAGCGATAATAAACGTACATTGCCCCACACTTGGATAGTATGGGTATACGCACAGACATTGCATATCCACATAGCTATACAAGAAATGAGTGCTGTTCGTTTGCTCCACCGCTTTGAAAACTTCCACATTTTCTTTGAAGAACGCGCGAAAACACTTTCTATATGTCTGCTATTTATCCAATAGCATTACAAAGTTAAAAATAATTTCTGGAACGAACAACATTCTTATGGTATTTTGCTCGGTTAAGACACAAAAAAAACCTCCCGCTATTAACGAGAGGTAAAGTAATACAAGTTAGATTAACCCAAAGTAAATAGAGTATATATACTGGATATACTCTACTTTATGGCAATGGCATCAATCTCTACCAACGCACCCATGGGCAACGCAGCTACCTGATAGCAGATGCGGGCGGGCTTGTCGCCGGTGAAGAACTCGGCGTAGATGGCGTTCATAGCGCCAAAGTCGGCGATGTCTGCCAACAAAACCGTTGTCTTGGCAACGTCGTCGTAAGAGTAGCCTGCCTCGTTAAGGATGTGACCGAGGTTGGTCAATGCCTGACGTGTCTGTGCCTCAACGCCCTCTGCCATCTTGCCGGTAGCGCCGTCGATGGGAAGCTGACCCGAAATGTAGAGTGTTGCGTCGTGTGCAATAGCCTGTGAATAGGGACCTACGGCCTTGGGAGCCAAAGGTGATGCAATAACTTTTTTCATTTTGATATAAGTTTTAAGTGTTTTTTGTATCTTTGTGCGACTACAAAGATACGAATATTTTATCGAAAAATATGAAACGCTATCGTTTATTTATTTTTGCTGTGGCATTAGCCTCGATATTTGCCACCACAGCATGTTGCAACTGCCGCCAGAGCCGCAAGCTCGAACGACCGTTGGTGGGCACCGAGTGGCAGTTGGTGCAGATTATGGCGCGCGATGTTGCCGCCACTGCCGACAGCTACACCATGCTCTTCGCGTCGAACGGCACGATGAGCGGCGTGGGCGACTGCAACCGCTTTACCGCCACCTACACTACCGACGCCTCGCGCAACCTTCGCATTGAGAACCTGGGCTCGACACGCCGTCTGTGTCCCGATGCCGATGCCGAGACCGCCTATTTCGAGATGTTGGAGGGCGTAACACACTACGAGATGGATGCCTCGATGATGCTTATGCTCTCGAATGGCACCCTTGTAGCAATCTTCAAGTCGCTTCCTGCGGAGTAGCTCCACAACACAATATCTGGTTAGCAAAAGATAGTGTCACACACCATGATTCTCGATATAGCACGCCATAAGTTTCATGAGGGTATCATCACTCTGCTCCTCATCACCACTGCAACACTCCTTGCTGCCGACAGCCTGTCGTGTGGCATAGCGCCCACAGCGCCTCTGGCACGTGCTATCGACACCTTTGCCCGCGAACATGGAGCATGGAGCATGGTGCTTGCTGCACTTATGATGCTCACGTGCGCCATGAACCTCACGCGCGCGACGCTACGCAGCGGCATCTACACCTTCAACACCATGGCCACCATGTTGCTTACGGCACTTTTGCTCGCCGTAGCAACATGCCACGAAGGTATGCTTCTGTCACTCGTGGCGGCAACACTCGCCTGCGAGGCTGTGGCACGCATACTACGCAGCCGCCGAGGCTCACACCAACTGCACTACACCTTCACGGCGATGCTTGCCGTGGGGTGCATGCCTCTTGTCGATAGTGCGCTGCTTGTCGTGGTCTTCATGGCTATGCTCCTCGTGGTCTTTGCCACACGCACGTTGCGTCGCACGATTATCGCCTACGCCGGACTGCTGCTGCCCATCGCCATCTATGGATATGTCTGCTGGTGCAAGGGCGAGGACTTCGTGCAGAGCATCGTTGCACTGTGGGATATGATGCTTATGCCCACGACACAACCCATAACCTATGATATGGGGCATCCGCACCTCGTCTTCGCGAGCATCATGCTCTTCGCAACACTCCTTGGGCTTATCTACCGCCATACGCAGTCGGCGGCTGTGCAACACAATACGCGCTATACGCTCGACGTGCTCTTTGCCATGGCCATCGTGGTTGCCGCAATCTTTGCGATGCTGCCCTCGGCGGGTAGCACATCGCTTATCGCAGTGGGAGCTATGATGTTACCTATCACGCCACTCTTCTTTCAATACGCACCCATACTCCTCGCCATAGCTACGTATGTGGCAATGCTCATAAGCGCAGGTTTCGTGCTTGTAGGTTAGTCGTAAAACATTCTGCAACACCATAGAGGCAAGCCATGTGGCATCGTCTGCACGCATATTTATATGCATATTCTCTGCATAGATGCATCTTTGTTGAATTTTTATCGAAAAAAGTTGCAAAAAAATTTGTTAAGTAAAAAAAAGTGTCTAACTTTGCTAACGCAAACAGGAGACAATGGGCGCACATCTCAAATAATTCTCATGGACACACCAATTCTTTTGCCCATTGTTGTCTAAATTCTCATTAACCTAACTAACTTGGCGGTGGGCTATCTGTGAAGACGCTACACCGCCGCTCTTTTTTGTTGGTCGAGGAGTGGGGAGGTTGGGGGTTGCTGCGCTTTGGTAGGGCGCGGTTAAGGAGGTTAGGGATAATTTTTAAGGTCCCCATTCTCCCTAACCTCATTCTCTTTCCCTGTCACGACCCTTTCTCTACCCTTTCTCTACCCTTCCGCAACCACAAAAAAAAGAGCGATAGCGACCCTTTTTGTCGCTATCGCAAAGTTCAAAAGCGGCAGCCACTGCCACCAAGCCTAAATACTAAAAATCGGAGACAGCGCGCACATAGTAGTCGTCGAGCTTATTGCCGTAGGCGGTGACGCCATCGGGCATATAGACAAACCACGCGTAGAACTCATTTTTTGCTGTTGACGTCCAATACGAATTCCCATACCACTTTGAATTTAACTTCTCCCCCTTATCTGTTAACGTCTTATTTACCAATGATTGATTGCTAGATACTACCAGCAACTCATCCATGGAAGGCAAATACCATCCATCACCATGACCTCTACACCATGACTTTGCGTCATCCCAAGAATCATAGGTTTCATCAAGACTTATAATCTTTCCACTGCGTCCGCCATTTTTTACTTCGAAGACTACGCCCTGCTTACCATCGCGATTGTAGTAGTAGCCAACCTCGTAAACCCCATCACGACCAAGACCATCGGCAATAGACTTCTCTATGCGCGCCTTCTCGGCAGCTGCGGCAACGGCAGCAGCCTCCTGCTCACGTCTTTCGGTTACCGCCGTAGCATCGGCATCGTCGGTAACCAAAAGCACAACGCCACGCGGACGCTCGGAGCACATATAGTTATCGTCGATGGCATAGCCATTTGCTGCGAGCAACGACAGCTCCTCCTGCGTAGGGATACGCCATGTATTGTAGCCAAACTTCTCCTGCTTATTTAGTTGCTCGATAACATTGTTAGGGACATCCTCAAATGTTCCGATAGTATATGGAAAGACTTTAAGGTAGTCGAAGACTATGCCTACCTCATTCTCGACAGGTGGTGCAATGGGCTCCTCGGCAGAGGTGTTAGCCGTAGTCACATCCCCATTATCGGTACTCTGGTTTGAGGCACCACCGCAGCCCACAAACACAAGCATAAGCATAAGCCAAAAGATACGTTTCATCACTCGATAGATTTAGTTTAGATACTCTTTTAAACAAAATTACACCTTTTTTATTTATTATGCAAATAAATAGCCGAAAAAAACCGGATGCCCACTGCGGAGCATCCGGCTTGAATATCATCTTAATTGTCTGCGTTTAGGCGTGTGCACTGCCCGTGCAGCACACTACATAGCGCACTCCACGGCACACTACTTGGCGTATGACACCGAGCGAGTCTCGCGGATAACGGTAATCTTAACCTGTCCCGGATAGGTCATCTCGTCCTGAATCTTCTTGGCTATATCGTGCGACAATGCCTCCGACTCCTGATCCGATAGCTTATCGGCACCCACAATGACACGCAACTCGCGACCCGCCTGTATAGCATAGGTCTTGATAACGCCGGGGTACGACAGAGCGATGCCCTCCATCTCCTTCAAACGCTTGATATACGACTCGACAACCTCGCGGCGCGCTCCGGGGCGAGCACCCGAGATAGCATCGCACACCTGAATGATGGGTGCTATGAGCGAGGTCATCTCGGTCTCGTCGTGGTGAGCACCAATAGCGTTGCATACGTCGGGCTTCTCCTTATACTTCTCGGCGAGCTTCATACCGATGATTGCATGTGGCAACTCCGGCTCGTCGTCGGGCACCTTGCCTATATCGTGCAACAGACCTGCACGACGCGCTGCCTTGGGGTTAAGACCCAGCTCCGCAGCCATGATACCCGCCAGGTTGGCAGTCTCGCGCGCGTGCTGCAACAAGTTCTGACCATACGACGAACGATACTTCATCTTACCGATAAGGCGTATAAGCTCGGGGTGAAGGCCGTGGATACCCAAGTCGATAGTGGTGCGCTTACCAACCTCAACAATCTCCTCCTCGATCTGCTTCTTGACCTTGGCAACGACCTCCTCGATACGTGCGGGGTGGATGCGACCGTCGGTGACGAGCTGGTGCAGAGCCAAACGTGCAATCTCCCTGCGCACGGGGTCGAAGCCCGAAAGGATGATAGCCTCTGGCGTATCGTCCACGATAATCTCGATGCCCGTAGCTGCCTCCAACGCGCGGATGTTGCGACCCTCGCGGCCGATGATGCGACCCTTGACCTCGTCCGACTCGATGTTGAACACCGTAACGGCATTCTCGATAGCGGTCTCGGTAGCTACGCGCTGAATAGATGCCACAACGATGCGCTTCGCCTCCTTCGTAGCCGACAGTTTCGCCTCCTCGATAGTCTCGGCGATGTAGGCTGCGGCATCTGCCTTTGCCTCGCTCTTCATATTCTCGATAAGAACGTTCTTGGCATCCTCGGAACTCATGCCCGAAATCTGTTCGAGGCGTACATTCTGCTCCTTGATGATAGCTGCAAGTTCCTCCTTGCGGCTCTCGATGCCCTGCATCTGCTGGTCGAGCTGCTCCTTGCGACGATCACACTCCGCGCTCTTCTTATCCAGCTCGCGCTCCTTGTGCTGCAAGTTGCACTCCAACTGCTTGGCGCGCTGCTCACTCTGTTGCAGCTTCTGGTTGCGCTCATTCACATTGCGATCGTGCTCGCTTTTGAGCTGAATGAACTTCTCCTTCGCCTGCAAAATCTTCTCCTTCTTTATCATTTCGCCGTCAGCCTCTGCCTTTGCCAGAATGGCCTTTGCGCGTGAACGGGCTCCGTAGTAGGCAGCAGCGCCACCTCCCGCAAGACCCACCACAACGCCGACGATTGTCAATATTACACTCATCTTGATGTTGTTGTTAAAGTGGTTATATATATAATAATGTATGTTACAAAAAAAAATCCGCAGAGACTCCCTAAATTGTTTGACGAATCCGCAGATAAGTCATAGGTGGGGCTCCGGGGCACGCAACAGTCCACTGGTGCCGCTGATGCAACACACCCCCGAAGGGGTTGAGGCCTTGTTTTGTATCTCTTCCGAGAGTTGTCCCAATGTTATATAATTTGTACAGTTCGCAAATCTTTTAAGGAATCTATGCGGGATAGATCTCTATATGTAAAGAACCTCGATGCCCATCAGGGTTGGCACCAGACCCTTGTATCCTACTTTCTAACGTAGTTCTCAATACGACGACACAACTCACCAAGCTCCTCCATGTCGGCATCGCCCAACGACGATGTGTGCTCCGTATTAAGCGAAACTATCGAATAGCGCAGTGCCGCCATAGCCAAACGATCGACAGGATCGAACTTGGGCACCTTGCTGAACTCGGCAATCTTCTCGTTGAGGCGACGTGCCGCCTCACGATACAACTCCTCTTTTTCGGCTTCGACGGTCATAGGGTAATTGCGACCTGCTATCGAGAGGTTTATCTTTATCTTACCTTCTGCCATCGTTACTTATCGTTACTTTGTTCGCTACTCACTATGGCGATGCAACGGTCAATCTCCCGCAATAAACTATTGACTCGCGCCCTCGCACGCTCAACACTGTCTGCCGAGCCACGCATAACACCCGTAAGCTCCAACGCTCGGATGCGCGCCTCCTGCTCCTTGACCTTCTCCTCCAAACGACGCTTCTCCGTAAGTGCCTTATCACGCTGCGACACCAAATCTCGGCACTCGCGTGATATGCGCTCGTGGTCGGCGATAAGCCGCTCAACCTGCTCCTGCAATCGTTTGACAACACTCTTCTCGGCCATAAAACAGCGTATCTTATACTTTCTTCGCTCAAAGATAGGGATAATTTGGCTAATATCAAAATTTTTTAGCCAAAATAGTTACTTCTACACCAGCTCTGCATAGAGGTCGTAGTCCTCGCAGTCGGTAATATGAACATCGTAGAAACGTCCGCGATAGAGTCTGCGACCACAGCTATCGATGATAATCTCCTGGTCCACCTCAGGCGAATCGTATTCGGAACGACCAACGTAGAACTCCCCCTCCTTGCGGTCGATGATGACCCTCATATGCTGACCTATGCGACGTGCATTGCTCTCCAACGATATACGCTCCTGCAAACGCATAATCCTATCGACGCGGCTCTGCTTGACATCCGCCGGCACATCGTCCGTAAGGCGCGTAGCCGAATAGGTACCCTCCTCCTCGGAGTAGGCAAAGACACCAAGGCGTTCGAAGCGACAATCCTTGACAAACTGCTGCAACTCCTCGAAGTCGGACTCACTCTCGCCCGGGTAGCCCACCAAGAGTGTTGTACGAAGTGCTATATCGGGGATGGCGTCGCGCAACTTGCGAACAAGACGATAGGCATCCTCCTTGGTGTGGCGACGCTTCATCGCCGCAAGCTGATTGTCCGATATATGCTGGAACGGAATATCTAAATATCGACATATCTTCTTCTCGCGCGACATAACCTCGATAACATCATCGGGGAACTCCGTGGGATAGGCATAGTGCAGACGTATCCACTCGATGCCATCGATTCGGCACAACTGCTCCAAGAGCTCTGCCAAGCGACGACGCCCATAGAGATCCAAGCCATAGTAGGTCGTATCCTGTGCTATGACCATGAGCTCCTTGACACCCTTGCGCGCAAGACGCTCCGCCTCCGCAAGAATATCCTCCATAGGTACTGACCTATGGCGACCACGAATCAACGGTATGGCACAATAGCCACACATCCAGTTACACCCCTCGGCAATTTTGAGATAGGCATAGTGGCTCGGCGTAGAGAGCTCACGCTCAACCTCCTGCTCGCGCTGCCACTTCGCACCAAGGCGCGCAACAATATCTGCCCAATCGTTTACGCCAAAAAAGTCATCTACCTCCGGAAGCTCCGGACGTAACTCGTCGGCATAGCGCTGCGAAAGGCAGCCAACAACGAAGAGCTCCTCTATCTTCCCCGCCTGCTTCAACATCGCGGCTCGCAGGATAGTATCGATAGACTCCTGCTTGGCATCGCCAATGAAACCGCACGTGTTGATAACAACGACATCGGCATCGGTGTGGTCGCTATCGAACACCACCTTATAGTTCATGGCAGCAAGCTGCGCTGCGAGGTGCTCGGAATCGACAGTATTCTTCGAGCAGCCAAGCGTTATAATGTTAATCTTCTTCACCCTACACTACTTTTTATTTGCCTCTCCAAACAGCGCTCGCACGAACTCGTGGCGATCGAACATTTTAAGCTGGTCGATGCCCTCGCCAATGCCTATATAGCGTACCGGGATGTTAAACTTATCGCTGATGCCGATAACCACGCCACCCTTTGCCGTGCCATCGAGTTTGGTGATGGTAAGCGACGTAACCTGCGTAGCCTCGGTAAACTGCTTCGCCTGCTCGAAGGCATTCTGGCCGGTAGAGCCGTCGAGAACGAGCATAACCTCGTGCGGAGCATCGGGGATGACCTTCGACATGACGTTACGAATCTTCGTAAGCTCCTTCATAAGACCCACCTTGTTGTGCAGACGTCCAGCAGTATCGATAAGCACCACATCGGCACCATTAGCCACTGCCGAGCGCAACGTATCGTAGGCAACAGATGCCGGGTCCGAGCCCATCTCCTGACGTATCATCGTAGCACCGGCACGCTCTGCCCATACGGCAAGCTGGTCGATGGCAGCTGCGCGGAACGTATCGGCAGCACCGATATACACCTTACGGCCCGCCTTATTGAGTTGCGCCGCGAGCTTACCAATCGTGGTGGTCTTGCCAGCGCCATTGACACCCACAACCATCATAACATAGGGCATACCCTCCTTAACCTCGATACCGAAGTCGCGTGTCGAACGATGCGACTCCTCCATTAGAGCCGCTATCTCCTCACGAAGAATAGAGTGCAGCTCCGAAGTATTCATATACTTATCGCGCGCCACACGTTCCTCGATACGACGGATAATCTTCACCGTGGTATCGACACCCACATCCGAGGTGATAAGCACCTCCTCCAAGTCGTCGAGCACATCGGCATCGACCGTAGTGCGACCTGCAATAGCTCGCTTCAGACGTCCAAAGAAGCCCTCCTTGGTCTTCTCCAATCCCGTCTCCAACTCCTTGCGCTCCGCCTCGCGCTCCTGCTCGGTAACCTCCTCGTCGTGCTCCTCGACCTGCGGCTGCTCCTCTACTGCGCCCTCGGCGGACATTACCTCGCTTTGGACAGGCTTCTCCTCTGTTTTCTTCTTCTTGAATAAGTCAAAAAATCCCATGTCTATCTCATTTTATAGTTTCTCTTCGTTGTTTGGTTAGCATGTTTACTCATCGTAGAGCAGATAACAACGACGCTGCTCCTTGAAGCGCTCCACATCGTCTTTCCATCGGCTCTCAATCTCTTGTGCTGTATATCCCTCGATAATCATCTCGCGCACCCAGCCTACACCTATAAGTTTCTCGAACATAGGCTTGAAAAACTTGTCGCCTATACCAAGATTATGGTAGCTCTCGACAACATAGTCGAGGTTGATGCCCTCGCGCCATACCTCCTCGTCGGCAATACCCCTCAAATCCTCGCCATAGCACACCTCGCCACAGTGAGGCGGCGTCTGCGAGCCACTATTAGGCATGGGTCGGAACGAAAACTCCTTATCCCGCATATCGGGGTGTCCATAGATTTCGAATGGAGAATCGGTACCACGCCCCATGCTCATAATCGTGCCCTCGAACAGACATGTCGAGGGGTAGAGGTATATGGAGTGCTGCGTAGGTAGGTTCGGTGATGGAGCTATGGGCAACTCGTAGTGCGTGGCATGGTCGTAGTTACGACATTTAATCACCGTGAGCGACACCGGCTTCGCCCACCCTTCGCCCACTGCCATCGTGGCTATCTCGCCCATCGTAAGCCCATGTACGACCGGGATAGGCAACCACCCTACACCCGACTTATACTTCATGTCGAGTATCGGACCATCAACATAGTGCCCATTGGGATTGGGACGATCCAGGACCACAACGCGACACCCGAAGTCGGCACAAGCATCCATAAGACGCAACATAGATATGTAGTAGGTATAGAATCTCAACCCTACGTCCTGCATATCGACAACAAGCACATCTATCGAACGCATAACCTCATCCGACGGACGCTGCGTATTGCCGTTGTAGAGCGACAAGATAGCAACACCCGTTCTGCTATCCACGCCATCTTCGACCTCGACTCCCGCCTCAACACTACCACGAAATCCATGCTCCGGAGCAAAAATGCCCACAAGATTGACCCCTTCGCGGTGCATCATATCCACGATATGCTCCTCGGCACTATACATTGCCGTGTGGTTCGCTAATACCGCTACGCGCTGACCTCGCAACAGAGGCATATACTCCTCGGTATGCACGGCACCGACCTCGACCTCTTGTGCCAAGACCGGGCATATAAGCATCAACGATGCTATGGCTATGTAGAACCGCCTGAACATAACTCCATAGAGATTAGTACTGTAACAAGTACTCCTTTATAAATCCATCCAAGTCACCATCCATTACAGCATCCACGTTCGAGGTTTGGAAACCCGTGCGGTGGTCCTTAACTCGTCTATCATCGAAGACGTAGCTACGAATCTGTGAGCCCCACTCGATGCGCTTCTTCGTTGCCTCCAACGCCTGTTGGGTCGCCATACGTTTATCCAACTCGCGCTGATACAGTTTCGAGCGGAGTATGCGCATGGCATTCTCGCGGTTCATAAGCTGCGAGCGCGTCTCCATATTCTCGATTAGGAACTCCACAGGTTCACCCGTATCGGGGTCCTTACCATGATAGCGCAGACGCACCGCCGTCTCCACCTTATTCACATTCTGACCTCCCGCACCACTCGAACGGAACGTATCCCACTCGTAGTCGGCAGGCGAGATGTTTATCTCGATAGTATCATCCACAGCAGGCGAAATAAATACCGAGGCAAAGGTCG
This sequence comes from Alistipes sp., assembly GCA_017403125.1. GTDB lineage: Bacteria > Bacteroidota > Bacteroidia > Bacteroidales > Rikenellaceae > Alistipes. The sequence continues at coordinate 85,188 of JAFQOR010000024.1, read as the reverse complement.
TCTGACGCTTATTGTTGGCATTGAAGGGCGAGAGGCGCACCATGCGATGTACGCCACTCTCGCTACGCAGGTAGCCATAGGCATACTCGCCATCGAACTCCAACGTGCAGGACTTGACACCTACCTCCTCGCCCGCCTGATAGTTGGCAACACGCACCGTATAGCCATGAGCTTCGCCCCAGCGAGTGTACATACGCATGAGCATCTGTGCCCAATCCAGAGCCTCTGTACCTCCGGCACCGGCATTGATATCCATGATGGCGCCAAGCCGATCCTCCTTACCCGAGAGCATCTGCTTCAGCTCCAACTTCTCGACCATCTCCTGCGCCTCGCCATACTGCATCTCTGCCTCCGCCTCCGTGAGAACACCCTCGCTCACAAAGTCCGGTATGAGCGACAAATCCTCGACAGCACGGTGTGCAGACTCCCACTCCTCGATGACACGCTTGATGTCGGCAACCTTTTTCAGCTGCTTGCGCGCCTCGTCAGCATTGTTCCAAAAGTCGGGCTCCTCGGTACGCTCCTGCTCGTTACGCAGGTCGATACGTCGCTGCTCGATATCTATCGAGCTCTCCAACTTATCGACACGCGCACGCAGTTCCGCTATTTGTTCCGCAACGACCATTATTCAAGCTCCCAATCGTAGCCATCCTCGCGATCCTTGACGCGGATGCCGATAGCGGTAAGTTCATCACGAATCTTATCCGACGTAGCCCAATCCTTGTTGGCCTTCGCCGTCATACGCATCTGTAACAACATCTCGACCAACGGCGACACCATATCCTTGCCGCCAGCCTCGGCAGCCTTCTCGTTACGAAGACCGAGAATATCGAAAACGTAGCGATTTACAATCTCTTTGAGGCGCTCCAAGTCCTCGGCCGTAAAGCTCTGCTGACCCTCGGCAGCCTGATTTATGATGCGTACCCAGTCGAAGAGTGCCGAGATAACCATTGGCGAGTTGAGGTCATCGGCCATAGCCTCCTTGCAACGACGCTCCAAATCCTCGACATCAACAGTGCTCTTCTCCTTTGGAGCAAGTTTCGACAACGTCTCGATACCCTTCATCAATCTATCCAACCCCTTCTCGGCAGCCTGCAACGCCTCGTTCGAGAAGTCGAGCGTAGAGCGATAGTGAGCCTGCAAGACAAAGAAGCGGATGGTCATGGGCGTAAAGGGCTGCACCAAGATGTCGTGCTTACCCGTGAAGAGCTGCTCCAAGGTGATGAAGTTACCAAGCGACTTACCCATCTTCTGACCATTGATCGTAATCATGTTGTTATGCACCCAGTAGCGCGCCGAGTCTTTACCCAAAGCAGCTGTCGATTGTGCAATCTCGCACTCGTGATGCGGGAACATAAGGTCCATGCCACCACCGTGAATATCGAACTGCTCACCTAAATACTTGGTACTCATGGCCGAGCACTCCATATGCCAGCCTGGGAAACCATCGCTCCACGGCGAGGGCCAACGCATGATATGCTCGGCAGAGGCTCTCTTCCATAGGGCAAAATCGTAGGAGTGGCGCTTATCGCTCTGACCATCGAGTTCGCGTGTGTTGGTGACAATATCGTCGAGGTTACGACCCGACAAACGGCCATAGTTATGGTCGTGATTGTAGCGCTCGACATCGAAGTATATCGAGCCATTAGACTCGTAGGCATAGCCCGCATCAAGAATCCGCTTTACCATCTCTATCTGCTCGATGATATGTCCCGAGGCGTGTGGCTCAATAGAGGGACTCAACACATTCAATTCGCGCATGGCAGCATGATAACGCTCGGTGTAGTAGTGAGCAATCTCCATAGGCTCCAACTGCTCCAAACGAGCCTTCTTTGCAATCTTATCCTCGCCCTCGTCGGCATCGTGTTCCAAGTGACCTACGTCGGTGATGTTACGCACGTAGCGCACCTTGTAGCCCAACGATTGTAGGTAGCGGAACAGGAGGTCGAAGGTAACCGCCGGACGTGCATGTCCCAAATGAGGGTCACCATAGACCGTAGGACCGCAGACATACATTCCTACATGCTCGGGGTTGATAGGTTCGAAGCTCTCCTTACGACGCGACAGCGTGTTGTACAATACAATCTTCTCCATGATCTATTACTTTACTATTTTTGTTCTTACTCTATTATTCTGTTTTATAGTACCTCATAAGCGTCTCGACAACCTCTTCGCGATTGATGAAGGCTATTACTGCATCGGAGTACGATGCATCGCCACTGCCTCGGCCCGAAGGTATGAAGCAGTAGATATCGTAGATGTTGAGCAGGTGAGGGAGCACCTGAATCATCTCCTCGTCAGCAGCATCGGTAGGCGTGAGGCTATCGAGCATAGCTACATACTCCCCGACAAGCTCATCGAATGACGCCTGCTCTGCCGCAGCCCCTTGCTGCGGATTTGCTACCCACTCGAAGCTTCCCGCCATCTCCTGACTGAGGCGCAAAATAGCTATGATATTTGCCATATCGTGGGCACAACGACGACTAACCTCGCTACTCCATCCGTTGCTATGCATAGTCCGAATATCTTGTTCGGCAGCATGAGCATACTGTGCCACAGCCTGAATGGCTCGTTTATCACCCTCGTCGAGGTAGGTTTCGGCTGCTACATACTCTTGGTCGCTACTTGTCAGCTGCGACATCACGGTGCTCAAATTCACACCCTTGGTTTGTGCATAGGGCAAGAGCACTGATGCCATCTCCGACAAGTCGTAGAAGTATTGGAAGGCATCGACATGTTCGACATCCGTCGCGACGCCAACAATCTCACCGAGGCGTTTTACCGCCGGTTCGAGGCTCTTCGACGCCCTATCCAACGATGCAAGGCCCTCGGCGTAGCTCTTCTCGATTTCGGCAACAACACTATCATACTCAACCTCCACACCTCCCAGAGGCATGAGCTCCGTCTCCTGCGCTGTGTCCGACGTCGCAAGAGCGCCGAGACAACGGTCAAGGTACTTGGTGAGTGACGCAACATACGATGCCTCGCTCTGCTTGCCATCAACGACGCGATTGTAGGGTATCTCGCGCTCGATAACGCTCATAAGTGCCACCTGATTCGATAGATGTCCGCCACTACCCGCCTCCAACAACTCGAAGATGTTGCCGGGGGTAGCTCGTTCGAGCATAGACACATAGCCCTTAACAAGGTCGTCGAACGAGGTCTGCTCAACAATAGAGTTGAAATCGCCACCATGCTCCACGGCGAGCATCAACGTATCGACAATATCGTAGAGGGCGTTATAGAGCTTCGAGCTTATGACAGGCGAGAAGTTATTGTATGAAACAAGTTGTTCGTAGTAGCGCACCTCCTGCGCCTGTGCAAGGATGAAGGCTACGGCAAGATTGTCGCCATTGAGGAAGTTACGCTCGGCATTAGCGCTATCGCCATTCGCCATCCACGCCTCGCCAAGCATATAATAGACCTCCACATAGGGCAATACGGCATTGAGCGAATAGCCAATTCGATGTAGAGGCAATACCGTCAAACCTCTGTTGAGCAGCCTCTCCGCCTTGCGCAAATCCTCCATGTCGCCACGCTCAACGAAGCCCTTTGCCACGCGTGCAAAGTTTTCGCACGAACGCGATGCCGAGAGATTGTAGCGATAGAACGAGTCGATATAGACATCCTCGTCAGCAAGATTACCAAACTGCAAAGGTTTCTGCACCGAGCCCTCGACATTGATACCCATGTAGAGCGGATAGAGAGCATCGATATCCATATAGCCTATCGAGCGAGCGCTCGAATAGGGTGTATATATAGGCACAAGCGCATAGCTGTAACCATCGAAACGAGCATAGTCGATAATACCGTAGTCCTGCATGATATGGGGCTGCGTAAACGATATCGGGCGCTTCCAATCGAAGTTGGCAATAAGGTCGAGCATCATGAGATGGTCGCGCGTAGCCACACTCTTATTGAACTTTATGTACATGCGCTCCGCACACGACTCCAAATCGCGATTTGTGATGATGCCAGCCTCCAATGCCGCAATCTCATCCACATCGATATAGTAGTTTACGCCACCGAGCAAATAGTCCGACATATTACCATCCATGAAGCTATCCATCTTTGCCGGCACCTCGCACAATACTTCGTACCCCGCAGGCACCTCGGCATCGAGCTCTATGAGGCGCATATCGTTCGCCTCCTTGTCCACAACAGCCAGCATCGGGCTATCCGAGATAAAGAGTTTGATGACATCTTTAAGGTTGAGGTCATAGGTCGTCCTATCGAGCTGCATGGCATTTACAAATGCCTCATACTCACGATAGAGCACATCGTACTCGAAGGCATACTCGCTCCTCTTGTCCATGCTCTTCGCATCTTTGTATTTGGCAGCAAGAGCCGCGAGCTTGGTCTCATAATTGACATATCCCGCCTCGAATACATCGTAGGTCACCACCCACTCATTGACGTAGCTATACTTCTCCGCAGGTATCGTAAAGGGTACTCCCTTGGCACTATTTGCCGCGAGTTTCATCTCATCGACATACCACTCACCTCCCAGATAAGATGAGTTCATGACACGCACATCGGGACGCACACCCTCCACCTCCTGACAATACCATACGGGGAAAGTATCGTTGTCGCCAAAGTTGATTAGTATGGCGTTTTGGGGCGTGGTATTCAGGAAGTTCCAACCAATATCGCGCGACATATAGCGCTTCGAGCGGTCGTGATCATCCCAATTCTCGGTAGCAAGTATCGTAGGCACACCCATCGTAAAGAGCAACACCAATACCGTAGCCACCTGTCGCGCCTTGGGCGATTTTAGGAAATTGAGCACCAAGTCACCAACAGCCAATACACCCAAGCCCAGCCATATCGAGAAGGCGTAGAATGCTCCGGCATAGACGTAGTCTCGCTCACGGGGCTCGTTGGGCGCCGTATTGAAATAGACAACCAACGCTATGCCCATCATCACAAAGAGTAGCAACACCACAAAGAAGTTTCGCCAGTCGGTTGTGAGCTGATAGATAAGACCCATTAGACCCAAGAGCAACGGCAGGAAGAAGTAGGTGTTGCGCGCCCTGTTCGACGCCATGCTATCGGGCAGGTTGCTCTGCGGGCCGCTAACCATTTCGTCGATAAAGTCGATACCCGACAGCCAACCACCATGCAGATAGATGTTGTTATGCGGGTCGCACTCCAACTGCGTATCATCCTGACGACCTACGAAGTTCCACATGAAGTAGCGCCAGAACATATCGCCCATCTGATAGTCGAGGAAGTAGCCAAAATCGTCACCCGCAGTAGGCTCATACCACGTCATGGCGTCGCTTGACTCTATTCGCTTTTGTTTTAGGTATTCGAAAGAGTCGTTGTCGTAGCCACACGACACCCTCTTCTCCAACGATGTGTATTCGGGGAAGTACCAATCGTCACGCCACTCCGCAGGGTTCTCGATTATGTTACCACTCCCATCCTGGAATGCCACACCATTCTTACGGTTCCACATGCGCGGGAAGAAGCGCATAGCCTCATCCGGGTACTTGTAGTTCACAAACACCTCACGCTTCTCGTACCTCTTCGTAGCGGGATTATACCATCTGACCGTCTTCGACTCGTAGTCGCCCGTAGGGGTATAGTAATCACCCGTTTCGGCGCCTTGGAGGTTGTGCGTAACCAACGGCAACGGCTGTGCCGTGTAGTACGGACCTCGCAACAGAGGTCTATTGCCATATTGGTCGCGGTTGAGCATACTCAAAAGCATATGGGGATTCGACGGGTTGTTCGAGTTCATCGGCGGATTGGCATTGGCGCGGATAGTAACCATAGCATACGACGAGAAGCCGATAAGAATGACCGTCAGTGCAATAGCAGAGCTATTGAGAACACGCTTTCCACGATTATGCGAGAACATTATAAGCCAGCCCAACGCCACAAACACGAGTAGCACGAAGATAAGCATACCGGCATTAACAGGCAGACCAAGCACATTGACAGCAAAGGTATCGAACGCCGCACCAAGAGCTACCGTATAGGGTATGATGACACCATTTATAGCTCCGAGGATAAGCATCGACACAACCAAAGCCAAGAATATTTTCAGAACATAGTCAAGAGTGCTGCGATACTCGTAACGACGGAAGAAGTATATCATAACCAACGCCGGGATGGTGAGCAGATTCAAGATGTGCACACCAATAGATAGACCCATAAGGTAGGCTATGAGTATAATCCAACGCATCGACGTAGGGCTATCGGCATTCTCCTCCCACTTCAACATAAGCCATACGACCAGCGCCGTAAACATCGACGACAAGGCATATACCTCACCCTCGACAGCCGAGAACCAAAACGTATCGGTATAGGCATAGGAGAGTGCACCTACAACACCGGCACCAAGCACCAACAACATGCTATTCTGCGACATAGGTTCGCCTATGCGATCCAAGATACGTCTGCCGAGATGCGTTATAGTCCAAAAAAGAAAGAGTATGCAGAAACCGCTGGCGATGCAGTTCATGCCATTTATCATCATTGGCACATACTCGGGTGATGGCGCAAGCATCGACGCCAAACGCGCCAGCATGCCAAAGAGGGGTGCTCCGGGAGGGTGACCCACTTCGAGTTTATACGAGGTAGCAATAAACTCTCCACAGTCCCACAAACTCGCCGTAGGCTCCATGGTCAGAAGATAGGAGAGCGTGGCGATAGCAAAGACCACCCAGCCCACCATTTTATCCCAATACTTAAAATCTCTCATTTGAATATCTTTCACTAAAAAAGTCTTGTTTTGTCAAATAACCCGCAAATATAATAATATTTGCCCGATTTTCAAAGACCGAGCAAACACTTTATCGATTATCTCCATTTTTTGGGCTATTTACCAAACGCCGTTCTACCGTTTTATATTGCTATCGACATTGGTTTTTATGCGCTCCAAACCCGCCCGCATAAGTGGCGTATCACCTGCAAGCAACCCAAACTCCTCATTGCTAATATTGCACCAACGCTCAGCATCGAACCCCTCGATAGGGAACTTGGGAGCAAAGCGCTGATTACGATATTCGGGCGCATGACGATTAAACGGACATACCGTTTGACAGGCATCGCAACCAAAAATCCATCCATCGAGATCGATAGGCTCACTGCACCCTTCGCGCTCGATTGTACGGCACGATATGCAGCGATGCGTATCTATGGTTAAATTGTCTAATATTGCACCATTTGGACACGATTCTACACACGCTCTGCAACTACCGCAACCAACGCCCTCAATGGGCACATCATACTCATCAATGTCGCAGTCGATAACAAGCTCACCAAGCAACAACATCGAGCCGAAATGCGGTGTTACGAGTAACGAATTTCGCCCTATCCACCCCATGCCGGCACGCACTGCAAGACTCTTTTCGGCTATGGGTGCAGAGTCCGAAAATGCACGAAAACGCATTTCGGGAGCGACACTTCGTAATCGTTCCGCCAAATCGTTAAGCATCTCTTTAATAGTCATGTGATAGTCACGCGCAAGAGCATACGACGCGACCTTCGTACGACATCCCTCTTCATAACCTCTGCTATAAGGCGACAGGTACGAAACAGCACAAATTACCACACTCCGCGCACTATCGACCAAAAGCCCTGCATCGAAACGTTTTTCGACATTTCGTTCGAGGTAGGATAATGTGGAGTGTTTCCCTTCTAACAACCACTGTTCAAATATCTTACGCTCCTTATCGAGAGCCTCGACAGCGACCATCCCTACCAAATCGAATCCCACCTCGTGGGCGCTATTTATGATGAAATTACGACTAATCATTGAAAATATTTTGTGTCAAAATTAACTAATTTTAATTTATTATTCGTACCTTGCACACGATTTGTATCAATTTATTTTTCAAAAACTTTCGAGTTATGTCATTTTCAACAATTTACGAGATAGTAAAGCATAGCGTAGAGAAGTTCTCGTCGCGCATCGCTTTCTCGATGATAGATGGAGAGGATGTCTCATACAAGGAGGTTGGAGAGCGCATAGAACAGGTGCAGGAGTTGCTACTTAATGCCGGCGTAGGCGCAGGCGACAAAGTAGCAATTTTGAGTAGCAGCATGCCTAATTGGGGCGTATCGTACTTCGCAGTAACGTGCGCAGGCATGATTGCCGTACCTATTCTCCCCGACTTCACCGGAGAGGAACTTGGCCTGATAATAGAACACTCCGAAGCAAAAGCAATACTTGTATCCGACAAGCTCTACGCCAAGCTCTCGAAGCAGACCACCGATAAGATGAATATCATAATCCGCACCAAGGGTTTGAATATCATATCGCAGCGCGTGGAACAGAGGGCAGAGAAGCGTATTCCCGAGCCCGATGACCTTGCTGCCATCATCTACACCTCGGGCACCACATCCAAGCCCAAAGGCGTGATGCTCTCGCACTACAATATTGCAATGCAGGTTACAATCATACCGCCTCTGTTCGACTACACCGAAGAGGATGTGTTGCTCTCGATACTACCGCTCTCGCACACGTATGAGTGCACACTCGGAATGATATACCCCTTTGCACGCGGTGCACATATCTTCTACATGGACCGTCCGCCTACCGCCTCGGCTCTTATGCCCGCATTGGCAAAGGTGCGCCCCACGGTAATAGCCTCGGTACCCCTCATCATGGAGAAGGTATATCGTGGCAAGGTGCTTCCCAAGTTCCAGAGCAAGGCGATACTACGCAAACTCTATGGTTGGAATTGGTCACGCAAGATACTCCACAAGATGGCAGGCAAGCAGCTCAAAAAGCTCTTTGGCGGGCGCATGCGTCTCTTTGCCATTGGAGGTGCAAAGTTCGACCCCGACGCCGAACGTTTCCTTAAAGACGCAGGATTCCCCTATGGCATAGGCTATGGGCTCACCGAGACAGCACCCCTTCTTGCGGGCGCCGTTGGTAAGATGACACGCATAGGCTCAACAGGACCGGCACTTCCGGCCGTCGAGGCACGCTTGGATAATGTAAATCCCGATACCGGACAGGGCGAAATTGTGGTAAAGACCCCTTGCGTGATGCGCGGATACTATAAAAACGAGGAGGCAACCAAGGCCGTATTCACCGACGACGGATGGTTCCGCACGGGCGACCTCGGAGCTATCGAGAAGGATGGCTGGATATTTATCAAGGGGCGTTTGAAGAATATGATTGTGGGGCCCAGTGGCGAGAACATCTACCCCGAAGATATCGAGGAGGTTCTCAACAGCAACCGCTTTGTTGCCGAGTCGGTCGTAACCGAGGAGGATGGCAAGCTCATCGCCTTGGTACACTTCAACACCGAGGCGTTGGAGGAGGCCTACGACGAGTTCAAACACAAGATGTCGGTAAACAAAGAGCGTATCGGTCTAAAAATGGAGGAGATAAAGCGCGAATTGTTGGAATATGTCAATAGCAAGGTAAACCGTTTCTCGAAGATTACGAAGGTTGTGGACAACGAGGGCGAGTTCGAGAAGACACCGACAAAGAAGATTCGACGCTTTAAGTACGACCGCAGCAACAAGAGCAACGACACAAAGAAGTAGCGAACAACAAATACCAAATGATGGGGTGACTAAAAAATTAGCCACCCCATTTCGTTACAGGGTTGAAGAGCAAGAGGTGGTTTTAGACATGCGGCGCCCAAAAACCGCAGTTTTCTTGGTGTAAGTAAGCATTTTGAGCGCAAACATAACAACAAAATAGACCTACGATACAGTCTCGTCTTAATTGGACGACGTACGGCATCCATAAACTTGGCACGATATTGGCAGCGATTCTGCCCAAACTTACGACAAATTAGGTTTAGGAGCGTTCAAAACAGAGGTTGCAACAGGGAATTAGCTATGGTATTTTATGACAAAAAAGTGCCAATTCATCATAAACAACCGCTTTTGAAATACTAAAACAATGTAATTGTTTTGTATTGAAGTGACTTTTTTGTATCTTTGCAAGAAATTTTGGCGGGCATAGGATATATTCAAAAGCACCGCCAGAGGGCTCGCGGTATGGGAGTGCGGATGCGTACCACCCACCGTCGCTCGGGCACAACAAAAACCTCTGCTCGAGAGAGCCTGCCTACTGCATCGGGGCAGAATAACGCCTCCCGATGGGTGAGGAGAGATATTGCACCTACACAAAACGATTAAACCCCAACAAAGCATTGGAGCAAAATAGCGCAACAGCCATAGAGTGGTATGCACTGCGAATACTACACAACAAATCGTCGGAGGTATGTTCGATAGCCCAGCGCGACAACATCGAGCACTTTACCCCCATGCGCACCACAGAACGCGTGGTGGATGGGAGAACGGTTGTTAGCATGCGACCCATAATGCCATCACTGCTATTCGTCAGGTGCACCACGGAGTACATTTCGCTACTCGCCACACGCACCAACTCAAATGTCATCGCGTATTGCACCCCGGGGACCTCAAAACCACAACCCATACCCGATAGTGAGATGGAGCTCTTCCGCTTTGTAACTCGCACCGCAAGTCGCGAAATAGAGTTGCTTCCGAACGATGTGGTGTTGGGCGACAGGGTGCGCATCACAGGTGGCATATTTAGCGGTGTCGAGGGTTACATACACCGCATACATGGCACAAAACGACTTGTTGTGGCAATAGAGGGCATATCGGTTGTGGCAACAACCTACATACCCAAACAATATATCCAGAAAATTGTATAGTGGAGCTTACAGGCTCTCACGCCAAAGATAGAGAGAGATGGTTAAATTTATACGTTACCTAACCTCGGAGCACTATTTGAGTTCGCGCATTGTCCTGGGCATAGACCTCGGCGTGTCGATTACATCATCGGCGGTGGCACTACTCTTTACCGAGCTTCTGTTCCGCCCGATGCCCATACCCCATCCCAGCCGCTTCTTTGTACAGTGGATGGCAATATCGCTCATACTATCATACTTCGCCTTCTGCGCCTTTAAGACGCACCGCTCGGTGATTCGCCACTCGACATTGCGCGAGATAGGTCAACTCTCGATAGCCACACTGATGAAAGAGGCGTGCATGACAGGAGTGCTCGTCGTACACCCCTATTTCGATGGGTGGTACGTGCCTCAAACAGCGCTCATAATACTCGACACGCTAATCACACTAATCACACTAATCATGGTGCGCGTAGCGATGGTTATAGTCTATGATAAGCTCAAACGTCGCATCCGCAGCAAGAAAGATACCAAGCGAGTATTGATATACGGCATAGGTCAATCGGCTGTGGCCATGGCCCAACACCTCACCGACGACGCCAACTACCACGTCGTAGGATTCATAACCTATGGTAAATATGTCAAGTATCACACCATAAACGAGCTTCGCGTGTTCTACTTTCTGAACGAGGAGAACCTATGCTACATCAAAGATCGCAACGACATAGACGCCATACTCTTTACCACACCCGAAGATGCCCGCCACGAGCAAGAGCAACTGATAAGCTATGCCATAGAGAACGACATAAGCATATTGATGGCGCCCCATATCGACGAGATTGTCGATGGCCGTGTAAGTATCGGTCTGCGCGAGATTAAGATTGAGGACCTCCTCATGCGTCCCGAAATCGAAATCTCGATGGAGAAGATTCGCGGAGGCCTGCACAACAAACGCATACTTGTAACAGGTGCCGCAGGTTCGATAGGCTCGGAGCTCTGCCGACAGATTGCACCCCTCGGCATCAAGGAGCTGATAATGCTCGACAATGCCGAGACCCCAATGCACAACCTGCGTCTTGAATTCGAAGAGCGCTTTCCGAAGCTAAACTTCACGCCCGTTATTGGCGATGTACGTCTTGCGCCCCGCATGGACTACATCTTCAAGACCTATCGCCCCGATATAGTATTTCACGCCGCTGCCTACAAGCATGTTCCTCTCATGGAGGAGAATCCCTGTGAGGCGATACTTGTAAACGTCGCAGGCTCGCGCAACATCGCCAATAAGTGCATTGAGTATGGCGCAGAGAGGATGGTCATGATTTCGACCGACAAGGCGGTAAACCCCACAAACATCATGGGAACGACAAAGCGCCTTGCCGAGATATATGTTCAGGCCCTGGGACTTGCCATCGAGGAGGGCAAGGTGCAGGGTACAACGAAGTTTGTCACAACGCGCTTTGGCAATGTCCTCGGCTCAAACGGTTCGGTCATCCCCCGCTTCCGCGAGCAGATAGCCAAGGGTGGTCCGGTGACCGTAACCCACCCCGAGATTACACGCTTCTTTATGACCATCCCCGAGGCTTGTCGCTTGGTAATGGAGGCTGCAAACATGAGTTCGGGCAATGAGATATTTGTCTTTGACATGGGCGAGCCTGTGCGCATAGCCGACATGGCACGACGCATGATACAGCTTGCCGGGTACAACCCCGACGAGGATATTAAGATTGAGTACATAGGTCTGCGCCCCGGCGAGAAACTCTACGAGGAGGTCCTTGCCAACGAGGAGAACACAACGCCAACATCGCATGGTCGCATCCGCGTAGCAAACGTGCGCCCTATGGAGTATAGCAAAGTGTGCGACATCGTAACCGAGATGGAGGAGTTGGCACGCAAGGTCGATATAACCTCACTCGTACAACTTATGAAGCGCACGGTGCCGGAGTACGCCCCGGAGAACGATAAATACCGAGCGCTGTAATTTCAAGAGATGTTCTATAACTACACACCCCGATGAGTACAATCGCCAACATAGCCACACGCCTTCGCAACAGTCGCCTTGCAAACGACTCGTTCTGGGCACTTGTGGGCTCGGCCTTGGGCAAGGGGCTATCGTTCCTTGCGGGTGTAGCAATAGCACGCCTGCTCGGCAGCGAACTCTACGGAGAGTATGGCACAATAAAAAACACGTTGATGATGATTGCCATATTCTCGTCGCTCGGCTTGGGATACTCCGCAACGAAGTTCATAGCCGAGAGCATGCGTACCAACGACATGCAGCGCATAGCCGACACGCACCGTATAGCCATGCTGCTCACGTTTGCCATGAGTGGCGTGATAGCTCTTTTGCTGCTTATCTTTGCGCCACACGTAGCGCTATGGATAGATGCTCCGCACCTCGACAACACACTGCGCCTATCGGCCATAGCCATAGTATTTAACGCCATAAACACCACACAGACAGGCGAGATGGCGGGCTTGGGCATATATCGCCGATTGGCATTGAATAGCGCATGGGCAGGCATCTTTACCTTCGCAAGCAGCGTCATAGGAGCGCTATACTACGGGTTCGATGGCGCGATAGTGGCGCTTATTGTTTCACTCATCTTCAACGCCATAATAAACCACATATCGATACGCAGAGTGTTGAAGACGAGCGGCCCATCAAGAGGCATAGACCGCGCATATATGCGCAGCATCGTACGCTTCTCGATACCCATAGCCCTGCAAGAGAGCCTCTACGCCATAACTCATTGGATAAGCATCTTCATACTTATCAAACTTGCGGGCTATGCCGAGCTTGGTATATCGCAGGCGGCAGTGCAATGGTATGCTGTGCTGCTATTTATTCCGGGGGCACTGCGCAACGTAGCGCTATCGCACCTCGCGGCCACAAACAACGACCACGAGAGCAACAACCGCATTTTGCGACGTCTGATGCTTATTAACTTTGTATCCACCGCCACTCCGGCAATCGTTGTACTGCTACTCGCCGGATACATCGCCTCGTGGTATGGTGCTACCTTCGATGGATTGAGCACCGTGCTCTGCATATCGGTGGTCACCGCCATTGTTAGCAGCATGGCAAACGTCCTTACGCAAATGTTCATAGCTCACGGCAGAAACTGGACAATATTTACGGCAAGCCTCCTGCGTGACGGAGGAGCCGTTATCGCCACCTATTTTGCCATATTAAACTTCGGACACGGAGCCTTGTGTGCGGCATGCTCGATGTTTGCGTTCCACATAGTCTATTTTATCACAATGTTTGTTGCATATCGCAAAATTAACATCTCGAAACAAAAGCATGGGTAGGTAAGATGAGAGAGTTAATAAAGAATAATCCCATCATAAGCGCATTTAGTTTGATACTAACGCTAATCGCCATGCACACGGCAATTGGTGCTATCGGCAACTTGCCGTCATACTACACCGTTATCACAGGCATTGGCATACTATGTATTCTGTTTTTTAGCGAGTTCCCAAAGTTATATACACCGATATTACTATTTCTTGTATATATAGGATTTGCATTGCTACTATCCGACCCATCCCCCATTTTTAATGCATGGGCACGTTTTTTTGCCTTTGTCGCAATTATTACGATTGTATCGCCAATGATTCAGAATGAGAATCTGCGCATACTACGACGCCTATGCCTATACGAAGTGATAACACTGTGCATAATACTCTCATTCATATCATTCTTCTGCTTCTTCCTCGGCATCAACTATATGACCTACGAGGCTAACGCGGAGTTTACGGATAAAGGAGGTCTATTCAGTGGCATGACAAACCACTCGATAATGCTCGGCATTATTAGCGGTATTAGCGTGTGTGTTCTTCTGTACAAGAGTATTACAAGCAAGTGGATTTGGATTGTTCCAATGATTCCTTGTCTTGGTTCACTCGCTCTATCCGCATCACGAGGGGCACTTATTGCTACAATCATAGCCTCAATAGTGATAATGCTGATGTCTCGACGCTGTATGCGAAATATGGGTCGCATATGGTTTGTAGCGATTGCCGTACTATGTATTAGCGCATACGCCGTCACCAACACCAATATAATGGATGGATTTATATCCAAGGTTAGCGAGCGAGACGAGATGAGTTTATTTGATGCCCGAGAACATAAGATAAAATATCGTATCGAAGAGTTCAAAAGCAGTCCTATCATAGGTGTCGGATTCTCGACTGTGGACCCCACATTGGGCGATGCTTACAACTCAAAAAATGGCACTATCGAGCCTGGGTCATCATGGTTTGCTATACTATCTATGACCGGTATTGTGGGCTTATTACTATGCCTTGGAATATTTTTTCAAGCCATATTGACACAATGGCGAGAGCGAACCTACAATAGCATACTACTGCTTGGTTTATTCGCTTTTTTTGCAGTAAGTTTTGCATCCGAAGGATATATCTTTGCGGCTGGCAGTCCGCTATGTTTTATATTCTGGTTGCTTCTGGGCAACTGTATTGACAGACGATACGAAGAGTAGAAGACCATGTATAAAATTGTTATCACAAACCTGCCATCGTTCTACAAAATAAATCTTTACAACGAGATTAACAAACGTTGTAGGCTGTTGGTAATATATACAGGCGATCGTCCGAATGGTCGTAATAGCGACTTCTTCGATGCAGAGATGCACTTCGAACACATATTCTTGCGCAAGAACTCCATAATGCGACTGTTTCAGCTTATCGGCATACTGTGGCGCACACCCTATTCGGAGCTTATACTTGGCGGTTGGGACTCACTGCCATTGTGGGTAGGGGCAGTGTTCTCACGCCGAAGAAAGTGTGCCGTTGTAGTTGAGTCGAGCTACATCGAATCTACAACAAAGGGAATAAAGGGTTTCGTCAAGCGCCTTTTCGTAAAACACGTCTCGAAGGTTTATGCATCGGGAAAAGCCCAACGGACAATAACCGATAATCTTGGCTTCAAGGGTACAACCATAATTACGCGAGGCGTAGGCATATTCAACTATATCGAACAACCCGGTTATGAGCCACGCAGTAAGGTCGCAAAATTCTTGTATGTTGGTCGTTTGACAGCCGTGAAGAATCTACAATTCCTTATCGAACGATTTAACAACCACCCCGAACTACACCTGACAATAGTAGGTTTCGGAGATCAAGAAGAGCAGTTGCGGTCGATTGCCGACAGCAATATCGAGTTCGCCGGCGCCGTTGCCAACAAAGAGCTATGGCGCTACTATCAACAAGCCGACGTCTTTATCCTCCCCTCAATTTCAGAAGCATGGGGTTTGGTTGTGGAGGAGGCGCTCAACAATGGCACGCCTGTCATGGTAAGTGACAGGGTGGGGTGCGCCGAGGAGATTATAACGCCACAAAACGGCGTAATCTTCTCGCTCGACAGCGATAGCTTCGAGAGGGAGCTGAAACATATCTGCAACATCGACCACTACAACAACCTGCGCAAGAACATATCGCAGATGGACTTCGGGGCGATAGCTCGTTACCAAACAGAGTGTTACATATAACTAAAATGTACGCAACCATGCCAAAACTATTTCAGATAAACTCAACCGTCAATTGGGGCTCGACAGGACGAATTGCCGAGCAGATTGGTGTTGCAGCCATGAATCATGGTTGGGAGAGTTATATTGCCTATGGTCGTAACAGCACCGAGAGTCGCTCACACCTTTTCGCCATGGGCTCGTCGGCAAGTCGCGCATGGCACCTCGCACTCTCGCGTCTTCTCGACAGACACGGCTTGGGGTCGCGATGCGCCACGAAGCTCCTCGTAGATGAGTTGCGAAGAGTCGAGCCCGATATCATCCACCTTCACAACCTGCATGGATACTATCTGAACTACCCCACACTCTTCGACTACCTTAAATCGTGTCGCGCAAAGGTTGTGTGGACACTCCACGACAGCTGGACATATACGGGACATTGCTCGCACTACATAACAACGGGCTGTCGAAAGTGGGTAGAGGGATGCAAGAGTTGCGACCATGTTTCGAGCTATCCACGATGCTTCGACCTTGGCATAAACCATCGTACGGCACAAAACTTCGAACTGAAACAGCGCCTCTTCACATCGTTAGGCGATAGGCTTGTTGTAGTTCCCGTATCGGATTGGTTGGCTACCGAGTGCCGACAGTCACTCTTCAAGAATAGCACCATCGAAACCATCCACAATGGCATCGACATCGACACCTTCCGTCCGGTAAATGGCGACAGCGTACGCCAAAAGCACGATATTGGCAACCGCACACTGCTGTTGTTCGTTGCCAACGTATGGACCGAGAAGAAGGGTTGGAGCGACATATTCCGTCTGCGCGAACACCTATCAGACGACTACGCAATGGTTGTTGTAGGCGTTACCCATGAGCAACAAGCATCGCTGCCGCGCGGTGTTGTGGGTGTGTGTCACACCAAAAACGTAGCAGAACTTGCGGAATACTACTCGGCAGCCGACATTGCTGTAAGCCTATCGCGCCAAGAGACATTCGGACTAACAATAGCCGAGGCTATGGCATGCGGGACACCGGTCATAATCTATAACACCACGGCCATGCCCGAACTTATCACGCCCGAAACGGGTATGGCAGTTGATGGCATAGGCGACATTGAGGCGATGGCAGAGGCTATACATGCCATACGAAGCCATGGTAAGGCTCACTACGCCGAGGCATGCCGCAAACGTGCCGAGGAGCACTTCGACAAGGATATATGCTTCGAGCACTACATCAAACTATACGACAAATTACTAACTACATAAACACAAACAAATCATGTCACTATTCAAAGACAAAGTCCTGCTAATTACAGGCGGTACCGGTTCGTTTGGCAACGCCGTACTTCGACGCTTCCTCGACTCCGACATCAAAGAGATTCGCATCTTCTCGCGCGACGAGAAGAAACAAGACGACATGCGTCATCGTCTGCAAAACCCCAAGGTTAAGTTCTATATTGGCGACGTGCGTGACCGCCGCTCGGTAGATGTGGCGATGCGCGGTGTCGATTATGTATTTGCGGCAGCGGCGTTGAAGCAGGTCCCCTCGTGCGAATTCTTCCCCATGGAGGCTACACGTACCAACGTCATAGGCACGAACAACGTCTTGGAGTCGGCAATCGAGCATGGCGTAAAGAATGTCGTAGTCCTCTCGACCGACAAGGCTGCATACCCCATCAACGCCATGGGTATCTCGAAGGCATTGATGGAGAAGGTGGCTATTGCCAAGGGACGAGAGCTTGGCGTGGGCGCTGCAACAACCATCTGCTGCACACGCTACGGCAACGTGATGGCATCGCGTGGCTCGGTGATACCCCTATGGGTGGAGCAGATGACAAGCGGCAAGCCCATAACGATAACCGACCCGGAGATGACACGCTTCATGATGACACTCGACGACGCTGTGGACTTAGTAATCTACGCCTTCACACATGGTGAGAATGGCGACCTGTTTGTGCAGAAGGCTCCGGCAGCTACACTATCGACATTGGCAGAGGCCATCAAGCAGCTCTACTCGAAGGTCGATCCGGCGTATGGCGCAACCGAGGTTAAGGTCATCGGCACACGCCATGGCGAGAAGCTCTACGAGACGCTCGTAACACGCGAGGAGATGGCAAAGGCGATAGACATGGGCGACTACTTCCGCATACCGTGCGACACCCGCGACTTGAACTACGACAAGTTCTTTGTCGAGGGTAACGAGGAGCTATCACGCATCGAGGACTACCATTCGCACAACACTCATCGCCTCGATATTGAGGGTATGAAGCAGCTTTTGCTGAAACTGCGCTTCGTACGCGAGGACCTCGGCATGGAGCAGCGCTTGAAGTCGGCAGAGATACGCAGCGAGTAACATCGTAATAAGCCATTAAGCCATGAAGATATTGGTTACAGGAGCCAAGGGTTTTGTTGGCAAGAATCTATGCGCACAGCTACGAAATATTGCCGAGGGCAAGAATCGCAGCTACGGAGAGTTGAACATCGAGGCAATCTACGAGTACGACATCGACTCCTCGGCCGAGGAGCTCGATGCCTACTGCCGCGATGCCGACTTTGTATTCAACCTCGCCGGCGTAAACCGCCCACAGGACCCCAAGGAGTTTACCGAGGGTAACTTCGGCTTCGCATCAACGCTGTTGGATACTCTCAATAAGCACTCTAACCGCTGCCCCGTGATGCTCTCGTCATCGATACAGGCAACGCTCATAGGACGCTATGCCGAGGGCGAATATGGCAAGAGTAAGCGTGCCGGCGAGGAGCTATTCTTTGACTACGGCAGAGAGACGGGGGCGCGAGTTTTGGTCTATCGCTTTCCGAACCTCTTTGGCAAGTGGTGTCGTCCGAACTATAACTCGGCCGTAGCTACCTTCTGCCACAACATAGCTAACGAGCTTCCGATAACGATTAACGACCGTAGCACGATGCTCGAACTACTCTATATCGACGACCTCGTTGATGAGATGGTCGCCGCACTCAAAGGCGAGGAGCACCACTGCGAGTTCGACGGAATCGATACCGTACTCACTGCCGAGGGCCGCTACTGTGCTGCACCCATAACACACAAGGTGACGCTGGGCGAGATTGCCGACCTTTTGGAAGCCTTCCACGCGCAGCCACAGACACTGCTTATGCCCGAGATTGGCGACAACAGCTTCGCCAAGAAGCTCTACTCGACATATCTCTCCTACCTCCCCAAAGAGCGAGTATCATTCCCGTTAAAGATGAATATCGACCAGCGCGGGAGCTTTACGGAGTTGCTGCGTACCGCATCGTGCGGACAGGTTAGCGTTAATATCTCGAAGCCCGGCATCACCAAAGGCGAGCATTGGCACAACACAAAGTGGGAGTTCTTCATTGTGGTTAGTGGTCACGGCATGATACAGATGCGTCGCATAGGCTCGAACGAGGTGTTGGAGTTCGAGGTATCGGGCGATAAAATCGAGGCCGTACACATGCTACCCGGATATACCCACAACATAATCAACCTCTCCGAGAGCGAGGACCTCGTAACCGTAATGTGGGCAAACGAGCCCTTTGATCCCAACCATCCCGACACATTCTTCGAGAAGGTGAAGAGCGAGTAACAGAAAGGAGATGATGCAGACTACTACCCCACCACGTCGAGATGCTGTTCTCGACATACTGAAATTTGTTGCCATATTCATGGTGGTAAACGGGCATGCGTTTCAATATTCGGGCTCGGGTACTGCCTATCTGGATATGGCGTTCATGAAGTTTACGACCATTACGCAGATGCCTCTCTTCACATTCATCAGCGGCTATGTCTCGTATCGTTCAATGACAACACTGCCACTATGGAGGGGGGGGGTAATGGCAAATAGATGGTATAGCCTTATCAGA
Organism: Alistipes sp.; assembly: GCA_017403125.1. GTDB lineage: Bacteria > Bacteroidota > Bacteroidia > Bacteroidales > Rikenellaceae > Alistipes. The sequence continues at coordinate 65,202 of JAFQOR010000024.1, read as the reverse complement.
CCCATGATTATATTCTGTTTGATATGGGCCGTCGTCGAGCTCATCTTCTACAAGCCTCATCCCGTAAGCGCATACGAGATTATCGATACAACGCTATTTTCAATTAAATCTTCGTATTGGTTTATCTACATTGTCATCTACGGTGTGATGATTGGCTACGCCACACTGCGTTGGGAAGGCATACGCGCAATGATTGTTGCATGGCTCGTAATTCAGTTCCTACCCGACGGGATGGCAATGCCCCCATTCATCAACTTCCTGAAAACGATGATACCATTCTTCTTCGGAGGTATGCTCTTCAAGCAGTACGACCTGTTCAACAAGCTGCAATCTCACAAGTGGATAACCACGGGCGTGGCACTTGCAGTGCTTGCCACGAGCTATGTGCTTTACCGCGGCACGCATACATTCTACTTTTTCACGAATCTGGAATTTGGCGAACGTGTGGGATACTACGCCCTAATGCTCTTCGGTGGGTTTGCAAGCATCATCATCTGCTACTTTGTAGCGCAGCGTATCGACAGATGGTTTGGTAATAGCAGTATCGTAGGCATCATGAAGCGGCTTGGAGGTTTAACCTTCGCCATATATATGCTACAAGGCTTGGTATTTGCTGCCATGCGACAGCACTCCATACATATCGACTCTGAACTTATGCAGTTGCTACTATCAATATCGATATTTACGGCGCTCTGTTTAACGGTATATGCCATGTCACAATCGCGCCTACTGTCGCGCCTACTACTCGGCAAACGAACCTAACAGTTCAACTTTTATGGAACTAAAACATTTTTAACGATGAATAACAACTTCTACTATTCAAACGTATCATTCAAGGGTGATGGACGCCTTAAACTACTCATCATCGTAGGCACACGCCCCGAAATCATACGCCTTGCAGCGGTCATAAACAAGTGCCGCCGCTACTTCGACTGCCTCTTGGCACACACCGGTCAGAACTACGACTACAACCTCAACGGCATCTTCTTCCGCGACCTGAAACTCGCTGACCCCGACGTCTATATGAACGCCGTGGGTGAGGACCTTGGCGCTACGATGGGCAACATCATTAACTCGTCATACAAGCTTATGGTCGCTACAAAGCCCGACGCCGTACTCGTATTGGGCGACACCAATTCGTGCCTATCGGTAATTGGTGCAAAACGCCTACACATACCCATCTTTCACATGGAGGCGGGCAACAGATGCTTCGACGAGTGCCTTCCGGAGGAGACTAACCGACGCATCGTGGATATCATCTCAGACGTAAACCTCTGCTACTCGGAGCATGCACGTCGCTATCTCAACGCATCGGGCGTTGCCAAGGAGCGCACCTACGTTACAGGCTCGCCAATGGCAGAGGTGCTACACGAGAATCTCGCCGAAATAGAGGGCTCGGACATACACGCCCGCCTCGGTTTGAAGAGAGGCAAATACATTCTGCTCTCGGCACATCGCGAGGAGAATATCGACACCGAGAAGAACTTTACATCACTCTTTACCGCTATAAACAAGATGGCAGAGAAGTATGATATGCCCATACTCTACTCGTGCCACCCGCGTTCGAGAAATCGTCTGGCTGCAAGCGGCTTCGAGCTCGATAGACGTGTAATACAGCACGAGCCTCTCGGTTTCCACGACTACAACTGTTTGCAGATGAATGCCTTTGCCGTAGTAAGCGACAGCGGCACATTGCCCGAGGAGAGTTCGTTCTTCACCAGCATCGGCAAATCGTTCCCTGCGGTATGCATACGCACCTCGACCGAGCGCCCCGAGGCACTCGATAAGGGTTGTTTTATCCTCGCCGGCATCGACACACACTCGCTATTACAGGCGGTAGATACGGCTGTTGAGATGGTACGTAACGACGATAACGGCATACCCGTACCTACCTATACCGATGAGAATGTATCGACCAAGGTCGTAAAACTCATTCAGTCATACACGGGTGTAGTAAACAAGATGGTGTGGCGTAAATAACCATATAACACACGATTAGTGGGGCATGAACGTTCTGTTTCTTACCATATCGCGACTAACCGACATCTCAACGCGCGGAATATATGCCGACCTTATGCGCAAATTTCGCGACGAGGGACACAACGTGTATATCGCCCACCCCAACGAGCGACGTTATGGGCAGACGACATGCGAGGAGGAGCGTTGTGGAGTCAGGATATTGAGCATTAAAACGCTAAATCTGCAAAAGACAAACGTTGTAGAGAAGGGCATAGCAACGCTACTTATCGAACGACAGTTTCGACGTGCAATCAAACGATATTGGAACGATGTGGAGTTCGACCTTGTGCTCTACTCCACACCTCCGGTAACCTTTACGTCGGTCATACGCTCCATAAAACAGCGCTCACCACACTGCATAAGCTACCTTCTGCTCAAAGATATATTTCCGCAGAATGCCGTTGATTTGGGGATGTTTGCCAAGTGGTCACCTCTCTATGGCTACTTTCGACATAAGGAGAGGATGTTGTACCGCATGAGCGACTACATAGGCTGTATGTCGCCTGCAAACGTCGATTTTATTGTCAAGCACAATCCAAAGCTCGATGTGCGACGCATTGAAGTTGCTCCAAACAGCATCGAGCTACCGACGGATAAGGTGACAATAGAGCGTCGAGCGATACGTCAAAAATATGGATTACCCACAGACAGACCTATATTTATATATGGAGGGAATATCGGCAAGCCCCAAGGCATAGACTTCATGTGCCGAGCATTGCAACGAAACAGCAAGCGTCGTGACTGCCACTTCCTCATCGTAGGTAGCGGCACCGAGTATGCCAAGGTTGAGCGCTGGACAAGGGAGCAGCACCCCGAAAACGTAACACTCATCGGCGCACTCCCCAAGGCCGAATACGACATGCTGGTGGCTGCTTGCGACGTAGGGATGATATTTCTCGACCATCGCTTCACCATACCTAACTATCCCTCGCGACTACTATCCTATCTGGAAAACCGCATGCCCATAGTTGCAGCAACCGATTCTAACAGCGACATAGGCACGATAGCCGAGCAGAATGGCTACGGATTGTGGTGCGAGAGTTGCGATGTGGAGAGGTTTAGTGCCATGTTGGACAAGATGCTCGCCTCGACAGAACAGATAGCAGAAATGGGCGAACGAGGATACAGATTCCTCGTAGGCAACTATCTGACAGAGCACACATATAGTGCTATTGTAAAGCACCTTAACCCCATAACAAAATAGCAATGTACAAACACTTCATAAAGCGCCTTATCGACATCGTAGTATCGGCGAGCATGCTGCTACTGCTATCGCCGCTACTTATCGTCGTTACCCTATGGCTCACGTTTGCCAACAAGGGTGCCGGCGCCATATTTTGGCAGGAGCGCCCCGGAAAAGATGCAAAGGTTTTTCGTCTTATAAAGTTTAAGTCGATGACCGACGAGAGGGATGCCGACGGCAATCTTCTGTCCGACGCCCAACGTCTGACAAAGGCTGGACGCTTCGTACGCTCAACATCGATTGACGAGTTGCCACAGCTACTAAACGTACTCAAAGGCGATATGTCGCTCATAGGACCACGTCCGCTACTCGTAAGATACCTGCCGTTATATAGCGAGGAGCAGGCACACCGCCATGATATACGCCCTGGCATCACGGGCTGGGCACAGGTAAACGGTCGCAATGCTATATCGTGGGGCAAGAAGTTTGAGTTGGACGTATGGTACGTGCGTAACGTATCGTTCGTTGTGGATTGCAAGATTGTGTGGCTAACCTTAAAAAAGGTGTTACGACGCTCCGATATCACATCAATAACGTCCGTAACAACCGAAGCATTTGACGGAAATAACTAAAATAGACATGAAACGTATTGCAATATATGGTGGAGGTGGCCTTGGGCGCGAAGTAGCATGCCTCATAAACCGCATCAACGAAGCCAACCCCACATGGGAGTTAATCGGTTTTTTCGATGATGGCAAAGAGCGAGGCGAAGCTATTTCACACTTTGGCTCGATATTGGGAGGACTGGACGATTTGAACAGATGGGACGAAACACTCTGCGTTGTTATCGCCATCGGAAATCCCGGTGTGGTACACAAAATCAGCCAACAAATCCTAAACCCGAGAATCGAGTTTCCCAACCTTATCCACCCCAACTTTACGATTGGCGACAGCAAAACATTCAGCATAGGTCAAGGTAACATCATTCAGGGGGGATGCAGTGCTACATGCAATGTCAGCATCGGCAACTTTAATCTGTTGAACAGTTCGGTGTGTCTCGGACATGATGACGTAGTAGGGTCATACAACACGTTTATGCCCGCAGTTCGCATATCGGGCGAAGTTCATATCGGCGACTGCAACTTCTTTGGAGTTGGCTCAATAGTTTTGCAACAACTAAAAATAGGTAATAACACCAGACTCGGCGCCGGAGCAGTATTGATGACCAAGCCCAAAGAGGGAGAGCTCTACATGGGCAACCCGGCAAAGATATTCCGTTACTAAATTTAGCAATTGAAGAACAAAAAGATAATAACTATTATGGAACTAAACAAATTCATTGAGAACATGTCATACCTCTTTGAGGAGACTGATGCAAGCATGTTTAACGCCGATACCAAATTCCACGATTTGGATGAATGGAGCTCGCTTATCGCCCTCTCGGTGATTGCAATGGTAGATGAGGAGTACGACGTAGCGCTTCGTGGCGACGACATTCGCAATGCCGTCACTATCGAGGATCTCTTTAATACCGTAAAGAGCCTATCATAACAACTTTTTGTTTCGAACGACATATGGTGTATAATCCTTTTTCACTTAACCGCAAGCACATTCTAATCACGGGTGCATCATCGGGCATAGGTCGTGCGACGGCGCTGGTCTGCGCCAAGATGGGGGCAAAGGTCATTCTTACGGCACGCAACGAAGAGCGACTCTCGAAGGTGATAGAAGAGATGGAGGGCGATGGACACCAATATATTGTTGCCGACCTTACGCAACAAGAGCATATCGAACACCTTGTATCAGAACTTCCCACGATTGATGGCTGCGTACATTGTGCCGGATACAACTCCCTGCAACTCATACCATTCATCAAGCATGGCGAGGTTGAGGAGATGTTTAGAACAAATGTCGAGGCGGCGATAATGCTTACCCACCTATTGGTAAAACGCAAGCGACTGAACAAACCCTCATCACTCGTCTTCGTGGCATCAATCGCCGGATATAAAGTATGTTCGCCGGGTAACTCAATATACTCGGCAACCAAAGGTGCCCTATGCTCGTTCATGCGAGAGGCGGCATTGGAGCTATCATCGAAAAAGATACGATGCAATGCTATTCTACCCGGAATGGTTGAAACCCCTCTCAAACAGAATAAGAGTGCAATAACCACAGAGCAGTGGGAAAAGAACCTCGAACTCTATCCGTTGAAACGCTTTGGTCGTCCCGAAGACGTTGCACACGCAGCAGTCTATCTGTTGAGCGATGCGAGCGAATGGGTGACAGGTACAGAACTTATAATTGATGGTGGACGTACACTAAATTAGGACAATGGCAACACTCTCCTTTACAAACATAGGCATAACGGCCTTGGCAGCAGCTGTGCCAAAACGTGTCATTGATAACTATAAATATACCGAACACTTCGATAGCGAAGAGGTGCGCAAGGTAGTTGATAAGATAGGCGTATATGAGCGTAGATTCGCTGATGAGAATACCTGTGCCTCGGATCTCTGCTATGCCGCTGCAAACAGACTCATCGAGGATAACAATATACCTCGCGACGAGATTGACCTCGTAGTATTTATCTCACAGACTCCGGACTATCGTATGCCTGCAACATCCATACTGCTGCAAGAGCGCCTGGGACTACCAAAATCGACTATTGCATTTGATGTGAACCTCGGCTGCTCGGGCTTCATATATGGATTGAGCATCGTATATTCTTTTATGTCACAATCTGGTATTCGACGTGCGCTGCTACTCGATGGCGAAACCCGCTCGAAGGTCTATTCGCCGAAGGATCGCACCTCGGCATTCATCTTCGGCGATGGTGGCGTCGCCGCCCTAATCGAACGAAATGATAGTTTTGGCACCAGCCACTTCTCGCTGAACTCGGATGGCTCACGCGGAGAGCTAATCATGATACCCGGAGGCGGCTATCGCAAAATGAGCTCTGCGGAGACACTTGCCGAGAGAGTCGTAGATGAACATGGCAACATACGTAGCGACGAACAAGGATACATGATGGGAGGCGATGTATTCAATTTCGTGATAGTTGAGATTCCAAAAGACATCAAGCGACTATTTAGCATAGCTCAAGAGGAGATAAACGATATGGACTACTATGTATTCCATCAAGCCAACAACTTCATAAACAGCTATTTGAGCAAGAAACTAAAACTTGACCCCAACAAGATTCCCTCGTCGATAAGCAAGTTTGGTAATACCTCATCCGTATCGGTTCCATTGACCATCGTAAGCGAGCTACAAGGCAGACTGAATGGCTCGCATCGTCTAATGTTGAGCGCCTTTGGCGTAGGCATGGCTTGGGCAACGGCAATAGTTCCTTTTGTTGATTGCAAAATTAGCAATATCGTCGAAGTTTAACTATAAAAGGTTTATAGCCAATATATTTTAGTTATGCAGAACAGACGCATATATCTCTGCTTGGCTCACATGTCGGGCGAGGAGCAGAAGTTTATCCAAGAGGCGTTCGACACAAATTGGGTCGTACCTCTCGGTCCGAATGTCAATGGGTTCGAGGCAGACCTCGAAGAGTATGTCGGTGGCAACAAGAGCGTTGTGGCACTATCGTCGGGCACAGCAGCGCTACACCTCGCACTCATCGCATGTGGCGTAGGTCAGGGTGATGAGGTGCTGTGTCAATCGTTTACGTTCTGCGCCTCGGCAAACCCAATTACATACCTCGGTGCAACCCCCATATTTATCGACTCGGAGGCCGAGAGTTGGAATATGTGCCCCGAACTTTTGGAGCATGCAATCAAAGAGCGTCAGGCACAGGGTCGCCCACTTCCCAAGGCTATTGTCGTAGTCTATCTCTACGGCATGCCTGCACGCATCGATGAGATTGTCGAGATTGGCAAGCGTTATGGCATCCCCGTAATCGAGGATGCTGCCGAGGCTCTTGGCTCACGCTACAAGGGCAAGATGTGTGGCACCATCGGAGAGTATGGTGTGTTGTCGTTCAACGGCAACAAGATGATAACAACATCGGGGGGCGGAGCACTGATATGCACAGATGTTGCACACAAGCAACAAATAATGTTCTACGCCACACAGGCTCGCGAGGCATACCCCTACTATCAGCATGAGAAGATAGGCTACAACTACCGCATGTCGAACATCTGTGCCGGCATAGGTCGAGGTCAGATGCTCGTAGTAAAGGAGCATGTTAAGCACCATCAGAGATTATGTGCTCTCTACGACGAATTGTTCAAAGATATGGAGGGCATAACGCTCCACAAAAACCCTACAACGGACTACGATAGTAACTATTGGCTTTGCACCATATTGCTCGATTCGAAACTACGTATCAAAGGCGAGGAACACGCATACGAAAGTGCTGTTACCAAGGCAGTTGGTGGCGCAGGTGGAGCAATTCATCTAACCGATAGGTTGCATACCGATTGCGAGCCTAACAACAACGTTGAAGCACTACGCATGGCTCTCGATAGCGCCGGTATCGAGGCTCGTCCACTATGGAAGCCCATGCATCTACAACCCGTGTTCCAAGGCTCACCGGCATACCTAAACGGCGTTAGCGAGAGACTCTTCCGCTGCGGGCTCTGCCTACCGAGCGGGCCCTGCGTTACCGAGGATGATGTTCGTTACATAGTCGAACAGATAGAGCAAAATATAGTCTATCGATAGAGATGAAACCTTACGAAACGGAGCAGGCAAAGGTCGTACTACTACTCTCACATACAGCCCTAACCCAACCCCCCGACACCGAGTCGGCAGACGTGATATGCCCCACAACCAATTGGGAGGCAGTGGCAAGACTGGCTGCCCGCCAAGGCGTGTTAGCAATAGCATGGGATGGGCTTATGTTGCTGCACAAGCAAGGTATCATAGATAATTCATTGCTCCCACAACGCGATATTCGCCTGAAATGGGCATTAAGCGTCGAGGGTGCAGAGAAGAGGTATGCACGCCAAAGGGCAGTCATCGAAAAGTTGGCAGAGATGTACCAAAAAGAGGGCATCACGATGACTATCCTCAAAGGCTATGGTTTGAGTCTCTGCTATCCCACACCCCCACACCGAACATCGAGCGACATAGATATATGGTTAGCTGGCGAACAGCAGCGTGCCGACGACATCTTGCGCACAAAGTATCGCATCGAGATTAGCGAAGATGTACACCACCATACGGTATTCTACATAGATGGCGTGATGATCGAGAACCACTACGACTTTATCAACGTACACGCCCACACTTCGAGCCGAAAGATTGAACAGGAGCTTAAACAAGCAGCATCGCAAGGTGGCGACATAATCTCGGTGGGTAACGCCACAATTCAACTCCCCAATGCAAATCTCCATGCGCTCTTCCTACTGCGCCATGCTGCGGCACACTTCGCCGGAGCCGAGATTGTGTTGCGTCATATCTTCGATTGGGCAATGTTCGTACGAACACATCACCAGCGTATTGATTGGCAGTGGCTCTACGGCATATGTTCCGAACATAAGATGGAGCGCTTTGCATACGCGATGAATGGATTGGCAATAAGACTTTGTGGCATTGACAGTGAGCTATTTGGCTCGTTCGAACGTCACAACGACATCGAAATACGTATTCTAAACGATACGCTCGAACCCGAATTTTCGCTACCACGACCCAAACGTGGACTACTGCGTATTATATGGTTCAAAACACGCCGTTGGTGGGCAAACCGCTGGAAGCGTAAGTTGGTATATAGCGAAGGTCAGCTTCATAGCTTCGTAACACAGGCATGGAGCCATCTCCTTAAACCCAAAGGTATAAAACATTAACCTATGTATGATACACCCATAACCCATCTTCATCGTACGGCCTTTATTATAGCCATCGATTGTTCAACATCGATGCAGATGCGCATCAAGTTCAACCACTTGCAGATGAGCAAGGCCGATGCCGTAGCAATAGTCTGCAACTATATTCTCGATGAGTTATTGGCTCGCGCTACACGCAACGACAAGGTACGTAACTACTACGACATAGGTGTCGTCCAATACTCTGGTGATGGCATTGTAGATATACTCCCCGATGCCATTGATGGCTTAACACCCATAGACATACTCGCCAAGTATCAACCTCCACAGAAACTATACTGCTTCCTCACCGATCCGGAGTGTGAAGAGTATATGACCACCATAAAGTATCACATTGGCGAGTGGATAACGCCCACAGCACACGGCAGAACACCGATGTATGAGGCGCTACACCACGTATATGACATTGTCGAGAAGTGGTGTGCACGTCCCGAAAATTGTGAAAGTTTCCCACCCATAATCTTCCACATCACCGACGGTTGCTACTCTGACGGCAGCATGGATGATATCCTGACTATCAGCGACCGCATCAAGTCGCTCGGCACTGCAAACGGCAATGTGCTATTTGTTAATATACATCTATCAACCGACCAATCACCAACCTACACACTCTTTCCGCCAGACAGGGAGTTTACCTCGCCCGATCGCTTCAAACTCATGCTCTTCAACATGTCGAGCATCATGCCCAAATCCATGGAGCCTCTAATTCGCGAAGCAACAAACACCAAGTATGTTGGGCCGTATCGCGGCGTAGCCTTCAATAGCTCTATTTGCGAGCTTATGATGGTACTTAACATTGGGTCGCAAAGCATCTTTTGCAATTTATAACGTCTGATGAATATCTGCAATATTTCAAGCTTTCGTGATGCTTTAAGCTCTCCGCGCACGAAATTTCACCGACTACACGACATCAAGGCAGACATGGAGAGTATCTATCGCACAACCCACTTTGCCGAGTGTCATGCGATGCTTAACAACACTCCCGTCATACTCTATGCACCAATAAGCATCGACGCCACGGCGCTGCTACACCATGCAAGCCTCGCGCTGAATGGCAAAATCGATACAAACAGCACACGCATGAAGATACTCCATGACGAAATCGAGATATCGGCCATCAACAACAGTTCGTGTCTAATTGCCATCGAGTATCTGCAATCCGTGACCACGCTACACGACGTCATCCCCTTTGGCAGTCGCCAACGCCTATTGCAAGCCATCGACGATTTGGAATCTCGACTCAAAGCACTCGACATAAGTCACAACAATCTAACACCACAAAACCTCACAATAGATAATAAGGGACATCTGCATCCAATACGACAATACTACACAACAAGGGGCTTTGGCGGTGACAACGTCGCTCTGGACAAAATTCGCGAGATTATTCGAAGCGAGACTCCCGACGATCTATTCTCCAAAGAGTTGGCATCGAACAATACCGTATGCGACAATAACAGTAGCTATACCACAAGTCCTCGTTTACGAGCCGTGATCGAGGGTCGCCGAGCAATTAGCAGAGAGTCGCTTTGGGGTTTCGAAGATGAGGCGGGCAACGAAGTCATAAGAGCACAATATAGCTACGTTAGCGACTTCGCCGAGAATCGCGCAATGGTCGCCGATAATAGGCACATGATGGGTCTTATCGACAGAGATGGAAATATACTCATCCCCGTGATATACGAGGTTGTAGAGTATGACTGCGAGAGTGGAAACTCGTGGGTGCGCAACAACAATCAATGGGCACTATTCGATTACAATGGTACGCAGATTACCGATTGGCACGACCGCGATGAGTGTAATATTGAGTTGTAATGTATCGCAAATTGCTAAAAACAGTTGATTCGTAAAATTTAGGGTTAGGGTGGTAGTTGCGATGCAAAGCTTGCAAAAAAATCACCTGCGCTCGCTTCATGTGGGAAAAAGCCTTGAAAAAATTTGCTTTTCGCGGGGTAAATTCGTAACTTTGTTGAGTTTTAGTATGCATTGCGCGCGCACATGAGCATGTTGGACGTCCGCAGAGACATTTGGCGCATCGGCATAATAGAGCAGACAGCAGCAAACAAGATATTGAATATCATATACTTAAAACACTTAAAAACACTTAAACTCTAAACAATTATGGCTAATACCAAAGAAAAGTTGTTTACGGAGTTCCCACCGGTTACAACCGAGCAGTGGGAGGCCGTCATCACAACTGACCTTAAAGGCGCCGACTACGAGCGCAAGTTGGTATGGAAGACCGGAGAGGGATTTAACGTACGTCCCTACTATCGTGCCGAGAACCTCGCAGAGGTTGATTTCCTCGGTTCCGAGGCCGGTGAATTCCCCTTCGTACGCGGTATCTCGAAGGATAACACATGGCGCGTTCACCAGACTATCGCCGTAGAGTGCGCAAAGAGCGCTAACGAGGAGGCATTGAAGTTGCTCAACTCGGGCGTAGATTCTCTCGGCTTCTGCTTCTGCAAGTCATGCGCTTGCGAGGTTGATGTTGATGCGTTGTTGAAGGACATCGTGCCCACAGCCGTTGAACTTACATTCTGTGGTTCGAGCGTTAAGGGCTTGGCAGCCTTGGCAGAGAAGGTTTTGGCAAAGTATGCCGACCAGCCCAAGGATGAGCTCCGTCTTAACTTCTGCATCGACCCCATCATCAAGGATCTCTCGACCGAGGGTGACTTCTGCTGCAAGACCGGTGACGAGTGCTTCGATACTATAGCGAAGCTCATCAAAGCTACGGCAGACTACAAGCGTGTTAAGATGGTAAACGTATCGGGTGCTACATTCTCGAACGCAGGCTCGACTATCGTCGAGGAGCTCGGTTTCACGCTTGCCGCAGCTCACGAGTATCTCGTAAAGCTCATGGAGCGTGGTCTTACAATTGACGAGGTTGCTCGCAAAGTACGCTTCACTTTTGCCGTAACGTCGAACTACTTCCTCGAAATGGCAAAGTTCCGTGCAGCACGTATGCTTTGGGCAAACATCGTTAAGGCCTACAACCCCGAGAAGAACTGCTCATGCAAGATGATTGCACACGCAGTAACATCGACATGGAACCAGACAGTTTACGATCCCTATGTGAACATGTTGCGTGGCACAACCGAGGCTATGTCGGCAGCTATTGCCGGCGTACACTCATTGGAGGTATTGCCCTTCGACTACGCATTTGAGGCTCCCACCGAGTTCTCGAAGCGCATCGCTCGCAATGCACAGCTTCTCTTGAAGCATGAGTCACATTTCGACCAGGTTATCGACCCTGCCGGTGGTGCATACTACATCGAGTCGCTCACGAAGAGCATCGCATCGGAGGCATGGGCCCTCTTCCGCGAGATTGAGGATAAGGGCGGTTACATCGCTGCTTTCCGCGAGGGCTTCATCGTAGAGCGCGTTAAGGCTTCGGCAGCAGCAAAAGATAAGAGCATCGCAACACGTCGTCTTATTCTCTTGGGTGCTAACCAGTATCCCAACTTTACGGAGGTTGCCGACAAGAATATCTGCGAGTGTGCCGTTACACGCAAGGCACAGGAGGGTAACGTATTGGTACCCTACCGTGGCGCTATGGCATTCGAGGATATGCGCTTGAAGGTTGATCGTTCGGGCAAGACGCCCAAGGCATTCATGCTCACATGTGGCACTTTGGGTATGGCACGTGCTCGCGCACAGTTCTCATGTAACTTCTTCGCATGCGCCGGTATCCGCGTTGAGGATAACACATTCTTCAAGTCGGTTGAGGAGGGCGTAGAGGCAGCTGTGGCATCGAAGGCAGAGATAGTTGTTGTATGTGCATCTGACGATGACTACGCAACCGTAGCTCCCAAGGTTAAGGAGTTGCTCGGCGACAAGGCTATCTTGGTTGTTGCAGGTGCTCCCGCATGCGCTCCCGAGTTGGAGGCACAGGGCATTAGCAACTTCATCAATGTGAAGAGCAATGTTTTGGAGACATTGAAGGATTACTTAAAGAAGTTAGGCATCTAATCAGTTACGACAATGAGAGCAAAATTTTCAGACTTAGAATATAAGGCAGCAGCCGCAGAGTGCTGCGCCACGAAGACCGCTCCCAAAGAGGATTGGTTGACTGCCGAGCGCATTCCCGTTAAGGAGAACTACACCGCAGCCGACCTCGAAGGCATGGAGCATCTTAACTATGCAGCAGGTATCGCTCCCTTCTTGCGCGGTCCCTACTCAACAATGTATGTAATGCGTCCCTGGACCATTCGTCAGTATGCAGGTTTCTCTACTGCCGAGGAGTCTAACGCATTCTATCGCCGTAACCTTGCAGCCGGTCAGAAGGGCCTTTCTGTTGCCTTCGACCTTGCAACACACCGTGGCTACGACGCCGACCACCCCCGTGTAGTTGGTGACGTAGGTAAGGCGGGTGTATCTATATGCTCGGTTGAGGATATGAAGGTGCTGTTCAACGGTATTCCGTTGGACCAGATGTCGGTATCTATGACAATGAATGGTGCCGTACTTCCCGTATTGGCATTCTACATTGTTGCCGGCTTGGAGCAGGGTTGTACACTTGACCAGTTGGCAGGTACCATCCAGAACGATATCTTGAAGGAGTTCATGGTGCGTAACACCTATATCTATCCGCCCGAGTTCTCGATGAAGATTATCGCCGACATCTTTGAGTACACCTCGAAGAACATGCCCAAGTTCAACTCTATCTCTATCTCGGGATACCACATGCAGGAGGCTGGTGCCACCGCCGACATCGAGTTGGCTTACACCTTGGCAGATGGTTTGGAGTATCTGCGTGCAGGTATCAATGCCGGCATGTCGATTGATGCCTTTGCACCTCGCTTGTCATTCTTCTGGGCTATCGGCATGAACCACTTCATGGAGATTGCCAAGATGCGTGCCGCACGTCTGCTTTGGGCAAAGATTGTTAAGCAGTTCGAGCCCAAGAACCCCAAGTCGTTGGCACTACGTACCCACTCACAGACCTCTGGTTGGTCACTTACCGAGCAGGATCCGTTTAATAACGTAGCACGTACGGCTATCGAGGCTATGGGTGCAGCTTTGGGTCACACACAGTCGTTGCACACCAACGCACTGGATGAGGCCATTGCGCTTCCTACCGACTTCTCGGCACGTATCGCACGTAACACCCAGATCTATATTCAGGAGGAGACCAACGTATGCCGTTCGGCAGATCCATGGGCAGGCTCATACTACGTTGAGTCATTGACCAACGAGATTGCTCACAAGGCATGGGAGCACATCCAGGAGATTGAGGAGTTGGGCGGTATGGCAAAGGCTATCGAGACAGGTATTCCCAAGCTCCGCATCGAGGAGGCAGCTGCACGTAAGCAGGCTCGCATCGACTCTGGTGTTGAAACTATCATCGGCGTAAACCGCTACCGTTTGGAGAAAGAGGCTCCTATCGACATCCTCGCAGTGGACAACACCGCAGTTCGCGAGAGCCAGGTTAAGCGTTTGCAGGAGCTCCGCGCCAACCGCGACAACGCTGCCGTACAGCGTGCATTGGATGCTATCACCGAGTGCGTACGCACCGGCGAGGGTAACCTTCTCGCATTGGCTGTTGAGGCCGCAAAGGTACGTGCATCGTTGGGCGAAATCTCTGATGCCTGCGAGAAGATCGTAGGTCGCTACAAGGCAGTTATTCGTTTGAATTCAGGTGTATATTCAGCAGAGGTGAAATCAGATTCAGCATTCGATAAGGCAAAGCAGATGTGTGCTGACTTTGCAAAGAAGGAGGGCCGTCAGCCCCGTATCATGATTGCCAAGTTGGGTCAGGACGGCCACGACCGTGGTGCCAAGGTTGTTGCTACGGGTTATGCCGACATAGGCTTCGACGTGGATATGGGTCCTTTGTTCCAGACTCCGGAGGAGGCTGCAAAGCAGGCTGTCGAGAACGACGTACACGTTGTAGGCGTATCGTCACTTGCTGCCGGTCACCTCACCCTTGTTCCCCAGATTATCGCCGAGTTGAAGAAGCTCGGTAGAGAGGATATCGTGGTAGTTGTCGGTGGTGTTATCCCCGCACAGGACTACGAGGAGTTGTATCAGGATGGTGCTGCGGCTATCTTCGGCCCCGGTACTCCGGTTGCAACTGCCGCTATCAAGATTATGGAGATTATCTCGGAGTAATCTATTGATAGAGCGATAATTTGTTCAAAGGGGATGTTCGGCTATACTGCCGCACATCCCCTTATTTATTACATAAACAGCAATGTATTATGTTTGAATATCAGGATATTAACGCCACAACCAAACGCGAACGATACGAGCTACTGTATCGCCAGATAGCATCACTTGTAGAAGATGAGAGAGACGACATTGCCAACATGGCAAACATATCGTCAATGCTGCACCACACATTTGGCTTTTGGTGGACGGGATTCTATCGTGTCAAAGGCGAAGAGCTTGTCCTCGGTCCATTCCAAGGGCCTCCCGCATGCTGCCGCATAGGCTATGGCAAGGGTGTTTGCGGCACGGCGTGGCGCGAAAGATGCACACAGGTAGTCGCCGACGTCGAGCAGTTCGAGGGACATATAGCATGCAGCAGCCTGTCACGTAGCGAGATTGTTGTTCCTGTATGGCGCAACAACGAGATTATCGGCGTGCTGGATATCGATAGCGATAACCTCGCCACGTTCGATGACATTGACCGTGAGTGGCTCGAACATATTGCAGCACTCATGTCGTAGAATAAAGCTTTTAGGTCGAGCGGGGGGGGGTAAAGTTGAGAGGTTAAATAAGTTAGGGAGATTAGGGATAGTGTGCATTGTTCACTAAATTCCCTAATCTCCCTATACTCATTAAACTCTCAAATAGAGAGGCCTAACGCAACAGTTTGCCCTTATGCCTCGACAAAAAATAAGTGACTATAAAGGATGAAATGCAAGGCTTGCGAAGTTCGAGAAACCGCAGTTTACTTGGCGTAAATGAGGATTTCGAGAACGAGCATAACGCAGCAGTTCTCCTTTATGCCTCGAAAAAAATAAGTGACTATAAAGGATGAAATGCAAGGCTTGCGAAGTTCGAGAAACCGCAGTTTACTTGATGTAAATGAGGATTTCGAGAACGAGCGTAACGCAGCAGTTCACCTTTATAGTCACTTATTATTTAGAGACTCATCTCCTCAAATAACCACGACGCCCCACCAACCTTGTCGATAACAAACAAGACATAGCGAATATCGCAGATGATGTTGCGACAGAGAGTCTCGTCAAATTCGATGTCGCTCATGGTAGAGAGCCATGTACGGTCAAAGTTGATACCGATAAGCTCACCACGTCCATTAAGCACGGGCGACCCGGAGTTACCACCCGTAGTGTGGTTCGTGGCGATAAAGCACACGGGAACAGTCACCTTGCCATTCATAGTAATACCCCAACGACCATAATCCTTCGCGGCATATACATCGCGCAGACGCTGCGGGATGTTGTAATCATAGATTTCGGGGTTATCCTTCTCCATAATACCCTCGATGGTAGTCTGCGGCAAGTGGTATTCACCATCGGCATACTCATAACCCGCAACCTTGCCATAAGCAACGCGCAACGTGAGATTAGCATCGGGGAAGAAGGCGCGCTGCTTATCCCACTCCATCAACGCCTTAACATAGGGGCGATACCAGCGCTCGATATCGGGAATATTGCTCAAATTACGATAGGCATAGCCACGGACATTGCTCTCTACCTCGTTCTGCACAAGTCCAACAAACTCTACCAACGGATCCTCTTCCCAGCCAGAGAGCGTGAAGCCATCGAGTGATGTAAAGCGACTGTTGTCATAGAGCCAATCTACGTAAGTCTCAACACCGCCATGCCTCTCAACCAAAGCACGAAGCTCCTTGGCAGGCAGTGTGCTGTACTTGATGAATGCGTCGAGAAGCACGTGCGCAAGTTCTCTATCAACCTCCTTATTGAAATCCTTGTAGAAGAGTTCGGCGGCTGCCTGACGACTCTCGTCGTCGAGTTTTGCGTTTAGTAGCAACTTAACGGGTTGTTGCAACTCTATGCCGCGTAGTGTCTCGTTGTAGAGCTCGTAGTTGAAGTAGTGCTCGATATTCACACCATAGGCAGCCTCCAACGAGTCAAGGATATACGCCTTATCGGGGTTCTCCTCGCGGAAGCGACGCTCGTAGTCGAGTTTCTTTTCGAACGTTCCCAAGCGATTTATACCAAGCACCTCACCTTGCCACTTCTTCCATGCGTTGGCTATGTTGGCATGCTTGGCTGCATACTGCAAACGAATCTGGGGTGATGTCGCCTGTGCCGCACCAATGATATTGAGGCGCTGGGTACGCAGATCGATCTTCGCAGGATCCGAAACCTTGGCAACATACGCCACAGCGTCGGAGGTAATATACTCCTGCGTATTGCCGGGGAAACCATAAATCATGGTAAAGTCACCCTCTTTAACACCCTTTGTCGAAATTTTGAAGTGACGTGCCGGAGTATAGGGACGATTATCGGCACTATACTCCGCAGGCTCGTTGTTGGCATTAGCGTAGATACGGAACACCGAGAAGTCGCCTGTGTGACGAGGCCAAATCCAGTTGTCATTATCGGAGCCAAACTTACCGATAGCCGAGGGCGGTGTGCCTACGAGACGTACGTCCTGAAACTCACGATAGATAAAGAGATATGCCTCATTGCCATAATACATCGACTCAACCGTAGCGTGGAAGCCTACACCTTCACTCTCGGCCTTGGCGATGATGTCGGCTTTGGTCTCACCCGCGGCAAGACGCGCAGTAACATCCTCCATGCGCACCAAAATATGGACCTTCAGGCCGGGGCAGTAGAGCTCCTCGTCATTTGACATAGCCCAGAAACCATCGGTAAGATAGTCGTGCTCGACACTCGACAATGCCTGTATAGCATCGTAACCACAGTGATGGTTCGTAAGAAGCAGACCACGATTAGAGACAATCTCGCCGGTGCATCCGCCATCGAAGAGCACAACGGCATCCTTCAACGACGCCTTATTGATAGAGTAGATATCCTCTGCCGAAAGCTTGAATCCCTTCGACTTCATATCCTTGATGCGTGACGATATTAACGAGGGCAGCCACATACCCTTGTCGGCAACAGCCGAGAATGTCGTTGCAAAGAGCAGAGCGACAATAAGTAAACTCCTTTTCATAAATCAGTTTTAGGTTATCTTTATTATACTCTTATCCCAACCTACACTCGGGCAGTGCTTCAACAAAACACTCCAACTCACGACACAGACGCTGCACAGGCAGACCCATAACATTGTAGAACGACCCCTCGATAGACTCGATACCCACATAGCCTATCCACTCCTGTATGCCGTAGGCTCCCGCCTTATCCATAGGCTTGAAATGCGATACGTAGTGCTCTATCTGCTCGTCGGTCAATGCCGCAAAACGCACCTTGCTTCCCGCCGCGAATGACCTCTCGCGCTCGAAGCTACGCAGCGTAACACCCGTAATAACGCTATGTTCGCGTCCCGATAGACGACGCAACATCTCACACGCCTCCGCCTCATCGTGGGGCTTACCCAGCACCTCACCATCGAGGAGTACCGTAGTATCTGCCGTGATAAGCAGCTCGCCGGGGGCAAGTGCATAGGGATAGGCATGGCTCTTCAATGCCGAGAGGAAGAGGGCGACATCCTCACACGAAAGCGTTGGGGGATATATCTCGTCGCACTCGAATTTAGGAGCTAAACGATACTCTATACCCGCCTCGCGCAATAACTCGCGACGACGTGGCGATGCCGAGGCAAGAATTATATCAAAACTTCGCAACTTTTCGTGTAACAACATATGTAGTCCTCGTAGATTGGTATGTTCACCCTACAAAGATAACGAAAATTATCGTAACCTCACATCCCAACATACTATTATTAGGTATTATTCCTATCTTTGTGCAGAAATTAGACGCTATACCAACAATAGGTTTTACATGCAACGCGATAAGATAGATTTTGAAAATGGCAACGTAGCTAAACTCTTCCGTCAAATGCTCATACCGACACTCCTTGGCACACTATCGATGTCGGCTATGACGGCTATCGACGGAATCATCGTGGGTCATGGCGTAGGGCCATACGGAGTGGCGGCAGTAAACATCGTAGTGCCCATATATCAGATTATGTCGGGCTTGGGACTTATGCTCGGCATTGGTTGTTCGGTAGTAGCATCGATACACCTCGCCCAACACAAACCGAAGGTTGCACGTTTGAACATCACACAGTCGCTATGTTTTGCAACCATCGTAGCCTCAATGATATGCCTATGGATGCTACTATTTCCTCACCTCACCGCCAAAGCGCTGGGCTCATCGCCAGAACTTATGGACGACGTAGTGGATTACATGTTGTGGCTTATCCCCGGATTTATATTCGAGATGTTCAGCATGATAGGACTCTTTGTAATACGTCTCGACGGAGCTCCTCGCTATGCCATGTGGTGCAACATCATACCCGCCGTACTCAATGCCATACTCGACTACGTCTTCATCTTCCCGTTTGGTATGGGTGTTAAGGGTGCTGCCATAGCTACATCGATGTGCATGGTATTGGGCGGCATCATGGCTCTATACTACATCCTTTCGCGCGCGCAAACGCTGCGCATCGAGATGCCTAAATTCAGCCAAAAAAGCCTACGTCTATCGCTACGAAACATTGGCTATCAGTGCCGCATAGGCGTATCGTCGCTTATGGGAGAGTTATCGCTTGCCATACTCATATATATGGGTAACGTTATCTTTATGCGCTACCTCGGCAACGACGGTGTAGGAGCCTTCGGAATCGCATGCTACTACACACCCTTCTTCTTTATGGTGGGTAATGCCATAGCACAATCGGCGCAGCCCATCATAAGCTACAACTACGGCATACAACGATGGAAGAACGTAGCGCACGTACGACGTCTGCTTCTATACACATCATTTGTTTGTGGTGCCGCAGTGGCATTGATGTTCCTCTTTGCCCCCACGCTACTTGTCGGGCTCTTTATCGACAGCGCATCACCTGCCGCCAAGATAGCTATCGAGGGCTTTCCCATCTATGCCACGGGCATAGTATTCTTCATACTTAACGTCGCCATCATAGGATACTACCAGAGCATAGAGCGCATACAACGTGCTACACTCTTCGTCGTTTTACGTGGCTTGGTATTTCTCATTCCGGCGTTCATGCTCCTACCTGCAATGTTCGGAGGCAAGGCGATATGGTTTGCAATGCCCGCAACCGAAGCGGCAACACTTCTCGTAATCGTTACACTGCTACTCTTCGACCGCAGAAGAGGTGCAAATAGGTCATAACCCTTCGGCAAATCGAGGTTGCCGCAACAAACAAACAGAGTATCTTCTCGCCACAGATTAAAATAGCGAATCTTTCAGATACGAAATAACCCAACGCAAAATCTCTTGCATTGGGTTATTTGTTTATATCGGACGACACTCTACATTCGCCCTATCTTACAGCATCCAAGACTAATGTCTCTGACGACGCTGCTCGCGATTCATCTGCTCCTGCTGCTGACGTAGCATCTCCTCGTAGCGTTCCTGGAACTTCGACTTCTTGCGGGGCTTCGCAGCATGTGCCAAGAGCTTGGCACGCACCTTCTCGTCATCAACCGAACGACGAATGATGTACATGATAAGCATCGTGAGCATCTGCGACAAGAAGTAGTAGTAGCAGAGACCCGAAGAGTAGCTATTGAAGAAGAAGAGCATCATGACGGGCATGAAATATACCATCATGAACTTCATGACACCACCACCAGGCTGACCAGCCGTAGCTGCCGACTGCTGCTTATATGTGAAGTATGAGTAGCCGAACAACGACGCAGCCATCAACAGTGCAAACAAGCTGATGTGGTCACCATAGAACGGGATGTTGAACGGAAGGTCGATGATGCTATCGTACGACGAAAGGTCGTCGGCCCACAAGAAACTCTCGCCACGAAGCTCGATACTTGCAGGGAAGAAACGGAACATAGCCCACAAGATAGGCATCTGAATAAGCAACGGCAAACATCCACCCATTGGGCTTATACCAGCCTTACGATAGAGCTCCATCGTCGCCTGCTGCTTCTTCATAGCATCCTCCTTCTTGGGATACTTCTTGTTAATCTCCTCCATCTCGGGACGCACAGCACGCATCTTCGCCGTTGACATATAGCTCTTATAGGTGAGCGGCAAGATAATAAGCTTAACGATGATAGTGAGGATAAGAATGATAAGTCCGAAGCCCAAACCATTCTCGCTGAGCCATGTGAAGATAGGAATTGTAATCCAACGGTTGAACCAGCCTACCAACCATCCACCCATCGGGATAATCTCCTCGATGCCGGTAGCCATGCCATTGAACACAACATTCTCCATAACGCGGAAGTCGTTGGGACCAAAGTAGAACGCAAAGTTATATTCGGGCTGCTCGGCGCTGAATGGCACGAAAATCTCCGAAGCAAAGTTCTTCAAAGCATTACCCGTATTACCCTTCTGGACGTGCATATCGACGTGAATCGAGCCGCCTGTGAAGAATGCCGAAGTGAAGTACTGCTGCTTGTAGGCAAACCAGCGAACATTGTGATTACCCCAATGCTTGCCCTGGCTATCAAGTTCGTTCATCTCGTCCTCGTAGGCATCGTAGTAGATGATGGTCGTAGCCATATCCTCCGTCTCGCGATTGTGCTCATTCTGCATCGTCTGGTTGCGCCACAATATCATCATCTCATCCTCCTTGGTAATGTAAGGCTGCAAGTTGTGCTGCTTAACATCGAAATCAACAAGGTAGTCGCGACTCAAATTACCCGTATTATGGATTGTATAGACGTAGTCCAAACGGGCACCTGTGGCTTTATCAACAACCAATGACATCGTAACGACCGTTGCACCCTCGACCTCTGTCACACTGCTATCGAAGACAAAGCTGTCGGTGTCGAACAGGTTGTCGCCATTGCGCAACTCAACGCCAAAATACGATGTTCCGGGATAGATGAGCTGCACTTGCTCGTCACGCACATCCTTCTCGTAGCGCGTGTATTTCTCGTCGAGAAGCGTTACGCCCACAATCTTACCACCGCGAGGCGAGAACTCAACAGCCAAAACATCGTTTGTGACCGTAAAGTTGGAACCTGCACCTCGGTTCAATGCCTCATGGAGCGTTTCACCATACTTCACAAGCTCCTTGTTAGCTCGCTCCCACTCCTGCTGCACTCTCAACGCCTCCTTCTCCTCCTCGGACATAGCATCATACTTCTGCTGCTCTGCCATTTTTGCAAGACGCTCCGCTTCGGCTCTCTTCTGCGCCTGAACCTTCTGCTCATGCTGCCACTTCTGATACTTCTCTGCCTCACCACTCTGATACATCGAGAAGCCAATGAAGACGGCAATCATCAACACTAAACCAATAATCGTTTTCTTGTCCATTTCAAAAAATCTCTTTTTTATCTCTCCGGCAGCATAGCACACTCACTAAACCGCCTCAAATTCATCTACACTAACTCTCCTACGTCCTCTATTTTTCGTCTCTAAACTTCAACGCCTCACGCACGAACGCCACAAACAACGGATGAGGATTTGCCGCCGTAGAGTGATACTCGGGGTGGTACTGTGTACCCACAAACCAACGGTGCGATGCTATTTCAACAACCTCAACAAGGCCTGTATCGGGGTTCTGACCCACAGCCTTCATGCCCGCAGCCTCGAAGTCTGCGAGGAACGAGTTGTTGAACTCGTAGCGATGACGGTGACGCTCGACAATATTCTGCGTACCATAGGCCTCGGCTACGCGTGAGCCCTTTGACAAGTGGCAGGGGTAGCCACCAAGGCGCATCGTACCGCCCTTGGCAGTGATACCCTTCTGCTCCTCCATAAGGTCGATAACGGGATATTTCGTCTGCACCATCTCGCTCGAATTGGCATCGTGCCAGCCGAGGACATTACGTGCAAACTCTATTACGGCGCACTGCATACCAAGACAGATACCAAAGAACGGCACATTGTTCTCGCGAGCATAACGCACAGCAACCAACTTACCCTCGATACCGCGGTTACCAAAGCCCGGAGCCACCATGATGGCCGACATGTTGCCAAGCTGGTCGGCAACGTTGTCGATAGTCAAACGCTCGGAATTTACGTAGTGTAGCTTAACCTTACACTCATTTACAGCACCCGCATGAATGAACGACTCGCTGATTGATTTGTAGGCATCGGGAAGCTCGGTGTATTTACCAACGAGAGCTATATTGACAATGCTCTTCGGATTCTTAACGCGCTCGACAAATGCCTCCCACTCGGTCATATCGGGCTCCTGCTCCGACTCCAAGCCCAATTTCGATAGCAACACACCATCGAGATTCTGGGCGTGCATGCGCAAAGGTACTTCATAGATGGTAGGTACGTCTATCGACTCGACAACAGCCTCGGGAGTGACGTTGCAGAAGAGCGCCACCTTACGTCGTATATCGTCGCTCAACACATGCTCCGAACGCAACACCAATACATCGGGCTGCAAGCCATAAGACAACAACTCCTTAACCGAGTGCTGCGTAGGCTTGGTCTTCAACTCACCCGACGCCGCCATATAGGGAATAAGCGTAAGGTGCACAAGCACCGTATTCTGGTAGCCAAGTTGATAACGCAACTGACGTACAGACTCGATAAAGGGCAACGACTCGATGTCACCAACCGTACCGCCAATCTCGGTGATAATAACGTCATACTTCTTGGTTGTGCCGAGAAGTTGTATGCGACGCTTAATCTCATCGGTGATATGGGGGATGACCTGAACGGTCTTGCCCAAGAACTCGCCACTGCGCTCCTTATCGATAACGCATTGATAGATCTTACCCGTAGTTACATTATTGTTTTTCGTCGTCTGTATCGACGTAAAACGCTCATAGTGACCCAAATCCAAATCGGTCTCCGTTCCATCCTCCGTAACATAGCACTCGCCATGCTCATAGGGGTTCAACGTACCGGGATCGACATTGATATAGGGATCGAGTTTCTGGATAGTAACCGAGTAGCCACGCGCCTGCAATAGACGGGCAATAGATGCCGAGATGATACCCTTACCCAACGACGAGGCAACACCGCCCGTCACAAAGATATATTTTGGCTTCGAAAGTTTCATGGTAATTAAGTTTTGTCGTTAGCTGACTATTGTCTATTTCTCTGTTTGTCCTGTTATGTCCTCTCTGCTTGTCCCTCTGCTTCGTATCAACGGTTTTTAAGCCTCCGTCTTTGCCTCCTCGGCATCGATCAGGTGCACCTTCTCTACAAGCTCAGCCATCTCGCGCTTTGCGCGCTCGATCTTCTCTCGCACGTCGGCAATCAATGCCTCCGAGTTCTTCGACTTCGAGAAGAATCCGATGTTATTCTCCAGAAGAGCTATATCCTGCTCCATCTGACGCACTTTATTATAGAGGCGCTCACGCTCCGAACGGAGTTGATTACCACCCTTCATACCCGACACGCGCTCCTTGAAACGCTTCATAGAGCGGTCGTGCTCCGACGAACGCAACGTTTGGAACATGGCATCAACGATGCTCTTATACTCCTTCTGCAATGCATCCTTGTGTTTGATGGGGACAAAACCAATCTGACTCCAACGACGCTGCCACTCCTTGATGGCTTCAAAGCCACCCTCCTTGACATCGGCGCCCTTCATCTCCACCAACAGAGCTCGTTTAAGCTGCAAATTCTGCTCATACTCCGAATCGATAGCCGAGAAGTGAACCGACTTACGCTCGAAGAACTTGTCGCAAGCAGCACGGAAACGCTTCCAAACAACATCCGAATGGCGACGTGCAACGGGACCAACCTGCTTCCAGCGATTCTGCAATGCTATAAGCTCGTCGGTAGCATGCTTCCAATCCTCCGACATAGCGAGCGACTCCGCCAACTCGCACAACTCCTGCTTCAATGCCAAGTTCTGCTCCATCTCGTCCTTGACACCCGAATAGTACTCTCGCTTCTGCTCAAAGAACTTATCGCACGCCGTGCGGAAACGCTCGTAGATACGGTTATTATCCTTCTTGGGCGCAAAACCTATCGTACGCCACACCTTCTGAATCTCCAACAGCTCGTCGCTTGCCTTATTCCAATCCTTACGCGAGAGCATGGGCTGCGAGAGCAACGCCTCGGTCTTCTCGCACAACTCCTGCTTCAACGCCAAGTTCTTCATCTGCTCCGCCTTCAAACTCTCGAAATGCTCCTGATGACGCTTGTTGATACGGCTCGACGCCTCCTTGAAACGCTCCCATAACGCCTCCTTGAACTCAATGGCAACGGGACCCGTTTCACGCCACTCGTCGTGGAGTTTCTGCAACTTACGGAACGACTCCACAATCTGTGTATCGATAGAGAGAGCCTCTGCCTGCTCACACAAATTTAGCTTTATCTCATAGTTCTTTTTGAGGTCGAGATCACGCAACTCCTTGTTGATTTTGATAAAGTTGTAGAAGTTCTCTACATGCAGATTATAGGTCTCCCACAAATCCTTGACATTCTGCTGGGGTACCAAGCCCGTATCTTTCCACTGCTGTTGCAATTCGCGGAAGCGTGCAAAAGTTGTATTCATGGTCTCATCCGAATTAACCAACTCTTTGAGTTCCTCAATAATCTGCAACTTTATTTTGAGGTTCTGCTCCTTGTCGGCATCGAGTTGCGCGATATACCTATCACGCTGCTCGCGATATATGGCAAATAGCTCCTTGAAACGCTGCTCGGCAGCATCCTCCGATGGAGTAAAAGCAGCCTCGTCACCACCCGCCTCTACAAACGCCTTGCGCTCGGCATCTACCTTGGCACGATGCTGCTTGTATAGTGCTATCTTGATGGCCTCAACCGTAGGGCGCAACAACTGTACAGGCTCGCTCTCTATCTTGCGGGCAAAGAGCTCTACAAGCTCCTCTTCATTAAGACCCGAAAGCGTATCCCTCTCGACAGCAACGCCCTCCTCCTCTTCGGGCATTTCGTCTTCGATACTCAAACCCGCCTCATCGGCAGCAAGGGCGGCCTCCTCGTCGGCGAATGCCTCACCCATGGCACTTACAGGTTCGTTTTGAACAGAGCCTGCTTCAATCGAAGCCTCCTCCGCAACATTTACAGTAGTCATCTGCGCATCTTCGGCAACATTGCCGACAGGCTCGATAGGAGCCGCAAGATTGGTTTTTTCAGTAGCCATCGCTTACAAAAGTTTTAAGTTACAATCCGAAGAACTCGCGCCTACGCAAGGCACGTAATTCGTGCAAAGATAGGAAATCTTTTGCAATTTTCCCAACCATTCACCCCATTTTTTATACCCGCACTACCTAAACTATAAACATTTAGACCAAAACTAAACCATTAGTCCAATTAAGTTTTAACCATTTACGAACGACTATTAACCACAAAAAAGATGACAACAAAAACTCTAAAATTGGTCTGTGCGAAAAAAAGTTGTAAAAACATTGGAAACTCGCACTAATTTTATTAACTTTGTTACGTTTTTGAAATACTCCGACATAAATCATTAACAATAAATAACTTTTCGAAATGGTAATTCTTGTACTAAATTGTGGCAGCTCGTCAATCAAGTATCAGGTACTTGACGTAAACGAGTCATCGAACACGCTCTTGGCAAAGGGTCTTGTTGAGCGTATTGGTCTTCCCGAAGGCGATCTTACACACAAACCCCAAGGCAAGGAGAAGTTCGAACTTTGCTGCCCCATCCCCGACCACACAACAGGTATTCGCCTGGTATTGGATGCTCTTACGCACCCCGAGCACGGCGTTATCAAGTCGCTCAATGAGTTGAAGGCTGCCGGCCACCGTGTAGCACACGGCGGCGAGTTCTTCCACGACAGTTGTCTTGTAGATGACGAGGTTAAGGCGAAGATCGAGTCTCTCTATTCGATTGCTCCGTTACACAACCCCGCAAACTTGGAGGGTATCCTCTCGATGGAGAAGGTGTTGCCCGGCATCAAGCAGGTTGCCGTATTTGACACATCGTTCCACCACACTATTCCCGCCATCAACTACATGTACGCCATACCCTACGAATACTACGAGAAGTATCGCGTTCGCAAGTATGGCTTCCATGGCACAAGCCACAAATTCGTAGCACGCGTAGGCGCCGAGATGTTTGGATTGGACTTTGCCAATTCGAAGATTGTCACCTGCCATATCGGTAATGGTGCATCCGTGACTGCTGTTCTCAACGGCAAGTCGTTCGATACATCTATGGGCTTCACTCCGCTGGATGGTTTGGTGATGGGAACACGTGCCGGTCAGATGGACGTAAGCGCCGCTACCTACATTGCCGAGAAAGAGGGCATGACATACAAGGAGCTCGATGCAATGCTCAACAAGAAGTCGGGTGTGCAGGGATTAACCGGCATATCAAGCGACATGCGTGATATCGACGCAGCTTACGACGAGGGTAACGAGCGCGCCATCATGGCTCGTGACATGTACTTCAACCGCATCAAGAAGTTTGTAGGCGAGTATGCTGCCGAGATGGGTGGCGTGGATCTTATCGTCTTTACAGGTGGTGTTGGAGAGAACTCTCCCGAGCTTCGCGAGTATGTGTTGCGCAACATGGAGTTCATGGGCATCGAGTTCGACGAGGTCAAGAACCGCGGCAAGCGTGGCACAGACTACGAGATTACAACGCCCCAGTCAAAGGTTAAGGCTGCGGTTATCTGCACCGACGAGGAGCTTGTAATTGCGATGGATACATATCGTCTTACGAAGTAACAACGGTGAGAACGATACGCCGAAACGACAAAGAAAAATTTGAATAACTAAATAAAAACCTAAAACTACTATGATTAAGCATTTGGATGAGATTGTTGCTGCTGCTGTTGCTCGTGGCAAGAAGAAGATGATTGTGGCATATGGCCAGGATACTCACTCAATCGGCGCTACCGATATGGCTATCAAGGCCGGTTTAGCAGAGGTTACTTTGGTTGGTGACCCCGAAGAGATTAAGAAGTCATGCGAGGCAGAGGGCGTTGATATGAATCAGTACACCATCATCCCCGAGTCGGAGGATGTAAAGGCTGTTGAGATTGCCGTTAAGGCTGTGCACAACGGCGAGTACGACGTATTGATGAAGGGCGTTGTACCCACCGACAAGTACATGCGTGGCATCTTGAACAAGGAGTGGGGTTTGCTTCCCGCAGGCACTACTTTGAGCCATGTTACAGTGTTGGAGATTCCTGCATACCACAAGCTTCTCGTGGTGAGCGATGTTGCAGTTCTGCCCTGCCCCACTATCGAGCAGAAGAAGCAGATTGCGAAGTACTTGTTGCAGACAGCCAACAACCTCGGTATCGAGGAGCCCAAGATGGCATTTATTGCCCCCTCGGAGCAGCTCCTTCCCAAGGTTGTGAGCTCGGTTGAGGCACGCGATTTGGGCGAGATGGGTCAGAATGGCGAGCTCGGCAAGGGCTTGTTCCAGGGTCCTTTGGCACTCGACGTAGCTATCGACGAGGAGAGCGTTAAGATTAAGAAGCTCACTGGTCCCGTTGCCGGTGATGCCGACTGCTTGTTGTTCCCCAACCTCGAGAGTGGTAACGTATTCTTCAAGGCTTGCTCGAAGTTTGGTGGTGCCGAGTTGGCAGCTATGGTTGCAGGTCCTACTGCTCCTTGCGTATTGACCTCACGTGGTGACTCAACCAAGACCAAGCTCTACTCTATCGCTTTGGCTTGCTTGTCGGCAAAATAATCGGGCATAAGAGACAATCTAAAAAAAAGAGGAGGTTAAGAAATGGCATATAAGATTTTAACAATCAACCCCGGCTCAACGAGCACCAAGGTTGCCCTGTTCCACGATATGGAGCAGGTGCAGACCTTGAAGTTGAGCCACTCGGCAGAGGAGATTGCTCGCTTTGCATCGGTTGCCGACCAGTTGGAGTGGCGCTTGGAGATTATCCTCGACGCTCTTAAAGCTGATGGTATTAAGATCGAGGAGTTGGACGCTGTCATTGGTCGTGGAGGTTTGATGCGTCCCATCGAGGGTGGCGTCTATCGCGTTGGCGAACAGATGATTGCCGACCTTACAGCGCCCAAACGTCAGCACGCCAGCAACCTCGGTGCACTCATCGCACGCCGCATAGCCGACGCCGCAGGCGTGGAGGCATATATCGCCGACCCCGTAGTTGTGGATGAGTTGCAGGATATGGCACGAGTAAGCGGCATCAAGGAGTTGCCTCGTCGCTCGATATTCCACGCTCTGAATCAGAAGGCTATTGCACGCCGCTATGCTGCGGAGGTAGGTCGCCCCTACGAGGAGCTCAACCTCGTTGTTGTGCACATGGGTGGTGGCATATCGGTATCGGCACACTGTCAGGGACGTGTTATCGACACCAACAACGCACTCGACGGTGACGGACCTATCGCACCCGAGCGTGCAGGCACTCTGCCCGCAGGCGACTTGGTAGATTTGTGCTTCTCGGGCAAGTACGAGAAGGGCGACATCAAGAAGCTGTTGGCAGGCAAGGGCGGCTTGGTGGACCACGTAAACTGCAACAATGTACAGGAGCTCAACGAGGTACGTGCTGCTGCCGGCGACAAGGAGGCACGCTTCATGCTTGACACCATGTCATACTCTATCTCGAAGTGGATTGGCGAGATGGCAGTAGTGCTCAAAGGCAAGGTTGATGCTATTCTTCTTACGGGTGGCATCGCTTGGAACGACTGTGTAAACGACATCATTGTTGATTACTGTAAGTTCCTTGCTCCCATCAAGATCTATCCCGGCGAGAACGAGTTGGAGTCATTGGCAGAGAATGCGCTTCGCGTATTGCGTGGCGAGACCACTGCCAAGGAGTACTAATAACTCGTTGCGATACATCATACGATGGATGTATTGTAGTACTAATTAAGGTACATACAGAGCATGAAAATTCTAATTATCAATGGCGCGAATCTCAATCTTTTGGGCTCTCGCGAACCGGAGATATACGGCAACAGGAGCTTCGAGGAGTACCTCGAAGCTCTTCGCGCACGTTATCCGGGACATGAAATAGAGCTATACCAGTCGAATATTGAGGGCGAGTTGGTCGATGCCTTGCAGCGTGGCGATAGGGCATACGATGGTATCATTCTCAATGCCGGGGGCTATACGCACACTTCGGTAGTAATACGCGATGCTATATCGGCCATCACAACACCCGTAGTAGAGGTACACATCTCATCTATTTTGGCGCGCGAGGAGTTTCGCCACATATCGCTGATAGCACCTGTTGCTTGCGGCTCAATAATGGGCTTTGGGCTCGATGGCTATCGTCTTGCGATAGAGCATCTAACAAACAGATAACAGAAGAATTAGGTTATGACGTCGGAGCGAAGCATGGAGCGTAAAGTTGCAGGCGGCGTGGCGTGGAGCTTCATGGAGAAGTTCCTAACGATGCTTGTGCAGATGGTCGTGAGCATCATTGTTGCTCGACAGCTCATGCCCGAGGATTTCGGCGTAATGGCAATCATGACCTTCTTCACGTCGGTCGCTTTGACAATAGTCGATAGCGGCTTCTCACAAACACTCATACGCAAAGCTCAACCCACGGACGAGGAGTATCGCTCGGTATTGGGTTTCAATGTCATTGTCTCGATAGTGCTATATGTCGTATTGGTTGCAATATCTACACCTCTGGCACACCTCTATGGTCATGACGCCATAGCCGAAATCTCTCCCGTACTGCTACTCATACTACCCATAAATTCGTTGTGTGTAGTGCAGACGGTGATGTTCACACGTGAGTTTAGATTTGCATTGCTTTCGAAGATTGTACTTGCCTCGTCACTTATCAGTGGCATTATAGCTATTGCAATGGCTGTTGCGGGGTGCGGTATATGGAGCCTTGTGGCACAACGCCTCGTAGCGATGGGCATCAAGGCGGCTGCATTTTGGTGGATTAGACGCTGGCGCACGACGGCAAAATTCAACATACAGAGCCTACGAAGCATGGCACCATTTAGTCTGCGTCTTTTGGCTACGGACCTGCTTGCATCCATATATAACAATGTAGCTCAACTCTTCATTGGCAAGATATACTCTACAACAGCTTTGGGCTACTATTCGCAGGCGCAGAAGCTCAAAGACCTTCCTGTGACATCCACAGTACAGGCGGTACAGGGCGTAACTTACCCTGCGCTATCGAAGATGGCAGAGGGCGAAGAGACCCTCGCATCGAGCTACCGACGTATATTGATGCTTGTATCGTTCGTTATATCTCCCGTGATGTTGGGTCTTGTAGCAATCGCGCCCGAGATGTTTGCGCTGCTATTGGGTGATAAGTGGATGCCCACGGTACCTTTTTTCGAAATTCTGGCACTCGCCGGTCTATTCTACCCTCTTGCGGTCATTGCCTACAACATTCTCAAAGTGCGTAGTGATGGACGCATAATATTTAGGTTAGAGCTGCTTAAACGTGTGATTATGACCCTTGTACTCATACTCTGCATACCGCAAGGCATCGAGTCAGTAGCATGGGGCATGACTGCGATGGCGCTCATAGAGCTGGTAATGAATATTGTGGCAGCACGCCGCTACGTCGCATGCAGCTACGCAGAGTTGGCAATGGCCATACTCCCCCATCTGCTTGCTGCGGGTGCCATGTTTGGTACACTCTACCTTATCAGCCCCTACTTCACGGATCTAACGCTCGGCATAAGGCTTATGGCGAAGGTTGCAACGGGCGCAGCTATCTATCTACTCCTCTCGTGGGTCATGCGCCTTCCGGCACTCAACGATAGCATATCGCTACTACGTAGAGTGATAAAGAGCCGAGATTAAGCGTGTCGCCAAAACTATCGACACCATCCTATATTTAAGGTCTGTTACGCTTAAATGGGTACTTCGTGCGAACATCATGAGCGCGGAAATATCCTTTTATCAGAAGTGACGGAAGCCCTGCAAGTCCAACTCTATGGGCGCACCTCGCTCCACCCAACGCAGAGCATTGCCCTCGATGATTCGTCCAATAGGCGTGAGTTTAGCGCCAAAGCGAGCACTAAAATCCTCGATAAGAGCCTCCACAGAGCTCTCTTCAACAGTTAGCAATAGCTCATAATCCTCGCCTCCCGACAGGGCATAACGCAAATCGAAATCTGTGGGGATGAGAGATATATCCAACTCGGCACCTACCCTCGACTGCGCCATGATATGACGGATATCCGAAGCCACGCCGTCCGAAATATCCATCATGGCATGTACCTCACTACGCATACCAAGCCACTGCCCCTCATCAACACGCGCCTGTGCCAAACGATGCGCTTTTGCAGCCTCGGTTTCGAGGTCCCCAAACATAATATCGACAAGCCCCTTCGACGAAATACCGAGCATTCCGGTTACACATACCACATCGCCTACCCTTGCGGCACTACGTCGCTTAACATTTTTTCGTTGCATGCGACCTATGGCAACAACATTTATAGCTATCTTATCCTTCGCTGCCGTTGTATCGCCGCCAACGAGGGCAACACCATAGCTTCGGCTCGCATCGGCATAGCTACGCATAAAACCATCAACCCACTCGCCCTGCGCATCGTGGGGCAGAGCGATACTCAACAACGTCGCAACGGGCAATGCCCCCATAGCTGCCACATCGCTCAAATTTACCATCAGGCTCTTATGTCCCACCTCCTCTGCCGACGACGCCGAACGCAGAAAGTGTACATCCTCGACAAGCATATCTGTCGATATTACCAACACTTCATCGTTGCCGACGTCTAAAACTGTACAATCGTCACCAATTGGCTCGAAACCATTATGCGGAACAGCAGCAAAGAGTGCCGCTATGCTATCTATGAGTGTAAATTCGCCTCGCTTCATAGCACAAAGATATGAAAAAAAGTGTTGTCCACAAAATAACGCGAGACCGACTGATTACTAACATCAGTCGGTCTCGATTCACTATGCCGTTCAACAGCTAAAATCTATGAACAGCGCGCACATTAAACAGTTTATACTTGAATGGTTCCAAGCAAATTACGCTCTCGTCGATAAAAACAACTACCTCCGCATTATTCTCATCAATCTCATTCGAAGACCAATAGTAATCCTCTAAAATGGGGTCGTCAAGTTTATCGTTATACAGCTTTACGAACTCTGCATCGAAGACGTATTTACCATTACTTACTGCACTCCACATCTTATGCATCTCATCCGAGTTAGGCATATACCAACCCTCACCATGATCAACACACCACTTGGCTGCGGGATACTTATCCTCGCCGAGCTTCAACATATCCTCGGTGTTATACTCACCGCGCGATACACATCCAACCCACACATTCTCGGTTGACCACGCCAATGATGCCTGATCCATAGACATGATGAGTCCGCTCTCGCCACTCTCATCTACGTAGAAGACAACGCCCTTAACGCCATCAACATCATAGAGGTCGCCCGGCTTATACTTACCTCCGGGCGTAGGCTCGGGCTCCTCGCCTACCTCTTTCGCAGTAATAGTAACAATATTCGACTCGTAGTCACCGAAGAGAGCCTTAAACGTGTAGGTTCCGGCAACCTCGGTAACAAACTTCGGCTCCGAAAGCATCTCGCCACTCTCGATATTCTGGATTGTGTAGCCACTCTCGACATCTACACCATCAACCTTAACCGTAAATGTTGCACAACTCTCTCCATCAGCCACAATCTCAGAAACATCCGCCGAAAGCTCAACATCCACTTGCGGCTCCTCACCCACGGGCGTTGCTACGATTGTAACCTCGTTTGAGGGAGCATTGCCATAAAGCGCGACAAACGTATAGCTGCCGGGCGTTGTGGTAGAGAAACTAAATGTTTCAAGTTCAGCGTAGTTTGAGGTGTGCACTATCTTACACCCCTCGTTAGTTTCAACGCCATCCACTTCTACCGTAAAATTCGCAACATCACTACCATCTGCGACAATTGTCAGTTTGTCCGATGACAACTCAATCTTAACTTCCGGAGTGGGTGAATCCTGCAGACTCTCCTTCTCCTCACAAGCAACAAAAGCCAAAACAACAGCTATAAGCGCAAAAGACTTTAATATACGACTCATACAAACACGATATTTTATAATCTCATTAAAATTAGGCTTACAATACTAAAACATATCAGGCGTTACACGCACCACATACTGGGATCTTCTACCATAAGCGTTCTCCGCCTCAAAGAGGAAGAGACCATCAAAACCGCCTGTGGCATCAAATGAGATAGTAACACCCTCGGCACTCTGGGCCTTGGCAAAGACCTCGTCATTTGCAGTCACACGGTTCACAAATGCACGTATAGCATCACCATTGTAGGGGTCGTTCTCATCATAGTATATGGCAACAGTATCTGACCACGCCGCAGGGCCATATACCAATTTTACCGCCGTCTCATCAATCTTTATATTGAATAGGATAGTTTCATCTTCAATATAGGGGCCGTCCACCGCAAGATAGGGTTTCTCGTCGGACGTCAGCGTTCTAAACTCAATGGGCACATATGCATAATCATAAACCACAGTAGGATCTATGACATTCGGATCCATGTAGAACAAAACCAAAACGTAATCAGTATCAGGGCGTAGTGTTTCGTACGACGTCAGCGTTGCTGCTCCGGTAATACCCATATAGTCCTGGATAAACGTAGAGAAGTCGATATTAGGCTCATTGGCAACATTATACTCGTTCAACAAGCCCTGCAAGCCATAGTAGGCATGTCTTACAACCTGATTATAGTTTCTATTCAACTCCTCCTGATAAGACGCCTTTGTGAAGATATAGTATGACCAAAATGAATCCTCACCATATACAGGAGTTACATCAACCGAAAAATCGGTGTATCCCACCTCCAAATTGCTAAACGTGAACATGGTGTCGGGATCAACCTGTTGTGTATCAGGGGTTGAAAACTCATATTTGAAGAGTTCGATAGGGATTAAACCATTGGCAACATCATCGATATTATCATAATTGAAGGCTACGACAACATAGTCCATCTTGGGTGAAACAGTATAATCATACTCGACACTTCCGGTACGAATATACTCCTCAAAATAGGGGTTTTCAAGGCAATATTTAGCTATATCAAGGTCCGAGCCATCGGTTGTTTGTATCTCCATCTTGGTAATCACACGAGCGAAATAATTCACCGAATCGTCACTCGGCACAATCTTTACCGTAGCACTCTTTGCGGTTATTCCGCTAACGTTGATAGAGACAGAGAAATCTACCTCGCCCTTCTCACGCGTTGCCAAGTGAAAAAACGACACGTTCTTTTTTTCGCCATAGGCAAACGCGGCAATAGAGTAGTTAGTTTCTGCCTTCAAATTCTGTTTAGAGATAGTCTGAACGCCACTATACATCTTCGTTCCGTGCGCACCAAGCATCTCCGAAATAATAGTTTCACCATCCTTGCCGGCAAACTCCGAGCTCTCTGCAATATAGACGAAGTAGTTAGTCTCCAAATCCGACGGAGTGATAGTAATATCAAACGAAGAGGCTGTAACATTAACATCGGAAAACGAGAATGTTACCCCTGATTCAACAGATACAGGATTCTCCTCCTTATCACATGAACTAATGGATAATAGAGATAATAGCGTCATCAACGAAAAAATTTTCTTCATATTATCGGTATTATATTTAATTATGTTTTTATGTTTTGTAACCATAAGATATTGCCATTTACCCATCAATAGCAATATCGTCGCAAATATAACCCAATATTTTTAGAATGTCAAATTTCTTAATAAAATAAACCAAAAAAAAATATTTATACGTAAATAAAACTGCCCGAGAAATTTGGATATTTGGAGTTTTTCTTGTATCTTCGCAGTAGGAAAATGAAATAAGCTGCAAAAAGTTTCGTTAAAGTTAGTAGGTACGAATACAGCGCACATTAGAGACGTATTAGCAACGTAGAAATAGATAGACATTGCTCCTTTTGGCAGTGGCATAAGGTTATTTTTTTGCACGCAGTAGCAATGGTTCACAATAAAATATCAGAACGATTATGAATCAAAAGACACATCGCCTTTCAATCATCCGAAAGATTATTCGCTCGGAATATATCTCGTCACAAGAGGAGCTCATAGCGCGTCTCGAAGCCAACGGCGTACAGATAACACAATCAACCTTATCGCGCGACCTAAAATTTATGCACGTAGCCAAGATTCCCCACAAGGAGAAGGGCTACATCTACGTACTCCCAAACAACACGCGCAGCGACCTTAATATATCTACAAACATCACAGACAATATTACGGATATCGCCTTTTCGGGCAACCTATGTGTGATAACAACCAAACCCGGATATGCCAATGCCATAGCCGGACATATCGACAACAAGTGCATACCCGAAGTACTCGGCACGGTTGCGGGCGACAATACCATATTGCTGATTATGTGCGAAGGCTTCGACATGGACTCACTTATCGAACAGCTCTTTATGCTCTTCCCCTCGTTGCGTAGTCTATACCACAGGGAGAGAACCACACCAAGATGAGATAGACAAACATCGACAGCCGACCGAAATCACTTTCGGTCGGCTTTCGTTTGAAGTTTAAGATTGCGAGAGGCGACTACCTAATTTTGGATAGCACCCAATATTCACATTCCTCCCAAGCCCTCCTTTGACAAAGGAGGGCTTAATTCAAGAGGTCACTCGCAATAGCCGCGACAATACAAAACAAGAGGTGTCACCTGTCCGATGACACCTCTTAAATTGAGCTGTTGACGAGGCTTGAACTCGTGACCTCTTCCTTACCAAGGAAGTGCTCTACCACTGAGCTACAACAGCATTCACTTCGCATTTGCGACGCAAAAGTACACAAGATTTTTGAATCTGCAAACTTTTTATCAAAAAAAATGAAAAACTATAAACTCTTTAATCCTCAAAACAACCAATAAACCAACACCATATATGTTTCCATAGAGCTAAACAGATAACAAATACGCATCATCACCCGCTCTTTATACTATGAGCTTTGCTCATTCTCCATTTTTTTCGTATATTTGCACGTTATATTTACATGCAAAAATGCGAATGAAACGATGGCTCATAGCGGGTATTCTGCTCCTTGCAGGAATCATCCTCCCGGAGAGTAGCTCGGCTCAATATTACAGCTGGGGTACCGACCCTGCTACGTTTCGTTGGCGACAGATGCGAGCACAGCTCTATCGCGTAGTATATCCCGACACGGCACAAAACATCGCAACACGCATGATGTACTATCTCGATGCCGTAAGTCCCGACATAGACTATGGATACCGACACCCACAAATGTCGATACCTTTTGTCGTTCACCCCGCAAACTTTCGCTCGAACGGACTTGTTATGTGGATGCCACGTCGCGTAGAGTTCATATCGACACCCGCCACAGCAAGCTACTCTATGCCATGGACCAAGCAGCTCATTGCACACGAGTATCGTCATGCCGTACAATACAACAACCTCAACCGCGGCGTGGTAAAGGTGTTGAGCTATGTCATTGGCCAGCAGAGTTCGACAATAGGTCTTGTCTTTATGCCCCTATGGATGATGGAGGGAGATGCCGTGATGACCGAAACAGAGATGTCGAGCTACGGCCGCGGCTTGCAACCCTCATTCTCGATGGCGTACCGAGCCTACGGTGCCGAGATAAACGAGACGAAGAACATCGACAAGTGGTTTTGCGGCTCCTACAAAGACTTTATCCCCGACCACTACGCACTTGGATATATGATGTGTCGCCACGGCTTT
The DNA here is from genome assembly GCA_017403125.1 of Alistipes sp. Taxonomy (GTDB): domain Bacteria; phylum Bacteroidota; class Bacteroidia; order Bacteroidales; family Rikenellaceae; genus Alistipes. The sequence goes on along the minus strand of JAFQOR010000024.1, from coordinate 27,501 downwards.
AACACCTTCGGGCGTGTACTCGGCGACGATGTGGCATGGCTCACGTCGCGTCGTCCCTACATGATACTCTCGTCGTCGTGGGTACTTAAAAAGCTATACGGCATATCCACGCCACGCCTATTTCACGATACGTTCCAAGCGCTGAATAACCATTGGGAGTCGCTACCCGAAATCGAGCAGACGACAGAACCGATTGATGTCCCCGAGCCGAAGCGCTACACCTCATACCGCTACCCAATACCCGACGGCAAGCGCAGAATAATAGCTATAAAGGAGGACTTGGATACGCCGTCGGCATTTATCGAGATTGACTCTCTCGGGAACGAACGACGCATAGCCTTTACCGGTACGCTATCGACACGTCCGGCATTGAGTTCCTCGGGGCGTCTGTGGTGGACGGAGTATCGCCGAAGCACGCTGTTTGCCGAGAAGGTCGGCTCGCAACTATGCTACATGGACCTTGAAGAGGAGCGTCCGCGATACTACCACGGTGAGCGTAATGCCCTATACCCTACCCCCATCGGTGAGAAGGGCATAGCGTGGGTGGAATACACCATGAATGGCGAATATCACATCGTCGTGGAGGATGCGGACAACTCTCTATCGAATTTCGACATCCCCGAAGGCAAGGAGGTACACGGCTTGGCATGGGATAATGTGACCGATGCCCTATATGCCATAATAACCGACGACGACGGCATGCACATAGCGCGAATTGAAGATGATACGCTTCTTCGCGTAACACGTCCGGCATATACGACATTGAGCGACCTGCGCGCAAAGGATGGCGTGCTATACTACGGCTCGATAGCATCGGGTCGCGACGAACTACACTGCTACAACCTTGCACAAGGGCAGGAGTATAGGCTCTCGTCTTCGACCTATGGGTCGTTCTCGCCAACTCCCTTCGACAGTACATGTGTCATTGCCACAAGCTACGACAAACGTGGCTACATGCCCGTACGCCAAAGCCTCGACAGCATGATAGAGGTGGAGTATGCCCCGCATCCGCCGCAGCTACTACTCCCCAAGAGCCGCAAGTGGAATGTAGTAAATCTGGATACAGTACGCTTCGAGGAGAGCGATGGAGAGAGAGTGGTGGCGGAGACAAAACCACGACGCTTCCGACGCCTACGCCACGCATTCAACATACATAGTTGGGCTCCGGCATCCTACAACCCCTACTCCATCATTGAGGAGTCAAGGATCGCCTTTAACCTCGGAGCAACAATCATGTCACAAAACATACTCTCGAACACCGAGGGCTTTATAACATGGGGCTGGAATCGCAGCGAGGGATCGGTATTTAGTGGTACGTTGCGCTACTATGGTCTTGGCGTAACGCTATGGGCAAGTGGCACGTATGGTGGTCGCCAGAAGCTACACACAGTCTATGCCTACAACCCCAAGACACAAGAGTTGGAGTTCCCCGACGAGCCCAGAATAGGCAGATTCTACTCCATAAGTGCTGGCGCAACACTGCCGTTGCTCTTCGAGCGCGGCTACCACATACGCCAGCTCACCGCATCGGTATCGTGGCAGTTTACCAACGGCAAGGTGGCAAATGTGAATAACATAATATTCGATGGTGGGAAGGTTGCAAACATCCGAACTATCGGGTATAGCGAGGGCGTTCATACGCTACTCTTTGGAGCATCGTTCCAGGACAACGTACGACAGGCTCACCGCGACTTCCTGCCACCATGGGGCTATGCCATTGCAGCAAACTACGCCATGAATCCCACGACACAAGATTTTGGACATTTAGCAATGCTCTACGGCAAGTTATACACACCGGGGTTTGCAAAACACCACTCGCTGTCGCTTGCTGCGGCATACCAGACAACGATTGGCGGCTACGATAGGTCGATGATACTCTCGGACCTAACCTACAAGATGGCTCGCCTTCTGCCTCGCGGCTTCTCGTCGTACGACATTACTAACGACAACTATGTCGCTACATCGCTTAACTACCAGCTACCTATCTGGTATCCCGACGGAGGATGGCGCGGTGTGATATTTTTCAAACGTTTGAGGCTCAACATAGGTGCAGATTACGCCTCATTCAACTCCGGGACATTTAACAGTTTAGGAAACGTTGTTGAGCCACGCCACCACATTTGGTCCTACGGTTGCGACCTTACCGCAGACTTTAACATCTTCGGTATGCCGAATGCGGCGACGATGTCGGCAACAATATCGTTCTATATGAGGGGTGCAACGAACAACTACAACTTAAATAACAGACCCTATGTATCATTTGGATTAGGTTTACCGTTCTAATATGGATAGGCAACATAGGATAGAGATATTGACAACCGAAATAGATATTTACACGAAACACTAAAACCAAACAGATATGGCAAAGAAGAGCGCAAAGAAGGGCGCAAAGAGCGGATGGTTTAACCTCCGATGGCAACAATGGGCAGTTATCGTCATGTGGGCTATAACGGTCATAGGCATCACTGCCGTAGCCACACTCTTCATACTTGCAAAGGAGGGCAGATTGGGCCCCATGCCCTCTTTCGAGGAGTTGGAGAATCCCAAGACCAACCTCGCCACGGAGGTCTATTCCGCCGATGGCAAGCTACTGGGTAACTACTTCATCGAAAACAGAACATACCTTGCCTACGAAGATCTCTTCCCCGAAGATAGGTCGAAATGGCTCACGTTGGATGGTCATCAGCTCCCCCCCGTCGTGGCAGCCCTATTGGCTACGGAGGACTCGCGCTTCTTCGACCACTCGGGAATAGACTTTACCGCCACGGCACGTGCCGGCATCAAAACCATACTCATGAGCCAAAGTGAGCAGGGCGGCGGTAGTACAATCACCCAGCAGTTGGCAAAGAACCTATACAAGACACGTGCAAGCCACAAGGGAATCAAGGGCAAGAGTGGCACAATAGCGGCCAAGGCCCAGGAGTATGTCATAGCCACACAGCTCGAATACAACTATACCAAGGAGGAGATTGTATCGATGTATCTGAATACTGTTGAGTTCTCGAACAACAACTTCGGTATAAAGTCGGCTGCGAACAACTTCTTTGGCAAGGAGCCTCGCGACTTAAACATCGAGGAGGCGGCAGTCATCGTAGGTCAGGTTAAGGCCCCTACGACCTATGCTCCGTTGCGTGGTGGCAAGCCCAACCCCAAGGCCAAGGAGCGTCGTAACCTTGTGTTGAGCCGCATGGCAGAGGCCGGGATGATATCACAAGAGGAGGCCCACCGCCTACAACAGACCGATATCGAGCTATCGTTCCGTCGCGCTGCCGATGCACACAACGAGGGCTCGGCAACCTACTTCCGCGAGATGGTGCGCCGCACGCTTATGGCAAAAGAGCCCGTGCGCGCAAGCTATGCCTCGAACTACGAGTATGAGATGGCATTGAAGGAGTATCACGAAAATCCCGCCATCGGATGGTGCGTTAAGAATGGCTACGACATCTATCGCGACGGCTTGAAGATATACACATCACTCGATAGCCGCATGCAGCAGTTTGCCGAGGAGGCTATGCAGGAGCATATGTCGGAGGTGGTACAGCCCCGCTTCGTGGAGCAGATGAATCGTCGCTCGAACAAGTCGATATATGTCGATTTGAGCGATAAGGAGATTGAGCGCAAGATTAACTCGGCAATACGTCAATCCGAGAGATGGCGCGTCATGAAACGTGACGGCTACGACGAGGAAACCATCTACGCCTCATTCGATCAACCAATACGCATGGAGGTGTTTACCTACGACGGCATACGCGATACGGTGATGACACCGCGCGACTCACTCATCCATCACAAGTCGATTATGCGTGGTGCGTTTGTGGCTATGGACCCCCATACGGGATATGTCAAGACCTATGTCGGAGGTCCCAACTACCGCTTCTTCAAGTTCGATGCAGCAACACAGGGAAAGCGCCAGGTGGGCTCAACGGCAAAGCCCTTCATCTACTCGTTTGCTATCGAACAACTCCAATACGAGCCTTGCCACCCCGTCCCCAACCGCCCCGTATCAATCGAGACGCCGGCGGGCATATGGTCGCCCCGCGAGAGCAATAAGGTGGAGTATGTTGGCACTCACCCACTATATTGGGGTCTTGCAAATAGTCGCAACAACTACTCGGCGTGGATTATGAAGCAGGTACTCGACCCGCAGACCATGGTCGATTACATACATAACATAGGTATAAAGAGCCATATCGAGCCCGTGCCGGCACTATGCCTGGGGTCGTACGAGAGTAATGTCTTTGAGATGACATCGGTATATACGTCGTATGCTAATCAGGGTATTAGGGTGGACCCCATCTTCATCACACGTATCGAGGATAATCAGGGTAACGTACTTGCCGAGTTCGACAGCAAGACAAAGGATGTTTTCAGCGAAGATGTGGCATATACCATCGTGACGATGATGCAGCGCGTGGTATCCATGGGTACGGCACGACGCATGCTCTACGAATTCAAATTCAACGACGTGGAGATGGCCGCCAAGACGGGTACTACGAACGACAATGTCGATGCGTGGTTTATGTGCGTATTGCCCAACCTCGTTATGGGCTCGTGGGTAGGTGGCGACGAGAGCGATATTCACCTCACGTCATCGGCAGACGGCTCACGCCTTGCACTCCCCATTGCCGGAAAGTTCCTAACAAAGATATACGACGACGGGACATTCGGCATCGAGCGCTCGGATAAGTTCATCCCATCGGCCAACGTACCCGATTACAGTTGCCCAATAGAGATGGAGGATACGACCGGAAGCAGCACCTACTATGACGACGGAAGCGATGACTTCTTTAACTAATACGCAACACATAGAACCCAAACAACCCTTTAAGTATAGCCCACATAAAAGTAATGTTTAACCGATAAATAGCTAATATTATGAAGATTGCAATTGTTGGCGCAAGTGGCGCCGTAGGTCAGGAGTTTCTCTCAATCTTGGAGAACCATCCCATGCCCATCGAGGAGCTTCGATTATTCGGTTCGAAACGTAGCGCAGGCACCACCTACCGCTTTCGCGGCGAGGATATCGTAGTGCGCGAGCTACAACACAACGACGACTTCAAAGATATTGACGTTGCTTTGACATCTGCCGGAGCATCCACCTCGCGCGAGTTTGCCGAGACTATCACCAAGTATGGTGCATTTATGATTGACAATTCGAGCGCCTTCCGCATGGATGACGATATTCCTCTGGTCGTGCCCGAAGTAAATGGCGAAGATGCCTTTAATGCTCCGCGTCGCATTATTGCCAATCCCAACTGCACAACCATACAGATGGTAGTAGCATTGGGCGCCATAGAGCGTCTATCGCATATCACTCGCGTTCATGTCGCCACATACCAATCGGCAAGTGGCGCCGGAGCCACGGGCATGCAGGAGCTCTACGAGCAGCAGAAGGCGATAGCCGAGGGCGAGGATCCCAAGGTCGAGAAGTTTGCATATCAGCTGGCTTACAACCTAATACCTCACATCGACGTGTTCCAAGAGAATGACTACACCAAAGAGGAGATGAAGATGTTCTACGAGACACGCAAAATCATGCACTCTGATATTCGCACCTCGGCAACGTGCGTTCGTGTGCCTGTGATGCGAGCTCATTCAGAGGCAATATGGGTAGAGACCGAGGAGCCACTGAATGTGGAGGATGTACGCGAGGCATTTGCAAATACCAAGGGCATAGTACTCGTCGATGAGCCCCATGAGAAACGATATCCCATGCCCCTATTTGTACAGGGCAGCGATCCGGTATATGTAGGACGCATCCGCAAGGATATAAGCAACGATTATGGCATAACATTTTGGTGTGTAGCCGACCAGATTCGCAAGGGTGCAGCCCTGAATGCCATACAGATATTGGAACTTCTCGTAGCAAAACAGTAGTCGAACAACATACACAAGCCCAAAACAGCCTAACAATAGGTGGTTAATACTACAAAAAAATATTTTGCACAAGGCTTGCATTTGACTATATTTTTGCATACCTTTGTCACTGATTGTGCATATATTAGCGAATTATAAGCTATTGCTACACAGAAAAAGAATATATTATTAAACTAATAAATAACCTAAAAAAAACTACACAACTATGGAAATTCCATTTGCAGAAGCGTATCGAATTAAGATGGTAGAGCCCCTGAAGAAGAGCACTCGTGCAGAGCGTGAGCAGTGGCTCAAAGAGGCTCACTACAACCTTTTCGGCTTGAAGTCAGAGCAGGTTTACATCGACTGTCTTACTGACTCGGGTACCGGCGCGATGAGTGACCGCCAGTGGGCAGCTATGATGACAGGTGACGAGGCTTATGCCGGCTCAAAGTCATTCTTCCAGCTCAAGGAGACTATCTACAACATCACCGGCTTTGAGTATGTTATCCCTACTCACCAGGGTCGTGCTGCCGAGAACGTATTGTTCTCACACCTTGTAAAGGCTGGTGACATCATCCCCGGCAACTCACACTTCGACACTACCAAGGGTCACATCGAATTTCGTAAGGCTACCGCTTTGGACTGCACTATCGATGCAGCGAAGGATACGCAGTTGGAGATTCCCTTCAAGGGTGAGGTAGATTGCGCAAAGCTTGAGAAGGCTTTGGCAGAGAACGCCGAGAAGATTCCCTTCATCATCGTTACCATTACTAACAACACTGCCGGTGGTCAGCCTGTATCAATGAAGAACTTGCGCGATGTACGTGCTATCGCCGACAAGTATGGTAAGCGTGTTGTATTCGACTCTGCTCGTTTCGTTGAGAACGCATACTTCATCAAGACTCGTGAGGAGGGTTATGCCGATAAGACTATCAAGGAGATCTGCAAGGAGATGTTCTCTTATGCTGATGGTATGACAATGTCATCAAAGAAGGATGGTCTTGTAAACATGGGTGGTTTCATCGCTACACGCCACGAGGATTGGTTCGAGGGCGCAAAGCGTTTCTGTATCCCCTTCGAGGGCTTCCTCACATACGGTGGTATGAACGGTCGTGATATGGCAGCCTTGGCTGTTGGTTTGGACGAGAACACCGAGTTGGAGACTATCGAGACTCGTATCAAGCAGGTACAGTACTTGGCAGCAAAGCTCGACGAGTATGGTATTCCCTACCAGCGCCCTGTTGGTGGTCACGCCCTCTTCGTTGATGCCGACAAGGTATTAAGCAACATTCCCAAGGAGGAGTTCCCCGCACAGACATTGGCTATCGAGCTCTACTTGGAGGCAGGTGTTCGTGGTTGCGAGATTGGTTACATCCTTGCAGACCGTGACCCCGTAACTCATGAGAACCGCTTTGGTGGTCTTGACTTGTTGCGTTTGTGCATCGCACGTCGCTCTTACACCAACAACCACATGGACGTTATCGCAGCTGCGTTGAAGAACGTTTATGACCGTCGTCACGAGATCACTCGCGGTGTTAAGATCGTTTGGGAGACCGAGTTGTTGCGTCACTTCACCGTTAAGCTCGAGCGCTTGTAATAACGTAACGCGCAGTGGCTTCGACCACGGCTATAACAAAAATATCGATTGTCCAAATTTTTCGGACTATGCGTCATCGGCGGTGAATTGAACTTCACCGCCGATTTTATTGATGAGCAATAGATTATAGTGCTGGATTGAGAATTGAATATCACTACATACGCCACTGTTATCTGCTGGCATTACATCTTTGTGGGTAATAATGATAAAACCAACTCCGCTACACCACTATTTTAGTGGTGAATCGGGCTCCTTTGCCATCACCTTGTAGAAGAGTTTATCGACAAGTGAGGGGCAGAACTTTTTAAGGAGGTGCGTACCGCGACCCTCCCACTCCATAAGGCAGAGTCGCTTGCGACGACGTATGCCACGCTCGACGATATGAGCCACCTGCTCCGGAGTCATCATCTTCGCCTCGTTACGCGGCGTCTCGCCCTGCTGTGAGCCATCTGCCGTCAATGCCGAGAAACGAACGTTCGATGCCGTGAAGCCGGGGCATGCAGTCATTACGTGCAGACCCTTCTTTAAGTTCTCGATACGAATCGTATCCAAGAAGCCGGTCATAGCATACTTCGATGCCGAATAGCCTGTGCGTCCGGGCAAGCCATGAAGACCCGCCACCGACGAGATGCCCACCAACGAGCCACGCGACTTCTGCAACCACGGCAACGCATACTTCGTACAGTTTACCGTTCCCCAGAAGTTTACATCCATAAGTCGATGCAGCACCTTCAAGTCGCAATCATCGAAGAGTGCGCGCATCGAGATGCCGGCGTTGCAAATCAGCACATCGATGCCACCGAAGCTATCAACTGCCACCTGCATAAGGTGCTTGCAATCCTCCTCCTTGACCACATCACACGCAGCATAGGCAACCTCACCTCCCGCCTCGCGTATCTGGTCTGCAATACGCTTCAACTCATCTTCGCGTCGTGCGGCCATCACAACCTTTGCGCCCATCTTGGCATACTCGCGTGCCATGGCCTCGCCAATGCCCGACGAAGCACCCGTCACGACAACAACCTTTCCATTAAGAAACTTTCCCATAAGTTATACTCTCTGTTTTAATCATCAATATCAACCGTCAAGCCGTCGTAGGCAAACATCACACCCTTCGGAAGTTGAGATTGAACTTCGGCCATAAGCCCAATGTGGTGCGACATGTGCGTAAGATAGGCATATCGAGGGCGTACGCGATGAATGAGCTGCAACGCCTCGTCCACCGAAAAATGCGAATCATGAGGCATCCACCGCAAGGCATTGACCACTAAATACTCAACGCCATAAAGTTTTTGCTCCTCCGCCGGCTTAATACCACTAAAATCGGTAAGGTATGCCATGCCTCCTATTCGATATCCCACCGAGCGAAATCTGTCGGAGTGCTCACCTACAATGGGCATAATCTCCACTCCGCAGACACTGAACGGCTCATGTTCGCTAATGGTATGAAGCTCGATAACAGGGACGCCACGATACCTATTCTCGGCAAAGGCATAGTCAAAATCTTTGAGTAGCGTTGTTGCCGTAGGCTCATTGGCATAGATATGCATGGTACGAATAGTCGGATAATCCACAAAGTTAAACGCCCTAACATCATCGATACCCGCCGTATGGTCCTTATGCTCATGCGTTAGCAGTATGGCATCAACGCGCTCGACACCCGCTCGCAACATCTGTTGGCGAAAGTCGGGCCCGGCATCGATAACGAAAGTTCTACCCGCAACTTCGACCATGGCCGACGTGCGCAGGCGTCTATCGCGCTCATCCGCTGAACGACACACTTCGCATCGACAACCGATAACCGGCACTCCTTGCGATGTTCCCGTACCCAAGAATGTGAGTTTCATACCACAAAAGTAGAAAAAATTTAGGTTCTCTCCAAACCTTTGGCGAGAGGATGGCGCCGAAAAAAAGGGACAGACCGAAACATTCGTTTCGGTCTGTCCCATAAAACATGTGTGACTTCGAGAGCTGAAACTCCTCGCGCTCCCCAGCCTAAAAGACTACATACACTCCGTAATATCCCATACAAAGGCCCGCGAACCCTGCATCTTGGTTGTAGAGTCAATCTCGCGCAACGCCTCCATAAGCTCGGGCACCTTCTCATCCTCGACAATGGCCAAAACCGAAGTGTTCATCGAAGGCCATGCGTGGGTACCGTAGTGAGGCTCGCCATCGACGCTACCACGACCCTCGGTCAAAGCCCAACGCGTAAAGCCTCGCACGCCATGGTCATCCCACATCTTGTTGATACGGTCTGTTAGCGCCTGATTATATGATACAAAAAATGCTTTCATTCCTATTTTACTGTTTTACATTGGCTGGGGTGGGCTGCACCACCCCCACCAACACGATTATTACTCTACTTATTGTTCTGCGCCTCGGCGAGCTCCTTCTGTCGATTCTGCTCACGTATGAACGCCTCCTGCTGCTGCTCAAGACGAGCCTTACGAGCTGCCTTACGCTGGTTGTGGCCCTCCAACATAGAATAGAGTGCGGGCACAACAAACAACGTAAGCAGTGTCGATACCAACAAACCACCTACAACGGCAATACCCATAGGCTGCCACGTCTCCGAGCCCTCACCGATACCCATTGCCATAGGCACCATACCCAAGATTGTGGTCAATGATGTCATAAGCACAGGGCGCAGACGGCTCTTACCACCGGCGATAACCGCATCTGCTACGTTAGAGCCACGCTCAACCAAGAGGTTCATGTAATCGACAAGCACGATACCATTCTTCGTAACGATACCCACAAGCATGATACCACCAATAAGAGCGATAATCGACAACGGAGTGTTGGTCATCCACAGAGCGATGAAGACACCCGAGAGCGCAAAGGGCAGCGTAAACATGATGATGAAGGGGTAGGTAAGCGACTCGAACTGCGTAGCCATCACGATATAAACCAACACGACGATAAGCACGAGCAACATACCAATATCGCTAAACGCATCACCCTGATCCTCGATGGTACCACCAAGCTCCAAGGTAAGACCTGCCGGAGTCTCGTACTCTGCCATCAGAGCATTAACCTCGGCAACAGCGTCACCAAGAGCTACACCGGCACCAACACTACCCTTCACCGTGATGATACGCTGACGATTCTCACGCTCAATCTCGGGAGATGAGAAGCTCTCCTCGACACGCGCTACCTCTTTAAGTTTGATGGGGCGTCCCGCTGACGTATAGAGTGTGATATTCTCAACCTCCTCGATAGACTCGCGGAAGGGCTCGGCATAGCGTACTACAATATTGTACTCATCACCATCCTCGCGATACTTCGTACACTCGTAACCATAGATACGGTTACGGATAAACTGCGCTGCCGTTGCCGAGTTCATACCGTAGTAAGCAAGCTTCTCACGGTCGAATACCACGTTGTACTCGGGTTCGAGGTCCTCACGCGAGAGCTGGACATCACGCAATGTGCTGAGCTCCGAAAGTTTAACCTGCAAATCTTTTGCCGTCTCCATAGCCTTGACCATATCGTGGCCGAAGACCTTTACATCGACGGTACTTGATCCCGACATACCACCCTGCTGACCACCGGGCGTAACAGTAAACTCCTTAATCTCGGGGATAGCCGCAAGGTCCTTACGCAACTCATCCGAAATCTCGAAGATTGTAGGACGAGCTATCTCCGACTTACGAGGCATACGCATCGTGTAGTTGATGATGTGCGAGCCCGTAGTCTGCATAGCTGCAAAGGCGTTATCCGATGAGTTCTCACCAGCCGAGGTTGATACCATATAGATGTAGGGATACTTCTCCGCAATGAGCGAGTCTATCTGTCGCGCAATCGTCTTTGTATAGTCCACATGCACGTTCTGCGGCATCTTGACCATCATCGAGATACGAGCATTATCGGCAGGCGGGAAGAACTCCGTAGGCACCTGACTCACGAGCATCAACGACACAGCAAAGAATGCCATAAGCACCAACAACGTACTCTTACGCCACTTTACCACAAAGCGCAACATACGCTCATATACACGGTCCAACCATGCCAAGAACTTATCGATAGGCTTGTAGATAATGCCGATGCCCTTGTAGGTATGAACACCACCATCGAGCTTTAGCAGCAAAGACGAGAGCATAGGGGTAAGCGTGATTGCCGCAGCCGTAGATACACAGACCACGATAGTCACAATCCAACCCAACTCCTTGAACAAGATACCCGAAAGACCCGGACTCATGGTCAAGGGCAAGAACACGGCAACAACCACAAGTGTTGTGGCAATAACCGACAACCACACCTCATTGGTTGCATAGATAGCTGCCTCCTTCGGCTTCGAGCCTCGCTCGATGTGCGTAGTAATATTCTCCAATACCACAATAGCATCATCCACAACCATACCAATAGCAATCGAAAGTGCCGAAAGCGATATGATATTAAGCGTAGAGCCTGTGGCAAACAGATAGATAAAGGCGCATATAAGCGATATCGGGATGGTCAAACAGATGATGAACGTAGCACGCCAACGTCCGAGGAAGAACATCACCACCAAAATCACAAAGATAAAGGCGTACATGATGGTGTCGGTGAGTGAGCTGATAGCATCCTTAATCTCCTGCGACGACTCGAAGATAGTCTCTACCTTACAATCGGGCGGAAGTGTAGGAATAATCTCGGTAAGTTTCTCCTGAATATCGTTGATAATCTGCACCGAGTTAGCACCCGACTGCTTCTGCACGATGATACGCACACCCTTACGGCCGTTGATACGCTCATCCATAGTAGCCTTCTCCAACGTATCGATGATGGTTGCTACATCCGAGAGCATCACAGTGCGACCACCCTGGTTCGATACTACTATATCATGGAGCTCACGGCTATCGTCAAACTCCAAATCGGCTTTGAGGTTGAAGGTCTGGTCGCCAAGGTCGAGAGTACCCGCAGGTACATTGATATTCTCGGCAGCGATAATACCACCAAGCGACTCAACCGTAAGGCCATACGCCTCCATCTTCTTGGGATCGACATTGACCTGCACCTCACGCTCCTGCGCACCGATGATAGCCACCGAACCGATACCGTTGATACGGTTTAGCTCATTCACGAGCTTATCATCCAGAATCTTGTAGAGTGCGGCATAGCTCTCGTCGGCAGTTACCGAAAGCATCATGATTGGAATCATCGATGACGAGAACTTCATAACCGTAGGATAGTCCACATCATCCGGCAAAAGCGACTGCGTACGGCTCACAACGTCACGCACATCATTCGCAGCCTCGGTAAGGTCACATCCGTACTCAAACTCCAACGTAACCATCGAGACATTATCCGATGACTTCGAAGTAATCTTTTCGAGGTTATCAACAGAGTTAAGCTGATCCTCCAACACACGCGTAATGTTGGTCTCGATATCCTCGGCATTACCACCAGGATAGGTAGTAATAACGCTGATGTAGGGAACCTCGATATCGGGATATTGGTCGATACCAAGTTTAGTCAGCGAGTAGAGGCCGAAGAATACGATGCCAATAAATATTAGTGCAACCGAAATCGGTTTTCGCACCGCGGTTTCGTATATTTTCATCTCTAAACGATTTTTTGCGTTAAATGCTATGGAACTATTTTACAACCTCAACCTTGCGTCCATCCATAAGACGTGCAAACGAGGTGATAGCAACCTCCTCACCGGCCTTCAAGCCATCGAGAATCTCTACCTTGTTACCCAAGCGGCGACCATCCTTAACAAAACGGTACTCGGCAACACCATCCTTTACAACATACACAAAACGCTCCGATGAGCCCGACTGCTTCTGTACGGCTACATCATCAACCATAATGCTCTGGCGCTCACCCATGACAAAGGTTGTACGTGCATACATACCGGGGCGAAGACGCTCGTTGCTGTTGGGAATCGTAACCTCCACACCAAAGGTACGCGTAGCAGCATCCAATGCGGGATTGATGCGCGATACATGACCCTCGAACTGCTCACCGGGGAAGATATCTACCTCAATGATAACCTTCTGACCCACTTTAACGTTGGGATAGAACTGCTCCGAGACATAGGCCATAACCTTCAACTTGTCAATCTGCATGATGTGCAAGATAGGCATAGCTGCAAACAAGTCGCCCTCCTCGAAGTTACGTGCGGTAACCACACCCGAGATAGGAGACTCGATTGTAGAGTTCTTACGAAGCTGATCAACAACCTCCTTCTGCAAGTTAAGCGTATTTTCCAACTCTATCATCTGCTGATCCGATACGCCACCTGCATCGTGAACAGGCTTCATACGGTCGTAGCTATCCTGCAACGTTGCAAGATTCAACTCCTGCTGTTTGAGCGTAGTCTGATCAAGGGTTACGATAACCTCACCCTCTTTCACACGGTCACCAACATCAACCTTAATTTGGTCGATATGCAGACCCTGTGCTGCGGGTGTTACATCGTTCTCCTTGAATGCCTTAATCTCGGCAGTGTAGGTCTCGACAAGCTCGATGTTCTCGACTACCGTTTTCGCAGTTTTAACCTCTACCACCGTGTTTACATCCCCTGCGGCACTCTTTGCCTCGGGCTTTGAGCTGCACGCTACCATCATAGCAGCCACAGCAATCAACATTAAACTCTTCTTCATAAACTTTTATATGTTTTATTTTCTTTACCTACATGTTTGTGACTCCGCTTACTCAACATCGTACAACTCGTTCTCGTTGCCAAGTACCTTCTTGTACTCTGCGTAAGCCGAAAGGTAGTCGTAAATCGACTGCGAATAGTTGAGCTGTGCCTGTGTCAGCGAAAGCTGTGCGCTGTTAAGTTCCAGAATGGTACCTGCTCCCGCATCATAGCGTGTATATGAAATCTGGTATGCCTTCTCCGCCTGCGCTACGGTAAGCTCGTTGGCAAGCATCGTCTCACGCGCTGTGAGCAATGTGTTTACCGACTGCTGAATCTGCAAACGGATGCCATCCTCGGCGTAGCCGCGCTGTATCTCGAGCTGCGCACGCTGGTTGCGCACCTCACGCAACTGGTTTGTCTTCTTCAAGCCCGCAAAAATGGGTATCGAAATCTGTGCACCGACAGAGATGGGATACTGCCACCAGAACTTCGACTGCTCGACAGCCGCAGCTGTGCCTGCACCTGCGCCACCACCCATAAATTTACTCAAATCGATGCGCTCCTGACCAATATATGATATCTGGCCAAATGCAGCAATTGTCGGCATGCGCGTTGTCTGAATCAACTTCTCCTGATGGTCGAGCAAATCGAGCTGCAAATCCAAAGTCTTCAACGTGGTATTGTTCTCCAAATCTGCCGCCTCGTTGTAATCGCCACCAAGCAACACCTGCTGCTTGAAATCATCGAGCGAGCCCTCAACATCGAACTCAACCTCCTCGGGCAACGAGAGATACATTTTAAGTTGCAACTTGGTAATCTCGATACCGTTACGTGCCTGCAAAATCTGGGGCTCGAGATTGCTCAACTGCACCTTGGCTGTCAGGTAGTCGTACTCCGAAGCAAGACCATTCTCATAGAGGTCCTCGGTATTATCCACCACGCGCTGCGTTGTGAGTTTTGCTTCGAGCAACACTTCGAGCGACTGCTGGGCAAGCAACACATTGTAGTAGGCAGCCCTCACAGCAGCCACCATATCGATACGGCTTGCGCGTGCACTCTCAACAGCCGTAGCCATCTGCGTGCGCGTCATCTTCATCTGACGATATACCGAAGGAACAAAGAGCGGCAACGATACATTGCCGGCAAGATTAAAGGTATTCTTACCACCAAACGACAGACCCTCGGCCATCTCCTGACGACGAATCGACAAGGCATATTGTGCCGAAGCATCGATTTGGGGATAGAGTGAAGATTTTACCTGATTATAGACGTAGTCATAACGCTCAACCTCCTTGTCCGCCACAACTACCGTGGGGTTGTCGGTTAGGGCAATCTCGATTGCCTCGTCCAACGACAAACCGTCGTCCAAACGAACCTCTGTTTGAGCCGATGCCACGCCTATCGACACCATGCCCAGAGAAATTAACATCAAAAACTTTTTCATCTTATTTATTGTATTGTTATTTGTATATGCTACACCTATTTATAATAAGGCACTTTACGCCTTTGATAACGTATCCGGTGCCGGAATATTGCCAAAGTACTTCACAAAACACTTGTCGATAATCTCAACACCCTTCTTTGTACACAAACCTCTGATAAAGATTACGATGGCATACGATAGCAGCGAGATATGCTCCATCGAGTCACGTGCCTCGTTTCTACCATCAAAGACGATTGCTCCCTGCACACTATCGTAGAGTATGTTTACCACGAAATCGCAATTCGACGTCGGCATCATAAACCCATCTTCGACACACTGCGCCAACAACCTACGTAGTCCCTCCTTTATCTCACCGTGCGACTCGCTGTCGAGACGCTGGTGTACCTGCGGATAGAAGCGACGCAGATTACGACGCAACCTGCCCGATACGGGGGCTTCGGACACCATATCACGCAAACTTATCATTATCAGCTCCAGGCCATTATTGAGTTCCTTCACCTGATGCTTGCGATGGTTATTGCACTTGTCGATGTAGAACTTGATACTTTGGTACAATAACTCCTCCTTATCTCCGAACAGCTCATACAACGTTCTCTTCGATACGCTCAATGACTGCGCTATATCATCCATACGCACAGCTTTGACACCTTGCGACACGAACATCTTCATCGCCTGTTCAATTATTACTTCACGTTGAGTCATGGCACTTTTAACACATTTTAACGCCACAAATATAGGCAAGAAAACTCGAAAAACAAAAAAAGTTTTTCAATTTTTTTATACTAAATCCAAATATAGACAAAAAAATAATCCGCAGAGGAGAATAATCCTGAAAAAATAGTATATTTGCAATAGGTTTTAACATGTATGTAGTCAGGAGAGGTTCTATAAATTAGGTCGAATTGGGTTGGAGCATTAGTCTGGTTAGATCTATTATTATTTACGAGGACTCGATGCCGGCTTTGTAACGGAGCAAAAACAAGAAACACATCAAGAAAAACATTCCCCAATCAGCTGAAATATAGCCTCTTGACAACAAACAACTTGTTTACTAATTTTTGAAATATTCCTCAACAACGAAACAGATGGTGGACAACATTCTACAAGTCGAGCACATCTCGAAGAGTTACACCGGACATAGGGCGTTGGACGATGTATCGCTATCGGTACCTCGCGGTGCGGTGTATGGATTGCTCGGACCTAATGGCGCTGGCAAAACCACGCTCATTCGCATCATAAATCGCATTACACTTGCCGATAGTGGCTCGGTGCTACTCGATGGCAAGCCTATGCAGGCCGAAGATATCTTCCACATAGGTTATATGCCCGAGGAGCGTGGACTCTATAAGAAGATGCGCGTGGGCGAACAAGCCATATTTTTTGCGCGCCTAAAAGGCATGTCTCGACGCGAGGCAGAGAGGCGGCTCCATAATTGGTTCTTACGACTCGGACTCGATGAGTGGTGGGGACGCAAGGTTGAAGATTTGTCGAAGGGCATGGCGCAGAAGGTGCAGTTCATATCAACGGTGGTACACGAGCCAAAACTACTGATTTTCGACGAGCCCTTCTCGGGCTTCGACCCCATAAACGCCAACCTGCTAAAAGATGAGATTCTGGGTCTGCACGACAGAGGTGCCACAATCATACTCTCGACACACAACATGGCATCCGTAGAGGAGATTTGCGACCACATGACACTTATAAACAAGTCGCGCAACATTCTTTCGGGCTCGGTCGAGGAGATACGCCGTACCGCCGGAGGCAATGTCTTCGAGGTTATTCATCGCAGCAACTCGCAAACCTTGGCAGAGGCCATTACCCCCATAGCACAATTGCTTGGGCAGAGCGAGGGCATCGTGGGAGGGTACACACGAAGCAAGATTCACATACCCAAGGACGAAGACGTACGCGAGGTGATAGCCCGTCTAAACGACCACTGCGGGCTGCGCTCGATAAACGAAGTTATGCCATCGATGAACGACATCTTCATTCGTGCCGTAAACGGGACACTTTAAGGGATGTTCTATAAATAATTAGAGACCATGAATAAGACCAAACTTATTATAGTTCGCGAATTTTCGGAGCGTGTTCGCAAAAAGTCATTCATCATCACCACGCTGCTCATGCCTCTGCTGATGATAGGGCTGATGGTAGCTCCCTCACTTATGATGATGTATGGTGGTGGGGAGCAGAAACAGATTGTCGTCATCGACCGTACGGGCGTTGTTGCCGAGAATCTTACACCTACGCCCGAAGTTCAATATATCGAGCACAACGACCTCTCGATACAGGATGCATGTCGCATATATGGCGAGCAGAGTGGTGTATTCGGCATACTCTACATAGGTAGCGACATCGAGGCACGCGACTCGGTGACACTCATCTCGAACAGCTCATCGACACCCGTCATCGAGGAGAGCATCTCCAAACAACTGAACGAGATTGTCAAGCGTAACAAGCTCGCAGAGTTGGGCTACGACGTTGATAGTTTGGAGCGTGTGATGCAGAGCGTAGAGACCAACATTGATATCCGCACCCGCATAAACAACGGCACTGGTGATATGGAGGCGATGGAGTCATCGTCATCGGGCATAAACTACGCGCTGGGCATGATTTTAGGCATGTTGCTCTATATGGTGATTATCCTCTATGGTCAAATGGTGCTCACGTCGGTCGTAGAGGAGAAGTCGAGCCGCGTTATAGATGTTTTGGTGACCAGTTGCACGCCATTCCAGATAATGATGGGCAAGATTCTGGGTATCGCCCTTGTTGCACTTACGCAGATTGCCGTATGGGCAGTGTTGATCATATCCGCTTCGAAATTCCTCATACCGGCACTCTTCTCGGCAGAGGTCGCAGCCTCGAACGACATGATGATGCAGGCATTGGTAGGCACACTTGGCGACACGGGCTACATAGCGTCGCTCTTCGCCTACCTCATACTCTTCATCCTCGGAGGCTTCCTACTCTACGCCTCACTCTATGCAGCTGCCGGTTCGGCAGTAGATTCAGTGCAGGATGGACAGCAGTTCAACACCATCATCATGATGCCCATAATCCTCTCTCTCATAATCATGATGTCGGTATTCAACGACCCCAACTCGCCAATAGCATTTTGGGCATCGATAATACCCTTCACATCACCAATCGTGATGATTGCACGCATACCCTTTGGCATACCTACGTGGGAGATTATCGTCTCGCTCGTAACACTCTATCTCTCATTCGTAGTAGTAGCGTGGGTTGCAGCAAAGATTTATCGTATAGGTATCTTCATGCACGGCAAGCGCCCCTCGTGGCGCGAGCTTGGTCGCTGGTTACGCATGTAATAGCCGTCGATATTTACACTAAAAGCAATAGGGGGCATCCGCGTGTCGGATGCCCCCTATTCTACATATTTGATTGGTCTATATCACCCACCTATTAGTGGCAGCCACCGCAGTCGCAACCCTCGCCGCACTCACCGCCGCCACAGTCGCCGCAACCGCAGCCACCACCTGTGAGCTGTGCAAGATCCTCGGGAGTAGTATCGCGAACATCAACAACAGTAACGTCGAAGTTAAGAGTCTTGCCTGCCATAGGGTGGTTGAAGTCCATCATAACACTCTCCTCCTTAACCTCCTTGACAACACCCATCATGTGCTGACCCTCGGCAGTAGCCATAGGAATCTGGCTACCAACGAACAATATCTCATCGGCAACCTTACCGTCCATCATAAATACGCTCTTGGGGAGCTCGACGATAGCCTCGGGGATAACCTCTCCATAGCCATCCTTTGCCTCCAACGTGAACGATACCGACTCTCCGGGCTCCTTGCCCATAACCGCCTCCTCGAACTTGGGGAGCAACATGCCGAAGCCACAGATAAACTGCAAAGGCTGACCGGGCTGTGACTGATCTGCAATCTGACCATCTACGGTGAGCTTGTAATCTACGCTCACCATCTTGTTCTCTGCTACTTTCATAATCTCTATATTTTTAATTTTTTATTTTCCGCATATATATCGGGCGGACAAAGATAGAAACTTAACCCCGAGTTGCCAAATTTTTCGCAAATAAAATAGAGAAAAGCTACCCCGACCATGCGGAATAGCTTCTCTCCACCATATCTTTGGAACATCGGTGCCGACTGCTCCACATGCTACAAATCCTACTGCATAACAACGATGCTGCGCGAAACGGTAGCTGGCGATGCCTCGGGCAACTCACCAACCCACTTTCCGGTAATCTTATTACGAATCTCGTCACGCACGTCGATGTCGATGGTTATCGTGCCATTACCATTATCATACATGCTTACATTGCCCTCGCGTAACGGCGCTACATCCACAGGCGTGCCTTGTGCATCGGTGGTATAGAACCAACTTGCCTGCATATAGCCCTCGAATAGGAATCCGTAGATATACGAACTCGCTTTTAGCACGTCGGCACCAACATAGTCGCCAAGGAAGCCCTGCTCCACCTTCTGATAGGCAGTGATAATATCGAAATTGAAGTTGTCACCAACCGTTGCATTAGGGCGAATTACGACCAGCCAATTCTGGAAGCCAAAATCGTAGTAGTCGCCAAAGTTCTCGAAGAGAAGATGGTGGTCACTCAAATCAGCAGCATAATCATCGACAAGTGTAGTAGTTACCATTCGCTCATCCGACACATTCTTCAATTTACCTCGACCTTCATACACAACACTATGCTCCACACCGTCGATTATGACCGTAAGCGTCATACGATTCTGCTCAACAACCAACTTACCCGACTGATAGTGACGAGGGTCTCGACTCCTACCATCGGCATCAGTCACATAGTAGCTACTGTTATCGTCAGCAAAAGTACCCTTGTCACCCGTATTCTCAATGTCGAACTCATAGGTACCCACGGGGACCTCTACCTCGGTAGCATCTCCATCATAGATCTCACCGTAGGCATCGATTCGATAATACGTCGAGTATGGGATAGTTGCGCCATTCTCATCGTAACCGTTATCGGTAAAAATAATCCAATAGTTACCTGCACCGGGCGAAAACTGCTCGCCATAATAGTAACCATGAATCTTGGCGGCATTGAAGATAATCTGGCCGTCACCCGTCTGCTGAATAGTCACCGTGAACGACTCGCCACCATAGAAGAAATCAACATCGGCCGAACGCTCAACGTTCTCGGTATTGATTGCTACCGAGAGGACAACCTTCTGATAGCTCATGCGGTCATAGACACTAATCCAATCTGCGTCGGTTTCGACACTTACCTCCTCTCCAATAAGAGCATTTTCGATGGTATAATTCACCTCAACGATACCTCCGGCACGATTCACTTCAACCGTATCGGAAGAGGTTAGAACAAAGCCCACACCCTGCGACTGCTTTGCACTCTGACGCACCTCTACATCGAAACGCTGATCGGCATATGTCACGATAACGGGAGCCATACGGTTACTCTCCTCGTGGTTAGCATCAATCGTGAGCTCAATTCTTCCCACAGCCGACTTATCTTTTACATCGATCCAATCGGCAGCTGTAATAATCTGCAAATTATCGGTAGATGACACATTCGTAAGCTCGTATGTAATAACCAATTCGCCACCCTTGTCGTCGATATCCATCACCGATGACGAAGTGAGTGTCATCACAACAGGCAACGTCTCCTGCTTGTCATCACACGCTACATTGAGCATTACCATACTCGCAATAGCCAACATAAATAGTCGTTTCATTATCTTGATTTTTGAATTTTCCGGTAAAAAGAGTGCGCAAATATAACACATTTATTTCAATAAAGCCATACTCTGCATCCAATAATGGTCACATCATAAAAATTTGGAGTCGGCCAAAAACAATTTCAGCCGACTCCAAAAATTATCAACCTATACCACTACTCCATGCAACGGCAAATGAGGTTACGGTCGCCATAACCATTGTCGATCTTGGTTACGTAGGGGAAGAACTTACCCTCAACAATCCACTCCAAGGGGAATGCTGCCTCCTCGCGTGAATAGGGGTGCGACCACTCACCAGCAAGCTCGCGTGCGGTGTGAGGAGCATTGACAACAACGTTGTCGGCATTACCCTCGCGTGCCGCCTGCTCACACTCACGCTTAATCTTGATAAGTGCCTCGATAAAGCGATCCATCTCCGCCTTCGACTCACTCTCGGTAGGCTCGACCATCAATGTCTCGTGTACGGGGAACGAGAGCGTAGGCGCGTGGTAACCATAATCCATAAGACGGTGTGCAATGTCGCCACAATCGATATTGTAGTCGTGCTTGAAGCGGGTGAGGTCGAGAATCATCTCGTGGCCTACACGTCCTGTTTCACCAGAGTAGTAGGTACGATACTCATCCTTCAATGCCGATGACATGTAGTTAGCATTTACGATAGCCATCTCGGTCGAGCGACGCAAGCCCTCGAAGCCGAGCATACGGATGTAACCATAGGTGATGGGCAACAACATCGCCGAGCCCCAAGGTGATGCCGATACGGCAGTGATACCCTCCTCACCACCTGTCTCCATGAGCGAGTGCGTGGGAAGGAACTTAACCAAGTGCTCTGCAACGCAAACAGGACCTACGCCGGGGCCACCGCCACCGTGAGGCATAGCAAAGGTCTTGTGAAGATTGAGGTGACATACGTCGGCACCGATATATCCGGGGTTGGTAAGACCAACCTGTGCATTCATATTGGCACCATCCATATATACCTGACCACCAGCATCGTGTACCGCATCTACGATGTCGCGGATGCGACTCTCGAATACGCCGTGTGTCGAGGGATAGGTAACCATCAAACCACACAACTCCGAGCTGTGCTCCTCGGCCTTCTTCTTCAAGTCCTCAACATCGATATTACCGTTCTGGTCGCACGCCACGGTAACAATCTTCATACCTGCCATAGCTGCCGACGCAGGGTTAGTACCATGTGCCGACGAGGGGATGAGGATAACATTACGATAGCCCTGACCGCGACTCTGGTGGTAGGCGCGAATCATCATCAAACCGGTGTACTCACCCGCAGCACCCGAATTGGGCTGCAACGTACAACCTGCAAAGCCGGTGATAGTTGCCAAATAGCCCTCCAACTCCGAGATAAGCTGCCTGTAGCCCTCCGCCTGATCGGCAGGAGCAAAGGGGTGCATATTCTGGAAGCCCGACAACGACAGCGGCTGCATGAGCTGTGCTGCATTGAGCTTCATTGTACATGAACCAAGCGAAATCATTGAGTTCATCAACGAGATATCGCGCAACTCCAAACGCTTGATGTAACGCATCATCTCGGTCTCGGTGCGGTACTTGTTGAAGATACTCTCGGCGAAGAACTCCGTATTACGCTTAACATCGTCGGCAATAGCGGCGCACTCCACACGCTTCACGCTCTTCGACTTCTTGCCACGAGCCTCTGCGAAGATATCTACGACGCTCTGCAACTCCTTGTCGGTAGTAACCTCGTCGAACGAGATACGCACGCAGTCATCGGCAGGATAGAAGAAGTTAATCTCGCGAGCAAGAGCGATGTCCTGAATTACCGAAGCCTCTGCCTCGACCTCCAATGTATCGAACAGAGCCTTGGTGCGTACCACATAGCCCATAGCCTCCAATGCCTCCTTCACGGTAAGAGCTGCCGTGTGAGCCGTCATAGCGGCACGCTGCAAGCCCTCCTTACCGTTATAGATACAGTAGAAACCAACCATCGATGCCATCAACGCCTGTGCAGTACAGATATTCGATGTAGCCTTCTCGCGCTTGATGTGCTGCTCGCGCATCTGCAACGACATACGCAACGCCTTGTTGCCCAAGCGATCTACCGACACGCCGATGATACGACCCGGCATCTGACGCTTGTAGCTATCGCGCGTAGCCATGTAACCTGCGCTCGGGCCACCAAAGCCCATGGGACAACCCAAACGCTGTGATGTACCTACCGCAATGTCGGCGCCCCACTCTGCGGGCGACTTCAAGAGTGCCAAAGCCAAGAGGTCGGCAACAGCCGTCACGGCTGCACCTGCCTCGTGTGCAGCAGCTGCAAAGGCGGCGTAGTCGCGCACCTCGCCATTGGCTGCGGGATACTGAACAACAGCACCAAACTCCTTGCCCGTGAACTTATAGGTAGCATAGTCGTCGCGAATAATCTCGATGCCGAAGGGCTCGGAGCGTGTAAGCAACACGTCGAGCGTCTGCGGGAAGATGTTCTCATCCACAAAGAGCTGATTACGGCCCTGCTTTACAGCCTCGCGCGAACGCATAGCATACATCATGAGCATAGCCTCGGCAGTAGCTGTTGCCTCGTCGAGCAACGAGCAGTTGGCAACCTCCATGCCCGTGAGCGAGAGGATTGCAGTCTGATAGTTGAGCAGTGCCTCCAAACGACCCTGCGAAATCTCCGCCTGATAGGGGGTATATGAGGTGTACCATGCGGGGTTCTCGAATACGTTGCGAGATACCACGGCGGGCACAACATTCGGATAGTAGCCCATACCGATGAACGAACGGAGTGTACGGTTCTTGGCTGCCAAAGCTGCGATATGTGCTGCATACTCATACTCGCTCATAGCCTCCGGAAGGTCCAGCTCCCTCTTCAAACGGATATTCTGCGGGATAACCTGCTGCAAGAGCTCCTCAACCGAAGCTACGCCAATTGTTGCGAGCATCTGCGACAAATCTTCTGATGAATTAAGACCGGTGTGACGGTCCACAAAACTGTCAAAGGTTTTCATTGTTGATTGTTATTAGTTGTTAAATTTTAGTTTTACCTAATTAAAAAGTCTATCTCTTTTTCTTTATCACTAACTTCTCTTCTCTCAATTGCTTAATATTTGAACGAGCTGCCGCCGATAAACTCCCTCAAAAGCGATGTTGGCGGTATCTCGTCGGGTTCGATGGGTGTGAAGTTATCCAAGAAGTGAAGCATGCGATGTGCTTCGGCATACTCGGGCGCCGTATCCGGCACACTACGCAACAGCGGCTCTGCGATAGCTCGCAACACCGAAATCTCGTAGAAGAGCGACGAGTTAAACATAACATCGGCATTCTCCTGATAGGGGAATATGTGTCGCTCCTCGCCACGACGCACCTTGGGCCACATCTGCAACGTGCGCATAGCGTCGTTGCCTCGTGTGGCGTTGTCGCGTATCATGCGACGCAACATACGGTTGTCGGTTGTCGGTATGCGCGAGAAGTTATCCATAGCCACCGACGTGAAACACGAGATGTAGATCTTGAACTTATGTTCATCGACCACACCAGGTGTCAGGCGCGGGTTCAGCGCGTGAATACCCTCCATGATAAGTATCGAACGCTCGGTAAGTTGCAGTGGCTGCTCGTGCCACTGACGCTTGCCCGTGAGGAAGTTGTAGCGCGGAATATCTACGCTCTCGCCACGCGACAAACGCTCCAAATGGTCGTTGAGCGTAGCCAAATCTATCGCCTCCAACGCCTCGAAGTCGGGCTTACCATCCTCACCCAATGGCGTTTTATCGCGCTCGACGAAGTAGTCATCCAAGGCTATAAGCACCGGCTCGAAGCCCAAGACGCGAAGCTGTACACCTAAGCGCTTCGAGAATGTGGTCTTGCCACTCGACGAGGGCCCCGAGATAAGCACCATGCGCACACCATGCTCGACATTTGCGCTCGCCACCGAACGTGCTATCGAGGCTATCTTATTCTCGTGGAACGCCTCGGCAATCTTAATCAACTCGCTCGCATCGCCCTCCATAACACGACGATTCAGGTCGCCTACCGTTGGGACTCCCATAATATCTATCCACATTTGATACTCGTGGAAGATGTCGAACATCTTGTCGAGCTTGATGTTAGACGTAATCTTCTCGGGATTGTTTCGCTGTGGCAAAGCGACATAGAATCCGTTGTAGTATGGCGCGAGGCTGAATCGCTCGACATACGAGGTCGAGGGCGCTAACGTTCCATAGAAGTAACCGGGCATATGCTCCATGTAGTTCACAGAGCTATATAGTCGAGGACGGGTATTGAGGAGTTCGATGCTATCTTCCATTCCATACTTTGCATACTCACTACGCAGCTCATCGGTAAGACACTTGCGACGCAGAATAGGGATGTCGGCGGCCACAATATCCCGCATGCGCTGCTCCAACTCTTTCAACTCGCGCTCGTCGCACTTTGCGCTCTCGTCGAACTCACAGTAGAAGCCACTGCCCAGCGTATGACGTATGCGGAGCTTCCTATCGGGGAAGAGCTCCAACGATGCACGCTGCATAACAAATGAGATGGTACGCTGATAGGTGCGGTAGCCCTCGAAGCTCGTCATATCCAAAAACTCCACCGTAATAGGCTTATAGACACGATAACGGAGCTCCTTGTAGCGGTTATTCACGCGAGCCACGAGTATCGGCAACTCACTCTCCAACCTCACCATGTCAAGAATATCGGCAAGCGTCGTACCCAACGCCACACTGCGGCGTTCACCATTGTTTAAGCATATCACCTCTATCATCTGCATATCTCGGTTTACTCTATTTTTGTATTAAACAACGTGTAAAGATAGTAATTTTTTATATATTTGTACCACATAAAATTACATGATATGAAAAAATTTCTACTTTTATCGGCAATTATACCTCTTTTTGCCACTTCGTGCGCCCAAGATAACGCCGTCGATAGCGAACATATCTACATCATTTCGACCAACGATATGCACGCCAACATCAACCTTATGCCACAGCTCGCCTCGCTTGTCGAGGAGTATGAGGCGCTTGGCGAGGTTTTGGTTGTGGACTCCGGAGATAGAGTCTCGGGCAACGCCTTTGTCGATGACTATGTGGAGCCGGGGGTACCAATGATCGAACTGATGAATAGCGTGGGCTACGACGTCGTTACACTGGGCAACCACGAGTTCGACAACGGCCACGAGGCACTGAATCGAATGATGGAGGCATCGGACTTCCGATACGTATGCGCAAACGTCACGCCCAACGTCGAGATGGAGAGCATCGAGCCCTATATCATAATCCCGATTGGCGGCATCGACATAGCCTTTGTAGGAGTAGTTGATACCGACCAGAACGGCACCCCTCTGGGAGATGCCGAGAAACTTGCAAGTTTCTCATTTACAAGTGATATTAACACCGCATTTGAGATAGCAGACGCTGTTGCAAGCAAGAGCGATTTTAGCGTACTGCTGTCACACATGGGCTACGAGGTTGATAGACTCCTTGCCGAGCGCAATCCCACCTACGATTGGATAGCCGGGGGTCACAGCCATGACACTACAAATACAACATTAAACGACATACAAATCTCACAAAATAATCGCGACATAGCGTATGCTACGATTGCCGACATCGAAGTGTGCGAAGGCGAAATTCGGAGCGTAGAGTATTATCAAATCAACATCGAGGAGTATGCCGCCAAGCAGGATATTGCCGAGCAAGTGGCCTACATCAAGAGCCTCTCGCCCGAACTGAATATTATCGAGGGTCATGCCAACGACTTTGCCAATCGCGACGGTGTTGCAAATCTCACCATAGCTGCATTGGCAAACTACCCCTACGACGATGGTTTTGTCCCCGAAATCTCGATATATCACTATGGCGGAATACGCCTGCCCAACATTCCAAAGGGCGACATCACGCGTGGGGACATATACAACAACGACCCCTATAAATCAACAATATACGTTGGTGAGATGAGCACCGAGCAGCTACGCACCATGATTCTCGACAAGTACAACAGCGGTTCGGCAACAAACTACGATAAGGAGTCACACTACAACTACTTCCGCTCGGATGTACCCTACACCATTATCGTTGGTGACACTCCGGCAGAGATGCCCGATGCAACGGATGTCATATTCGACACATTGGAGGAGGGACACATGTATCGTGTTGCCATGTGTAGCTACATTCAGAAGAGCTATATAGATAAAGATATAGCGGCTCAACAA
Organism: Alistipes sp.; assembly: GCA_017403125.1. GTDB lineage: Bacteria > Bacteroidota > Bacteroidia > Bacteroidales > Rikenellaceae > Alistipes. The sequence goes on along the minus strand of JAFQOR010000024.1, from coordinate 117 downwards.
TTACGCCCAACCAACATTAGCGTGCGCAATGCCATGCTTCACTACTTAGACTCACTCGACGAGGGTTATACGCCCGACAACACAGTATATCAGATAGAAAAGTACGCCACAAACAAG